>CAYJMN010000047.1:0-41697 GCA_964371045.1 uncultured Chromatiales bacterium | reverse complement strand
CAAGGCGACCCCGGACCCCAGGGAGATCCTGGCCCGCAAGGAGACCCAGGGCCTCAAGGTGATCCGGGCCCACAGGGAGATCCGGGTCCCACTGGGGCATCCGGGTTGCGCCTTGCAGGCATCCGAACAATCAGCGGCACCACCGACACGCCTACTGCGGCTGACGTCGGCTACCTGCTGCTCTGCACGAATGCGGCCGGCTGCTCGCTCACGATCAATGGCGCGGTGTTTGCGGCCGATGACATGGTTTACGCCATCGGCACACAAGGGCAGGTGACGTTCGTCGAAGGTTCTGGATCGATGGCAATCGAAACGCCCGAAACGCTGCTGACCGAAAAGGCGCAGGCCGCTGCTGCACTGCTATTCACCGGCTCGGCTGCGGCGCAGTTGGTCGGGCAGTTGGAGCGCGCATGAGTTTCCTGGCCGCCGTGATCGCATCGGGTCGCGCGCCAGGCTGGATGCCGATCGCCGCGACAGGCGGGACGGTCACTGATATCAATGACGGCGGGCGCATGTGGCGGGTGCATACGTTCCTTAGTTCGGCTGACCTGATCGTATCGGCGCTGGGCACGAATCCAGAGGAAGCGGAGGCGCTTCTCGTTGCTGGCGGGGGAGGCGCAAATGCTTCAAGCGTTGGATCTGGAGCGGGGGCTGGAGGTGTCTTGACCGGAAGCATGACGACGCTTGGTGTGCCGCTATCGGCAACGACTTACGCGGTAGTTGTCGGGGCAGGCGGAGCGAGAGGATCGAACGGATCGAACTCAACTGCGCTCGGGCTATCCGCGATTGGCGGAGGGAAGGCCGGCCAATATCTAGGCGCAGATGCTGGTAACGGCGGGTCAGGAGGCGCGGCGAAGGCAGTCGGAGGCGTGCCTGGCACTGGAACGACAGGTCAAGGATTTGCGGGCGGACTATCGCCATCATTCGCGTACAACGGTGGCGGTGGTGGCGCTGGGGCAGTCGGAAACAACGGAGTTAACCCGCTGGCGGGGGCTGGCGGCATAGGAATACAGAGCAGCATCAACGGCACCCCGACCTATTACGGCGGTGGTGGCGGTGGTGCAGCTAACGCCGGAGGAAATCAAGGCGCAGGCGGTCTTGGTGGCGGCGGCGCTGGTGGTGGCGGCGCGGCAACTGCCGGGGTGTCTGGAACGGCAAACCGGGGCGGTGGCGGTGGGGGCGGGTACAACGCATTGGGCGGGACCGGAGGCTCAGGAATCTTCATCTTCCGCTACCCGCTGGTGGGCGCATGAGCCCCGCCACTTCCTGGCTGCCCATAGCCCTAGCCCTGCTGCTCACAGCGTGCGCCAGTGCGCCGCAACGCACGGTCACGATCACGACAGCAGAAGGGCGCAGCTACGAGACAACGGCCACGAAGATCCCCGACCCGCGCACGCATTCCGATGGCACGCGCATGGATTGGGTCGAGCTGGCCACCGTGAAAGTGCATGGCGCGTTGCCGGCACCGAAGCCCATGCCGATCTGGTCGTGTTACGCGGCTGATCTCGGAACGACCGCTGTAGGTCTGCCGATGGGATTCTCGGAGGCTAACCCGCTGGGTTTGGTGGGCGCTATCCCGCTCGGCATTGCGTCGAACATCTGGGCACGAAAGGCCGAAAAAGAAGGTGACCCGTTCGCGGCGAAAGTTTCGTCGATTGTGCATTGCAGTGCGGCCGTCTGGAATGCCGCAATGATCCTCATGGTGCTGCTCTGATGGAAGCCGCCGCCCTGATCGGAATTCTCATCGTCTACGCCGCCATCAAGGAAACGGTGCGCGATATCGCGCGCTGGTGGGGTAAATAGCATGGCAGTCGAAACCGTCCGCCTCGAAGGACTGCGCGGCACGCTCGACATGCTCAAGCGGCTGCCACCTGAGATGGTCAGCAAGGCCGGTGGCCCGGTCAAGCTGGCGCTCAAGAAGGCTGCCGAAGTGCTCCGCGATGCGGCGCGCGAGAACGTGCAGCGAATAATCGACGAGCCGAATCAGGACGAGCAGCCGTCGAAGTCCATCGGCCTACTGAAGAAAAGCATTGTGGCTGCGCGAGGGAAGATGCAGCCGGGTGTCAAGGGCGAACGCTACAGCGTGCGCATACGAAAAAATCAGAAGTACCCGGAGAGTCGAGGCGAGGGATTGACGGCCGCGCAGATCGGGCGACAGCTTGAGTTCGGCACCGAGAAGCGACAACCGAAGGCTTGGCTGCGTCCCGCCTTCGACGAGAAGAAAGGGCAAGCCGTGGATACGTTCGTCTCGGAAGTGAACCGGCGTGGCCAGGCATTGATCGACAAGCTCGATCGCGAAGCGAAGGCGAAAGGCTGATGCTACCGAATCTGTTTCCACTGCTGAACGCATCGGCTGCCGTGACAGCGATCATCGGCTCGACTCCGATGCGCTTCTACCGGCACGGCTCGGCACCGCAGGACGTGATTGCGCCCTACGTGACGCACTGGACCGTGTCGATGCAGCCGCAGAACAACTTGAGCAACGCGCCCTATGCGGACGATTCGCGCGTGCAGATTTCGTGCTGGTCGAACAACACCGGAACCGGATCGCTCGGCGTCGAGACGCTGGCCGCTGCGGTTCGCGCAGCCATCGAGCCGACCTGGCACATCCTGAGCGTTCGGGACGTTGGGCGCGACCCGGAGACGCAACGCTACCGGATCGATCTCGACGTGCAGGTCTGGGTGCATTCAGTGGCTTCGTCCAGTAGCTGACGCGACAAACATTCACGAATCAAGGCTCGCATCTCGCGGGCCTTTTTTTTGGCCGGGCGCTCGGCCAACTATCGCGGCGCTTGCCGCAAATCATCGATGAGGAAACGACAATGACAGAAGGTGTTCTCCAAACAAAAGACACGCGACTTTACTTCGGCTTCACGCCGGATACGTCGTCCGATGCTCCGCTTGAGGTTCACGCTGTTGCATGCCCAACCGGCATTCCGGAGTTCTCGGCAGGCGCGAAGCCACGACAGGATCAGACCTGCCTGTCCTCGCGCACCCGTCAGTATTACGACGGACTCGCCGATCCTCCGGAGCTTGCCATTCCGATCAACTTCATCCCGGGCAGTGAATCGCACCAGGCGCTGATCAACGCGAAGGCGCGCGGATCGACGCTGGTCATGCCGTGGCTCGTGTCCATGATCGACTCGCAGACGGCACCGACCACGCTCGACAGTGACGGGTACTTCAACTCGCCCGGTCCGACCACGGTCGGCATGAAGGGCTACGTCTCGAACTTCACCATTGGCGCTGCGGTGGGCGAGATTTGGAAGGGAACGCTGTCAGTCCAGCTTCAGTTGGACGATGGCGACGAAGACCTGCATTGGGACCTCCCGGCCGCGACGCTCCCCTGATTCACCCAACGGCGAATTGAACCTTTGATCCTGTCCGGGCGGCGCGTAGCTCTGCGCGTTTCGCCGTGCGTATCTGCGCGCTGTCCCGGGCTTTGAATGAGGAAACGGCGATGGATTTGATTGAACGCGAATTGAAGTGGTGCGGGAATACTGAGACGGTCTTTTTCCGCGAATTGACCGGAGCCGATCAATTGGCACTGGTCGAGGGCCAGACATACCGGGGCAACCCGAAGAAAGGCGAGTTTGAAATTGATGTCGCGCTGAACATGAAGAGCAGTCACAAGCTCTTGCAGATGACGCTCGTCAAATCGGACGGAAACCAGGTCTATGCGAACTTGAAGCAAGTCGCAGCGGAGCCCGCAAAGAAGCTGAAGGCTTTGATTGCACTGGCGAACGAGGTTCACAAGGACGAAGACGAAGACGACACCCAGGAAGCGGCGGGAAACGCCTGAGGGCGAATCCCTACCTGCTATTCATGCTCCGGCTATCGGTTATGTACCGAAAGCCGTTGCATGAAGTCATGACGTGGCCGGCGAAGCACATAGCTTTTCTTGCCACGCTCTTGGGTAGGGAGCCATCGCCCGAAGTGCGCATCGAGCAGGGCATTGCGCAGTTGTCTGCGCTCGTCGTAAACGCCATGCGAAGCAAGGAATCGAAGCCCGCCAAGCTCGTCGATTTCCTTTTGTATCACGACGCTTTCAAGAAGCCCGAAGTCGAACTCACGTCTGACCGCTACAGCGAGGCCGATCGGCTGATGCTGCAATCGCTCTCGAACATTGGGAAGAAACCGAAGTGAAGATCAGCATCGTCCTCCAGGCGCTCACCGGCACCTTCGAAACAGACATGAAGCGGGCCAGTCGTGAGACTGAGAAAGCCGCGAAGAAGATGCAGCAGGATCTGGAGACGGCAGGAAAGGCGATCGGTCTTGCATTCGCTGCGGCTGCAACGGCTGTGGCTGCACTGGTCAAGAAGTCGATCGACAACGCAGACGAACTGTCCAAGCTTTCGCAAAAGGTCGGAATATCCGTCGAATCATTGTCTGCACTCGCGTTTCAAGCCAATCTTTCAGGTGTCGAAATCGAAGGCATGCAGACGGCTCTCGTCAAGTTTAACAAGACGATTGGCGAATCTGCAGGCGGTAGCAAGAAGCAAGCCGCAACTTTTGCCGCCATGGGTATTTCGTTGCGGGACGCGCAGGGTAATCTCAAATCGACCGAAACCCTGCTTGGGAATGTCGCTGACAAGTTCTCTGAGTACGAGGACGGGGCCGCAAAAACAACCTTGGCCGTCAACCTGTTCGGCCGCGCCGGTGCCGACATGATCCCGATGCTCAATGGCGGATCGAAAGCCATGGCCGAAGCGGCGCAGGAAGCGAAAGACCTAGGCCAGGTCATCGGCTCGGAGACAGGCAAACAGGCCGAGCAGTTCAACGACAACATGACTCGCGCGGGCATGCTGGCGACCGGGTTCGGCAACGTCTTAGCCGCGAAACTCTTGCCCGCTCTCGTTGGCGTGACAGATGAATTTATTCGCGGTGAGAAGGAAAGCAAGGGTTTCGAGGATGCGGCAGACGGGCTAGCGACTGTTCTGAAAACGTTGGCCGGTGCCGGGATCATCATCAAGAACGTACTCGACGGCCTCGGAATCACCATCGTCGCCATCGGCAAATCCGCGTGGGCTGCGGGCGTGCTCATGACAGACATGATGGTCGCTCCTGCAAAGGCGTCGGTTGCGTTCGCGAAGAACGGCATCGATGGCGTCAAAGCGGTAATGGGTGAGATTGCAACGCATGCCAACGAGGCGAAAGACACATGGGCCGATGCATGGACGGCGTTCAAGGGCGGTTGGAGCGATGCTGGCACGGACATCATGGCTGGCCTTTCTGCGCTTGATACGGCCATGGATAAGCCAATCGAGAAAGCTGCCGAGGTAGGAAAGATGCTCGGCAAAGCCCCGATCATCGACATGGGCGATGGAGTGGGCAACGCCTCCGCTGCAATTGAGAAGCTCATCAACGGCATTGCTGCTGGGCAAGAAAAACTTGCCGACATGGCGGATTCGTTCGAGCAATTCGACGATCCAATCGACGAAGTGATGGCGAAGTTCCGCGACCAGATGATTGATATCGGGAGGGTCGCCGAGGAACAGCAAGCGAAGATCGATGCACTGCGCGATGGCGGCGGAGAAGGCAATGCAGAGGCGGCAGCGGCTGCGCAGGTCGCCATGCAGGACTCGGTGACGCTCGCCACGCAGCGGGCGATTGCCTCGCGTGACCAGAGCATAGAATCGATCATGCGCGAGCGCGACGTTACCAGCCTTTATGTCTCTGACTTGGCGGACGAGGCGCGTCTGATCGGACTCACCGCATCGCAACAGCGCATCGAGGCTGTCGTGATACGTGCTCTGACTGAAGCGAAGAAGGCGAACGCTGCGGCTGGCAAAGAGATCGTCAAGGTCGACGCCGAGCGCATTCGCCAGCAAGCCAAGTTGAACGAGGCTCTGAGCCTTGCTGCCAGCATCAATGTGAAATCGCCGCTATTCGAGATGATCGACCAGGCGAAGGAACTTGGTGAGGCACTGAAGAAAGGGATCGAGGAGGGGATGGACCCCGAGCTTATGAAGCCATTGCAGGACGCGATGACCAAGCTCAACGCGCAGATCAAGGTCGATAGCATCGGCGGATTCAAGGCTTTGCTCGGAGCCGTACAGACATTCACGAAGGAAGGCAGTACCGGCTTCAAGAACATCGAAAAGGGAATGGCGGCCTTGTCGATCATCCAAGACATCATCGCGCTCAAAGCGGCGGTTACTGCGGTCTTGACACAAGGCGAGGGCGAGCCATATTCCGCCTTCGCGCGCATGGCCGCGATGGCTGCAGCGGTAGCGCCGTTCATTGCCAGCATTGGAATGTCGCTCGCGAGTTTGGGCGGCGGTGGCGGGCCATCCTCACACTCATCCGAGGTGCGACAGACGCGACAGGGAACGGGATCTGTACTCGGCGATGCCGAGGCGAAGAGCGAAAGCATCGCGAACGCGGTCGAGATCACCGCAGACGCTACGTCGGCACTTGTCGGCATCAACAGAGGCATGCTGCGCGCACTGCAGTCGCTGCAAGCCGGATTGGGTGCGGCTGGTGGTCAGCTTGCGCGCGGCGCTGGCGATGTTGAGTTCGGCGGACTCACGAATGGGTTCAATCTGGACATCGGCGGCAAAGATCCACTAACCCGAGTGCTCAGTAATTTGCTGTTCGGTGGATCGAAGAAGATCATTGATCAGGGCATCATTATTGCTGGTGGTGCGCTTAATGAAATGTTGCAGCATATTGTCGTGGGCGCGTACCAGACCATCGAAACGAGCAGTGGACTCTTTGGCGGCGGCGGCATCGATGACCGTATTGTTGACATCAGCGGATCGCTTGGTCGGCAATTCCAGCTTGTCATGCAGTCGATTGCGGACGCGGTGCGTGAAGGTGCGATCGCGCTCGGCATGGTTCCGGCTGATGTCGAGGCGGCGCTGGCCGCCTATCGCGTCGAAGAGATCCGAATCAGTCTTGAAGATCTGTCCGCAGAAGAACAACAGGCCGAGTTGGCTGCGGTGTTCGGTGAAATCTTCGATGGCCTTGCCGGATCAATCGTGCCGTTCATCGAGCAGTTCCAGCAAGTGGGCGAAGGGCTCGGCGAGACATTAGTGCGCGTGGCCACAGGCGTCCAGGTCACGCAAGAAGCCATGCGCCAACTTGGCCTTGTCATCGACGAAACCGACCCGGAGCGTTTCGCGCAGATCAGTGAAGGGCTCATAGGTCTATCCGGCGGGATCGAAGGCTTCATCAGCGGGCTGAACGCGTTCGTTGACGCCTTCGCGACCGATGCCGACCGCTTGCAGATTTCGACCGATGCGCTCCATTCCGCATTTAGCCAGTACGGTCTTGTTCTGCCGGAAACTGAGGATGGCATGTGGGCGCTGATGCAATCGCTGGACGCCACGACAGAGGCAGGGAGAGAACAGATATCCACTTTGCTGCGTCTCGCGAGTACGGCACAGGAATACTACAGTTTGCTTGAGAAGGCCGAAAAAGCTCGGCTCGACTACAGCATCAAGGCTGCGGACATTCGGGCTGAACTGGGCATTGGTGAATTCATCGGCGAGCGCTTGCAGATCGATAGTTGGGCTGCAAGCATGGCTGACACACTCAACGACCTGGCTCGCGCTGCCGGGCGTGCCGGAGCATCCGAGAGCGATCTTGTGAACATTCATCGCGTAGCGGCGCAGCGCTTGGCGCAATTGATCGAGAAGTTGAAAGGCCAGTTGCGTGATCTTGCTGTTTCGCTCGGATATACCTCGGCAGCGGACACGATTGAATCCCTGACTTCGCAAATCGAGTCCATGAGCTCGGCCAGCTCGGATGCGGCCGGTGCCATCGGATCGGCGATTGATTCGATGCGCGAGAAAATGAACCTTCTTCTCGGCGATCTGAGCCCGTTCAACGATCAGAAGAAACTGGAACTTGCGCTCGAAGGGCTGCGCGCCGGAACGGTAGACGCCTCCACAGTTCTTGAAATTGGCCGTCGTCTCTACGCCTCCACGTCCAATTATACAAACCTGTTCAACCAGGTCATGGGGATGGCGCAGTTCGGGCAGCCGGACATCGGAAGCGCCGGAGGAGCCACGGAAGCCCAAGGCCGGACGCTCGCTGAATTGATCGCGGCCAGGGATGCATTGCTGGCTGCGCAACGTCCGGAAATGGCGGATGAGCTGGCGCGGCGTCTTGCTGAACTGGCCTATGCGACCGGTGAAGATTTCGCGGCCATCGCGGAACAACAAGGCTTCACGCTTGATCAACTCGGCGCGGATCTGAACCTCAACAGCGAGCAATTGACCGCCTATCTTGATCAGCTTCAATCGCAGTTTGAGAAACAGGATTTCGAGCAGGTCGGGCAGATGTTCCAGTTCGAGATCCGAAGCAGTACCGACCGCATCGTTGCCGCGATCACTGGCGAGCCGTCCCAAGCCCTTGAATACTCCGATCAAAGGATGCAGCAAATCACTGATCAGCAGGCCGCAGACCGGGCAGCCTCAGACCAGCGGGTTGTTGATGCCATCGACCGGCAGACCTCCGCGATCATCGCGGCATCGTCCGGAGATTCGGAAGAGCTTGCACAAATCCTTGAGATGACCCGGCGCGATCTCCGCGAAACGATGAACGGCGTAGTCGCCAGCGGCGAGCGCGGACGATTCAATCCGCCGGTGCAAATCAGATGAGTACGATCTATCTGCTGACAATCAACCTCGGTTTGCGCATCGTCGGCATTCTGCAGCCGGCGACAAACGGCGCAGCCTACATCGGGACGCTTCAGGGTTACCGTGGCGTCGAGCCGTATTTCTGGAGCTTGTCTGGCGATTCCCCGGCGCTACCGACTGGACTCTCCCTGTCCACCGACAGCAACGGGGATGGCGTCATCAGCGGCACCCCGACCGTTTCCGGCACGACTGACCTGATCATCACCATCACCGACTCGACCGGCCTCTCCGTCTCCCGAACCGTGCAGATCGTCGTCCTATGACCGCCAAGCTCTATTCGACCTTCGATCCTGCCAATCTTGGCCCCAACCTGGTGCTTGAGCAGGCGAATACGATTCTCCTGACTGACACAGCAAGCACAAATTCAGATAGGGCAGCTCTTTGCCTGTACGGGAAAGATTCTGGACAGTGGTTTGCTGAATTTTCAGCGTGGGGAGTTGACGCTATTGATGGCGTGTACATCGGAATTGCGAAGAGTTCTGTCACGCTGATAAGAAATGTTGGCAGAACAGCAGATAGCTACGGGTATCGGTTGAGCGATGGTGCCGGGGCAGGGAATATCTACCACAGCAGTTTGGTACCTATCGCGACAGTCGATGAATGCGTTGCTGGCGATATCATTGGAGTCTGGGTCAATATCGGGGACGGAACCGCGCCGGAAGTGACGTGGTATCGGAACGGCATCCCTCAGTACACGGCAAGCCTCGTCGACTCTGGGCCATGGTATCCGGCGGCTACAACAAGCGGAGCCACTGCCGGCGGAATGAAAGTCTGGATCAACACCGGGCAGCGGGACTTTGAGTATCCCGTTCCAGGCGCACCGGGCTGGTTCACCCTCCCCGAAGCCCTGCCGGCCATTCTGCTGTCCACCGACGACTACATCAGCCCGCACGATGACACGCTCCCGGATCAGGTGTGGGACGGCATGATTGCAGACGATGGCGTCGAGATTGTCAGCGAGCTTCGATTCTGGGTTGACGGTTCCGGGCGGGCGACGCAAGGAAGTTCGACCAGCGTACCCGTTGCCCATGCCGGAGAACTGGACTGGCTGATCGGTGCGGATACGCGAGACCTTACCGCAGACCTTGAGACCGTCGAGACGCGCGGCAGCTACGACAGCGCGCAGAGCATCGCGAAGATGATCGTGGACAGCATCACGGTCACGGATCAGGGGACGCTCAGGATCACGCTCGTTTCCACGATGGCGCAGCTTTCCGACCCGCTGCAGACCAAGATTTTCCCGCCATCGGCCGATCCGGTTGTCGCCGGGAAGCCGTGGCCGATCGCGCTCGGGGCCGCTCGGCAGGTAACGCCTGTTGTCGTCGACCCGGTCAATCGTATCTTCGCGCTCACAGATCAGGGCATCGTCGGCATTGGATACGTCCGAGTCAGCGGTGCACCACTTGATCCCTCTGCCGGCCCTCCCGATTACGTCCTCGGCGATGACTATCGGACCATCGTGCTCGAAACCGATCCTGTCGGGAAACTGACTGCGGACGTGTCCAACATCGGCGGATCGGTTCCGCCCACGCTTTCTGAGGATATCTGGCTCAGTTATGGAAACCCATTCACAGACAACGCTGGCGTGCCTGCCAACTTCGACGTGCAGTCAAACGCGACGTATGCGGCGGCTGGAAAATGCGTGCTCACAAGCCCTGGGCTGGCCGGGGTTGCCTACGTCTCGTTGAGCACAGCAACTTGCACGGAGGGGCGAAGCTACCGATACCGCGTGGAACTCGCGACTGTGCCCGGAACCCACGCGTACGGAACGCCCACCGTTTCAATTTCGACCAGTTCCGGCATGCCTATCGTCGTTTGGACGGCGGCCGGAATATACGAAGGGATCTTTACGGCTCAATATAGCTTCACGCCACGATTGATCCTGCGCGATGCCCTTACGTCATCGGCAAGCGTGATCAACAAAGCGTACATTCTTGAGATCCCAGACACATACGATCCCGCCGAAATTCAGCCGATCACCCTGACCGACTTCGCGCGCGAGATTCTCGAAAATCGCGCCGGCCGTTCTGTTGACTCGTGGTCGCTGGCCGATACGACAGCGATCGACACGGATACCGGGTATGCGGGAAGCGGGTTCTACGCCTCTTCGGCGATGACGCTGCGCGATCCGATGGACATGGTCATGATCGGCTATACCGGCTGCGCATGGGTCGATAGCCTGAATGTGGTTCGCTTCACGCGACTGCTCGACCCTGCCGGCGAAACACCGGTCGGAGAGATCACCGAGGACGATCTGCTGTCGGAATTGCAGGTCAAGCCCGACAACGCGCCGGGCCTGACCACGCAGATGCAGTTCCGGAAAAACTGGACGGCGATGACGGATACCGATTTCGTCAGCGACTACGTGACGGTCCCGGGCTCGGTTCGACGCGCCTTAAGCCAGCCGTATCAAGGCATCGTCGCCTCCGCGCTACCGCTGCCGTCGATGTATTCGCACGCGGTCTATGCTGACCCAATCGGGGTGTTGCTGGACGTTGAAGCTGATGCGCAAGCCGAGATCGATCGCATCGTAGGCTACTACGGCACCCCGCGATTCTTCTACACCGTCGAAGTCTCAGACGAGGATTTCGTTTGCGAGCTTGGGCAGGTCTGGACGCTGACGAATTCGCGCTACGGACTCGACGCCGGCAAGCCGCTGCAAATCTGCAAGATCATTCGCCGGCCTATCGCTGGCTCCAAGCAAATAACGCTGCGAGGCTGAACCATGTTGATTTCGTATTCGCGTCCGAGCCCTATCACCTGGAGCCTGACGGGGACTGGCGCCGCGTTCTTGACCAGTTCAGCTCGCCTGGACAACGGGAGGCCAACATCGGCAACTCGTCTGCAATGGCTGTCGGGTGCGCAAACAACGGCGTCCGTGTTGAGCTTGCGCGGTGACTGGGGATTCGATGAGCAGATCATTGTCGGAGCTGCTGGACTTATCGGGTTAACGCTCCCTGTTGGACTTCGAATTGTCTGCAGCTTGAAATTCGCTGGATTCTGGATCTACCGGACAACTGAGGGGGTTGTAGTCGAGCGCGCGGACGGCGTCCGTGTTGCATGGTTCACTTTCCCGGTCAACGTCTTATCGGTTCCAGTTCAGGGTGTTCAATTCTCGATTTATAACGACGTTGGTGGTGTCGTGTCGCCTGTGGCAGCTGATTCCGATTTTGAGATTGGAGAAGTATGGGCAGGCATATCGTCTGAGTGGTGCATTCGGACAACCTACCAATCCGATCGAAACGATTTCAGTAAACAGAAGACGTCGATCAACGGACAGCCATTCCCAACTCGGCGACGCGCCTCTTCGATCTCAAATCTAGAGTTCACGCCGGTGATCTACGGCAGTGCTTTCGGGTCTGTCGGCACGACAAGTTTCAAGTCGATTAGGGCTGAACTTCTCGGATACCAGCCGTGCGTCGTGGTTCCCATGACAGCAGAGCCTTTCACTGGAGCGTCTGCCATTGATTCCGCGTACGTGAACGAGAATGCGGAGTTCGGCTATGCGAAGACTCTTGGCCCGATTGTCGGCGAGGCTCCGCGGTTCGTCTTCTCAGCGACATTCGAGGCTCCGCCCGTCATTCTACCGTGATGGCCTGCAATCGATTGCTGTTTCGGTACGCCGGCCAGGAAGAAGCCAGCTGTCGACGAAATTGCAATCGAACCCGATCGAAGGCGGATTCGGCGGCGACTGGTTGGCCATGAATAGCCACACGCGGATCGTGTTCGGATTGCTCGGCGGGTGGTCTTCCGTGTCGGTCTTGACCAGGACACACCGTTCGGCGTAGTAGAACCCGAGTCCATCCGCCCTGAAGTTTGCCATGTAGACCGCGCATCGATAGGTCTTGTTTGGCGAGCCGTAGACATGCAACGTGTCCGGCGGGTACCTGCTAAATCCCGCAGCAAAAACATTCCCGCAACCCACCAAAGCCACCAGCGCAAGAATCGTTTTCAATGTGGTTCTCCTGTTGTGACGTATCTGGTCATTCTTCCTCATCCACCACCAGCAGCGCCCGAAGTTCGGCCCATTCTTCCGGGGTCAATTTGTGCCACGCGCAGGGGTTATCGCCGGTGAGGCGCTTGTCGAGTTTGGCGATGAGGTCAGTCATTGACCACCACCAGGGCGACGCGCTTGCCTCGCGCGATCTTCTGAACGCGAATTGCGTCGATCTCGCTGACCATGACAAAATCTGTGGCCAGTGAAATTGCGACATACCCGCAGGGCGCATCCGCAATCCTCCCCTCCGCCCGTTCGGCTCGCGCCCGCAGTGCGTCACGCTCGGTAATGATTCGTGCGCAGAACGTCGGCATATCCTCATCTTGCAGAGCGTCGCCAGCAGCCCGGAACGCTAGGTTGGCCGCAATCTCGTCGTGCACCTGAGATTTCCAAAGATCGTTCTCCGCCCGCAGCCGCTCGATTTCCTGCGCATGCGCGTACTCCCGGCAATCGCAGGCGTGCGAATGCGTGGTGCATTGTTCGGCGCGGCGCTTGCTGACTAGATCATTGTCCATGGCTTAACCTCAATTTAAGGTGTTAGAAGCCGAAGTGGCGTCTATTTCGTGTTAGATGACGAGTTCTGCTCTGCGTGGCGCCGAAATATCATTTCAAGCGCCAGCAAGTAGTCAGCTGCCGTTGCTTTGCTGTCGCTTCCAATGTCGTCGAGCAACGCTCTGTCGAGTCTGTCGAGTCGAAGGAATGCCAGATCACTAGCACTAACCTCGCCACGGAATGTAATGTTGCTAGTCATGCTGTCGCGCACCATCTCGAACTTCATCCCAGCCTCCGGCATCGTCACCTAACTATGCGTTCAAGCGGACAGCGGTGACAGTCCGCGCTCTTTCTTACTTCGGTCCGCCGCTGCCGCTTAACGCGGCGTTATGTGCTAGGCGGTGCAGGCAGCGGCATCCAGTGGGTCGGCCCAGGTCCGCTATGCGGCCCCTCGTCTGAGTCCATGACCCATCCGAAGTTGTCGTAGTCGGTGTAAGCGCCAGCGGATACCCAATCTCCGTCAAACAGGAGGACTCGCTTATCCTTCGGCGCAGTCTCAATCGGTTGCCATTCACGCATCGCCGTCGCCCCCTGGTGCCTGCGTCTTGGAGCGTTCCGAGGCTATGCGGCGCATAGCAGTGGCGACGCGCTCCCGGGTGCGCTCTACGTCGCTGCGGTAGCAGGATCGCATGAGGCATCGTAGCCATACGATCGGACCGTGCAGGACGCGCGCATGATGCTCGTGGATGCCGCCGGAGACGTCGAGAGCCGACCACCGGTTAGCGATCACCTTCGGCCAGTCACGTTCCTGCCGAACGAAATGACGCTGCCCGGTCGTGTACCACGATCCTTTCCATCCGGATTCGTGCACAACAATTTCGACAAGTTTTGTCTTCATGCGGATTCTCCGTTCGCCCCAATCCTCTCCCGCAGCCGAGCGGCGTAGGTTGCGAGGCCGGCGCGTATCACTCCGGGCGGCGGGAGCGGATGCAGCATCGGATTCACGGCGTCAATGAATGCCCGCACATCCGCATCACTCGGCTCAGGGATGGACGGGGGCTGTGGGTGGGTGTAGTGCGGCGTTACTGGCCAACCCTTCGCGCGCCAGCGATCCGCGATGACAGGATCGTATGTCGTTGCCGACTTGTCGGTGAGGTGGTCATCGGTGTGCCACGCCACCGCCTGCGCGCCCGGCTGCTGCGCCTGTAGCGCGGCGTCTCCTCGGAAGATCGCCGCAATGCGCTCGAACGCCTGCGCCATTTCCTCGCGCCTGTGCTCGGACGTTGGCAGCCAGAACGTGACCGCGCTCCGGTCGTCGTCCTCGGGTGGGTGGTGCAGGCGATCGCTCGAATGCAGGATCAACTGCGCGGCCTGATACACGCGCCCGGTGTTCGATTCTTTCTCGACGTGTAGGACTTCCGGCGTGAGTTCCTGGCTGTAGACGTTGATCCTCATGGCTGAGCCTCCTGTTGTTCGGCGATAGGGCGTCTATCGCAAGCCGGATACCCACATTGCAGGTTGTGAAGCTGGCAACCGCCTGGCTGCGCATTGTTCTTGCAGTGCCCGGTCGTGAACGTCAGCGCCGCATCCGGAACCGGCTGCCGTAGCGCGGCGATGGCTGCGTGCGCAAGGTGCCACGGCGTCCAGTAGCCGTCGCCCATTGGGACGCTTATCGGCTGCGTAGGCCCGTTCCATCGGATGCCATAGCGCGGCAACTCCCCCGCACCAGCACCATCCACCTGCACAGGGGCGGGCGTGGGCTTCGGGGCATAGTCTCGTGTCGGGCAATCTCCACAGGATGCGTTCGGGTTTGAATCCGGGTACATGCGATCGCAGAAACACTCATCCGGCGCGGGCTGCGCGTCGTGTTCGGCGAGGGCGAAAATTGCTGACTTCGCTTCACTGATCGCGTTAAGGTTGTATTGGTCTCTGCATCGATCATGCACGCGGACCGCATCACACAGTTCATCCAGCGCATCCGCCAGCTTGTTGTTGGTCATCGTGTGTACTCCATCACGTAGCGTTTCGCTTCATCCTTCGACACGTCCTTGCCGTCCCAATCGAGATAGATCGTCGGGCAATTGCATTCGTCGATCATTTGACAGATCAGATCCTTCTGCTCCGGCGTGTCGCGCACAGTCATCGCGCTCGCCGACGCGCCAAGGTCGAAGTAGCGTTTCAGCAACTCCAGTCCCTTGTCGCTGTGCAGGTTCCACGCTTTCAACGTGCCCCATTTCAGACTGAGACTATCTATCTCTGTGCTCATGTCTTGGCTCCGGTGAAGGGTTTCATTGCCTCAACGAGTTCGTCCCGCGTCTGCTTCTCGATGCATGGGCCGTCCGGGTAGGTAACGGCTTTCGGATGACTGCTGAGCATGTCGGACACAACTTCCACCAACGCCTCCACCTCCGCATCACGCGCGCGGCGGGCGGTGAGTTCTGCGTGCATGGATGGGGCGGCGGCGATGAGGCGAGCGTTGGCCTCTTCTTCTGCGCGCGAGAACACGCTATGGCGCATAGGTGCGCCGTAGACGATTGCCACCGCGCTCCCAAGCGAGTTATCGCAGTAGACATAACCCGGCGCTCCATATCCCTTGGCGCCAACCTCCCAAGGCCCCGGCGTAAACCCCCGCAGCGATTCCAGGTCGATAGGGGTGGTCATGTCCGCTCCTTCGCGCGCTCGGCGAGCATGGCGTCGGCCATGCGGTAGCAGTGATCGGCGATGCGCGCATACGCCCCCGGCCTGTCGCAGACGGTCTTGTTCTCCAGCGAAGCCAACTCCTTCGCCGCGAAGTAGTCGCGCAGGGTCATGCCGATGTCGCCGCCATTCGTCGGGTCGCCATGCGGAAACGCCTGCCCACCATCTTTCTTGTCCATCACTTACTCCTACCAGTGGGTGCGCTTGCTGAGTGGAGCGAAGGGGATATCGTCATCAAGTCCGCCACCCGCTGCGGGCTTGTCCGCAGGCTTCGGGCCTTGTGCGGCGCGTGCTGGTTCCTGTCGATCCTTCGGCACATACAGACTGATCCATCCGGTAAACCCAACCGGCACAGAATCAAGCTTGATTGACATGCTGCCATCGTCGCGCGTGAATGCAGAACCGATGTTCTGATAACGCTTCTTCTCGTTTCCGTCGCGGTCGTTGTAGCGTTCGACGTAAACGGCATCGTGGGTTTTCTTCGCCATCAGACGGCTTCCTTCTTCATGTTCGTGAGTTCTTCAACAAGACTCGCAACCTCGGCATCTGCTGCGATACAGGCGGTTTCAAGTTCGGCGATTGCGTCCTTGTCCCGCTGCACGCGGACAACGGCTATTTGCAGGTGTTCAGGCCAGCGTGGGTCGTAGCTCACGGCGTCAATCCACGTTCGCCCTGTTACCCAAAGCTGGCCCTGCAACTGCCAGCGGTACTCCTTCGCGTGGTCACCAGTGCGCAATGCGGACAGGTGTTTCGCCATCGCACTCGGGCACTTGATTTCGACCAGGCCATCGGCTCCGACCAGGCCATCGGGGGACACGCCAACGAATGGCAATGTCGGATGCTGCACAAACGCAACCTCATCAACCAAATCGCCACAGTGTGTCTCGTACGCAGAACGGGCATCCGGCTCCAGTTCAACCCCGCGTTGCATTGCGCCGTTGCTGTAGGTCTCGACGCACGTCCCTGTGATGCGTTCAACCGCGAGCGTTGCAATCAGGTTCGCTCGGCTGGTGGACGGCCCGCTGCGGGTGACGGCCATCAAGTCAGCGAACCGCGACCCGGTGAACTTGCCAGCGCGCATTGCGAACCATTCGGGCGTTCGCTGGTCGGTCATGCCGCCACCTTCGCTTTCTGCTCATCCTTGACGCGCGCAAGGGCTTTCTGCGCGTCCTTCGGCATAGCCTTCCACGCATCGGCAAGCTCGGACTTTGTAACGCAGCCCTCGATTGACGCGCGCCAGTCCGCGTACTTCGGATCGCCAGCCGGATCGGGGCGCGAGGATGCGAAAGCATCATCATCCTCGCCATGGCTGGTCAGGTTCAGCAGCGCCGATGCCGCGTACCGCTTGCCGTAGCTCACACTCGACGCAACAGCCTGGACGGCGTTCTTATTGCCACTGGGGTCTGTGGGAAGCCTGATCGTGGTCGCCTCACTATGGCCCCCACGATGCGACAGGACGCCTGTCACCGAGACGCCATCGGCAAAGTCGGTGCGGAAGGAAAGCGCGAAACCGTGCTCCTTCAAAATCGGCTTGATCGCGGCGTTGATATCCTCCCAAAGCGCATAAGTGTATCTCCCTGCCGCATTGCCGCGTTCGCCCACGCTCGGCAGCTTGTCCTGCATGTCCGACAGAGATTCGTTGAACGCGACCACGGCTTGCTGCGCGATCATCCGTTCGTGCATCGCCATCAACCTTTCCATCTTCCCGATGTCTACGTTCGGGTCGGATGCCGCGCGGGAAATGACGGCAAGCAGCGACAAACCTTCTTCGGCTTGCGGAATCTTTTCGACCTTTGCAACTGCGTTCATGCTAACTCCTAATTCCTGCCTGGATTCCGCCCGGACGGTGTTGGGATAGGGTGGGGTGTGGGGGGATTAGCTGTCGAACCCGAAAACAAGTCGCAATGCGTCCGGGTCGTTCTTCAGTCGCCATCCGTGCGCGGATTTCAGGTACTCAAGCCAGAGAACAAAGGTCTTGCACGCCTCGCGCATAGGCCGTTTCCACTTGATTTGCACGTGTGTTGCGTTGGGAGGGATTACCTCCGATTCATCGACAACAACGATATCCCTGCCCATTACGCCACTCGACCACTCCTTCGGGACAAGAAGGCCATCACGCTCCATTTCTTTGTACTCGGCGAGGCTGACAACGCCCGTTTCCTGTAGCTCCATGTCCCATCCTTTCCAGTCGATCACTTCGCGAAGGTAGAGCCATGAATAGGAATGCTCACCGTAATCCTCCTCATCTTCCGAGACGCCATCAGGAAGCCCGCGCGGCTCGCTGATAGGCGTCATGGATTTGTGTGTTTCACAGCCAGCGAAACCAAACCCATTACGAACGCCAGCGAGTGCGGCAAAGACGCGGTAGTTTCGGCTGCTCTCAATCGGGCCGATCGTTTCATACGGACCTTCTTTTCCCCATCTTTTCTGCAAGCTTCCGTGGATATCAGTTCCCATTACACGCTCCTAAAGCTCTTGATTGGTTAGATTTCAGGGTAAAGCACGCTCAAAGAAGCCGTTGGGACAGCCCATAGGGGAAACTCTTAGCCCGCGTATCCGATACTGCCATGCCCGGTTCTCGATCCTTGAGACTCCGGCAAGTCGCCCTGGTGTCCCGTTTGCGCATGTATTCGGCCTTTCGCCTGAATTCCGCCCCGGCTTCGGTAGGGCGTCGGATACGTTCGTGCTTTCTTGACGGGCGGCCACACTGAAGGCCCACAGACTTTCGTGCGTCGGACGACCGGAGCGAGGGGATTGGCACGACATGTCGAACTGCTGTAAACTTTCGACACATCGGAAGACCGCCAAGTCTCTTTCCGATAACGCCTCGCTGTGAACTTACCAGCGGGGCGTTTCCTTTATACGGGTTAGCCGAACGCACGTCAAGCCCTTTTGAACGCAGGGCCGCAAACAAGACCGATCTTGCGCAGGGTCGCCACGGTCAGTCCTTCCATGGCCTGCCTGCCGGTTCCAATGTCGCACAAGTGGCCAAGCGAAACGCCTGTTGCTGCCGCTGCCTTGCGCAGACTCCCATGCTCTGCCACCAGCTCCGCAATCCTCTCCGCTGGGGTCACGTATTGGGGGAGGGTCATGGCTTCCGCCGCATTTCGTCTATGGACGGGGAAGTCAGTTCGCTGTCGATCCACTCGCCTTTTTCGGAATCGATCACGTAGTACTCATCGCACGCAGCCAGCTCAACGGCCATGTCGCGATCATTGGTGCCTTTCACGCAGCCATTGAAGGTATCTGCGATGTAGTAACGAAACCTTGCCATTCCATCCTCCCATCTCCGGATCGCCGGAGTCGGTTGTGGGGTGGGGTGGCCGGTGCTGATCCCGGCATGTCGGTTGCATTCACTGAGCTAACCAGCGCTTCAGGGGCATATGTCTACAAATATCCGACCTGTACGTGCCAATACCGCGCATCAGCCTGCGCATTCACCCCGTAAAAGTTATGCCGCAGCGGGCGGCGTCGGATCGCTCGGCTCAATCGCGCACCTTGCCCAAGCGATAGCGCGAGAAATCGCCTTGCCGAGCGGAATGCCACGGTCAAGGCTGCGCAATGCGCGGCTCTGCGCGATTATCACGCGATGCTCGGGCACGTTGCGCAGTGCGTTGCGCACATCGGCCACAGCGATCTGCCGATAGTCGGGTTTCGCGTTGCGGCTGAAAATATCGGTCACGGTTGCGGCCATGGTTGTCTCCGGCAAAGTGATTCGTGATGGTGGGTTTCTGTCGGCTGGCGCGAGCCGGAAATATCGGCTGGCCCATGCGCCGATCCGCTGCTCCGGCGCTGGCACCTGATCCGAGCGGCCTACGCGCAAGCCATGTTTGGCGTAGTAGCGACCAAAGGCGCGGTCTCGTTCTGCGTTCATGTCGCCTCCTGCGGGGAAGGGGCGGCGGCGAGAGTGTCGGAATACCTTGCATCGAAATCACCGATGAAGACCGTTGTCTTGCTCATTCCGTGCATGCCATCACCCTGAAACGCTGCGCGCATTTCTGCGGTCGGCACCTTCGGCACAAGCTGCCAGCCATCCGGCACACCCTGCCCGCCTGCGGCATCGGAGGCGTGATTGGCGATTGCTTTAGCAATCCGTTCCGCTGTAGGCAGGTAATCCATGCTCCATGCGTCACCTTCCGGTTCTGGCGTTGGGCCACCGGACCAGCGAAGATCGTATAATCCGCCATGCTGGTCGTCTGGATCGTAACCGTCGACCCGAGCCAATTCACTGGCTATTGCAGCTATCAGCGCACCCACCGCCGCGCTCGCCGATTCATCCCGCACCGCATCTGCGGCGGCAATTCCTGCGCGGATTGAGTTTCCATAACTCCGGTCGGCGTATAGCCGATCATTAGTAAAGGCGTCATAAAAAGCCTTCACCGCCTCATCCGTCACACGATCTGCGTTCATGCTGTCGCCTCCAGTGTTGTAGTCATCGCCGCATCAAGCGCGGTCTGCATACCAAATGCGCGGTCACGGGCTGTGCTATCGATCTTCATTGCGCGCCTCCCACCGATCGATTGCGGCCTCGGTGGCCTGAGATTCCGCTTCGGCGTCCGCGATTTCCTGCGCGCGGCGTTCGATCCAGTCTTTCTTTGCGCTCAAGACTTCGGCGCGGAAAGATTCACTGCTCGCGAAGAGGAACGATGCGTGCTCCGCGATCCAAGCCGAATCAGCCAGGATTTCGGCAAGCCCGTCGAGATCCTCGGCAATCTCCTCCATAGCCGCCGCCTCGTGTTCGTCCGTCGGCTCGTGCCACTTCGGCCCCTCTGGGGGCGAAGTTAGCCAAGCGTCAAATCCGGTAAGGCCCAACACATCCACTTGCTTGCTCATATTCCACCCCTTGCCGTGATTGGATGCCTCACATAATGGGGCAACCACATACCGTTGTCAACAACTATCTTGCGCTTGTACATGCTGAATCCACATGCTAAAGTAGGCGACATGAGAAACGACCTACGCAAAGCACGACTGGCACGGAAAATGACGCAGGAATCCTTGGCCGAGAAGATCGGCAAGGATCAAGCCTACGTGTCGCGCCTGGAAAATGGCGAGTACCGGATTGACGTAGACATAGCTCCAGCGGTGGCGAAGGCTCTGCGCCTGCCGCTTATGAAGGTGCTATATGGAGTCAAGCCATGACCCCGTTCGCGCCAATGGCGCAGAACCGCAGCGCACCCCTCGCTGCGTCGCCTGCCATGTGCAGGCCGCTCCCTGCCCGGTTTCCCCGCCGGGTACGGGAGCACCCTTTCGGCCAGTACATCGGCCACCGCCCGCAGGACTCCAAAGGGCCGCGCTACTCACTCCGGCGCGTTGCTGCGTGGCGTAATTTCTAACCCTGTAATTAAGCCGCCGCGTTAGCGGTCGGCTTGAATAACTGGTTAGACCACAACACCACGAAGGAGAAAGTTATGAACCAGAAAAAGCATGCGGTCAAATGGGACAAAGGATCGCCCTGCGTTAAGCCAAGACCGGAAGGCATGGTTTACCCGGAGAAGCCAGCGCCACGCCACTACGGATACATCCCAGATGGCAGCGGTGTTGAATGGGCGGCTTTCGACATCTCACAAATGGAGGCATATGCGCGGTCAGCCTATGCCGATGGATACCAGAAAGCCTGCGACGATTTTGCGGATGGGGTCTAACGTGAGGATGATATGAGAAGCGTACCTGAACTCATGAGCAAGGCTTGCGACGAAATCAACCAGCTTCGCGCCGAACTCAGCAACGAGGCTGAATGCAGGCGTGAGCACGCAATCCGTGCTGATGCAGCCGAGGCCGAACGCGACGCCCTGCAAGCGAGGATAGATGGGGCGGCCAATGTAACAGCCAGAGTCGGCTACCACGGCGGCTGCATGCTGTACGGCCCGGAAGAATTGGCAGGCAAGCGCATCGCCCTGGTCCCGCTAGATGACTGACCGCCCCTACCACGGCCCGATAACCACGGCATTCGACCGCCGCATCCTGCAATCGCCGCGCATCCCCTATTTCTGCGCGAAGTGTGCCGGGATTATCGAGGCTCCGACTGGCGGGGATTTGTGCGAACCGTGTTCCCAACAAACTGAGGGGTGATGGTGTGAAACGCGATTTCGGGCCATTCGGCTTTGACGGGCTTTTCTGCAACGGACCTATGGCCGTATGTCGAGCCGCCATCAGCAGGGGAGCGACCGCAACTATCCCAACATTGCTGGCGCGTATCAAAAACGGGGCCACTACGTTTGATGAGTTGCTAGTCCCGCCACTGGATAGGCCGGGGAACAAGAGCCGGAAAGCTAAGAATGAGGCCAAACGCTCGGAAATGCACGCCATCTGCATGGAACTTGACGCCCGCAAAAAGGCCATTGGCTATGACCCCCGCTGAACGCCTAGAGACACAATCCGCCCTGTTGCTGGCCCGCTACCGGGCGATGCTAGCTGACCTGATGCGATTTAATGGAGACGGTAATGGCTCTTCCTAATGGAACCTATGTCACCGAGCATGGATCGGTGATGAAAATCAGCGGTAAGCATAGCGGAATCTACCATATCGAATGGGATAGATTGGAGGAAGGCGCGTGCTTTGACTGTGTACTTAATCCTTGTGAAGTCGATGGCGATCTAACGTGGTGTTGCGAAACTTGTGGCGGCGGACATGCGTCATTGACCCTTGACTCCCCCGCCAAATAGGCGCTAAATCGTAATGCCTTCGGGCCGGCGCGTCGAAACGTCGAAACCAAATGGAAGCTGCATGAATCTCTTTTCACAAGTCCAGCGCGTCCGCCCCTTCTATCAGCCTTTGCTGACTGCTTCCAGGGTATCGACCGGGCGCGCTGGCATTTTGAAAGGCGATTCCAATGACTGACCTCGCGAAACTTTCAAACGATGCCGTTACGGCTAAGCTCAAGGCCGAAGCCGTCGCGCCGGACTACCCGGACAAAGGATCTTGCAATCTCGATTCTACCTTCTACTGCCTTGGCAAGGGCGAGAAATCCGCGCCGGTCGTCGCCGCATTCGAAATTGCTGGACTCAAGGCGAGCGCAACCCGCTGGATAGGTAGGGGTGTCATGGTTTATCCGCCAACCGATGCTTGCGCCGATCGTCGGCACCAAGTCAACGAAGTGTTCATCTGTGTCATGCGCAATGCCGGCTGGCCCGTCATTGGCTACTACCAGTTGGACTGACGCCATGAACCTACGTGACGCCAGATTAGAGCGGTCGATTGAAATTGCGTCGCTGGAATTTCACTGCGCCCAGACCCCAGACGAACGCCGGACAGCATGGGAGCGCATGCGCAGCCTGATCGCCCAACGCTCTCCGGAGCGGGTGCGGGAGATGGAAATAAAGAAGGGATTGCGCGAAAAATGATCCTGCGCCCTAAGAACTGGTCAGACTTCCAGCACTACAAGAACCGGAACCCTCCGTGGATTCGGTTTCACAAACGCATTCTCGATGACCGGATTTACCAGAAGTTGCCAATCGCTAGCAGGGCGCTAGCCCCGATGTTGTGGCTGCTAGCAAGCGAGTCAAAAGACCCGAATACTGGTGAGTTCGACGGATCTGTCGAAGAATTGACGTTCAGGTTGCGATGGCCGGAGACTGAAATTGTCGATGCTCTTAAGCCATTGATTGATAGCGGATTCTTTGAGATGGTGCAGATTGCTAGCACTGTGCTAGCAGAATGCTTGCGCGATGCTACACCAGAGAAGAGAAGAGAAGAGACAGAGACAGAAACAGAGAATATATGTGCACCGCCTACCGGCGAAGCACCGCCACGCAATGACCCGGTGCCATATCAGCGCATTGCTGACCTGTACAACCAGACGATGCGGTTACTTCCGAAGGTGGCAAAGGTGAATGCTTCTCGCAAGACGCTTATCCGCAGAGCATGGGAAGACGGGGAGGAACGGAAGAGCCTGGAATTCTGGACAGCCTATTTCGAGGAATGCGAGGCGAACAACTTCCTGAACGGTAAGGGGCCATACACGAACGGTCACGAGAACTGGCGTCCTGACTTCGATTACCTGATGCAGGGAAAGACGATCTTGCGCACCTACGAAAAGGCACTGACCCGCATGGAGCAGGAACAATGAGTGCCCATTCGCTGATGGCAGAGCAGGGCGTTATCGGAGCCTGCATGATCGACCCGCAGGCATTCTGGCAAGTCTCGGACCTGTTGACGGGGGCTGACTTTTGGGACCAGCGGCATAGGTTCTTGTGGGGTGCATTTGAGCATCTGGCCAAAGCGGGCATGCCGTTCGACGCGGTAACGGTTGGGGACCATCTGGTTTCATCCGACACGCACGAGGGCGCGGGTGGGGTTGGGTACGTTCTGGACTTGGCGAATACCACGCCTTCCTCTGCGAACGTCCGCGCCTACGCTGAAATCGTGCTGGACAAGTCCACCGAGCGCCGGGTATCGGATGCAGGGGTCAGAATATCGAAACTGGCCGGTAAGGAATCGCTGATTGTTGCGCAGGCCATTCTTGGGAGCGTGTCGGATCGCGTTGCCGCCAAGACGCAGAGCGCCAAAGAGGCCATGTCTAAGCTGGTTGGCATCATGCAGAATCAGGCCGACCGAGAAGAGGGATTGCTTGGGGTGCCGTTCGGGTTCCCTATGCTGGACGCCATGACCGCAGGCATGCACGGCGGGGAGCTGATCCTGGTCGCTGGCCGACCAAGTATGGGTAAGTCCCTGTTCGCCATGCAGGTAGCCATGCAGGCGGCACAAGCGGGCTTCCCGGCGCATATCGCGTCGCTTGAAATGCCGACCAGCCAGTGCATGCAAAGGCTTGTCTCTGCGCTGTCCAGCATTCCGTTCGACCATGTGCGGGACGCCAAGACGATTGAGGAACACGAGTGGGCAGCAATCACGCGGGCCGCTGCGGACGTTTCCGCGCTGCCGCTGTATTTCGACGATGACGTGTACGACTTGCAGAAGATTCTTGCGAGGATCAGGCAAGTTCACGCTGCGCACGGATGCCGGGTTGCCGTTATAGACTACCTGAGCTACATGCGGATGCCGAAAGCAGACACGAATGCTTTGGCGGTTCAGGAGGTCACGCGGGAGTTAAAGGCGCTGGCGAAGGCGCTGAAAATCACGATCATCCTGGTTTCGCAGTTGAATCGCGGACTTGAGGGAAGGACCGAAAAGCGCCCTATCCTGTCCGACCTTCGCGAATCTGGAGCCATTGAGCAGGACGCAGACATGGTGCTGATGCTGTACCGCGACGAATACCACAACCCCGACTCCACGCAGAAGGGGTATGCCGAACTGCTGATTCGCAAGCAGAGGAACGGGCCTACAGGCATGGTTCCGCTGCGGACCCGGTTCGATGTGCAGCGGTTTGAATCCGCTCCAGACGGCATGCCTTTGGCGATAACGAAAGACTCAGGAAAGCGAGGATTCAAGGGCTACCACTCACGAAGGGGTGCAACGAATGACGACGATTGAGGAACTTGCAGCGTCACGAATAGCGAAATTGCAGGCAGAGCGCGAACAAAACCGCCGCGACTTCCCCCTGATGGCGAGCTACCTGAAATTGCTGGAACGATTCAATCCTCGCGCGATATTCGCCGAGGAAAACGGACGGAGGGTTGGGAAGGTGCCGCAATGAAAACAACAATCACCCGCCTGCTCATCGGCTCAATCGCCCTGACAGCACTGGCCTTCACTCCGACCGGCAGCGACCCGGCCTGCGTCGAGGTCGACTTCACCCTGCACGCCTCCAGCGGCCCGATCCATGTCGACAACGCCTGCCTGACTGCCTTCACGCACGCGGGCGATTCGATGGTGATCGAGGCGAGGGATATGGGTGACGGGATTTTCAAAAACGGGTTCGAGGTGTGGCCATGATCGCGCACGGAACACCAGCCGAGATTGCAGCCGCTATCTATGCGGCGTTGCGCAATCGCAGACCAACAGCGCTGTATGCCGTCGTCATGCGCGAGGATGACACCGCGGAACTTGTCGAGGTAGAAACGAAAAAGTACGAGCGTATCGAGCGCGACCGTTTCGGTTCGATTGCTGGGTGTTACGGTGGCAGCCATAGCTGCAATCCGCGCGTGTCGATGGAAGAAATTCGCGAGGCCATCGAGGCAACGCTGGGGGAGTCGGCATGAGCGCCAACGCCGAACCATGGCAGGACATGCTCACCGACCAGCAGCGAAAGATTCTGAACGCCGCATGCGGTGACTTGGCCGAGCAGGTGAAGTGGTACGGGTTCTGCCTTAGCAAAGACGACTGGAGACATTTCATCGCCGGAACCGTGCTGGGCTGGCGTATGCTGCCAGGAATCGACCGAGGCGAGGGTGCGCCGGGGTTCGTGATGCTTGGCGGCTCCAGCCTGGACTTGAGCAAGGAAAAATGCAGAGACGCGATCAGCCTTGTGTTTTCGATAGGGGACGCTCCGTGGGAATACGAGCCGACACAGAAAACACCGGTTCGCTGGTGCGCGGCAGTGGTTAAAGCAAGGTGGTTGACTGATGAGGAACTAGTAACATGAGCCTTCATGAACGACTCTTGGATAGACTCGTGCCAGTAACCGAATCTGGTTGCTGGTTATGGGTTGGAGCTGTTGACGCCAATGGATATGGGAAGCTCGGCGATGGCTCGAAACGCGTTTTGTACGCGCATCGAGTTTCATGGGAAGCACATAATGGCCCCATCCTGGATGGAAAGTGGGTTCTGCATAAGTGCGACACCCCTTCATGCGCGAACCCCGCGCATCTTTTCCTTGGCGACCAATCCGACAACATGCAAGACATGCGTCGGAAAGGCCGGGGTGTCGATACCGCTGGCGAAAAATCCGCTTCCGCAAAGCTGACTGCATCTCAGGCAAATGAAATACGTGATGCGGTCGGAACACATCGAGAAATCGCCAAGCGATACGGCATCGACCATTCGCAAGTGACTCGTATCAAGTCCGGGAAAAGCTGGAAGGCTACGGCGTGCAAAGCCCGCTGGCTGACTGACGAGGTAGCGCCATGATCCACGACGGCAAAGAGGTGAAGTTCGTGCTGAGACAGTTTGGCGACTGGATTGGAATCCAGTATGTCAATGGGAAGTCCTACGGCATTCGGCCAGAAACATGCGAATGCTACGAATTGCCGGATGATCGGTGTCCGTTGGTGGCGCTGCCGAAAGAGTGGTTCGACCCATGAAAAGGTCGAGTATGCCACCAAGGTCCGCCCCAATGCCCCGCAAACGCGCAGAGCCACGCCACACGACGGCGACCGACACAGGGGCAGCTACCACCATAGCGCCCAAGGCACGGAAGCCGCTTAAATCGCGTTCTACGCCGAAGATGACGCCAGCGCGGAAGTCTGCGAGGAGTGAGGATTGCACGCTATGCCTGCCGGGTTGCCGGAACGATACGGAAACCGTTGTGCTGTGCCATCTGCGGATGTTTGGAGGCGGCGGCATGGGCAAAAAGCCACCCGACTCGGAAGCGGTTTATGGCTGCGACCACTGCCATTCGCTGATTGATGGCCGGGATCGGTTAATCCCGGAATTGGCGAGTCAACTCACATGGGAAACCATCGCCCGCGCCCTAATCCGCACCCACAGAATCATGCGGGCCAAGGGGATTTTGATGATGAAGGGGGAAAGCGATGCATGAATTCCTGATCCCGGTCAAAACCGTCGCTGGCCTGAACGCGCGGGAACATTGGCGAGCACGATCCGGCAGGGTGAAGAAGGAGCGGACGGCTGCGGCAATGCTGACCCCGAGCGGGATCGGTCTACCCTGCATCGTCAAAATGCTGCGACTTTCATCGAGCAAGCTGGATGATGACAATTTACAGGGCGCTTGCAAGGCCATCCGCGACGGAATTGCGGACAAGATCGGGTTTCCCGACAACGATCCGCGCATCGTCTGGCTGTACGGGCAAGAGAAGTGCAAGCGCGGGGATTTTGGCGTACGTGTGTTGATTACGGAGGGATGATGGAAACATTCAGCTACGACCGCGCCAGCTTCGCCGAACGCGCAGCCAAGCTGGCGGGAATGACGACCTTTCGGGAGCCTGTAGGTGGCCGAGGGACGAAGCACGACCATGTGCCTGATGAGCATACAATCGCCGCCTGTTTCGCCTATGCGCGCCAAGGTCCGCATGATGTTGGGCCAGACATAGCGTTAGCCGTGGCGACAGGCTGCATAGCCCACGCTGACAGGATTGTGCGTGAACTGGCCGTGGCGATCCTTTCCGGCATGGGACTGCGGGGTGAGGGCCACCCTGCTGCGATTCTGCGCGTAGCCGCTGGCTGTTACCTTCGCGCTATGGGTCAGAGCGCTACCGCAAAGCCCGATGGGATCACGGACAGGCAATATCAGCTTGCCGCGCTACTCGGGGATTCCGTGTTGTGGCAACAAGCGAACGAGGCACTATTCAGGGCCGAGCGGGCTTATCGTTCGGAAGGATCGCACCGCGTAGAGTCAAGCCCTGAAACCCGCTTGCAATCTAGCTGTACATAATTTAGGCTATACGCTGGTCGCCGTGTCGCTGGCGACGACGGACCGAACCAAACACGCGAGATTACAAGCGCAAGGGGCGCGCAGCAGCCTTCCAAGCTGATGAACGCGGAGTTCGACTCTCCAATCTCGCTCCATTCCAAGCCCAGCCTAACCGTTGGGTTTTTCGTATTTGGCGGCAGCGTAGCTATCCGGCCACGGGTCATCACCGTGGCGAGGTCGGGAATTGCGGGGAGCGCCTATCCGGCGTTTTGATCCGCAGTTAAACCTTGGGAACCCGGACGCTGTAAAGGCCGTGCACGACCGTTCCGCCAATGCAACACGGCCCCTGCCTCTTGTCTCCCCGGAGATTACGCGGGGGTTCTTTGTTTCACAGCTCGGCCTCGGCACTCCCCTCCCGGCAAATACGCCAAACCGATGCGCCGAGCTTCTATTCTACGAGGTCACAATGTCCGAAAAAAAGGAATCACTGTGGCTCGTAAGCCGCAACGGGAAGGATGGCCGCATCTTTCGGTCGCGGTCATCTGCCCGTTTGTATCGGTCCCGCAAGCCAGTCCCGGCTGAATACGCGGTCGAGCCGGTGAAGTGGGGGCCGGAGCGGCAGAAATCGGTCTGATGGATACGAATACGATTGCAACCATCGTCGGTGTCGTCCTTTTCCCGATCATCGGGTTTCTGTTCAATCGCTTCGCTTCGCTGAAAAAGGATCTCGAACAGGTCGCCACTGAGCTGCGCCGGGAGATCGAGGCAGAGAAAGACCAGCGGCAGAAGTTGGAACTGATGATTGCCCGCGAATACGTGAGCCAAATGGCTTTGGAGAAGATCATGGCCCCGATGCAAAAAGACGTGAACAACCTTGAGCGCATGATCGAGCGCATCGCGAATCGGATGCACATCCCTTCTGTCGGAGAGGATTTCAATGCCTGACGCGCAGCTCAGATCCGACATTCTCGGCCTATCCGAAGTCCTGAAAAGCCTTCGGGACGAGGTTTCGGATCTTCGGGAGCAGCGAGCGGGCGAGCAGAATACCAGCCGATCAAGCATCCATGTAGACGCAGGCGGCGCATCGATATGGGGCGCTGCATGGCTTGCCAGCATATGCTGCGCAATCATGCTTGGCGCGGCTTTCGTGGGCGGATTTTGGATGCTGGACGCGACGACCCGAGCAACACAAGAGCGCGCCGAACTCCGCAAGCGAGACAACGATTTTCAAGATTACATATCGGCGATCTACCAAGTAGCTCCCGAACTCCAGAAACGCATAGAAGCCGAGAAGGCTAAGGAAGATCAGCAGTGACAACGATCATTCGTATTTCCCGCCCCCCCACTGCCCCAGAAACCGGCCCTGACGCGGTTGTATTCGAGGGCGATGTCGAGAACGCCAGCCAGCGCGAAGAGGCCCACAAGGCTATTGACCGCGCTGCGAATCTGATCGACTGATGGCAAGAGTCAATCCCAAAGCCCTATCAGCAATCGGCGCTGCTGCCGTATCGCTGCTGATCGCCTTGGGTTTCTCTCGCGGATTCGAGGGTGAGACGTATCACGCGATCATCCCCGTCCCGGGCGATCCATGGACTATTTGCAGTGGGCACACCAAGGGTGTAAAGGAAGGCGACACTGCGACCAAAGAACAATGTGATGCATGGCTGCGTGAGGATCTTGAAGATGCCGCTCGAATCGTCGATTCCTGCATCGTGGCACCGGACGAGAACCCGCTGACCATTCGCAGACACGCGGCGCTGACTGACTTCGCGCTCAATGTCGGACCGGGCAGGAAGGGCGTAAAGGACGGACTCTGCGTGCTCAAGAACGGCAACCAGTCAACAATCCGCAGAATGGCCGCAATCGGCAATTGGGCGGCTGTCTGTGCTGGATTCCGCCAATGGGTGAAGGCAGGCGGCGTTTTCTACCAAGGGCTGGAGACGAGGCGCAAGGCGGAAGAGGCGTTGTGCTTGGGCGCGTACTGAAATAGCTTGCAATAAAATCGCATTTCTGGCAGGATTTCATCACCCAGAGCATCCAGCTCCGGGACAATCGAAATTTCTAGGAGTGCACTCCCATGAAAAACCATCAGAACCGAAGCTGTCGCGCCTCCCGTAGTAACTTGAGCGCTGATATCTCGTGATCCAGGTCGCCGGTTAGCCAATAAACTTCGGCCTTACCGCAAGTGACTCGAAAGCCCCGGCCAGTTCGGGGCTTTCTTTTTCCAAGGATTCGCATGATCGACCCCGACATTCAACGCGAACTGATACGCCACGCCGCATCGGTCGGGCTGTTTTTCTGCGCTGTAGCTGTGATCTGCATCATCTGGCAACTGGCGAACGGAGGCTGACATGGACGCTGTGCTCATTATCGGCGGCATCGCTCTGATGTGCGGCCTATCAGTCGTCGGGGCGATCCTGCTGTCTGAGCGAGACACAAACTCTGATCTCGATGATGACGAGTGGGGCGCGTGATCCGCGCATACCTCGCCATCGGCCTGCTGATCGCCCTGATCGGCTCGCACTGGTACGCATACAGCGCAGGCGTGAGCCGGGAGCACGACCGCAATGCAGCGGCAGCGAGCGTGCAGAAGGACAAGGCGCAGGCAGCCATCGACCTGCGCGACCAGTCATCGGCAACCGCACTGGTGGACATGCTGGACTATCTGCGCGTAACCGTGCCGCCAATCGAGATCAGGACACATGACACTATTGAGCGCATCAAGACGGTATATAAAGATCGGATCATCACTGCCGACTGTTCTGCTGCTATCGCTCGGCCTGAGCGCGTGTCAGACGAACTCAACGCGGCCCGCGAATCTGCCAACAAAGCCATCAGTTCCATGCGACGCACAATCCTTATCCCCGATCCCGGTCGTTCCTGAATGGCCTGAGATAGACCAATGGGCCGTAACGCTCATGGGACTGTACGAGGTGGCGGCTATTCGGTTGCAGGCGACGAACGAGTGTTTGGCTGATCTGCGACACAAAGGAGTTATCCGATGAGCAACGTATCCATCATCAGCAAAGGCCCGCACTGCATAGGAACGCAGGTTCTCGTTGATGGCGTACCGATGAAAGGTGTCTATCGAATCGAACTCAAGGCTGATGCGCGCACTGAAAAGGAAGATGGGCAGCTATGGTGTGCAGTGATCCATTGCCATCCGTCTTTGATTGAGGTCACAGACATGGATAGCGATGAGGTCGAGTTCATCAAGGGTAAGGTCGTCGAATAAGGTAGCGCCATGACAGTCATTGAAATGCGTGATGCCCTGCAAGCCCTGATAGATCAAGGCCGAGGCAATGAGCCGGTGATGACGTTCGAGGCGCAATACATGGAAGGCGACTGCCAGTGGGAGGAGGCTGATGTTGTCGTGACGGATACGCGGGTAGAGGTTACGGCCTGATGCCAAGATCAGCCAAGATCCACAGGCCACACGTAACCAAGACACCACGGCACAACCCACGTGGCAAGGACGCAACAAACAGGCAGCGCAAGCGCGCGCACCATACCGGCAGCAAGGCATGGAAGCAGCAGCGCCAGCGTGTGTTGCAGCGCGATATGTTCACCTGCCAAGCCTGCGGCCACTACGGCGACCAGGTGGACCACATCACGAACAACGCGCACGAGGTCGTGCCAGACGAAGACCTGCAGACGCTATGCCAGCCCTGCCACTCGTCCAAGACCATGACCGAGCAGAACGAGGCTAGGCGATGAAGGCCGAAGAAAGGATCTTGCAGGAGCTTGCGAGAGTCGGAAGACAGATGGACGTGCTGGCCGAGCAGATGGGGCTGCTGATCAACGCGCTGGCTGAGGATGACGAGGAAGGCCCGCAGATGGACCTGTCAGGCAACCCGATACCGCCTCGGGACAAGGGCGCCACGACGTTCTGAATGCGAGTGATTCGCAGCGGCCATGCAGTCTGTCTCATTCGAGCGTGAGAATGAGAGCCCTCTCAATCTCAAAGGCTAGTGAGAATGAGAATGGTCTCAATCTCAGAGCGCGGTGAGACTGGGGGTGGGTCAAAAGTCCAGGGCCCGCGGTTGAAGGCACGTGCGGCCAGCTGTTTATTCGCGAAAGGGCTTGAATAATCCGGATTTTGAGAGTCATGGCATACCCCAAGAAACCGAGCAATCTGAAGGTCATCACCGGCAGCACGCAGCCTGACGATGGCCCTGTCATCGACCTTCCACTGGTCTCTGATGTGCCTTGCGCGCCTGACTGGATGCCGAACGCGCACGCGACAAAGGAGTGGGATCGCCTCGCTCCGATCTTGCAGAAGGTCGGGCTGCTGACTGAAGCTGGGACTTCCACCCTGGCGCACCTTTGCGCGCTGCATGGAAAGATCGTTCAACTCTACGCGGCAGGAGAAAGCCCGAACGCTTCGATGGTTGCTCAGTACCGGGCAATCTCGAATGACTTCGGCCTGACCCCTGTCGCACAAGGAAAGGTCCGCCCGAGTGGCGAAAAGCCGAAAGACAACCCATTCACGAAGAACGGAAAGCGGAGCGCGTGACTACGTCCGCATTGCGGTCGAGTACGCGAAGCAGGTAGTTGCTGACAAGAAGGGCCAGCGCAACGGCAAGTTGATCCGGCTCGGCGCGGAACGGTTCCTTGCTGACCTGGTTCGAGCGAAGGGCAAGCGCCCGCCATTCGTTTTCGACGCTTGGCACGCCTGCGATCCGTGCGACTTCATTGAAAAGTTGCCGCATGTCGAGGGTGTTTGGGACACGCCAAACATCGTTCTGCATCCGTCGCATGTGTTCTTTCTGGTCAACCTGTTCGGGTTCAGGAAGGAGGACGGGCATCGCCGGTTTACATCGGCCCTGTTTGCGGTAGCTCGGAAGAATGCCAAGTCGACGCTGGCCGCAGCGATCTTGCTCTACTGCGAATGCTGCGAGAACGAACCCGGCGCACAGGTGATCAGTGCGGCGACGACTGGCAGTCAGGCGCGAATCATATTCAACGTCGCCAAGCGAATGGCCGAGAAAACATCGGCGCTTCGTGAGGCGTTCGGGCTTGAGGTCTGGGCGAACTCGATCAGCAGGATAGAAACAGGCGCAAGCTTCAAGCCGATCAACTCGAAAGCCAGCACGCAGGACGGCTTGAACCCGTCGCACGTTGGGCTCGACGAGATCCATGCACACAAAGACGCGGACTTGGTGAACGTATTGGCATCCGCTGCCGGCGCGCGAAGCAATCCGCTTTGGCTCTACACAACCACCGAGGGCTACATCAGCACTGGGCCGTGGAGTGAACTGCGGATATTCGCAAAGCAATTGCTCGAAGGTGTTTTCGGAACCGAGGTGGATCACTTCCTCGCTTGCTTCTATGCAGTCGATGAGGACGACAAGGACTTCGATGAAACCGCGTGGGCGAAAGCCAATCCACTGATCGACAGCAACCCGCATCTGCTGAACGCGATCCGAAAGGAAGCGGTAGAGGCGCGCGGGATGCCTTCGAAGCTTGCCGAGTTTCGCATCAAGCGATTGAACCGGCAGGCATCGGCGGCGCAGGCATTGATCGATGTTGGCATGTGGGCCAAGTGCAGCGGTGAAGTCAATCTTGATTGGCTTGAGCAGTTCCCATGCTGGGCCGCTTTCGACCTTTCATCAGTCAGCGATCTGACATCCTGGCGATTGGTCTGGCACGTCGAGGGTATTTGGTACACATGGGGCAGGCGGTGGGTTCCGGCTGATGCTGTCGAGCAACGCACCGCGCGCGGGACGGTTCAGTACAGCGGTTGGGTCGAATCCGGTTTGATGACGCAGACGCCTGGAAACGTTGTCGACTACGCAGTGATTGAGGCGGCGATTAAGGAAGACTTCGAAAGGTTCCAGCCGAAGGCCATCGCATTCGATGACTGGAACGCGCAGGACATCGCGAACCGGCTTCTCGCTGACGACCTGCCGCTGATCAAGTTCATCCAAGGGCCGAAGTCCTATCACCCCGCGATGCAGGAACTGGAACGCGCCTACAAGTCCGGCCAGTTCCGGCACGGCGGCGACCCTGTACTGCAGTGGAACGCGGCGAACCTGGTGCCGAGGTACGACGCAAACATGAACATGGCCCCGGACAAAAAACGAAGCCCCGACAAGATCGACGACATGGCCGCACTGTTCATGGCTATCGGCGTTGCGCTTGTTCCAGACGACGAAGGCAATTTCGATGAATTCCTGCGCAACCCGGTGATCGCACGATGAAGAAGAAGGCGAGCAAGCTGGGGAAGATCCGCGCTGCCATTCTCGAATGGTTCGGAGTGCCGGCGAGCTATACCGGCGAAAGCGCGGCGGCGAGCTCGAACAGCGGACAGACGATAACCGACACCGGGATCATGCAACTGTCGGCAGTATGGGCTTGCGTGCGCCTGATATCGGAGACGATCGCAACGCTGCCGCTGTCGATGTACGAGCGCACAAGCGCCGGCAAGCGCGTGGCCACGCAGCACGGCCTGCAGTTCTTGATCCACGACATGCCGAATGCGGACACGGCGGCCTCCGTATTCTGGGAAGCTATGGTCGCTGCGATGCTCCTGCGCGGCAACGGTCGAGCAGAGAAGCGGATCCAGAATGGCAAGGTGACAAGCCTTCTGTTCCTGGCCCCGAACCGACTGTCGAAGTCGACGCTCGGGCGCGGGCGCTACGAGTGGCGGTATACGAACAAGGACGGGACGCAGCGGGTCATTCAGCCAGAGAACATGTGGACCATCCCCGGATTCTCGCTTGATGGTGAGTGCGGCGTGTCGGTCGTGCAGTACGGCGCGAACGTCTTCGGATCGGCGCAGGCGGCCGATGTTGCGGCATCGAAGACCTTTGCCAACGGCCTGATGTCGACTGTCGTCTACAAGATGGAGCGCGTCCTTACGAAGGAGCAGCGCGCGGAGTTCCGTGAGAATCTTGCCGGTATCACTGGCGCGATCAATTCCGGCAGTTCTCCGCTTCTGGAAGGCGGCATGACTGCAGAAGCCATCAGCATCGACCCGAAGGACGCACAGCTTCTGGAGTCGCGTGGTTTCAGCGTCGAGGAAATCTGTCGATGGTTTCGGGTTCCGCCGTTCATGGTCGGACATTCAGAGAAGTCGACATCCTGGGGGACTGGGATCGAGCAACAGATGATCGGGTTCCTGACCTTCACGCTTGCGCCCTGGCTCAAGCGCATTGAGCAGGCGATCTCGAAGGATCTGCTCGCGCCGAACGAGCGCGCGCGGTTCTATCCAAAGTTTGCGGTCGAGGGCTTGCTGCGCGCGGACAGCGCCGGCAGGTCGACGTTCTATTCCGCGCTGGTCAACAACGGAATCCTGACCCGCGACGAAGTGCGCGAACTGGAAGACCGGGAGCCGATGGGCGGCAACGCGGCCGTGCTGACCGTGCAATCTGCAATGACTACGCTCGACAGTCTCGGGCAGGTCACCGATTCGAACCAGGCGAAGGCAGCAATGCGCGCCTTCCTGGGCTTTGACGACGAACCGAAGAAGGGCTGAACCATGACGATTCGAGCAATCCCGGGCGCGCCGTCTGGCCGTCCGCAGGCCGACATGCGCGGCAATATCTCGCAGACCGCGCTTGAGCGTTGGGACGCTGGCATCCGCGCAGCCGATGGTGAGCAGGATCGGACGATCAGCATTTACGACGTGATCGGCTTCGACTATTGGGCCGGGGAGGGCGTGACGGCCAAGCGAGTCGCGGGCGCGCTGCGCAGTCTCGGCGCTGGCCCTGTGACGGTGAACATCAACAGCCCGGGAGGCGACATGTTCGAAGGGCTGGCGATCTACAACCTTCTGCGCGAGCACAAGGGCGAAGTCACGGTCAAGGTGCTCGGCCTGGCTGCTTCTGCGGCATCGGTGATCGCGATGGCTGGCGATACCGTGCAGATCGCGCGCGCCGGCTTCCTGATGATTCACAACTGTTGGGTCATGGCTATCGGCAACAGGCACGACATGCACGACATTGCCGACACGCTGGAGCCGTTCGACAAGGCGATGGCCGATATCTATGCGGCCCGCACCGGAAGCGATATCAAGGCGATGGGCAAGCTGATGGACGCGGAGTCTTGGATTGGCGGCAGCGATGCCATCGACCAAGGGTTTGCCGACGAATTGCTTGCGTCCGATCAGGTCGAGAAGTCAGCGGACAAAACGAAGGCGAGCGCAGTGCGCCGCATCGAATCCGCACTTCGCGCGTCGGGCATGCCGAAATCCGAGGCCATCCGCCTCATTCACGAATTCAAGTCCGTCGCGGGCGATCCAGGCGGCAGCGGTGAGGGTGATCCCACCGGACACAGCGCGGGCGATCCCGCTGTCCTGAGCGAAACCGCGGCGATTGCCGCTTCCCTTTCCGCAACTCTGAGGTAACTCACCATGGCACTCGAAGAAGACATCAAGACCATCAACGCATCCCTGAAGGATGTTGGCGACAAGCTGCGGGCCCAGGCCGAGCAGTCGCAGAAGGAAATCAAGGCGCACCAGGAACTTTCGCAGGAAACGAAGGCGAAGGTCGACGAACTGCTGACGAAGCAGGGCGAACTGACCGCAGACCTCCGCGCAGCGCAGCAGCTGATCGACAAGATCCAGACCAGCGGCGGCAACCCTGCCAGTCACAAGTCGGTCGGCGAAGTTGTCGCCGAATCCGAGTCGCTGAAGAACGCGAACTTCAACATGCAGGGCCAGATCAGCGTCAAGATCGGCTCGATTCATGCGGCGGTCGATTCCAGTTCGAGCTCGGCCGGAGACCTGATCGTCCCGCAGCGCGTGCCAGGCATCGTCGCAACGCCGAATCAGCGCCTCTTCATCCGTGACCTGCTGAACTTCGGTCGCACGTCCTCGAACATGATCGAGTACGTTCGTGAGACGGGATTCACCAACAACGCCGCGCCGGTCTCGGAAAACCCGGCAGCCGTCAAGCCGGAATCGGATCTGGAATTCGAACTCGACAATGCGCCGATCGCCACGATCGCGCACTGGATCCGGGCCTCGAAGCAGGTGCTTGCCGATGTCGGCCAGCTCCAGAGCTATATCAACGGTCGCCTGATGTACGGCCTCAAGCTCAAGGAAGAACTGCAACTGCTGAAGGGTTCGGGCGTTGGCCTGAACATCAACGGCATCCTTACCCAGGCCACGGCGTACTCGAACCCGGGCGTTTTCGTCCAGGCCGAGACGATGATCGACCGCCTCCGCATCGCTCTTCTGCAGGTCACGCTTGCGGAGTACGAAGGCGACGGCATCGTCATCAACCCGATCGACTGGGGCACCATCGAACTGACGAAGACGCAGGACGACGCCTACCTGATGTCGAATCCGCGCGGAATCATCGGCCCGGTTCTGTGGGGTCGTCCGGTCGTTCCGACGCAGGCGATGGACGGCGGCGACTTCCTCGTCGGTGCGTTCGCGCTCGGCGCGCAGGGCTGGGACCGCGAAGACGCGAGCGTCACGATCAGCAACCAGGATCGCGACAACTTCGTCAAGAACATGGTCACGATCCTCTGCGAAGAGCGCGTCGGCCTTACCGTGTTCCGTCCAGAGGCGTTCGTTACCGGATCGTTCGTCGGCCTGTCGAGCTAATCTGCGTTTCAACCGTGAAGAATTGAGGGTGCCTTCGGGCGCCCTTTTTCATGAGAGGGCAACATGATCTGCACAGCAATCAAAGGTTTCGACCACGGCGGCAAGCGATACAGCTTCGGTGATACGCCGAATCTGACCAGCGCGACTTGCAAGGCTTTGGCCGCAAAGGGCCTGGTCAGCCTCACCGGGCTGCCACCGGAAAACCCTTCGGCGACCGGTGGGACGGATTTACCGTCGTCTGCATCGCCTCCGGTCCCAGTGTTCGAGCAGACGACTTCGAACGAATCCGTCGCTGGCGATGGCCTGACGGAGAAGCAGCGGCGTCGGATTCAGAGATTCGCCGCCGAGTCGTAGTCACCAATACCACGTTCAAGTCCGCACCCTGGGCTGATGCCCTGTATGGCCATGATGCGCCATGGTGGAAGCACTACGACAAGGATGTCCGGGAAGTCTTCAAGGGCTTGCGAATTGGCGCGGCGTTCAACTGGCCCGGGGTGATCCGCTACCCGGTCCCGTTGTTCGCGAACTCTGGGTGCGGGGCGGTCGCCTTCGCGGCCAGTCGCGGCGCGGAAAGGATCGTCCTGATCGGCTACGACTGCCAGAAGACCGGCGGCAAGGTGCATCACCACGGCGACCACCCGCCGAACCTGGGCAACGCTAAGTCGATGTCGCAATGGTTCGTCCGGTTCCGGAAGCTGGCCGAGACGATGAGCCGCGCAAAGGTCAACGTCATCAACGCTTCACGTGAAACCGCGCTGACCTGTTTCCCCCGCATGGACTTGGAGGCCGCCCTTGCTGACCGGGATCACTCGGGTACGGAATGAGGCGCTGATCCTGGAGGACACGCTCCGGCATTTCCTCGGGATCTGCGATCAGGTCATTTTGTACGACGACGACTCAACCGACCGAACGCCGGAGATTGCGGCCAGCTTTGATAGGGTCGAGGTGATTCGTGGAGACGCATGGCGCGCAGATCGTCCGATGGAGGAGACGCGACACCGGGCTCTATTGCTTGAGCGGGTCCGGTCGCCATGGGTTCTATGCTTCGATGCTGACGAGCGGATCGAAGGGCCGTTGCCTGAACTGACTGGATCCGGGTTTCGGTTCCGGCTATTCGACGGCTATTTGACTCAGGCTTGCTCAGACCAATACCGCGAAGGCAGATTGGTCGACTTGCCGCGTATGTGGGGGCCGGAGCGTCGCGACATCCTGATGCTGTTCCGAAAGGATCGGGCCAGTTACTACGGGCGTGACAAGCGCGAGCCGTGCGTGGCTGGGCGGGTGGCGCTGGCAGAAACCTGCGTCCGGCACTACGGCAAGTGTCTCTCGGTCGAACACTGGGAAGAGACCTGCGACTACTACGCCACGCACTGGCCTGAGCCGTACCGGTCGAAGTGGGCGGCGCGGCGCGGGAAGGCGATTCACGAACGGAGCGACTTCGGCCGACCGCTGTACCCATGGGAGAAGGCGTGCGCGTTCTGATGGCCGGCAAGCATCCGCCTGGGGGCTACAGGCCCATTGGCGGGGTGCAGACGTGGGTTGCCACGGTTGCCGATGAACTGCGCAGGGTCGGGCATTCGGTCATCGTGTGGGGTCCGGAGTGGCCGCTGCCTGCTGGTCGCTTCGATCTTGGAATCATGGCGAATCTTGCCCATACGGGCGAGGCAATCGACCGCTGCGATCGAATCGTAAAGGTCTCGCACGGCATCATTCCTGATGAGACCGGCGGCCCGGGCTGGGTCTGCACGAGCGAAGAGGTTCGGGACAACTGGGGCGCTGGGAAAGTCATTCGCCAGCCGATTGATCTGAACTTCTGGCAGCCGGCGGACGTGGCCCGACGCTACCTGACCCGGCACAGCTACCGGGGCGGATTTGAATATCTGCAGGGCTTCGCGGACGGCATGGGGCTGGAATACCGGCATCTTCGAAGCGCGTCACCGGAAGAGGTTCGGGACGTCCTGCAACGGTCTGCGATGGTCATTGCAACCGGGCGCGCGGCGGTCGAGGCGATGGCCTGCGGTGCGCCAGTCGTCATTGCCGACTGCCGGGAATATCAGGGCGCGCTACTCGATCCTGATCCGGTCGACGCGATGACGCGCAACTACAGCGGCCGGGGCGGCATCGTGCCGACCCTGCGAGACATGCGCCTGGCCATCGGCGCGGCATTGGATCGCGGCAGCCTTCGGGCGCACGCGGAACGGTTCCATAACGTGCGAGAGATAGCGGAGGAATTGCTTTGCTGCAACTGCTGACGGCAACCGGTGCCAGACCGGAAGCGCTCGAACTCTGCCACCGCTGGATGCGTGCGCAGGACTACACCGGCAAGATCGTTTGGTTCGTCGTCGACGACGGCCCCGAACCATCCAAGATCGAACGCATGCCGTCGAACTGGCTGCAGGTCGTGATCCGCAGGACACCGTTCTGGCAGCCTGGGCAGAACACGCAGGCTGTAAATCTATTGCGCGGACTGGCTGCGGTCGACCCGAAGCTTCCGGTCGCGCTGATCGAGGATGACGATCACTACGCAAGCGACTGGCTGACCCACGTCACCGCGCAGCTTGAGCGCGCGGAGCTGGTCGGAGAATGCAAGGCCCGCTATTACAACGTGGCCACGCGAACCGGCAGGCAGTTGCGCAACGACCAGCACGCCAGCCTGTGCAGCACGGCGATGCGAGGCGCGGCGATCGAGACCTTCCGGCAGTCCTGCAAGCGGGCACCGAAGTTCATCGACCTGGATCTGTGGAAGCGCCACCGCAACCGGCGCGTCTTCGACGGCCATCGTGTCGTAGGAATCAAGGGTCTGCCCGGGCGCGGCGGAATCGGCATGGGGCACCAGGGCAACTTCACCGGGGAATACGACCCGGATGGCGCACTGCTCCGGCAGTGGATTGGCGACGACGCGAGGCACTACGCATGAGCACGGTCACACTCGAAGAGGTCAAGCGCTGGTGTCGCGTCATCCATTCGGCTGATGACGTTCTGTTGCAGGACTTGATCGACCAGGCGGAAGACGAGGCGCTTCGGTTCCTGAATCGCACGCAGCCGCCAACCCTGCCGATGGACTATCCGAGCGAATCCAGCAGCGAGGACATTCCGAGCAGCGAGGATCCGGTAGTTGCCTCATGGAACAAAGCGGTGTGCTTGCTCGTGCAGGCGGCCTACGAAACCCCGAAACCGGAAGATCAGGCTAAGCTGCGCTCGAATGCGGAGACGGTTTTGCATCCCTATCGAACCGGGCTCGGTGTCTGATGGAAGCGCAACGCTACCGCCATCGTGTCGAGGTCCAAGAAAAGATCGAGGCGCAGGACCCGACGACCGGCGATATTTCCTTCTTCTGGGCAACGGTCTATCTCGACAGCGACACGCCGCTGGATTCCGTGCCTGCCGAAGTGCTGACCGGGCCCGGGCGTGAATTCAACAGTGCGGACGCAACACAGGCCGAAGTGACCGCGCGCATTCAGATGCGATGGTTTCCGGGCCTATTGCCTGCCATGCGCATCCTGTGGGATGGCAACCCGTACGAAATAGTTTCCATCGACACAGACGCAACGGCGCGGCGCGAGTACAGGGTGAAATGCACGACTGGCGTAGTTGATCCGACGCCAACTATCACGATCATCAGCGGCGGTACGCCATGACCCTTATTGTCCAGACCATCCAATGGCGGAGCGGAACGGCTACGCAGTGGACATCGGTAAATCCGACCTTGCTTGCCGGTGAACCCGGCTACGAGACGGACACGCTGAAATACAAGATCGGCGACGGCGCGACGGCGTGGAATGGCCTGCCGTATCAGGCGGCTACGGGATCGCCAGGTCCGCAAGGTGAGCCCGGTCCACAAGGCGACCCCGGACCCCAGGGAGATCCTGGCCCGCAAGG
>CAYJMN010000046.1:0-42642 GCA_964371045.1 uncultured Chromatiales bacterium | reverse complement strand
TCATCCTTGAAATGGACCAGCGTACGGTGCTGGTGGGCACACTCAGCATGACGAGATTGATAACGCGCGTCAGAAAACCGGATGTCACCCATGAAATGGACCGGTGCGCAGCGCTGGTGGGCACACTCAGCATGACGAACTTGGCTGGCGCGGACTGGCACCTTGATGTCGACCACGGAATGGACCGGTACTCTGCGCTGCAAGGCACTCTCAGGTCGCAGACTCGCTGCGGCGAGATGACGAGCTTGGCCAACGCGCTACGAAATCCTCTTAACTACGTGGGCAGTTTGCCGAACACTTTCGCGAAAAACCGGTGAATCCGATGCACGCTGTTGACCGGATCGGCGAACATCAGCAGGCAGTATCCGTGCGTGACCTCCATGCCCTGCTCCTCGCAATAGCGGATGGCGGACTCCGATTCAGCGCCCTGCTGCATCCACACGCGGGTGATACCGGCTTCCCTGGCTTCGCGGACCAGTTGCTCGGTCTGCGTGGGTTTGACCGAAAGCACCAGCCCACCAACGGGTGCGGGCAGCGATTTGAGCGACGGATAGCATTGAACGCCGTCGATCGTCTCCGCCGAGGGATGCACGGGATAGATAGTGAAGCCTTTTGCGGTGAGTTCTTTCATCACCGAGTTTCCGAATTTTTTTCCACCGCGCGATGCCCCAGCCAGAGCAAGTATGCGTTGGTCGCTAAAGGATTGAATGCGTGCTGCTTCGTTCATGGAGGTGCTGTGGTGTTGTGAAGTGCGTTTGTCCGTTATCGCAACGTACGACATTTCCTGAAAATTTCGGAAAGAGACCCACGCGTACGAAGGCGGCCCAATTGAGCGACTCCGGGGAGGAACGCTTTTGCTGAAGTATCAATCAGGTGCAGCTGTCCCGCAAGGAAGCGACAACTAGATAATTCACACTGGTTCCTATCCTTCACCTTTCAGCGCGGCATATTTCAGTATCAAGGTTTTTTTGCCGACGGAGTCGAAAAATACGACGGCGCGGGCCATGTCGCCTGCGCCTTGGATGCCGAGGAGCTTGCCGCGTCCAAAGGTGGCATGCACAACCGTTCCGCCGATGTGAAGATCCGATTCCACCTGCGAGTACGAATCGTGTCCGGCGTCCTGGCTGTATTCGGACTGCCGGGGCTTGGCCGTGCGTTTGTAGCCGCCATTCACCGCTTGCGGCGCGGAATTGCGTCGACGCGTGCTCTCGCGCTGCACGACGGTTTCGTCGATTTCATTGAGGAAGCGCGAAGGCATCTGTTCGAGCCTCTCGCCCCAACGGAGACGCGATTTCGCGTGAAGCAGATAGAGCTTCTGACGGGCGCGCGTCATGCCGACGTAGCAGAGCCGCCGCTCCTCTTCGACATCATCGCGGTCGATTGCCATGGACGAGGGAAACAACCCTTCCTCCATTCCAGCAAGAAACACCACGGCGAATTCGAGACCTTTCGCCGCATGCAGCGTCATCAGCGTGACGGCGTTGCGGGACTGATCGAGCGAGTCGACATCCGCCACAAGCGAGGCCTGTTCGAGGAAAAGCTCCAACGATTGCTGCCCGTCGCCGGCTTCGAAATCGGAGATAGCGGAAAGCAGCTCCTGTACGTTCTCGAGGCGGTTGCGCGCTTCCGGCGTTCCTTCGGTTTTGAATGCGCCGACAATGCCCAGCTCATCCACGAGCGAACTCGCCATTTCACCTGCGGATATTTCGCGGCGGAGCGAGGAGTATTTCTGCACCAACCGAACAAATTCCTGAATTCGCTTTACCGCCGATGGCGTCATCGATGGAATCAGCGCCACGTTGATGGCGGCTTCGAATACCGTCACTCCCTCCTGAATCGCGTATTCGCGCAGCCGCGCAAGCGATGTTGCTCCGATGCCCCGCGTTGGATAATTGATCACGCGCAGCACGGCCTCGTCATCGTCGGGATTGACGAGAATGCGCAAATAGGCCAGGACGTCCTTTATTTCCTTGCGGCGGTAAAATTCCACTCCTCCTACGATGGCGTAGGTAATGCCGCTGCGCCGGAATGCGTCCTCGATCGCGCGGGACTGCGCGTTGGTGCGGTACAACACCGCGAAGTCGTTCAACTGCAGCTTGCGCTTGCGGCTCTCTTCCTGCATGTGGAAGACGATGCGCATCGCCTCCTCGCCTTCGTCCGCTACCTCCAGCACCGTCACCGGCTCGCCGGTTTCGTTCTCCGTCCACAACGTTTTCGGGATTTGATTCTTGTTGTGTTTAATCAACGAATCCGCCGCCTGGAGTATCATTTTCGTCGAGCGGTAATTCTGCTCGAGGTGGAAAATCGCAACGTTGCCGAAATGCTTTTCGAAATCGAGAATGTTGCTGATGTCGGCACCCCGGAATCCGTAAATGCTCTGCGCATCGTCGCCAACGACGCAGATGTTTTTGTGCGACATCGCGAGACGCTTCACGATCTGGTACTGCGCCTGGTTGGTGTCCTGATACTCGTCGATGAGGATAAAGCGGAACTGCCGCTGGTAGCGCTCGAGAATTTCCGGATGCGCGTCGAACAGGTGAATGGGATGCAGGATCAGATCGTCGAAATCCATGGCGTTGCTCGCACGCAGACGGCGTGTGTACTCGACAAGCACTTCAGAGACACGCCGCTCGAAAATATCGGTGGCGGTGTTCGCGAGATGCTCGGGCGTCAACATGCGGTTTTTCGCGGAGCTGATGGCATGACGCACTGCGGCGGGCGCTATCTGCTGCGCGTTGATGCCGAGATCGGCCATGATGGTTTTGACAAGACCCTGCGAATCCTCGGTATCGTAAATCGAAAAATTCCTGTGGAATCCGATGTGCTCCGCGTCGCGCCTCAGAAGGCGGGCGAAGGTGGCATGGAACGTCCCCATCATGATGCGTTTCGACTCGTCCCCCGGCACGACGGATTCGATGCGCTCGCGCATTTCCCGCGCGGCCTTGTTCGTGAAGGTTAACGCGAGAATGTTGGAGGCCGGAACGCCGCATTGCAGAAGGTAGGCGATGCGGTACGTGAGCACGCGCGTCTTGCCGCTGCCGGCCCCGGCCACGATCATGACCGGTCCTTCGATCGTCTTGACTGCGTCCCTCTGGACCGGATTGAGCTGACTGAGAAACGACATCAAAAATTCCGTTGTATATCGCCGCCGCCGCGGTTGCTGTAATTTGAAATCAACGTTGGAAATGCTGACGCTGTGTGCCTCGCGCATGGGCGAAAGGAGCCAAACTCTCCCGTGCATCAAACAATATCGATGCGCGCACTGCGTCCCTGGAAAATGTTATTGCGGTACTGTACCGCTGTCGCTGTTGACTATCTTATTTCTCCGGCCTCATGGTCGGGAAGAGGATCACGTCGCGGATCGACTCCGCTCCGGTCAATAACATTGTAAGGCGATCGACGCCGATGCCGAGTCCCGCGGTGGGTGGCATGCCGTATTCGAGCGTCTCGATATAATCTTCATCAAAGGTCATGGCCTCTTCGTCGCCGCGTGCACGCAAGCCGGCCTGATCGAGGAAGCGTTGCTTCTGGTCGATTGGATCGTTGAGTTCGGAAAAAGCGTTCGCTATCTCCTGCCCGTTGATGTATAGCTCGAAACGCTCCACCAACCCGGCTTCTGTGCGATGTTTTTTCGCCAGAGGCGAAAGCTCGAGCGGATAGTCCGTGATGAAGGTCGGCTGTATCAGGTTCGCCTCGACACGCTCGGAAAATATTTCATCGATGATGCGTCCCGGACCGTTGCTTTCCTCGAGCGCGACACCAAGACGCTGCGCCGCTGCGCGCAGTTCCGCTTCGTCCTTTCCGCGCAAATCCTCGCCGGTGTACTCGGCGATCGACTCGAACATGGTGATCCGGCGAAACGGCGGCGTGAAGTCCAGCTCATGTCCGCCCACGCGTGCGGTCGGCGTGCCGTTGACTGCCAAATTGATTGCGGAAAGCATGTTCTCGACGAGGTCCATCATCCAGCGGTAATCCTTCCATGCCACATACAGCTCGAGCATGGTGAATTCCGGATTGTGGTTGCGGTCCATGCCCTCGTTCCGGAAATCCTTGCTGATTTCGTACACTCCGTGAAACCCGCCGACGATCAGGCGCTTGAGATACAATTCATCCGCTATACGCAGGTACAGCGTCATATCCAGAGCGTTGTGATGCGTGACGAACGGACGTGCGGCGGCGCCACCGTAAAGTGGCTGCAAAACCGGTGTTTCCACTTCGATGTAGCCTCGGTCGTCGAGGAACCGCCGCATGGTGCTCACCAGCAGCGAGCGCTTGATGAAAGTTTCCTTCACGGCGGGATTCAGGATCAGATCGAGCGGCCGCTTGCGGTAGCGGAGTTCCTTGTCCGTGAATTGATCAAATACCACGCGGTTGCCTTCCTCGTCGGTCTTCTCCTTCGGCACGGGCAGGGGACGCAGCGATTTCGCCAGAAGGGTGAAGCCATAGACATGGACGGAAATTTCGCCCATGCGGGTACGGAACACTGTGCCCGATACTCCGACGATGTCGCCGATGTCGAGCAGTTTGATCATGTCGTAGACCTCGTCTCCGAGATCGTCTTTTTTCAGATATATCTGAATCTTGCCGCTGTGATCCTGTAGATGCGCGAAGGAAGCCTTGCCCATGCGGCGGATCGTCATCAGTCGGCCAGCGAGACTGACCTCGCGTACGGGTGCGTCGTCGACGAATTTCGCGAGCACCTCATCCGCTACCGCTGTAACGTCGTACTCGTAGGCATAGGGCTGCACACCGTACGCGACAAGCTCGTCGTGCTCTTCGCGCCGGCGTCGCATCAGATCATTTAATTCATCGCGCGTGTCGTTTTCCATGTTTTAATCGATGTTTCGTTGCAAGAACGTCGAATAAATAACATACCAAGCATGGCAGTGAGATACAACTTGACTGCGGGATCAGCCCCACTCCGACACCATATTTCCGGATTGGAAGCAAGGAAGGTAAAAAGTTCGATGGGGAGGGAATGGCCCTCCGGGCTGTCCGTACGAGTGCTCTCCCTGCTGGAGCATGAGAGCTTCCGCGTACAGGGAGGTCCTGCTTATGAAATCTGCGCGTGCGGGATAATCGGGCCATTATGTGAACGAAACCAAACACCGGTATTCAGCATGTTTCCCATCAGGGTCTCCAACGTCAGCAGTTATTTCCTTACTTTCCGGGTCCCTGTTCACCTCTGTGCAGAGTCAGGGGGGAAAAGAAGCTTGATATCCGTGTGCCCCTGGTCTAGATTTGAATCATGATTCATTATTTGTTCGGGGGGGCCATGAGATACAGAATCGGAAACAAGGAACGAGACATTGCAGACGCGGCGGTGAAGGTGTTTGCCCGTGACGGTTTCCACGGCGCGAAGATCACAAAAATCGCGAAGGAAGCCGGTGTGGCCACGGGGAGCGTGTATCTCTATTTCCACAACAAGGAAAGCATACTCCATCATTTGTTCAACGAAATCTGGCAACGCATCCGCGACCAGCTTTTGGGTGTCGTATCCCGAAGCGACACGACACCGAAGGACAAGTTGGAGGATATCGTCGATCGCATTTTCGCGTTGTTTTCGAAAAATCCCGCATTGGCGCTTGTTTTCGTCAACGAACAGCATCATCTCATTCGTGAAGGGACGGGAGAATTCATGCGTTACTACGAGGACTTTCTCAAGCTTGGGGAAGAGGTGGTGCGCGACGGCGTCCGTCTCGGGCAGTTCCGCTCCGATGTCGATCCTCGGGTATTCAGCAATTTTGTTTTCGGAGGCATGCGTCAACTGCTCCAGCTTTGGGCGCTATCGCAGAAAGATTTTCCCCTCAACACCATTCGCCAGGTTATCAAAACCGTCACCGTCGGCGGTATTCTGAAAGAAGCTACCGCATGACGACATGAGCATGGTTTAGTCAGAAATCGACAACGACATTCGTCACACCCAGGAAAACGAACCACCGTTCCTAGTGAAGCTTTTCTTTCAATTCTTCTGTAATCACTACGATTCAACTATATCTGCTTGCCAGTAACAAAAACCGGTACGCAGCGTTGTTCTCGCGCCTCAGGGAACGGCGTTTTCTCTCCGCACGCTTCACCGCGCGATGAGCAGGCGAGTGGAGTAATGCGTTGTTCCAAGCTGCAATCGTATCATGTACAAGCCCGGCGGTATTCTGCTGCCAGTATATGCAAGACGGTTATGACCATCCTTGATTTCGTGCGAGGCTGTGAACAGCGTTTGACCCAGAAGATTAATGATCGACAGGATTGCGTTCCCATGTCCCGGCGCATCGAACGTCAGCGAAAATCCACCTGCGGAAGGATTGGGGTATAGCTCCATGGTACATGGTTCATGCTCTTTCTGCCCGTTAGGCTTGACTGAAACCGTGACCGGACAGTTTGGAACCGCTAAACGTATGCCGAAACGCTCGGCTACCTGCCTGACGATCTCACATTGCCTGTTGCGAAGAAAGTCGAACACGTCTCCTATAGCATATAGCCAATGAAGATAAGCCCCAAGAGAACCGAATCGGTCGATTTGACGCTCGATTTCACCATGGATCGTGAGCGTGATTTCGTTGAAGAACGGAACGGTTCCCAGGAATGAAAGCTCATTATTCAACAGGTACTCAAGTCGGTTGATAAACCTGGTCCTGAATTTTTTACTCTCCAACAATTTTCTCAAGAACAGCGTAGCACCGACATTCGTTGGCCACCCCTCCGCTATGGTGGATAGCGCATTTTCAAATCCGTCAAATTCCACTGGCATGAATGAAGCGTCTCCGTCATAGAATATCCACCTCCAGGTTTCGCCGGTTTTACGCGGACGCCATAATTTCATGTTGTTGGCCGGCCAATCCGCGTTGGCGATAAATATTTCCAGCAGTTGATAATCAATAAAATTATTGATGTCAATCCATTGCTTCGCCGTATCATAATCCGCGTCGACCGTCATGTCGGCCTGTTCCATGAAGGCATACAATTTCCTGTAGTCCTCCGCATCTCCCGCTTCCACAAAACCTTCCCAGGCTAAAATAATATCTACGCTATCTGCATGCGTTCTCATATGGGCTTCGAGATAATATTCATCGAATCGTTCCTGAACCTGGTAAACACCCCAATACTCACCGTTCAGATACAACACGGCCGGTCGTGTCGCCAATGCCTCCACGTCGAGAGTCGATGCGATATGCTGTGCCACATAGTCCTCGATTCCCGTTACATAGGTCGATGTTGCAAACGGCCGCAGCACAATGCGATGGAATGATTCGAGCGACTCGTCCTCAAACATCCGGTACGCGATTTCATTCGTCCCGTACTGATTCCTCGGGCAAAGCGTAAATCCCTTCTGAGGAAATCTGCGCGTAAATCCGCCATGAATACGCAATCCCGCAGATTGACAAAAGGCCTTCGTGCCGTCTGGCTCGTAAAATTCGACAAAGGCATGTTTTTCCCAAGCGTCACCGCGTTTGAAGTAATTCCCTGTGTGGTTTGGTTTCGCGGAATTCCAGTGAATGCCTGGAACCATGATACCGATCACATCATCGAACAAATCGGCATGTTCGGCGGATATCGAAATGATTGGCAGACTGTCATGATCAATCCCCAACTCTTTTATGAAATAGGAATGTGTTTCTATTTCACTGGCCCGTCTCCCACTGCTGTCGAATACCGCCGATTTCAGGATTATACATTTTGGACCGGGCTTCGCAGGAGGTGCATACAATTCCAAGGGCGATACGCGAATTGAAGATATATTGGCGTCCGAACAGAGACTGTCGGACAGCAGGAGCGGCGCTGTGTAAAGAATTGAACCGGATGTCGGATTGTCTCCGTCCAGGGTGTAGCGAATATGATACGCTGGAATACGATGGGAAAGCGTAACATTGAATACGTTCCGGTACAAGCCGCCTCCACGATTGACGTAGACGGCATCATCATAATATTCACCTTCGTTTTTCAATCCCGGTGACGGATTTACGAAAATGACACGGCCGACGCTTCCGTCGGGATATCCGCCATAGCTGACATTCGAACTCAATGCCACCGGTGGTATATGCTGAACGAGAGCTCCGCGATGCGCAAGTATAAGATCCTCTCCACTCGCTTCAATCTTGAAATTGGTATGAAGCTGCTCACCCGATACGACTCTGTCCTTTCCGGATGCGAACACCACCAGATATTCATTCGCTCCGATCATCGTATCAGGAAAGCTCCATTTCGTAAGCTTATCCAGGTTGTCGGAGAGACTGTACTCCGACAGATTCACACACATATCCGAGGTATTGAGCAGTTCTATCCAGTCGCTGTCGTCCCCGTCTTCATCTCGCTGGAAGTCGTTGTTGGAAGACATGAATTCATTGAGAATGATGTGCTGATCCTGCCCGGGCGACGAAGCAGGGAAACAGAGGGCGATACACACCGATAGCACAAAGCAACAGGACATACCCGTTGCGGGAATCCCGGACCCTGACGTTATCATTACTCCTTCCTCCTTTTTGATGCGCGACCGTCATTAGGTCGGCAATCATCGCTGACCGACGCGGGGTAGCCCGAGCACGGTCCTCGATATGTGCTTCGTAACAGTGCATGATCCGAAACGCCGGGATTTCATTTGATTTCAGAGTCGCAGGCCTGATATCTCCGACAACGCATGTCATACGTCTCGGGACGGTTGCGACGCGAAGCTTCCCGCTGCCTTCAGATCACGGTGTTAAAGCTAAGGCTGTCCCGTGATTTTAGCAATGCAGTTTTCGATTCGCACCGGGGCAGACGCATTGCAGGATATCATGGATTACATTCAAACCGAATCCGAAATTCCCGCTTTCCTCCGCTTTCAACCTCGACCGATTCCATCGAGGCGCCGGCATGCATGTGTATCGCTAGCTATCTGATGAATTGCTCGATGTAGCGCAGATATCCCTGGCGTCCGCCAACCCCGTTCCACCGTTCAAGTGATTTCTTCAAGCGCTTCAAGCAAAGCAGCATGACATCTATGGAGACCACCCCGCTTTCTCCTTCCCCTTTCCCCAGCCGCCATTCGCAAATGTCCCTGATCGCGGAATGGACCACAGCGGCACGCGGCGTGAGCTTATGCGCTTTGGGCGGCTGACCAATCTGCTCCCGGCGGTAGTCGCCGATGAGAACATCCAACGCCTCATCGACATCATAATCCAGCAGGCTGTCGCCCTCGTGGAAGGTGGTGACGATTGCGAATTCAATATTCTGCAGCACATCCACGTGTTCGTATTCAATCTGCATAGCGGATGCTCCTGTCTTGTCCATGAATGATTGGATTGCCTTTACATGCGTCGACTTCCCGCCACATCATTCTGCATTGCCCGATCCTGAAGCTGCCCACCCGGGAAGTGTTATCGCTCTCGGTGGCATCATGGCTGAATCCAAGCCAAGCGGCCCGCAAGCAGGCGAACATAACGACCGAGAGGCGAGAATGCCGATACGGCGATAAACGGACAGTCGCCCCGCGATCGGCAACCATGGCACACGCTTCATCGACGTCAGGGTTGACTTTGTATGGTCCGCTTGCGTCCAATCCGGGATCGACGCATTTCATGGTCATAATTAGTGGAAAGAACTGCCGGAAGTCAAGTGACCAGCGAGAGCCGAAACGAGCCGGGCCATCCCGTCCGCGCGTCATACCTCCCCAAACGTAGCGCCATCCGATTCATCTTCCCGCATGCTTCCGCTCCAGTCCGCGTATACCTGCCACCGCAGTATTTTCCCGCCTTCAGCGATAGCCTGCCAGGCGGCCGGCATTTCCTTGTCCTGTTTCAACGGTATCCCCGGCTTCCCCAGAACAATCCCGGAAGCCGTACCGAACACCGCCGCCACCGGTCCCTCGGCGAGGAGATGCTCGACGCGAATTTCATATTCGGGAAACATGGCGAAAAACGCATTCCACGCTGCGGAAACCTGGTCACGACCGGATACGGTCGTACCACTGGAGTCGACGAGCAGGTGCTCCTCCACCATCAGATCGCGTATGGCGGAGAGGTCGCGATTGTTGATCGCGCCAATGAATGATTGAACCGTCTCGATTGTGTTCATTGCCTTTCCTGGTTTGCTGCGAGGTGCTGTCACCGCTCGGATTTTTTTGTGACCGTTAGAAGTTTGACGGATTTTTGTTCGTTGCTCCTGTTCCAACCTCCTGGCCGAAAGTCTACATTTCCTCCCGCGCTCTCTTTCCCTCCACTGCGAGTCGTTCAAGATCGTACCCCGCCCGCGCAACCGCTCTGCGCGCAGGCTCTATGGCGAGTGGATTGTTGATGAAGCGGGAAATCGGAACGTCGGGGTGGGTGACAATCTGCGTATGTATATCAGCTTCGTCACGTCGGACACAATCGTCGAGCAGATCGTACAGCGTGCCGAAAGCCTCCTCCAGCCCATTGTGCCGGATAAGCAACCCCTGAATACCAAAGATGACGCGGGGTTCGGGCGGGGGGACGAGAAGTGCGGCGATGGCGCCATGCTCCAGCCGCAATTGCGCCTCCATCGGAAATCCTCCCGGAAGATATTTCCGCAGCAACGGGAGGACGATCTTCTCTTCGATGGAAATATGCCGCAGGAGCGCCGAGCGGAATTGATCGTAGATCGATATTTCCACCGACTCCACATCCTCGGTTGCTTCCTGAAGCAACTGCTCGATTCGCCGATGGTCATACTCGAGGTATTCCGACGATTCCTTGAACGGGGACGTAGGATCTTCCATCATGCGGTTCTTTCGACTCGGCTGTGGCCGTTCCGGTCCTGAGTGTATAACGCGAACAATATAATCCAGAAATTATTATGTTGCGAGCAAGCGGAAGCCGGCATTCCACCTGTCGTATCTCCAAGCGCGACTCTCCGGCTGAAACCGTGGCCTGGCTCCGCGGACAACCCGTAAACATCCATACACAGCAGCATCGAAAGATTCCATGCGCCCATCTATATTTTTGTTGATCCTGTTTTTCATCCCGGCTCCGCTTCCATCACAGCAGGTGGTTATTTCCGTCACCGACAGCGTCGTCGTACCCTCCCCGCAGCGCTTCGGCATCAATGTCGGCGGACGCTCATGGTGGGGAGCGCAGCAGATCCTGAGCAATCTCATCGATAACCCAGGATTCGAGGCGGGAGTATTCTCTTCGCTGGTACTGGTGGATGATGGCGCGACTGGACGCATCGCTCCCATGGCCTTCTGGGATCCGGCGTGGAACAACGAGCAGTACGGTATAGGCTGGCCGCAAGGATTCTGGAATGGCGGGGAGTACGAATTTCTCTGGGGCGCGGCTAAAGGGCGGAGCGGCACAGTGGCGGACTTCCGTCACAATAGCGGAAAAAACGAATTCGATCTCGGCGCCGACGGCCCGATTCCTCAGCGCATGAGCGTGCTCCGCCTGCATCGCCTGATCCCCGGCTACAACGGCAATACAGCTGTCGTCGATGCCACCTCCGTGCGACCCGGGAGTCCGGGTGTGCAATCGCTGCGGCTCACAAACGGAGGAAATTCCTACCGTTTTTATATGGACAGCCTCTGGCGCGATGGCGACCGTTCCGCCGGAAAACTCCTCGTCATTCGCGGCGAATACATCTGCAGAGTGTGGGCCAAGGCTGCGGGACCGGGGGATAGACTGCGCATACGTTTTTTCCGCGAAGGTGAGGGCGTGTTTCTCGACGAATCCATTTCGCCCGGCACGGAATGGCGGCAAATCGAACGACGCTTCACCGTGCCCGACGGCGCCGATCCTGTCCGCGCATACACCGACGAAGAGTACCACCCCATTCTCGCTTTTATTCTGGAAGCGGAAAATGCCGGAGGCGAGATCCTCGTCGACGATATTGAATTGCGCTCCACCACGCATGCGAATCCGACGGTGTTCACGGATAATTTCGTGAATCGATTGAAGGAGCTTCGTCCCGGTGTCCTGCGCTACTGGGCGGGACAACTCGGCGCAAGTCTCAAAGCACAGCTTGCGGCGCCGTTCGCGCGCGGAACGAATGGCTACTCTCCCCGAGAACGCAGGCCTGGAGATTTCTGCTATTCCCTGCACGAATTCCTCGAACTCTGCGAGAACGTTGGCGCTGATCCCTGGTACGTCGTTCCGCCCACCTTCAGCGCCGAAGAACTCCGCGGATTGGTGGAGTATCTCGCGGCGCCCGCATCCGCTTCCCATCCCTGGGCTGAACACCGCGCGGCATTGGGACGGAACGCACCCTGGACGCAAGTATTCGGAGTGATTCATCTGGAATATGGGAACGAAATGTGGGGTTCCGGATCGGGAGACGATCCTTTCATGGGCGCCTCCGTCAACGGCGGCGAACGTCTGGCCTCCATCGCGCATGACCGCTTTTCCATCGTGCGCGCCGCGCCTTTTTTCAATCCGGCGACGTTCCGCCTGGTGATCGGCGGTCAGGCAGGCTATGCGGGCCGTCAGCGGGAAATCGAACAGTTCGGAAGCGCGCATGACGCGGTAGCGCTGGCGCCGTATTTCGGGGTACTCGACAGCTGGAACAACGACAGCGAAATTTTCCAGCCGCTCCTCGCCTCGCCGTTCTGGCAGTCTTCCTTTGGACCTATGCGAGAAAGCAGCGGCCATCTGGGTGAACGCGAGCTTTCCATTTACGAAATCAATTTCCATACCACGCATGGTACGAGCCCCATCGAAGTGCGCAACGATTTTCTCACAGGTGCCGTAGGCGCGCTGGCCCTGCCGCTGCACATGCTCGTCTATCTGCGCGAGCTCGGTGCGCGTACGCAATGCGCGTTTTCCTCGCTTGGCTACAGCTTCCGCTTGCCCAACGGCGACATGGCGAGGTTGTGGGGCATGCTCCGCGACGTGGAAGCCACAGGCCGTAAACGTCCAACCTGGCTGGGTGTGGAACTTGTGAATAACGTCATGTTTGGGGACCTGCTCATGACGACGCACGATGCTCCGCAGCCCTCATGGCGGCAATCGGCGATCAACGGCATCGGCGGCGAAATCACGGTGAATGACGTTCAATCCTTCGCGTTTGGAGATGGCGACCGGCGCGGACTGGTGCTGTTCAATCTCAGTCTCGACACGCCGCGTCGCGTGCGCCTCGACCTCCCTGAAGCCGGCGGCGAGGCGACTCACTACTTCGTCGCTCCTGCTTCCATTCACGATGACAACGAGGATTCAACCACCGTCGTCATCGACTCGCTGCATATCGACAATTTCAGGGATGGTTACGAACTCGATCTCCCGCCGCATTCCCTCCACGCGTTGACGTGGGCGCGCCAGACGACGAGCGTCGAGACAGCTGCACCCACAACGCTGTCGCTCGATGTTCTGTGCGGCCCGCATGGCGCCATCACCTTCCGCATTGTTCTTCCCGAGAGCACGACCGCCGAGCTGGAGCTGCGCGATATCCTCGGCCGCCGCATCGCACTCCTCGCGTCTGGCCTTCTCGGTCACGGTCCGCACACTCGGCGATGGACACCTCCGGTCTCAGGTGTGTATGTGGCGGTGCTGCGGACGGCTACCGGGCAGGCAACCCGTATTTTCAGCATTGTGCGGTGATACTGCGGCTTTCGATTTACGATTGACGATTGTCGAGTGACAATTGACGATTGTCGATTGTCGATTGAGGCAATAAGCGCACAGGATGTCCGCAGTATTCGGTCCGAAAAAATCGTCAATCGTCAATCGTCGATCGTAAATTTGCTGCTGTTTCCTCCACCTTCGCGTGGATCCGCTCGACCCAATCGGCCTGCTCGGGTTTCATGAGCACGCTGCGGAGGATGGTTGTCCATTCGCTGTCGGCGATCAGCTGGGGATAACGCGCATGAATCAGGGAGCTTTTCACTCGGAATTTGCTGAGATACACCGGCTCGCCTGTGTCGTTCATCGTCAATTCGAACAATCTGTCCGAAGCAGCCGAAATCGCCGAGGCGGTCAACGGTTCCACGGCCGGGAAGTACACCACGATATCGAGTTCGGGCTCCATAAGCAGACAGAGGGAAGCCGAGACGCGCAGCAAATCGGCCCACTGCACCGCGGCGCTTCTGCAGCGGCGCAGCACCGCGCCCAGGCCCGTCGCGGACTCCAACGGAAGAATGCGCAACGTGGTCCACAATGCCGCGGCGGATGCCCCCGCACGCGAGCATTCAAGACTTATTTCTCCGAGATGTAATTCCTTCGACGTGAAGTACGTGTACGGCGAGTCATGCACGTATAAGCGTCCCACATCCGGATCACTGAAAAGCACGCAGCCGCAGCCGTAGGGCTGCAATCCATGCTTGTGCGGATCCACGACGATACTGTCGCAATCCGGGAACCCGCCATACACTTCCGCATCTACGCCGTCATCCGAGTCGTCGCCGATAAGGCGAAAAAAACCTCCGTAGGCTGCATCCGCATGGATGCGGAAGCCATGACGGTCACGCAGGCGCAGCATCGCCGGCAGGGGATCCAGCGCTCCGAGTCCCGTCGTACCGATGGTGGCGACCACGGCGCCGATATCTTCCGAAAAACACAAGCGCTCAAGCGCATCGACATCCATGCGGCCATGTGCGTCCGACGGGACTTCGATGCCGCGCAGACCAAGCACCTCGCACATACGCCGGTGGGTGTAATGGCTCTGGTCCGAAAATGCCACCGCTTTCCCGGGATGCAGCTGCCTGCACACCCACAGCGCCTCGAGATTTGCGATGGTGCCGCTGCTGGTCAGATGACCGAGGTGGCGATCGTAACCGAACATCCTCGCAAGGTCGGCCACGACTTCCTTTTCAATCTGTCCCGTGGCGGGACCACCGTCCAGCGCGTGATTGTTCGGATTGATAAGCATGGCGGCAAAGTAGCCGAGCACCGCGGCCGGGTGCGGCGGCTTGAGCATCTGGCCCGCATACATCGGATGAAAGAACGGGTAATTGTCTCGCAGGCGATCCTGCAATGCTTCGACTGCGGCGCGGAGCCCATCTTCTGAAATATTGAGTGATGCATCCTGCCTGAATTCAGGCCAGGTGCGCTCCCAGTCGGATTGCCGATCGAGAATGGGTTGCAGAACGGAGGAAAGAACGTGCTTCATGTGGCGTTGCGCGTTGTTGCTATTGAGCGGAAATATAGAAAAATTTGCACTCTCCAGCCGAAATGTACTGGTCAGTTTTACCATGGAGGACCGCATGTCCGAATTCCGTCAGAATTTCGCTACAAAGGAATGGGTGATCATCGCTCCTGAACGTGCGCTTCGTCCAATCGTCCATACCCAAGAGCATACCGAGGCGCAGCACCCCGGGAGTTGGAGTGCGAGCTGTCCATTCTGCCCCGGCAATGAGAACGAGACCGGCGACGAATTGTACCGTAGCGGCAGTGGCGATACCTGGTCCATGCGCGCGGTGCGCAACAAGTACTCCGCGCTTCTGGCCGACGCACCCGTTGAGCGCATGCGGCAGGGGCGCTTTCTCAAGGCAGGCAGTCGCGGCCACGCCGAAGTGATCATCGAATCTCCTCTTCATAACGGTCTTCTTTCCACATTCGACGCGCGGCGCATGGAAGAACTGCTCCGCGTCTACCACTGGCGTATGACGGAGGTGAACATCATGCCCGACATCGCCCTCGTGATGCTGTTTCGCAACAGCGGTGCGCTCGCCGGCACATCGCTCCCTCATCCTCATTCGCAGCTTATCGCATCGCCGATCATACCTCCGAACATCCGCAACCCCATACAGAAAGCGGTGATGCATTACGATTCCTGGGGGTCTTGCGTCTTTTGCGACATGATCACCGAAGAACTGTCCCAGCGCGATCGCATCATCGCGGAGAACGAGCATGCCGTCGCGTTCTGTCCGTTCGCCTCACGAACGCCGTACGAACTCCGCATCTATCCGCGCAAGCACAATGCCTCCTTCACCTGGACCGGAGAAACCGAGCTTCTCGGCGTCGCCACCGTGCTTCGGCAATCCCTGCAGGCTCTGCGAAGCGTGCTGCACGAACCGTCGTACAACATGATGCTACGGTCATCCCCGACAGGCGATGAGGACGTCCGCTATCTTCACTGGTATTTCGCGATCGTTCCTCGCATTTCCACTCCGGCCGGCTTCGAGATGGGCAGCGGGATCTACATCAATCCCGTCGCACCCGAAACCTGCGCCCGTGAACTGCGGGAGGCTTTGCATGAGCAGTGATACAGACATGGATGCACGGGATGATCAGGGTAGAACCTGCGGGCATATCACCTCGCCACAGCACGTCATCGGCTTTCCATCAGCCTGAAGCTGACTGCGCGCCGGTCCATTTCGGACATGACATCTTTTCTTCACGCATACACAAACACCGTCATGCCGACAATCACCCGTATGCGTCGATCGGCAAGAGGCATGGGCGGGGCGACCATTCCGAAATCGCCTCATTTCTCCCCTCTCCACTCCCACTCTTCCGCTAACGTCACAAGCCCCGCGCGGACGGGTTCCTGCCGCAGATACCGCAGTGTGCGATCAAGATCGGCCGCGGAATCCAGCAGATGCATATGCGCGCCGTCCTCCCATAGTGGCGTTGAAACGCGCAGCAATGTGCGTGCCTTATGGGCGACGGGAGCTTTGATCGCCTCCGCGAGGTGCAGGATACCCGGCGCAGCACCGGGAACGGGACATGGTGCCGCCAGGACGTGGATATGCGTCGGGAGCAGCACCCAGGCACGGACGTCGCACAGTACGCCGTCCACATCACGCAGCGCGCGACGGGCGGATTCCGCGACTTCCGGATGCTCCAACCAGCGCGGACCGGGCGAGAGATCGAGCACGAGATCCCAATAGGCGAACAACTGCGCCGCCTTCTGTATGTTGATATCGCGCTCCGATTCGCCGCCGCAGCGCAATCGATAGTCCATTAGTTTTTCTCTGGCGGAAAACGGAATGGAATGCGAAAGCCGTACGGTGACCAGCGCATATCGCCGCTGGCTGCTGAGATGACTTGCTTGTTCGAAGTAACGCTCATCGATGGTCGCCATGATACAACTCCCTGAGTCATGGTGAAAACGAAGGCGGCGCCGGAACGACACCGCATGAAATATGAACAGTAACTTCGGGAATTCCCCGGACGGAGGAAATCCCGTTCGGTGTGACCTATCTGCCGGAGGTCTTGTTCCGCAAATCGCCGAGCTTGAGTCGCATTATCGGATCCATCGCCTCAACGTCTCCGCGCTTGTGAAGGTGGAAGGTTACCCAGGTGCTCTTGATCGAGGGCTTGCTGTTTTCAAAGGCCTTCATCAGCATATGCGTCATCGTCTTGAGCGATTTGTACTCGGGCATGTCGCTGTCGGGAATGGACATCGTGACGGTAAAATATCCCTTGTAGAAATGCAGCACGCAGATCACGCGCGCCTTGAACGACCCGCGGTACCCCCAGCCTGCGTCCGATTCGTACCACTGCATCGCCCAGTTGATGCCCGGCTCCATCAATTCAAGCTGATGCTCGAATCGCTTGAGTTCAATCGCAGGCAGCACACCGAGAAGGATGTCGATCTCGGGTCGCGTAGGGGGGTGCTTCTGATCGTTGAACGGCAGCTTGGGACGATCCGTGGGCTCGGGTCCGAACCTTGCATAGCGCCGTTCCGATGAAATCCGCTTCGACCTTTTCCTTCAGAGACCGTGGAGGTCCTTGCCTGTGATGAATCGGTACGCCTCCAGATACTTCTCGGACGTCATGTTGATGACGTCGGGCGGCAGCGCGGGCGCCGGTGGCGTCTTGTCCCAGTTGACGGACTCGAGATAATCGCGCACGAACTGCTTGTCGAAACTGGGCTGCGCCTTTCCTGCTTCATAAAGATCCATCGGCCAGAAGCGCGAGGAATCGGGAGTGAGGGCTTCGTCAATCAAAATCATTTCGTCGCCGTCGAATCCGAACTCGAACTTCGTATCCGCGATGATGATCCCCCGCTCGAGTGCATAATCGCGGGCGAATGTATAAAGCGCGACGCTGAGGTCCCGCGCTTTTTTGGCCGCCTCGGGACCCACAATCCCGGCCGCTTGCTCGAAATCGATGTTTTCGTCGTGACCGACGTCGGCCTTTGTGGAAGGTGTGAAAATCGGCTCGGGCAGCTGCGATCCGTCAACCAGTCCAGCCGGCAGAGTGATCCCGCATACAGAACCCGTTTTACGGTATTCCTTCAGACCGGAACCCGTCAGATATCCGCGTACGACGCATTCGATCGCCAGGGGAACGGTCTTGCGCACCAGCATGCTGCGGCCGCGAAGTTCGTCCGCGTACGGAGCGCAGGCCTCCGGATATTTCGCTTCATCCATCGTGATGAAATGGTTGCGGACGATGTGCGCCGTTTTCTCGAACCAGAAGCGCGAGATCGTGTTCAGCACTATCCCTTTCAGGGGAATGGGATCGGGCAGCACCACGTCGAACGCCGACAGCCTGTCCGTCGCGACAATAAGCAGTGATTCGCCGAGGTCGTACACATCGCGAACCTTGCCGCGCCGAAACAGCGGCAAATCGTCGAAATTGGTCTGGGATATGGCATCCATGGCGGTCTCTCCTGGGAAATGAACGTTTACGGCACCCGCTACTCTTTGTCGATTCGATGGCGCAGAAACAGGAAATCCCTTTGAATCAAGGGATTTCTTTCTTGTACGCCCACAGGGATTCGAACCCCGAACCTCCTGATCCGTAGTCAGGTGCTCTATCCAATTAAGCTATGGGCGCTTCTATTGGAGAAATGTAATTTACGAAGGATGAATCGTAAAATCAAGGACTTTTCCGCGGGACAACCGTTGACGGGGTTGCGGCCAGCGCCGCGCACTGGTTTTTATCGAGTGTGACAGTGTATTTGAGGCAGCGTAAACAAGCACCGTCATGCTGAGTCAGGTAAGCATAGCGGCGCGCCGGTTGGCAAGCTCAGTGTAGAATCCATTTAAAGAGAGCGGCGAGAGCGATGAGAGCGGGGAGAGAAATTTTGAGCGCTTCTCGAAAGGTGGTGCGAAGGTTGGCAAGCTCAGTGTAGAATCCATTTAAAGATGAGAGCGAAGAGAGTGAGGAGAGAAGTTTTAAGCACTCCTCGAAAAATGTCTCGGTCGAGGCCAGCGAGTATCATCTTACTCTCCCAGCGATCATTACATGAAATCAGAGCCGAACCTCTTAAATAAAGCAAGAGCTTGCGAGGAGCGCTCTAAAAATCTCTCTTCGCTCTCCCCGCTCTCCTCGCTCTCATTAAACGGCTTCTACACAGATTTTTCGGAAAAGCGCATCTCATTAAACGGCTTCTACACAGACTTTTCGTAGAAGCGCTCCATACATCTCTCCCCCCCGGTTTTCGCATTTCATCGCGTGCCTGCGTAAGTTGCTAAACGTATCAGGATGAACGAGTGCAACTCAGGAGGCAGGATGTCACGCCATTTCAGAACAATTATCATGCTCATACTCGTGGCGGGAATCGCGACCGCGTGTGGATCATCGGAGAAAGACAAGATGACAAAGGATTTCACGGAGTTTCTCAAGGATTTCGAAGGGAAAATGGCTCCACTCAGCAAGGAAGCCGGCCTCGCCTATTTCACCGCCACCATTTCAGGCAAAGCCGAAGACTATACCAGCGCGGCGGATCTTGAAGTTCAAATGACGAAAATCTATGCTGACAAGAAAGCGTTCGCGAAGCTCGAAAAATGGAAGAAATCCTATCTTATCACGGATCCATCCCTAAAACGCCAGCTCGAAGTGCTGTACGTCGATTATCTCGAAAAGCAGCTGGGCGAGACGCAGCTCGAAACCATGATTCGCATGCAGAACGAGACGGAGAAGAAATTCTCCACCTTCCGCACGATGGTCAACGGTAAATCGTATTCCGACAATGAAATTGAAGCGATTCTTCGCAGTTCGGTGGACAGCAAAGAACTGGAAGCGGTATGGACTGCCAGCAAAACCATCGGCGTCGTGGTGGCGGAGGACGTCATCAAGCTTGTGAAGCTGCGCAATGAGGCTGCACGCGAAATCGGCTTTCCCAACTACCACACGATGCGCTTACAGCTGAGCGAGCAGGACCCTGAAGAAATCGCTTTGCTCTTCGATGAGCTGGACGAACTGACGCGCACCGCGTTCGCTTCGCTCAAAAAGGATATGGACGTGATACTGGCGGCCCGTTACAATATCCCTCCCGAGAAACTCATGCCCTGGCATTATCAGAACCGCTTCTTCCAGGAGGCTCCGCGCATCTACGAAACCGATATGGATGCCTTTTATGCGGACAAGGATATCGTCGCGATGACGTCGCAGTACTACGCGGGCCTTCAACTCCCGATCGACGATCTGGTTGTGAAAAGCGACCTGTTCGAGAAGGAAGGCAAGTACCAGCACGCCTACTGCACCGATATCGATCGCGAAGGCGATGTGCGCGTCGTATGCAACATCAAGCCGACGTACGGGTGGATGAACACCAACCTTCACGAATTTGGTCACGCGGTGTACGATAAATTCAGCGATAAATCGCTCCCGTGGGTCCTTCGCGAACCCGCACACACCTTCACCACCGAGGCCATCGCCATGATGTTCGGTCGCCAGGCAAGCAATCCCGGCTGGCTGGTGGATGTGGCCGGCGTTCCCGCAGGCGAGGTAGAGAAATATGCTCTCGATATGAAAAACTCGCTTCGTCTCGAACAACTCGTATTCAGCCGCTGGGTGCAGGTGATGTACCGCTTCGAAAAAGCCATGTACGAAAATCCGGATCAGGATCTCAATGGACTCTGGTGGCAGCTCGTGGAGCGGTATCAGCTGCTTCGCAAGCCGGCCGAGCGCAACGCCCCCGACTGGGCTTCGAAAATACACGTCGCGCTCTACCCCGCGTATTACCACAATTATCTGATGGGCGAACTGCTTGCGTCACAGCTCCATTCCTATCTCTGTACACAGGTCGTGAAATCGGCAGATCCCGTGCGCGAATCCTTCGCCAGCAAGCCCGAAGTAGGCGCCTGGCTGCGCAAAAACATCTTCGCGCCCGGCCGCACGAAACTGTGGAACGACATGATCGTCGCCGCCACAGGAGAGAAACTCACGGCGAAGTATTACGCGAAGCAGTTCGTGAACTGAACGTCAGCAGGTGTGGCTGCGTGGATGTGATACTTCGCATCCAGAGTCACATCGCATCCCATTACCGCGATTGCATAGAACAGACAGCCTGCCGTTCGTTCTGAAGAGCAGGCTGTCTGCTTGATAATCGTCCTTCCGCCAAAGTCGGCAGAGCGCATCGGTACCCACTTGTCACTCGACCAGCAATTTCCGGATTTCCTTCCGGTCTCCACTGCGGATGGAGATGAAATACAAACCAGGTACGAGCTGGGATACATCCCCATGGAAACGGAGTTGCCCAGTTGTCGTACTTCCTTCTTTTCGAAACAATTCTCGACCGAGCATATCACGACATGTCAGCGTTACGGTAGCTCCAGGAAGCGGTACGTCCACATCCATCACGAAACTATCCCTTGCTGGTTGCGGCCATAGGTTGGAAATTTGCAACTCCAATGGAACTGCATGTGCTTCCTTCACATCGAGAATATGATCACGAAGAAAAAATCGGACAAACAGTGAGTCGGAGCTGCTTTGCCCGCGATGGCTTTTCCAGGCGACAGCCAAGGTATCACCCTTCGCAGCGAGGACCGGATGGTACTGCCTCCCGGTGGTATCCTCATGAATGCGCTTGACGTAACCGACGGGGTTCCAGTCGCGATCAAAGAGCCGGACGAAGCAGTCCGTACCTCCGCCGCCTGTGGGCATCGTCCACGCGAGTAGGCGACTGTCGTCGTCGAGAGCGAGGATGTCATAATCCATCCCCGACATCGTCGGGAGTTCGTCCTCAAAAAACAGGCTGTAACGGAATGCCGGGATGGGTGCCTCCAGCACGATGAGGTCCGTGAGCAGGAATTGCCCAAGGTGCGAGCCATCCATCGCGTAGCGATGCGCATAAAGCCCGGTGTTCGCGGTATCGTTGCGGATGACATCCACCATCCCATCGAAGGGAGGGAGAATGCGCGGGGTTCTGTTCAATCCGGAGGGTGACACCGCAGCCAGCGCACACGAATCAATCACTTTTCCGCTGCGAAGTTCAATCAGTAGGACTGATTCGATGTACACGCTGTCGGGTGAATACTCCGATGCGCGTCCTCCACCCTGCCTCAAGTAGATGGAAACGAGATCTTCCTTCGCCGCAGAGGCTTGTAGCATATCATGCACCGAGAGATGGTAGAAACTTTCAAGAGAATCGGGAATCGCCGCAGGCTGAACGGCCAGGAGTGACCTCACGTTTGCGCTCCCCACCCGCCATTGCTTGTACCAGTCCGAAATTCCCCCGTAGGAAATCCCCGTGTTATCACCGCGCCCTCTTGTATGGCATACGAAATGCACAGACTCCCCGTACCATGCGATCCCGGAGAATAGAGCGTCGGAGTCGGAGATCACATCGTTATGACTCGTCGAGCCATCCCCTGTGACGTACGCCGACGTATCGCGGATGGTCGGGCCGTTCCCCGCACAGAGGAAGATATCGTAAAGGCCGGGGAAGTTGTCGTCCCTACGGTACTGCAGCCCGATCCAGTTCGTGTCACGCACGGCGAGGATGCGTCGCACGTTTGTGGATGGCGGCAGCGGACGATCGATATCGCTTCCGTCCGCGCGCATCCAGACGCCGCCGGACTCCCACCAGATCAGCGACTCTCCGCGGTTCGTCATGCGGATATCGACGCAGGTCCATCGGTCCACGCGCCCGGTCAATGCCCTTGCGCCATTCCCGTGAAGCACCGGCTGGGCGCGCAGGGCGGGAAGAGATAGAAGAAGCAGCGTTAGGCCGAGAATCGTGCGGGTACAAACCAGGCCGGTAGAGAGAGTCTCATGCGGTCTCCGTTTCGGCATCCTTGGTTTGTCGGTCATTGCAAACTCCTTTTGCTTAAGTGGCGCCCTTCGACGGTAGTTGAGCGTAGCCGAAACTCGCTCGGGGACCGGTGCTCAGAGGCAACATACACTCCCGGATACATGCCGCGCACCCCATAAGTATGTGGTTTTTTCGGATGTCCGTATTTATCTTTTCCCCTTCGACTCCGCTCCCTTCGATTTCGCTCAGGGACCGGCGGTTGAGCGTCCCTTCGGCTTCGCTCAGGACCGGAAGTCCGGGCCCTGAGCGGGTTTCGGCTGCGCTCAACCATCGGAAGGGCCGGTCCTCAGAGGCAACATCACCACCCGGATACACTCCGCGAATCACATATCAAAGTGATTTTTCATTCTATCCCGAGCCTGCATATACAACTTCCTGCAAGATCATTTCCCTCACCCGCGGTTTGATATACTTCTCTCTACAGATATCGATCTCGATACCGAGTTCGACTCTGAAAAATTCCCTGAGCTGCATTTTTAGTTCGTACAGGTTTTGTGTGTTCTCCTCGAATTCGACCAGCAGATCGAGATCACTGTCCACTGTCTGCTCTCCGCTTGCGTAGGAACCAAAGATTCCGATTTTAATGATGTGGAAGCGCTCCCGGAACAACGATGCGTTCCGGGCAAGAAAGAACAGTATGTGTTCTGTGGATTTCATCAATGCGAAAAGATACGCAATTAGATCATTTTATACCTCGGTTGGCCTGCCACCATCCCAGACGTTCTCCCTTACGCTTCCTCCACTGAGATACGGTATTGCTGTTTCAAGCCCAATGCTTCAGTCATATCTTTGCCAGCCCAGTACCAGACCCAAACCTAACGCTCCTCCTTCGAGAGTTTTGAATCCAAAGAGACGACCCTGCGCTTTGAAGCGCAGCGCAATCGCGGGCTTGAGAAGCATAAGTGTCACGGCTCCTCCAATCTTCAGTCCGGCAGTGACTGATGATTCGCGTTGGCCCCAAAATTCAGCGCCAGTACGAGTGTTCTCATAGTCTCCATCACGAATACTCAAGCCGGTAACAATATCCGTGCGGAGTGCAAAGTATCTATACGTGTGTCGGAGAAGTAGATCAAAGTCGTTGCCTGAATAGTCCTCAGGCTCAAAATGGAAGTAGGGCCAAAAAAATTGGGAGAAACCCAATTGGCATCCATAATAGGTCACTGAGCCATCAGCATGTTTGCGTAACTCGAAATCGATATCAACTGCGAGGCTCCATGATAGTACGGCTGAGTGTGACAGCGGGACGAACGCAAAATCAACTTGAATAGCCTGGAGTGGCCATTCGTATGCCGTTGTGTCTTGTGCACAAACACGCGCGTGTGTGGCAGTGAAGAATAGCGCGGCAAATAACAGCATCCTCATTGTAATACCTCAGCCAATACTTTCGAGCTTCATTCCTATCAAAGCAACGTTCCAGCGATCGCTCTCTCCGATAAAACGTCGCCCTTCTACCTCAGCAATAGCACCTGCCTCTGCACCACTTGTATACCACTTTCGGCGCGGCAGAAATAGATGCCCGATGGAAGGTTGTCCGCTTTGAACATCAGCGCATGGCTCCCTGCTTCCAGCACTCCGTCGTACAGTGTCGCGACTTCGCGTCCGGTGGACGAGAACATGCGTACGCGAACATGCTGCGTGGTGGCGATGGCGAGCGGTATGAAGGTGGAAGTACCGAATGGATTCGGATAATTCGGTCCGATCGCAATTCCCCTGGGCAGGCTTGGAACCACGGTCACATCCGTAACAGGTGAAGCAAGCGTGTAGAGCCGGAGTGTTGATGCGGCGTCGCCGCCCCAGAGTAGCGAGTTTTCCGAATTGAAGGCGGGTGCGGTTACAATATTGCCGAAATTCAATCCGAAATCCGGGAAAAACGATACTCCCCCGTGTACCTGCACTTCAAGTGAATGTCCGGCGCGCATTGTATGCAGTATGCGGGTAAGTTCGAACTGCAGCAGCTGCGTGCCGCCGGTGTTGCCGTCCACCTGCATGTGCCCGCGACCGATGGGCGTGCGTGCGTTGGCCGATGGATCGTAGTCGAACAGCGACACATTCATCTGGTATGATCCGCCCGTCGCCGAACAGTACATGGACACCAGGGGGCTGAACGGCGCCAGCGTCACATCCCGCGTGAACGGTTCGCTGCGGAATACCGCGGGCTGCGAACCGAGCAAGGTCGTGAAACGCACAGCGCTCGATCCCGCGTTTACGGGTTTGTCCTCGAGCATGCCAAGGTTGCTGAAATACAGGTTCAGTTCCCCAAGTTCGCTCCGGCCGGGATCGGGAGCGAGCCAAAGCCCTTCATCGGCTCGTGCGAACACCCTCCGCTCACCGGTTGCGCCGTCAAAATGTACCACAGCGCTATCCGGAGACGCCACGGATTCCGAAGAAACATCGTCCTTCAGCCACCATGCAAGCCAGCGATCGATCACATCCAGGACGTAGTTCTCCTGCTCCTGGACCTCCGGCAGAGCGTGCCCACCCGGGTAAAGGATGAAGCGGGATGCGGTGGGAAGATTGGCGAATTGCCGTATCGCAGCGTTTTGATTGAAAAAAATGTCATGCGCGCTGACGATGATGGCGACCGGGACCTTGACATCGAGTTCGCGCTCATTCGAGGAGTACCGCGTAAGGAAGCTCCGCAGACTGTCGTACTGCCCTGTTTGCCCTGCCTGTTGTATCATCGTGAGCGTGCCCTGATCAAAACGGACCCCGCTCGTCAGCGCGACATGGGAAAACATCCAGTTCATCGCGTTGTTCTCAAGCCAGTTCTCGCGCACACGGCCATTGGCGATAATGGACACAACAGTGCGGACCGGCATCTGATACGCCGCGGCGAACCATGCGTGCAATCCGCCTTGTGAGCCGCCCAGCACGGCCACCCGGTCCGGATTCACCTGAGGTTGATGGGCGGTGTAATCGATCATTGCCCTCAAATCGCCGAGGATGCGCTCGGAACTGAAAAAATCGAACAACCCTCCGGATGCCCCTTGACCGCGGACGCTGTAACCGACGGTCACGTAGCCTTGCGTGGCGAACGTCCGGGCAAGCGTCCGCACGTCGTTCTTTGATCCGGCGAAACCGTGCACAAGTAAAATGGCGGGATAGCCGTTCGCCGGCGCCTGTGTGGTCGGACGGAAGTACAGCGCATCAAGCACGACGCCGTCGGACATGGTCACCGTGGTTTCCGTGCTCTGTTGAGCCGATACGTGGGTAGTAATCGCAAGGAATAACCACGCGATATGGAACAAGGTGCGAAAACGTCTCATGACGGGTGCGGCTAAAGGTGATTGTTTCGCGGCTGCCGGGTAGCACATCGGGTGAGATGGATTCGTCGATTCTGGATAAATCCGCGCACGTTCAATGCAATTCGGCAACCTCTTCGATTTATTTGGAAATGTAATTCAAAGAGCAATACAAAAAAAACAAAATACCGACAGTATTCTCCGATATGGAGAGCACCGTTGAAATCTCTATCTTGTTGATTACGGTAATTCCACCGTTTTGTTCAGACCACGTACCGCAGGAGCAACAGATGATGATGCGTCGATTTCCACTTGTACTGATGCTTGCGATTTCAGCTTTCTTTTCCATCTCGCTTACGGCGGACGAAGGGATGTATCCCTTGAGCGACATTGCGCGGCTCGATCTTAAAGCCAAGGGACTGGAGATCGAAGTCAGCGACATCTACAATCCCGATGGTGTAAGCCTCGTCGACGCCATCTGTCAGGTAGGCGGCGGTACCGGTGAATTCGTATCCGAAGACGGACTCATTCTCACCAACCACCACATTGCCTTTTCCGGCGTGGCCGATGCCAGCACACCGGAAAACGATTATCTCAAAAATGGCTTTACGGCACGAACGCGCGGCGAGGAGATTCTCGCGAAGGGCTATATCTGCCGCATCACCGAATCGTATCGCGATGTTTCGAACGATGTCCTGGGTGTGGTTACGAGCGAGATGACGCCGGACAAGCGGAGCGACGCCATCCTGACGCAGATGAAGGAGCTGGCGAAGACCGAGGAGGCCGGACGGGAAAATATTTCCTGTGAGGTGTCCGAGATGTTTCCCGGCAAGAGCTATGTGCTCTTTACCTATCGCATCATCAAAGACGTGCGTCTTGTGTACGTACCACCGCAAAGTATCGGCAATTACGGCGGCGAAACCGACAACTGGGTCTGGCCGAGGCACACGGGCGATTTTTCCTTCCTTCGCGCTTACGTCGCACCCGACGGTAAAACTGCGGAATACTCTCAGGATAATGTACCATTCAAGCCGAAACGTTTTATCAAGGTCGCGCCCAAAGGCGTGAGCGATGGCGATTTCGTGTTCATCCTCGGCTATCCCGGGCGAACCTACAGACACAAGACTTCGGATTACATCGGACTCTGGGAAAAATCCATTCTTCCTTTTTTATCGAAGCGGTATGACTATATGATAGAAACCATGGAGCGTATGTCCCGCAACGACCGTTCGCTTCAGCTCCGCTTCGCCGACAACATCAAGGGATTCGCCAACGCGACGAAAAATTACAAAGGCAAGATGCAGGGACTCCGCCGCCTGAAACTCGTCAACAAACGTAAAGCCGAGGAGGCCGGGCTGCAACGCTTCATCGACACCGATCCCGCCTTGAAAAGCAAATTCGGTGAAACCCTTCCGCAGCTCCGTCAGGTGTATGCAGATTACGAACGCGTCGCGGTGCAGGAACTCTCCGCCACCATGCTCGGGAGAAACGAATATTTCGCCATGCTTGCCTCTATCGTAAAGGCGATGGATGGCGATCTGACCGGGGAGAAACGCGAGCGTCTGCGCACTGCGATCAAGGCGAGCTACAAGGAGATTCACCGCGAAACCGAAACGCATTTTCTGGCGACCCTGCTGCTGCAACTCGCCAGTTTGCCTGAATCCCAACGTCCCGCCGCAGCCTCCGCGTTTGCCCTCGCTCCCGGTGAAGCCGACGATGTGGAAATCGCCGTCGCACGCATCCGCACGATGTTCGATGCGAGCGTTCTTGCATCCGCGGACCGGCTCGCGGCCTTCGTCGATGTAGACAAGGCAGCTCTCAAAGCGCACAAGGATCCTTTCGTCGCGCTGGCCCGCGATCTGGCTGGGCTCAATGAGGAAATCATCAAACGACGACGCGTAAGAGATGGTGAACTCAAACGCCTCGAAGCCGAATTCATCGACGCAAAAATGGCCATGCAGCAGAAGGATTTCATTCCCGACGCGAACAGCACGCTCCGTCTCACATACGGCTATATTCGCGGCTACGCACCGGCGGATGCCACCGCGTACTCACCGCAGACCACGCTACGCGGCCTGATGGATAAGTACACTGGCGAGGAACCCTTCGATCTGCCGAAGCAGCTCATCGACATGTTCAACACGAAGAATTATGACAAGTCCTATGAAGACGAGCTGCTGAAGGATGTTCCTGTCGCCATGCTCTACAACATGGACACCACCGGCGGCAATTCGGGCAGTCCTGTCCTCAATGCCCGGGGTGAACTGGTAGGCGTGAACTTCGACCGCGCGTTCGAAGCCACGGTCAATGACTATCAGTGGAGTGAGGATTACAGCCGTTCCATCGGCGCGGATATTCGTTATGTACTGTTTATCGCGAAACATCTCGGCAAAGCCGATTTTCTGTTGAAAGAACTCGGTGTCAATTAGGCACGTCACATCAAACACTGTCATTGCCGGCTCCGAGCCGGCCATGCACATTATCGTGCTGAATTCCGGCAGCAACGGAAACGCCGTGTATGTCGAATCGGCCGCCAGCGGGAGGGGTATACTCCTCGATTGCGGCATCTCGCGCCGACAAGTGGAGGTACGCCTCAAGATTCATGGACGCACGCCGCAGCACGTCACCGGAATTTTCGTAACGCACGAACACGCAGATCACGTGCGGGGCATTCCCGTCGTGACGAAAATGTACCATACGCCGGTGTACCTCACCGAGCAAACGTACCGCGGAATGTGGATACACAAGCCGCACAAAGGATTTCACTGGATTGAACCGGGCACAGCCGTCACACTTGGCGATATCGAGGTGCTGGCGTATCCCAAATCGCATGATGCCGCCGATCCCGTTTACTTCGACGTGCGCATCGCGGGAAAGCGTTTTCTTTACATCACCGACCTCGGCACGCACAACGACCACATTGTTTCCCTACTCCCCGAGGTGGATGCCCTTCTGCTCGAAAGCAACTACGACGACTACATGCTCGACACCGGCGGGTACCCCGAGCAACTCAAGGCGCGTATCCGCTCCGACCATGGACATCTTTCAAATGCACAAGCCATGAATCTCATCCGCATGCATTGCCGCGGACGACTGCACACCCTCCTGCTCGGCCATCTCAGCGAAAACAACAACACGCCCGCCATCGTCCAGCGCGAAATCACCGCGCTCCTCGCTGACCGCCCCGATTTCCGTCCCCGCGTACATATCGCGTCGCGCTATGATGTGAGTGAAATGTTGAGTGTGTAGCGGCGGGTACTCCAAGGAAAAATTTTTCATCACGGGAACGCGAAAGGAAGAAGTAAAGGTGTATCGTACGCTTCATTTTTTCACCGTATCGCACCTGGCTCCACAGCAGATCACCTGGGTAGACCATAACGATCCTTCGTCAAATCCGTGCACGTCGACCGCTTCGCTCCTGAACCATTCCTCCCTTACGTCTTTGCGATGCCGTGTTGGCTCCCCTAATCGTTTTTCCGTGCATCAGTGAGCCGAATTCACACGCTGATCGTATTCCGGTTTCTCGATTATAATCTACTCAGCCTGTGGAATGATGGGCGATGACATGCTAACGTAAACTATACAGCATCGAGTCAGCTCAAAGCATCGATCATCCGCTTCATGTCTCTTATTGGATGGGCGTACACTCCATATTCATCCCTGCCGGAACTTGTCGGAATGGTGTTTTTATTATGATTCAGCTCTTCAAGGCTGCGATCGCTTTTATATTCCGGACTCCGATCCAGCTTGTAAGCAGAGATAAAATCATTCATCCTGCCTATCGTCTTTTTATCATTGTTGGTGCTTGCCAGAGCGACTGACTGAATCACTTGACCAATGCGCTGATACCCGGCCAGGTCCAGGATTTCGTCATACACAAGCTGATCGAGCAAACGTCTGACAAATAGGGATTCGATGGTGTCAAGTTCCGCTTTTCTGATGTTATCCATCAAAACACAGTAGTACGATATGTTGTTGACAAAGATCAGATTCTTTTTCCTTTCAACGAAAAACACATGCGCATTCCAATCACCAAGCAGACAAGGGGTAAACTCGGAGGCAGTTCCAAGTCTATTCGTACCGATAAGGAGTTGAAGTTTGTTGGTAAGGAAGATGGTGGTCATTGAGGTTAGCCGCTTGTTGGTTCGATTCTCGTTCGTGAAATCTGAGGGAATGCGCAACCTTCTTCACCTTCCCACTTGCGTTCTGGCGTCTTCGAACTTCGCGTAAACTTCTTCCTGCGCCGTTACTCAATGCCGATGGGATTATTCACCCGACGATCCCTGTTCCACGCTTTTATTCAGCTCCAGAAACAGATACCCGCACGCGTTATCGTCGCAGCGGGTGATCTGGATTTTCCCGCCGGTAATGACCGCCTTGATCTTGTTCGCCGACACTACCTCGCCGGCGATCACGATGGCCACAGTCTGATCGAGATGCTCCTCGGTGAAGCGCCGCAAGGTTTCCACATGCTCGTCTGCAAGGTTCAGCTGAAGCATCGGTTTGTCGCGATCGTCCTTGCCGGCGACAGGACTCTCTTTGAGGACCAACGGCACATCGGGCTCCCTGCGTAGCACCATGTACACTGGTGGATCATCGCCCTTTTCTTCAAGGAATTTATAATTGTTGACGAGAACGATTTCCTCCCGCCCCGCTTCACGCAAGTCCGCAATGTCCACACTCTGATCCAGCACCAGATACAAGCCGTTCAGTGGTTTCCATGCGTGGGATTTGTCGCCAAGACGGTTCGCCTGGCCGGTGTTCAACTGCGCCTGTACAGGAAGCGCCGCGATGCAGAGAAGCAGCAGGAGGAAGATTCGTGCTATGCGGCTTGTCAGTGCAAGGGGTGTATGCGGGGAAGCGTTCATTTTCTGTTCCGGAATTGTTTGAGTGGCGAAAGAGTGAAAATACAGAGATGGTGCCGACTAAGAAAATACGTACGCGGATTTTCGCGGATCAAGACGGATGTTCACGGATGAAAGTTTTTGAGGATGCTGGCGCCTCAGGCATGGAGCATCACTACTGGATAATGGCCGGCAGGAAATTCGACCATGGTGATAACGACTATGTCCTTGCCGGTGACGGAGTAATAAACTCTGTTCCGCGTAAATCCGTATCTGTCCACCTGATCCGCGAACGAATTCCCGTTACAAAAAAACCCCGCCGTTCAGCGGGGTTTATTATCAGCTGCTAACCGTGCCCTATTTCAGGGACTTCTCGAACAAGCTGTCGGGAATGTCGGCGTTGTGCTTGTAGGAACGCACCTTCATTTTCATCGTCTGCTGCGCGCCTTCGGATATCATGCTGTGCGGAAGCATCAGGCCATCAACTTCGCGGTAATCACCGAGTTTGGTAACACTGCTGACGGGGCCGTCCGGAGTTTCCTGAACTTCGATCCTGCCGGTGAGGAAGAAGTTTTCCGCATCGATAATTATCTGTTCGCTGCCGAATTTCTTCTTCATTTCGGCCACATATACGGTACGACCTTCCATTTCCTTTTTCTCCTTGACCACAACGCTGTAGCCAAGTTCTTTCCAGCGCGCGAAATCATTGAAATTCGCACCCTCGAGTGCTTCGCTCAGCTCTTCGCCACTCATCTCGCGGATGGGCTCCATCTGCGATTTCTCGATCACAGTCACGCCGTTTACCCAACGCTCGGACTCGATAACCTGCGTCTGGCCGCCCATGTCTATGGAGATGGTCATTTTCTGATGGGCCTTGTTCGGTCCCTTTTCGGTGAGCGTCATCACGCCTTCCGCCGACATGGGCCCGAAGGAAAGCTCGAGGTCGCCCTCGGTAATGCGGCTCTTGAGCGAGAGCAGTTTGTCCTTGCCACCGATGGCGGCGATGGCCTTTCCCATAAGCGCTTCACCATCAATGTCGACCGTCAGCTGTGTGGCTGCCTGGACGGGCTTCATGTCCGCATCGTACATCCTTACCGGACCGAAAGCTTCGAGTAATTCGGCGATCACGCTCGCGTCACCTACGGCCAGAAAGGCGATGTTGTCGTCCCTGAGATATTTGCGTGCCAGGCGCTGTATATCCGTGGTCTTGACAGCCATGATGTTGCGGACGTAGTTCTTATAGTAATCCTTCGGCAAGCCGTACAGGTCGATATTCTGCACCATGCTCGCAACGGAGGAGGGACTTTCAAGACCGAGGAGGAAGCGTCCGCTTGCGTTCTGCTTGTGCATTTCCAGCTCTTCGCTGGTCACGGTTTCCTCGCGTATGCGCTTCATTTCGCGGAGGATCTGTGTAAAAGCGGAATCTGTCGCGATGCGGCGCACATCCGCGGAGGCACCCCACGTACCGGCCGCCTTGCGTGCTTCGAAATTGCTGTACGCGCCGTAAGTGAAGCCATGTTTCTCGCGGAGATTCTGGAATAACCGTCCGCTGAATCCGCCACCGATGATGGAATTCACGATGGAAAGCGGGAGATAATCAGGATCGCTGCGTTTTATTCCGGTGACCATGGCGTTGATGGACGTCTGCGTCTGCGTACTGCCAAGGTCGACGAGATGCACTATGCGTCCCTTTAGAGGCTGAGGCAGTGGGAAGTCGGCCTTCGGGGTCTGGCCTTTTTTCCACTCACCGAAGTATCTCTTCAGAATCGGGAGAATTTCCTTCGGCGTGACGTCGCCAACGATAGCGATGGATGCGTTGTTGGGGATGAAATACCGTTGATGGAACGCCACGATTTCGTCGCGGGTGATTGCGTTCACGTCCTCTTCCGTACCGAAGTTGCTGTACGGATGCACGTTGTACCCGATCGTGATCGAGAGGCGGTCCATCACCTGATCCGGATCTTTTTTAACCGTTTTCAAACCGGATAAGGATTGCTTTTTCTCCTTGTCGAGTTCCTCTTCCGGAAAGTTCGGATTGTACAGAGCGTCCGTCATCAGCTCGAGCAGCTTGTCCATGTGCTTTTTCAGGCCCGATCCGCTCACTGACATTTGATCGTCCGCCGCGCCTGCGCCGATGCTCAAGCCCAGGAAGTCAGCTTCGGAAGCGAATTGCAGTGAGGTACGGGTCTTCGTTCCTGAAGTCAGCATGCTTGTGGTAAAATTCGCTACACCGCTGTGATCGCCGTCGAATTCGGCGCCGGACTTGATAAGGAGTCGGAAACTCACCAACGGCTGCGCGGTGTTAGTCACCACGAACACTTTCAAACCGTTGTCAAGCGTGGTTTCGTAAAAATCGGGAAATGATGCTTTCGGCGCGGGACCCGGAGCTGGTTTCTTGCTGCGATCCACCTGCGCAAAGGCCTGACCCGCGAGAAGCAGGATCATGGCGACGATGAGAATGCGTGAGTGCTTCATTTTTTTTTCCTGTGTCTGCGTGGTTGGTCTCAGCTCTGCTTGTCAGGCACGACGTACTTGACGACGTTGCGCCGGTCGGAACGAAGATAGGTGTTGGCCACACGTTTGATGTCATCGCGGGTCACCTTCATGTACATCTCGATTTCCTTGTTCACCAGCGCTGTGTTGCTGTAGAACAGGGAGTACGAGGCGAGATTGCGGAGCTTGCCGTCGAGCGAGGTGAAGCTGCGCGTGAAGGAATCCTCCTTCGCGTTGCGCACTTTCTGGAATTCCTCCTCCGTAATACCTTCTATCTTGACACGGCTGATTTCTTCGCCGATCGCCTTCTCCACCTGCTCGAAGGTCACACCGGAATTCGCGATACAATAAAACGCGAACAAGCCGGCCTTCTCCAACGGTACGTTGAAGCTCGCCGCCTGCAGGGCGATCTGGTCCTTGTCCACCAGACGCTGATACAGGCGCGAACTCTTGCCGCTCGACAGCGCTTCGCCCAGCATCTCGAGTGCATAGGCATCAGCATGATGGAAATCCACGGCTTTATAGGTTTCGATGTATGCCGGAAGCGGAGTGACTTCCTCTTCGATCAGAACGGTGCGCGATTCATTCTGCTCCGGGAAGGCGACCCTTACGCGCGCGGGTTCGGCGCTTGAAGGGATATCGGCAAAATATTTCTCGATCCACTTCTTTGTCTGCGTAACGTCGAGGTCGCCGCCAACGACTAGGCATGCGTTATTGGGCAGATAGTATTTGTCGTGAAATGCGAGAAATTCGGGAATGGTCGCGTTGTTGATATCCGCCGGGACGCCTATCGGAGTCCACTCATACTGCGTTCCCTGGAAGGTGGTCTTGACGATGTTGTCCCACAGCGTGCCGTAGGGACGACCCTCGTAGCGCTGCTTCAGCTCTTCCTTTACGACGTTGCGCTGCGTCTCCACACCGAGCGAATCGATGACGAGATTCATCATGCGCTCCGATTCGATCCAGAGAGCCAGTTCGAGTTGATTTATCGGGACCTTGAAAAAATAGTCCGTTTGATCAAAGGAGGTGGACGCGTTCAGCACGCCACCTGCCGCAGTAACGAGCTTGTCGATCTGTCCGCGACTGATATTCTTTGTGCCTTCGAACATCAGATGCTCGAAAAAGTGGGCGAAGCCGGTGCGGCCCGTCACTTCATCTTTGGATCCGACGCGGTACAGGCAATATGTCATGGCGGTGGGCGCCATGCGGTCCACGTGAAGAATGACCGTCAGGCCGTTCTTCAATTTGTACTCCTCGTAGGAGATTGGTTTGAAATCCTGTGTGCGAAGTGGAACCGCTATCGCGATGAGCAGGAGTAAAAAAACGAGGCGTGTCTTCATCCGATTACCTCTTGTGGAATGATACGTGATTGTATGTTTCAAATTCAATGATCAGCAGCGGATGCAAGGAAAGGCAAATCCAGCAGCTCGCGGATATCGTGGATGACCACGTCGGCGAGTACGAGGTACTCGCGGCTAAGCGTGGTTTCCACTGCGACGCAGATCATGCCCGCGTTTTTGGCTGCTTCAATCCCCAGTGGTGCGTTCTCCACCACCACGCATTGCCCGGGCGACATTCCGAGGTGCCGCATCGGCGCCAGAAACGGATCGGGGTACGGTTTCGCCCGAGGCACTTCATCGCCCGTGATGAGGAAGTCGAAAAGTGCGCGATGTTCAGTCGGCAGCGCGGCGTGCATGTTTTTCAGCGAGGAAGCCGTAACCAGCGCGGTGCTGAAGCCGCGTGCGCGCAGTTCGGCGATAACTTCGAATACGTACGGAAAATACGTCACCTGGACGATGGAGCGGTAATATTCGCGCTTGCGGTCGATAAAAGCTGCGTGTTCCTCCGCAGGGAGCGTTACACCGGCTTCTTCAAGAAAACGCGGCAGAATTTCGCGTGAAGCACGCCCCTCATGAATCAGCACGGATTGCTCGGATATGCTGCCTCCGAGATCGTTGAACATCTTCTCCCAGGCAAGGTAGTGATAATGAAGGGTGTCGGCGATGACGCCGTCGAGATCGAAAAATACCGCCTGAATCATACTGCAATGTGTGTCTGTGTGTGCTTGGTTGCGATAGGAAAATCGCAATCTTGTAATATACGAAGAACCATCGGAAAAGTTGACGCCCTGTTTCTCAACAGGACGCGGGGACGCACGGAACTCAGGTTGAAGACTCTCCGCGGCCTTTCACCGGTTACCCCTTATTCCTTTGCGTCCTCACTCGGTTTTGTCATGGCGTGCTCCCGGTATCCGCGCAGGTCAACAAATTCCGCATTTACAAATATAACGTGACTACCGTATATTTCTCGTTACTGATCATTTCTAACTCCAACCACAGGTATGCCCATGAAGTCTCGAGTACTGTCTCTGTTGGTCCTTTTCCTGATCGCGTTCACTTCCTCCGCGATGTCGGGACCCGTCACACGCAAGACTGCGAAGAACAGCGTCAATCCTGAGGTCGTTCCGAACATCCTGATCATCAAGCTTAAACACGAACCTGTGCTCATGCCTGGGGCAACGACCTCCGGAGTGACTACAATTGACCGTGTGCTGCAGCGCGTAATCGCGACGGGCGTTGAACCGCTGCTTTCTTCGCCTTCTTTGAAAAAGAGTTCCTTGCCCGAGGCTCGCAGTCTCGCACGCATTCTGATCGTGCGGTACAGCGCTCCGATCGATCCCGCCACGCTTGCGAAGGAAATATCGGCTGATCCATCCGTGGAGTACGCGGAGCCCATGCCGTTTTTCCGCCCGTTCTTCACACCAAACGATCCTCGCCTCTCGTCGCAGTGGGCAATCAGTGCGCTGAAAATGGCGGAGGCGTGGGATATCACGAAAGGCGATTCCACAATTGTCATCGGCTTTGTCGATTCCGGCATAAACTACACACACGAGGATCTCGCTCAGTCGATCTGGATCAATCCGGGCGAATGGGGGACAAGCGGCGAACTACGCAATAACGGTGTCGATGACGACGGTAACGGGTACATCGACGATTGGCGAGGCTGGGACTTCATCGGCAACGGAACCACCCAGACGCCCAATCCCGATAACGATCCTATGGATTTCAACGGTCACGGCACCGGAGCGGCCTCGGTAGCCGCCGCGCGCACCAACAATGGGCTTGGCATCGCAGGCATCGGATACCTTACGAAGGTTCTCCCAATCAAGGTGCAGGACGATGCGGGTGCGGGCACCATGATGGGCTATCCCGGCATCACCTACGCTGTTGACATGGGCTGCAAAGTTATCAATTGCAGCTGGGGCGCCCTTGGCTACTTCAACAACACCATGCAGGACGTCGTCGACTATGCGTATGCGAACGGCGCGTTGGTCGTAGGAGGTACGGGTAACGCTCAATTCGATGTTGATTTGCAGCCTTTTCTTCCAGCCAATCTGCGTCACGTGCTTGCCGTGAGTGCACACGAATCCAACGGTGCCGCATCCAGCGCGACAGCAATCGGTTCCTCCGTACACGTCTTCGCACCGGGCACAGACGTCCTCGCAGCCAGGGCCTCCTTCGGGTACCAGACAGTGACGGGAACTTCGTATGCGGGAGCGATGATGTCCGGTCTCGCCGCGCTCATTTTCAGCATTCATCCCAACTGGACACCAGACCAGGTCATAAAGCAAATCCGGGTGAGTTCGGATGCCTTCGGAGCTTCACGCACACCGGACACTTTCGGCCGTGCGAACGCTTTCAAAGCTCTCTCCACCAACGGCACGCTGAGCGATATCCCTGGCCTGATGGTTACCTCGACAACCGTCTCCACGCCCGCCGGAACCTATTTTTCCGAACCCGGTCAAACTGCGCAGGTCACCTTTGAACTGACGAACCTCCTCGCGCCAACCAGCGCCAATGCGTCGCTGACGCTCACGGTAAAGGGCGGCGGCGGCACCATCGGGAACGCCACGCAATCCATCGGACCCCTCGCGACCAATGCGAAGAAATCCATCACCTTCTCGTTGACAATGGACCAGAATCCGCCATACAGCGAAGGCTACATGCCCGTGGTGGTGTCCATCACTGACGGTGAATATGTCGATTTCGAGGTTGTGCGCATACCTGTGTTTCTGGAGAATTCCTGGCACACCGCGCTCCCTCTCCGCTATCCTTACAACTCCATCGACATGCCGGACCGCTGGACGATCTGGGTCACCGGCCATTATGCTCCCGGCGGCGTTTCGACTCAGGACATCGCCGTGAGAAGTACCGATGGCGGGACGAATTGGCAGTTTGCGTTCGGTACAGGTTTCCCGAGCCCCAAGGGCGTGTACTGTATCGACGGTATCGACGGTGACCGCGCGCTCATTGGCACAGGCCCCACGGACGGAAACGCCGAAATCTTCCGCACACTCGATGCCGGCGCCACCTGGACAGGCACGAGCGTGTCGTCGATGACCCCGTTTGTCAATTGGATTCACATGTTCGACGCGAACAACGGAATTTTCCAGGGCGATCCTAAAAACGATATCTGGGCGGTGGCGAAAACCACCAATGGAGGTCAGACCTGGACGCCTGTGGCCACACCGATCAGCGCTCCCACCGGAGAAGCCGGATGGAACAATGCTTACGACTTCATCGGCGATACCGGCTGGTTCGGCACCAACAACAGCCGCATTTACAAAACCATGGACAGAGGCGAAACCTGGACTTCGTATCCGACTCCCAGCCGTCACTCGGTCGACATTTCCTTCCGCGATCTCAACGTCGGGTTGATCCGTTTTTCGCGAAACAACGACACCGGCAACGACACACTCGCCGTTACAAATGATGGCGGCGCCACCTGGGCGATAATCAACACCATCGATGTCGATTATGGAACAGTGTTTTTCGAGCGCGGAGGCAAGCGTCTCTGGGCCCTTTTCGAGACCAACGCCTACGTATCCACCAACCTTGGCGCAACCTGGAATGTCCGTCCCACTCCTCCGGGCATGGATTTTGTTTCCGACGCCGACATGTGGACCGATGGTTTTCTGACCGTAGCCGTCGCTTGCGGTATCGAAGTCTACCGTTTCGAAGCCCCTTTTGAGGCAGTCACTTCCGCAGGCACAGCTCCACACGTCCCGATCGGTCTCGCGATCGAGCAGGTGTATCCGAATCCGGCCGCCCCTTCGCAGGACGTGACGGTACGCTTCACCACGCCGCAGTCGCAACCGGTCACCCTTGGTCTCTACGATATCAATGGCCGTCTGCTTCACACCGTCGTCAACGCCACGCTGGAGCAAGGCACACACAACGCACGCATCGCGACCGATGGTCTCGCCGCGGGCAGCTATGTGGTGCGTCTCTCCACCGGCACGGCCTCTGTCACCACCCAGCTGACCATCGTCCGCTGATCCGATCCCCTTCTCCTTGCACCGGCCGCTCCCGTTCAGGAGCGGCCGGTGTTTTTATACGCGGAACATGAAGCAAGAAGACGCGGGTGCGTGATCTGATTGCACCAACTTGCTCCGTCTAGCTCAGGATTCCAATACACCGCTCGCAGACCGCCAAAGAACTTCTGAGGAAAGCGCTGTCCGCAAGTTTCATCCAGTGAATTGCGAAACTTTCTGGAAAGATCAGCGGCCCGAACGTACCGGCCTGCGGCAGGGTCCGTTCTCCGCGTTCGGCGATGTAACGCAGGTCATAAATTCATCCACTTCAGTTGGAGAAATAATTTCGTATGTTTCTATGATCTTTAGATTCCACTCTCCCGAATCATTCACGGTGACCTATGAAGTTTTCTACCACGGCGGCAGCCTTCGCGCTGGCAGCAGTTCTTTTAACGGCGACGTCCTTCGCAGACAGTCCGCAGCGTCCTCGTTCTACTCCGGCCCCGCAGGGCAAGACCACGCTGGAAGTCAATCCAAACCTTGTTATCGTCAAATTCAAACCGCAGACTACATTTGCATCAGGCGGGACGATGGTGGGCGTTTCCTCGCTCGATCGCATCCTTCAACGCATTGGCGCTACCCAGGTCGAGAGCTTCGGGAAAATGAGCGAAACCTCGATGAAAAAAGCAGGCCGGCCCCTACTGAACAGCGACCGCATGGTGAAGGTCAGTTACACGGCTGACGATGATCCACGCGAACTGGCCAAGGAAATCTCGCTGGATGCATCGGTCGAATATGCCGAACCCTACTACATCTTTCCGTTGCATCGCACGCCGAACGATCCGCGGGTCGGTCAGCAGCATGCGATCACCGTCATGAAGCTCGCTGAAGCGTGGGACGTCACCACTGGCGACAGCACAATCGTCATCGGTGATGTTGATACGGGTGTGGATTGGCAGCATGAGGATCTGGCGCTGAACATCTGGAAGAATCCGGGCGAATGGGGCACCAACGGCGAATTGAGCACCAATGGTGTCGACGATGACGCCAATGGCAAGATCGATGACTGGCACGGATGGGATTTTGTCGGCGCCGGCGCGGGCGGGAACCGTCTTCCGGATAACAATCCCGCCGATGGCGCCCTCGGGCACGGTACAAACACCTCCGGCTGCGCGGCGGCCCGCACGGATAACAGCCTCGGAATCGCAGGAAGCAGTTTCAGTGCAAAAATTCTCGCCATCAAGGCCGCAGCTGACAACTCCCAGGGTGTCGCCGCAGGCTATGACGGCATTCTCTACGCCGTTCAGATGGGCGCCAGGGTCATCAATTGCAGCTGGGGCGGCGTCAGTCCGTTCCAGCAGGCGTTGCAGGACATCATAGACGATGCGAATTCCATGGGTTCCCTCGTTGTCGGTTCCTCCGGAAACGATCCCGTCGATAATGACTATACACCTCATTGGCCGTCATCGCTCAACCACGTAATGAACGTCGGATCAGTGGAATCCTCCGGAGCCTCCTCCACCTGGTGCACCTATGGCACCAGCGTGGCGACATACGCTCCAGGTAACGGCATCATGACCACGAGAAAAGGCGGCGGATATACAAATCCAACGGGCACCTCCTTTTCTTCCCCGCTCGCGGCGGGCGTCGTCGCGTTGGTCATGGCCGTACATCCCGAGTGGACTCCGGATCAGGTCGCGACACAGATCCGGGTGACATCAGACTTCTTCGGCGCGCAACCGGCATCAAAACGCTACGGTCGCCTCAACGCCTTCCGCGCCGTGTCGCTCAACAACACGCTCAGCGACATCCCCGGAATCCGTGTAAAATCCTCTACTCTGCAGTTCGATGGCGGCGGCTACAGGTTCGTCAGACCGGGTCAAACAGCCCACGTCAGCATAACGCTTGAAAATGTTCTCGCGCCCACGACGGAAAATGCCATCGCTACTCTCTCTATCGACGATCCATCGCTGATCAGCGCTCCGGCAACTGCTTCTCTCAGCTCCATGGGCACCTTCGACACCCGTCTTTTCGAATTCGATATCGAACTATCCACCGATCCCAAGACCTCCGAGGGCTATCTTCCGGTTCGCGTCCGCATCGACGACGGTACCTACACGGACTTCGTCGCGATACGCGTGCCCATCTATCTCGAGGATGCCTGGCACACCTCGCTCGCCTTTGGCGCCCCCTATTTTACCGATATCAAGGCTTACTCGACCACGACGGCATGGGCGGTGGCGCACGTGTCGACCCAGGATCTTGCATTGCGAACGACCAACGGCGCCTCGACCTGGTTAAACAGCAGCGGGACGGGTTTCCCTTCCGGAAAAGGCGCATACTGTGTCGCACCTGTATCCGGGACTAATGCCCTCGTCGGTACCGGACCGTCCAGCGGCGCGGCCGAAGTTTTTCGCACGACGGACGGCGGCACGAGTTGGAGCGGCGTTTCTGTAAGCAGCATCACTGGATTCGTCAACTGGATCCATATGTTCGACGGAGACAACGGTATTCTGCAAGGCGATCCCAAAAGTAACATTTGGGGCCTCGCGACGACGACCGATGGTGGAAGGATCTGGACGCCCATCGCTACTCCGGTACCATCCGCGGCGAGCGAAGCGGGCTGGAGTACGAGTTACGACTGCTACGGCGACACGTTGTGGTTTGGAAGCAACAACAGCAAGATCTATCGTTCCATCGACCGTGGGCAAACCTGGCAGAGTTTCGCGACCCCGAGCAAGCATTCGGTGGGGGTTTCGTTTGGCGACGCCATGAGAGGGATCGCGCGTTTCGCGGTACAGGAAGGCCAGGGCGGCGAACATATGATTACCGTCACCTCCGACGGTGGAGAGACTTGGACGCGCCTGACTACAATCCAGGTTTCGGCGTCGGGCGGTGTGGAGATGGAGAAAAATGGCAAACGCATGTGGGTTCTTGAAGGCGAAAAGGCGTTTGTCTCCTCCGACATGGGTCAGACCTGGACCACGCAAGCCGTGCCTGGGGGATTTATCGCCAGCGCGTCGGCAAGCTTCACCAACAGAATCGTCACCGATGTTTACGCCGGATTTATCAACATCTACAAGTATCGCTCCGACTTTCAGTCGAACACCCCGGCATCCGCCGCGAGCGATTCTCGTCCCGACGGCTTCCGCATCGACGACGTTTATCCGAATCCCGTCACGGCGTCGGGCAGCACGCTAGGCTTCACGGTCGATGCGATTTCCTCTGTTCGTGTAGAACTGTATGACAACCTCGGCCGTTTGATGTCGACCGAACTCGATGCACGCCTGGCCGCGGGATCGCACAGCGTACCAATCCCGACCTCCGGCCTGACACCCGGAACGTATCACCTGCGGCTCGTGAGCGACGGCCGCGCACTGACGCGTCCCTTGCTTGTGATTCATTAAACGTTCCTTTTATTTCGACTATACGGCACGGGACCTCCCGTGCCGTTTTTTTTTCACCTGCGTAGACGCTTCGATCCACGCGCCCCGCATACCTATCGTTTCGAGTGTCATAACAGGCGCTTCGCACGGGTTTATTTCGGAAATGATATGCGTGTGTGGCGATGTCTTGAACCCGCGTTTCTCTGCGAAATCCGCGAAACTCTTTCTTGCCCGCGTGGATACGTGCACGCTTGTCACTCTGTTGGATTTTCGCGGATCCGACTTCGCCCTGATCCTCAGACACTCGTCCGGCTGCGTTGTTCGCCAAAGTTCATCAGTGCAGCCGTCGATTGTTTGAGGATCAAAGCGAAGGTGGACGTGAATACGTGCGCGGATTACACGGATGAATACGGATATGCACGGAGAAGAAATTATCTGTCTCCCAAATCCTGAAGTCTCCCGTATCGGGGTTTCAAAAACTCTTATCCGCGTTAATCCGTCTCATCCGCGAAAAT
>CAYJMN010000045.1:16617-43449 GCA_964371045.1 uncultured Chromatiales bacterium | reverse complement strand
AACAACAATTTTTCTTTTTCAACACCCTTGACTTTCACCGTGGTATCTCTCTTGGAAGAGAGGGGGAGGAAGAGGGTTTATTCAGCTTATATTTCATACATGATAATGCATGCGCGGTGGTATCATGGAACTATTATCATGTCATCCACGAAATGGACCGGTGCGCAGCGCTGGTGGGCACACTCAGGGTGACGAAATCGTAAATCGTAAATCGTAAATCGTAAATTTTCATTCGTTGTTCATCCCCGCCGGATTCCGTAGTTTGATGCAGGTCTGAAGGGATCTGCAACTCATCCCGCAATACTGACGCAGGCATATCATGAAATCAACCCCGATCGACAAATCCCTTGTTGTTGAGAAAATCGCACAAAGTGGTCTGAAAAATGTAGGTCGCGCATCCATCCGTGAAATCCGCACCCTGATCAATGACATCGAACACGCGAGCGGCGTGAAATTCGTTCGCATGGAAATGGGTATCCCCGGCCTTCCCGCCGCGCGCATCGGTATCGAGGCCGAAAAGGCGGCGCTGGATAATGGGTGCGCATCGTTCTACCCCAGTATCGAAGGCATTCCCGAGCTGAAAGTCGAGATTTCGAGATTCGTCAAACTCTTCGTCGATCTCGACGTTTCACCTCGCGGATGCATTCCGTGCACCGGTTCCACCAGCGGCAGTTTCATTTCCTTCCTCACAGCGGGCCGCATGAATCCCGTGAAGGATACCGTGTTGTGTCTTGATCCGGGTTTCCCTGTCCACAAGCAGCAATTGAACGTGCTCGGCATAAAGCAACGCAGTCTCGACGTGTACGAATATCGCGGCGAGAAACTCCGTGCGGCGCTCGAGTCGATTCTGAGTAAAGGCGATATTTCCAGCATCCTGTACTCGAATCCCAACAACCCGAGCTGGATCTGCTTCACCGATACGGAACTGCGCATCATCGGTGCATTGGCTACGAAATATGACGTCGTGGTAATGGAGGATCTGGCGTATTTCACCATGGACTTCCGCATGGATTATTCCATTCCCGGTCAACCGCCGTTCCAGCCTTCCGTCGGCAAGTACACCGACAACTATATTTTGCTGATCTCCAGTTCGAAGGCGTTCAGCTACGCCGGGCAGCGCGTCGGAATGATCGCCTTGTCCAATGTACTGTTCGAGCGTGAAGTCCCCACGCTCAGCCGCTTCTACACACAGACCAAATTCGGCCTCGCGATGATTTACGGCGCCGCCTACGCGGTGTCCGCCGGTGTGACGCATTCGGCGCAGTACGGGCTTGCCGCCTTGCTGAAATCGACCAACGATGGAGTCTATCGCTTTATCGACGAGGTCCGCATCTATGGAGAGCGTGCGAAGGTGATGAAACAGGACTTCCTCAACAATGGCTTCTACATCGTGTACGACAGGGACGAGACGCAACTGATCGCGGACGGTTTTTACTTCACCGTGGCGTATCCGGGTCTGACGGGCGAGGAACTGATTGCCGAACTCATGCCGTACGGAGTCAGCGCGATCTCGCTTTCGAATACCGGCAGCCAACGTCTGGAGGGTATCCGCGCCTGTGTTTCACTTGTTTCGGAGCCGCAGATTCCCGAGCTGCGCGCGCGGTTGGAGCTGTTCCATGAGAACCATCCGCTGCCGGCTCCGGTGGTCTGATGGCCGCGAAAAGAGTTGTATTGCCCGAGCCGGATTGACGTTGGTTATTCCCTTCAGTTGCAGCCGACGCGCCAAGCCGCGCGGCTGAACACGGACGTTAGCCAGACTCTGAAACGCATACCCCACCGATAGACGAAAGCAGAATGTACGTTGAAATCGTTGGAGAAATTCAGGATATTGAGACTATTGTCAAAGGTCTTTCGGTCCGTGAACGTGGGCGTTTGGTCGCACAGTTCGGGCGTGGTCGCTGGCGTAAGCTAAAAGGAAAAGCGACAGTCCGTCTCGAGAATGGATTGACAGTAATCGCCGAGGTTCAGTGGTACGAAGCTCACGGAATTGGTCGGCGAAAAATCAAAATAAAGCGTTTTTTAGAGTAAATCGTGAAAAGTCAGAATAAAAGGTACGTGGTTTGCGTCCACGCTGAAGATTCTTCGGATATTGAAGTTCGAAAAATCTATGAGGTCCTCGACGACGAACTTGCTTTAAAACGTGGATACCTTCGTGTTCAGGACGAGTCCGGGGAGGACTATCTCTACCCTCAAGCGTACTTCAGTGCGGTAGAACTGCCCGAGGCGAGCATGCGAGCGCTCAACGCAGCAGCCAAGCTTGCTAACAAGCGCATACAGCCGACGCGAAAGAAACAGCCTGCGAAACCCAAGCTTCCAGCCGCGCGCGGCTGATGCGCGAGGCGTTAGGCGTCAATCCAAACGGAGGCATAAAAATGACGCGAGTCCGAGTTGAGAGCTTCACCATTTCGCTTGACGGATACGGAGCAGGTCCGAATCAAGCCATCGACAATCCACTTGGTGTTGGCGGAGGGGATCTGCACCAGTGGTTATTCCCAACACGCACGTTACAGCGCGCCTTGTTCGGCAAGGAGGGCGGCACGACCGGGGTTGACGAGGAATTCGCCGCGCGTGGCTTCCAGAACGTTGGGGCTTGGATTCTTGGGAGGAATATGTTCGGACCCATTCGTGGTCCCTGGCCGGACATGAACTGGAAAGGCTGGTGGGGGAACAATCCACCCTATCACTTTCCAGTCTTCATCTTGACCCATCATGCGCGTCCCCCCATCGAGATGGAAGGCGACACGACGTTCCACTTCATCACGGGAGGCATTCGCGAGGCTCTCGACCGTGCACGCGAGGCGGCCGGCGGACTGGACGTGCGGATCGGCGGTGGGCCGAATACGATCCAGCAGTACCTTCGTGAGGGCCTCATTGATGAACTGCATGTTGCGATTGCACCGGTCCTGCTCGGTGGGGGAGAACGGCTGTTCGAAGGGGTTGACTTGCGGGCTCTGGGATACGCGTGCGTTGAATTCGCAGCTTCGGACAAGGCCACACACGTTGTTCTACGGCATAAGGGGCGCACGGACGCCTGACAAGCGCATGGAGCCGATACGAATAAAACCCGCCTCCCCTGCCGAGCGTCACCTCGCACACGGCTCACGCGCCAGCCGTTACCCCCGATTGTATCCCTCGCATGGATTCGGCATTTTCCTGAAAAAATTTCATTCATCGATAACGAGAGGACAGGAATGATTATGGAAGGCATTCAGTTTGTGACCAATGAGAAGGGAGAAAGGTCGCCGTACAGATTGACTTGCGAAAGTATGGAGACCTCTGGGAAGATGTCTATGATAGCTTAACGGCTCGAAAGCGAGCAAAAGAACCGCGAGAATCAATTGGTGATGTTAAAAAACGGCTTATCAGGCAAAACAAGCTGAATGCCTGACTACACCATCATGTTCGCTTGATCGGCAAGAAAGGAGATTGAAATCCTGAACGTTACTCTTGTACAAAGGATCCTGTAAAGAATAGAAGCTTTTACAAACGAACCCAGGCCATATCGATACCGCACGCTGAGGGCAGAGGGCCTCAACCTTCGTAGCAACATGCTGCCGCCGGAAAGACTCGACCGAGCTGCGCGCGCGGTTGGAGCTGTTCCATGAGAACCATCCTCTGCCGGTTTCGGTGGGGTGATGGGCGCGAGATAGCTCCGTTACATTTTATATATTGTCCTTTGGAGCACCCTGACGTCACTTGCCGTACTCGCGGCCTTTATTGGTGATATCGGTGGTTCGTGTAGCAGGACGGGGCAGTGGAGGTTGGGAGCCAGGTCAGGTCATGGCTCTGTTCATGGCCCTTCGAGGCTGGTTTGATTCTGGTTTCTCCTTCGAGTAAATTCCCGTTATTCATATCAGGATACCCGCAAACAATATGCGAATTCGCACCGCAGCCGATAGCCCGGCGCATCTCCTTCACTTACGCGAGCAGGTATGAAGACAACGAATTACTTTGACGCGATGCGTCAGCGAGCCGATCGCGCTCTGATTCGCGATGAATGGATTGAGGAGGCTATTCGCATTCCAGTTTCCGTCTTTGTTCAAGAGGATGGTCGGATAAGAAAATGGATTCAAGTACCAGAGATGGAAAATCTCTATCTTCGAGTAGTGCTGCTTTCGGATGGTGAAACGGTTCATTGCCTTTTTCGATAGGAGATTCAGACCATGAAAATCCGATATTTCGCCGATACGGATACCCTCCATATAGAATTCCAGGAGGCTCAAGTCGCCGAGACAAGGGATCTCGATGAAAATACGCTTCTTGATCTGGACTGTGATGGAAACATATGCTCGATCACAGTTGAACATGCTTCAAAAAGAGCGGGAATTCCGCAGTTTTCATACGAACAAATCGCTGCCTAACCCGCGCGTCGAGCCGACGCGTCAGAATTGATTCGATTGCTCGAAGAGAATGGCTTCAAGTTGGCCAAGGAAAAGGGATAGATACGGTACTACCGGAAAGCTGGATTTGCTACCTTGATCCGTGTAGATTAGCACGGTACGAAGGAAGTTCCGACAGGAACATGTCGATCGATCCTGAAAGCAGCCGGAATAGCCAAGCAGTTGGAGAGTGAGAAATGATTGATTTAGCATACTCGCTGACGATAGAGGCGACTGATGAACCTGACTATTTCGGGCGTTTATTCGCCTGAATTGGAGGGTTTTACCGGCATTGGACATTCCGTTGAGGATTGTATTTACAAAGCACGATGGGGAATGAAAGAACACATGGCCATGCTTGAAGAACATGGTCTTCCGGTCCCGCCAATAGTTGAAGATCCGAAAATAATAATCGAGAACGAAAAAAAGCGTTTTGCGGCATAAATCCAGCACGACAATCCCTCACCCCCATCGGATTGTACGCCGGGCTCGACTGACGGTCTGTGTCGACGATGGAGCAACGATGGCGCGATGAAGGCCTTACTGGTTTACATCGGCCCGGTGCACAAGTGTTGCGGTGTGTTACGCGTCTCGTGTATGGGCATGTTCACGAATTGTGCTATGTTCAAGTAACCGTGAACGGAGAGTGATATGTGAACACGGGAACACATGCACGCTCGGCAACGGCGGCGGTGGTCGCAAAGAAACCTCGAGGACTACAGCAAGCACTATAGCGAGGCTGGCGGACCAGCTCCTGTCGCTTCCTTGCGGGCATCACGCTGAGCTGATGGCCAAAGTCAACATGCTTTATCATTCGATCCAGAACAAAAGAGTGGCCCTCGCCTATGCCTGACATCGTCCCGCTCCCCGCCGATTACGCCGCCTGGCTGGCCGAGCTGAAGACCCGCATTCATGAAGCCCAGCAGCGGGCAACGCAAGCGGTCAATCGCGAACTGGTGTTGCTGTACTGGCGGATCGGCCGCGACATCCTCGAGCGCCAGGGACGCGAGGGTTGGGGCGCGAAGGTGATTGAACGACTGGCGCAGGACTTGCGAAACGCTTTCCCCGACATGAAGGGATTCTCCCGAGCCAACCTGATGTATATGCGCGCTTTTGCCGAGGCGTGGCCGGATGAGGCAATTGTCCAACAGGCTGTTGGACAATTGCCTTGGGGGCACAATCTCGTGCTGCTCACCAAGCTCAAGGTGCAGGAGCTTCGCTTGGCGTATGCCCGGCGCGCCATTGAGCATGGCTGGTCCAGGAATGTGCTGGGCATCCATATCGAACGTCGGCTACTGGAGCGTGAAGGCAAGGCCGTCACAAACTTCGACATGCGTCTTCCCGCGCCCGGTTCGGACTTGGCGCGCGAATCGCTCAAGGACCCGTACCTATTCGACTTTCTCAATGTCGGCGACGAGGCGGGAGAGAGGGCCATCGAAGACGCCATTGTCCATCACATCACCCGCTTCCTGCTCGAACTCGGAGCTGGATTCGCCTTCGTTGGTCGGCAGGTACATATTGAGGTGGGGGGAGAGGATTTTTTCATCGACCTTCTGTTCTACCACCTGAATCTGCGCTGCTATGTGGTGATTGAACTCAAGGCCGGAGTCTTCAAGCCGGAACAAACCGGGCAATTGAGCTTCTATTTGTCAGCAGTGGATGCGCATATGAAGGCCGACCACGACAATCCGACCATCGGCCTCCTGTTGTGTAAAAAGAAGAACAAAGTGGTGGCCGAATACGCGCTGCGCGATTCCAGCAAGCCTATCGGGATCGCCGAGTACCAATTGCTCGAAGCATTGCCGGCTGAACTGCGGACCAGTCTGCCCAGCATCGAGGCGATTGAGCAAGCCCTGACAGAGCAGGCAGACGAGAAAGCATGAATCCCTACGCTACTACGAAGCCCGACTCGTTGAGCAGCGCACCATTTGTCTGTTTGCCGCGCTCGGTCGGCAAACCGCGTCGGCCATAGAGTTGAGTTTCGGAGCGGGCGGCACACCGGGGTGCGAGACCAAGAGCGATGTGCTGCTGGTGGAATGTCTGCGCACCGCGCTTCGCACATTCAACCCGACGTTGCCGCCCGAAGGACTCCCCCCGAGCTGCGCCTGCGTATCGCATCCTTCCAAGACTTGCCGCCGTGTTGACAGGTTTTTGCCTTGAATCTGTGCAAAAAACGCTGGATATTGGTAAGTTATTTCATCGCACATTGTCCTGTCACATTCCACGTTTCGTTGGGCGCCGTTCAATACGGCATCTGTCCACCGAAGCACATTCGACAGCCCCGCGTGCGGATATTCTCAACACCTGGTTCCATGGAGAAAAAAATGTCAAGTATCGCAAGGAATACAGTGTGCCTCTGGTATGACGCAGACGCCGAGGAAGCGGCACGCTTCTACGCAGCTACATTTCCGGACTCTACAGTCGACGCCGTGCATCGGGCACCGGGAGACTATCCGTCCGGGAAGGAGGGGGATGTGTTGACGGTTCAATTCACCGTGCTGGGCATTCCGTGCCTCGGACTCAATGGAGGGCCGACGTTCAAGCACAGCGAGGCCTTTTCATTTCAGGTCGCAACCGCCGACCAGGCTGAAACGGATCGCTACTGGAACGCGATCGTCGGCAATGGCGGCCAGGAGAGCGCGTGTGGCTGGTGCAAGGACAAATGGGGTTTGTCCTGGCAGATCACACCTACGGCGCTGACGGAAGCGGTCACCGATCCGGATCACGCTGCCGCGAAACGCGCGTTCGAGGCCATGATGGACATGCAAAAGATCGACATTGCGACAATCGAAGCGGCGCGTCGCGGCTGAAAGTCGGACGTGTGTCGAACAGTTTGTTGCGAACCCCGCCGTACGCCGGTCCATTTCGTGGATGACATCTGGGTACGTTGCCGCGCCAACCAAGCTCGTCATGCTGAGTGTGCCCACCAGCGCTGCGCACCGGTCCATTTCTTGGATGACATCGGTGTTTCCTAGCGCATAGCCAAGCCCGTCATCCTGAGTGTGCCCACCAGCGCCGCGCACCGGTCCATTTCGTGGATGACACGATGTAGGTTCCATGTAACCCTTCGAGCATGCATCCTCATGTATGAAATAAATACTGAATAAAACCTCTTCCTCCCCCTCTCTTCCAAGAGAGGGGGCGAGGGGGGTGAGTTGATTGAGAACCACAGAAGCTAGGTCCGGAGGGATGAGTTTATGAGATCAGGCGGATTTAAGCCGATTTTACAAGATGTCATTAGCAGGAGCCGCCGCGAAAAGAAGTCCGGTAATTGTGAAACCCGTGTTCGGCGGCGTCTCTAAGGATGATTGGTTCCGTAACGCACGAGGAGAATAGGTAAGGTCCTCAAGATGTCATAAGAAGTAGCCACCGCGGCAAAATTATTTGCTGCGGCATCCAAGTGAGTCTTGTACGGACAGAAAGCAGGAAAACAAAGCCGCATGCGGACTCATCTCATTACTGTTAGGCGACAAACTTAAAAGAGGAGATACACAGATGAATAAAGTGACACCGTTCCTGATGTTCAATGACCAACTCGAAGCTGCAATCGAGTTCTATACCGCAACGTTCCCGGATTCCGAGATCAAGACTGTTGCCCGTACCGGTACGGACGGCCCCATCACTTCCGCCGAGTTCGTCGTCGGTGGACAGTTCTTCATGGGGTATAACGGGGGCCCATACTTCACATTCTCTCAGGGCTTCTCGCTCTTTGTTAACTGCGAGGATCAGACGGAGGTTGACGAATACTGGAATAAACTCGTCGGCGCAGGCGCAACGCCAATGCAATGCGGATGGATTACCGATCCATTTGGCATCACGTGGCAGATCGTGCCGAGGCGTTTCATGGAACTCATAGCCGACAAGAACCCGGCAAAGGTACAGGCTGTAATGGACGCTATGATGACAATGGTGAAGCTCGACGTGGCGGCACTGGAGAAAGCCTATGATGCCGCATAGCAAACGAGATGTCGGCAACTGACGACCGATAGTCACTGTACCCACAGGCCGCCTCATCCGAAGAGTTGTGTTGCACGCCAACGTATTGGTGTTATCGCCTGACAACGGCATGCAGCGGACGGGAACGTGCGTAGCTGACGGTGCCGGTGGGTGATGGGCGCGAGATAGCTCCGTTACATTTAAAATATTGTCCTTTGGAGCACCCTGACGTCCGGAAGGTCATTGTCGGTCATTAAGCAGATGGTCTGGCGAAGCCGACCACTGGAGGCCAGTCCGAATAGTGACGGTGTTTGCGTTCAGCGGCACGGTTACTCTACGTTCGTCGGTGCCCCGAGCTCAGTTTGGATGTTTGGAATAATTATCGGATATCCTAAACTGTAACACGCGATTATCAGGTGCGTTATAGGCTCCGACACCTCGATTGCAGCGTGCTATCCCAGAATGCCGTCTCGTAGCATATTCAGGTTTGGCCAAACAGCGAGATGCGCAGTATATTGAGCCTGAATGGCACATTTCGGATGCTATTCCGATACTGTGAATAGTTGTAACGTTGGAATCTCTCACACAAATGAAATTTTCAGAGTTGATTCGATTGCTTGAGGAGAATGGCTTCAAGTTGGCCAAGGAAAAGGGATCGATACGGTATTATCGGAAAGCTGGATTTGATACGTTGATTCGTGTAGATTACCACGGTGCGAAGGAAGTTCCGACAGGAACATGTCGATCAATCCTGAAAGCGGCCAGAATAGACAAACATTAGGAGAGTTAGAAATGATTGATCTGCCATACTCGCTGACGATAGAGGCGACTGATGAACCGGACTATTTCGGCTTTTATTCGCCTGAATTGGAGGGTTTTACCGGGATTGGGCATTCCGTTGAGGATTGCATTTACAAAGCACGTTGGGGAATGAAAGAACACATTGCCGTGCTTGAAGAACATGGTCTTCCGGTCCCGCCAACAGTTGATGATCCGAAAATCATAATCGAGAACGAGAAAAAGCGTTTTGCGGCATAAACCGCACGAGCAATACGTTCGCTTCCGAAGGAATCCCCGGCAACCGATGTTGAAGGCGACAATGTCCGCATCATTACGGCGTCCCGCCCGGACCTCGGAGAATGGCGGAATGACATGAAAACCAGGAGACCGAAGTAATGAATACGAAATGTACCGTATGTGGCTCAGAGCACGTCAGAGGGACCTCTGATCTTCCCTTCAAGATCGGTGAATCAAGCATTGTGATTTTGAAAGGTCTACCCGTGCTCCAGTGTAGTAGTTGTCCCGAGTACCTGCTCGAGGACGAAGTCCTTCGACGAGTAGACGAGATCCTGTCGAAGGTGGAAAGCGGAATGGAACTTGAAATCGTTCGCTATGCTGCCTGATCGTTTTCAGCCTGTAACACCGAACAACGCATTCCAGCCGTTGGTCCTGCCGTCCTCAGTCCGTCGCCGACAGCGTAATTTTTCCACGACCCCCCGTACACCTCATCCCAAAAAGCCGCACGTGTTGCCAAAGAACAGGTATCGTCGGAATATGGCGAACACTACGCCAACAATCGCAACCCGGTCCACCGCAGCCAGCGCACGTCTCCCGCTGAACGTGATAAGATTCCTAGATGCTGCCTTGGCTGAGGCGGAGCGTTAGGCATGAAGAAATACTATCCGTACTTTGAGATCGGAGGTACTATGCAATTCACGATAGAAACAGAACAAGAAACTGACGGTCGTTGGATCGCTGAGATCGCCGAGCTGCCGGGAGTCATGAAATATGGCAAGAGCCGGGAAGATGCGTTAAGCCAAGCCGAAGCCCTCGCGTTAAGAGTCATGGCGGAACGCATTGAACAAGGTGAACGACCGGCGACACCGCTCAGAATCTCATTCAAGACGGCATGAGCGAGTGGCCGAGCTGTAAAGACAAGCATGTGCTCAAAGCTTTGAAAGCGATTGGCTGGAGTGTGAAAAGGACCTCTGGCTCGCATAGAACTCTCATGAGACCCGGATTTCAAGACTATGTTTTCGCGTTTCACGATAGAGAGGAAATTGGCCCACGTATGTTGGCTCGTATTTCCAAACATACCGGTCTAAGACCAAACGATCTGTAATGCCTAACCCGCGCGACAACCTGCCTCGCTCCGCTCGTTTCGAGCTTCACGCTCGCTCGGGGCCAACCGCTCGCGGAGGACCTGTCCAAGAAAGAAGGATTTATGAAGAAGGCTAAATCACTAGAAGAAGATGATCTGCGATCAGAGTATAGTCGGTCTGATTTCGGAACAATGGTTCGAGGTAAATATGCCGTACGTACTGCCAAAGAATCGAATATCATCGTTCTCGACAAGGATGTCGCCAAATCTTTTCCGAACGACCGGGCAGAAACAACCATGAATTCGTGGAGCAAAAACAGTATGACAAATGAACTTCTTCTGCGTGATGTTGTACACGAGGACCTTCCAATCTTTTTTGAACAACAATTAAATAAGGAAGCCAATTACATGGCGGCTTTTACCAGCAAAGACCCAACCAACCAAGAAGCCTTTACGGCACACTGGCTTAGGAATTTGGCAAATGAAACGACCATCAATAAGACAATCGTCTTTGATGGGCAAGTTGCAGGAAGTGTTGCGAGTTATGAATATGCAGGCAGAACAGAAGTCACGTACTGGCTTGGAAAGGAATATTGGGGTAAAGGAATTGCTACTATGGCATTGAAAGAGTTTTTATCCCGTTACAATAAAACCCGCCCGATGTATGCGAGAGTAGCAAAAGATAATCCTGGCTCACGTCGAGTATTGGAAAAATGCGGTTTTATCATTATCGGAGAATCTAAGGGGTTTGCTAACGCACGTGGTCAAGAAATCGAAGAGTTGCTTGTAGAATTAGGAGAAATTTAAACAGACAAGGTAATGTAACAATTACCGCCGCCCAACACAGCGTGCACCCCCTTCGACAGGCTCAGGGCAGGCTGGTGGGAGTCTGCGCGTTTTCAAGCGTTTCTCGTGGCTTTGAGTTGGTTCCGGTAAAATGGCGTTGTCTCATCCCGCCGGAAGGTAACCCCGACCAACCCGTCCCGAAATCGCATCCCTATCCTGCCTGTGAAAAACGCTCCATTCTCGTTCCTTCGGTTTGTAGCCCTGTGAGCATTTCCGGGGTTTGAGGGTGATATCTGCTGTTGCGGACTACGTGGAATGTGTCGAGGGATTCTCCGCAGATATTACTTGTGTGTACGAGCAGGCGGTTATATTATAACCATGTTGTACGAGGTCCGGATCAAGAGAATACTTGAACGCGCGCTCCTGAGGCTGTCTGCGGATGTTCGGAAAGTTTTGTATCTCCTGCTCGCTGATCTACAGGTGGACAGACCGATCCAGAAGAGCTGGAGTAACTTTTCGGCGCTCGGAAAGGATCGATACCACTGCCACCTGAACTAACGATTTGTGGCATGTTGGACGTGCCGTAAAGACGAGATTGTAATAGAGGTGTATTATGCTGGCTCTCGTGAAGAAGCCCCGTATTGAAATTTCGATTCATGGCGAGCACGCGTCCGAGCTCGTTGAGTGGATCAGAAAAAAATATGACCTTGCCATCCTTTCAGAGGACGAGGCAACGGATGAGGAGTACGTCTCCATCGAAAGCACCGAGTACTGGAAGGAGATGGAAAAGAACCGGATCGGCAACCTGCTTGCCGGGGCCCGCCTGAAGGCAGGTCTGACGCAGGCCCAGCTCGCCGAAAAACTCGGCATTCGCCAGAACATGGTCAGCGACTACGAACGTGGGCGGCGCAGCTATTCCGACGCTATGGCCAAGCGCCTCGACAAGGTGCTCAAGGTCAAAGAGGAACGTTTGAAATACGGGAGCGGGAGAGACGAAGCGAGGGAGTGACAGTTCGGAGCGAGGTGCCAGGGTTCACCGCTTGAACACCCTCGTCAGTCAAGTCCGCATGCAGTCCCACCGCCATCCCGTAATCCCCTCCCCCTCCTGCCTGACGGTACTCCTCCGGCCACCAAAAGTCTCGACAGCGTTGAGAGAAATGCAGCCGCAGCTTGGGCAAGAATGCAGGGATGCCTGGTTACTACGCCGCTTCCGAATACACCATGCAGGTGGGAGGGTGGGATTTCGCCCTCGTCCTGCTCCGTTACTATCGTAGGTTGGTTTTCGACATTTTTACAGTTTCCAGGGTATGTTTGACTTTTGTTTTTCCTTTGCGTAATTTCCCGCTAATTATATCTGGATACCCGCAAACTGTATGCAAATTCGCAACGCCTCTGATAGCCCCGCGCATGTACCGTTGAGTGAATTTCACTCTGTTCGTGCGTTATTGGCTGGGGATGAGGTGGGAATGCGTAGATGGGTTTGTGAGCCTACATTGACCATTACCGAAACCCGGTGGTTGAGCGGAGTCGAAACCCGCACAGGGCAGGTCTACACACACATGCTGAATCGCGGCCCGGCAGGCCTGCGCAGTCCGGTCGATACATTGTGAGGATATGGCTATCCTGATCCGCATAACACAAAAGTCGAAACTACCAACGTAGCTCCAAAGGAATGAAAATTAACAGTTTGACACATTCGAATGATGGCAAATGGGTGCATTTTATACTGACAGGAATGGACGTGCCAGCGTATAACGCGGATACGTCTAATCATTGTTCGGCTGCCAAAATTAGGAGAATGTACAGTGGCTAACAAAGATGGTCAACTTAAGGAATTTGAACTTCTTCGCCAAGAGTTGTTGCAGCATGATCGGGCTATACTTCAAGTCGTTGGCCTTATACTTGGCTTTATTGGCATTATAACAGCCCAAGGTTTGACTTCGGGAAATCCATACGTGTTTCTAATACCATTTCCTGTGTTAACTGGACTTAGTAAATATATTTCCGATAAACGTTGGGCTATATGGCTTATTGCATCATATATCATGCAATTTATTGAAGATTCAGAACTCGGTCCGAGATGGGAGACACAACTTTACTTCTTTCGAACTGCTTGCAAGAAACATGGCTTCACGCCTGGGCAGAATATTATCAAAGTCGAATGCTGGTTTCTTAACATACTAGGACTGATTGAATACGGTCTTTTTGTTTACTTCGCGCAAACCAAGGGAGTATCCTTTTGGCAATACTTAGTTCCTCTTCCCTTTGGCATCTGGCTTATCTGGCAAACAACCAGTCAGTACTTCAGGCTTGCACGCGAAGGCCGCGATGGATCAAACATTTGTAGACTCTGGAAAGAAGCAGACCAACTAAGGCAAAAGAAAGAGCAGTAGCCGATCAAACGAATGAATTCGACAAACAACCACGGAGCAAAATCATAGGTGTCATCCATAAATCCTTGACCGTGGTTGCTCGCGGGTTATCCGTACGTTGGGCGGAGAATCAGCACGCACAAAGGAGAGAACTATCTATGAAGGATCAAGTGACTTGCAACCCTGTCGAATCCGTAAGCCGCTTCGTTGAAATGGTCAAACCACACTCGAAGGACCCAAGGATTCGGTACTACTATCGCGGAGAACCCAGGACGGAGGACAATAACGGCCCGCGGAAACTTATACCTGCTCTCCTCAGACCGGCTACGCTTGGTCGACTCTCGGAGGTTCATGGCACAAACGATCCGGTGTCAATACAACGCAATATGCTTTCTAGGCTGCAGCGATACGTTCCTTTATCTTTATGGACGGAGGCAAGTTATTCAGGAGGAACTTTGACTGGTGGTGACCGTCTCTGCGTTGCACAACATTATGGCTTGCCAACCCTTCTTTTGGATTGGACGTTGAGCCCTTTGGCGGCACTCTATTTCGCTGTTACAAAGCATGAAAGTAATGACGGAAGAATATGGTTCATGAGGCTTAAGCCCAAATGTGATAGAGAACTGTGCACGCGCCATCTTGAAGACGAAAATCAAGACATCACAGACAGCTGTGAGACCCCAGAGCTGATTGTGCCCAAGCCATTCAACAGGCGTATTGAAGTCCAGGTTGCTAGATTTATTTACTTCGGAAAGTGCGCAACGCCACTGGAGGACTTTCCAATTAATAATGATCTTCCATTTGAGAAACTTAGTTGTGTAACCGTATTGGCGAAGGACAAGGCGGGCATCATGCACGAGTTGACACACCATCAGGTTCATGGCGGTACGATGTTTCCTGGCCTTGACGGTTATGCCAGGTATTTGGCCGAGGGCGGTCTGTAGAAAACGGCAGCATGGAACAGTTGTGCGATGCTGAACTATGCGCTACACTGTATCGCTGAAAAAGCTGGCCCCCAGTGAACTTTTTGTTAGCACCATCAACATAGGAACTGGACGTGCCGGAAGGACGAAATTGTAATCGAGGTGTATTATGCTGGCTCTCGTGAAAAAGCCCCGTATTGAACTGTCGCTGCATGGCGAGCACGCGTCCGAACTCGTCGAGTGGATTCGGAAGAAATATGACCTTGCCATCCTTTCAGAGGACGAGGCAACGGATGAGGAGTACGTCTCCATCGAAAGCACCGAGTACTGGAAGGAGATGGAAAAGAACCGGGTCGGCAACCTGCTTGCCGGGGCCCGCCTGAAGGGAGGTTTGACGCAGGCCCAGCTCGCCGAGAAACTAGGCATTCGCCAGAACATGATCAGCGACTACGAACGTGGGCGACGCACGTATTCCGACGCCATGGCCAAGCGCCTCGGCAAGGTGCTCAAGGTCAAAGAGGAACGACTGAGATACGGGAGCGGAAAAGACGATACGGGCGAGTGAGCCAGCCCTCCATCGCGCCATTTTCACCGCGTGGCTGTTCACGTCAGACAGCAGGAATCAACCCCGCACCCGTCTCGCCAAGGCATTTCCATCAGGCCTTGCAACGATGTTTCGGTTTACGGCTGGGGTGTTTTGTATCACTTCCTGTTAGCACAGCCTTTGATGGTGATCTCGGCGGTTCGCGGACCAGGGTGGAGCGGTGGAGGTTAGGAGCTAGGTCAGGTCATGGCTCTGTTACGGCTCCCAGCTCCCGAGGCCGGTTTGACTTTAGCAATTCCTTTGAGTAAATTCCCGCTAATCATATCAGGATACCCGCAAACTGTATGTTTCATTACCTGGCATCCGATAGCCCAACGCACGCGCCGTTCAGTGATCGTAGATGGATCCTCGCGTCATCGGCGGACGATGCGAGGCGGGAGATGGACGTCGAGTCCTCGTACCGTTACGATGGCAGAGATGTACATCTGGCTGGTGCGGGGGATTCATGCCCACACCCATATCCTCAACCGAGGTTCGGTATGCGTGCGCAGTCCCATGGACCGACTTTAAAAGAGTGTTCATTATGTCGATCCATATAAGACATTCGAATAACCTGCGATGTCGGAATAAACATGCTGAAACAGCGGGTCCAATGATTCTTTCAGCCGGTATCCAGTTGCGTCTTATACGGACAGTTAGCATGAAAACAGGGGTTTGTGCGGACCCATCTAATTATTGTTATACGCCTTAAATAATATGGAACAATCCGAATATGGAAACGGAAAACCGCTCAGGCCCTCGCAGAAATCCCCTCTGGACCATCTTCTCTGCAACCATCTGGATCGGCGTGCTATTCCTTATTGCATATATTGGCATCAATGTGGCCATTGCCGTCCTTCAACAGAATGCCGCCTATAACGAAGGGCGAGAGACCGTTCAACTTCTCGAAGGAATGGCCGCGCGCGTGGCAGCCCTCAGCTATGAAGCTTGGCAATTCATTAAGCCCTTTCTACAGATCATCGTTATTCTCATAATCGTAGAGTGGATCTTGGATAAGTTTGGCATATCGCTTTCGAGAAAGGGGCTCAAGCTGGATTGGAATGTACAGACTATTCTCGCACTTGTTGTGATTAGTGCGTTCGCGCTTGCTGCTCTAAGCGGAGCTAATACGAGCATTGGTGCTCTCAAGGATTTGGCACTAGTTGTCGTAGGTTTCTATTTCGGTACTCAACGAAAGACTGTGGAAGTACAGACCGAAAGGGGCAAGGCGACTGTGATCGAAGAACATGATAATGATGTCATCGTACGGGCGGAGAAGCCACCGAGCACAGAAAAAGGCGCATAACAGCGCGTTCCAGCGGACCCATGCCGAGCGACGTTTTCGCTCGAGTACGCATCGGCAGGGGCTGGCTATGGGCCGCTGAACTTGGACGTTATGCCCTGGGGAAGTAAAAAAAGAAGCGTTGAGGATGAGCAAATCATCATCTATCGGATCAGGCATCGGCGCGAATCGTACGGATAAAGGAGAGACGGAAATGCCAACCATACATGCGCAAATAATAAAAAAGGACGGGAAAAAGGAAAATGCCGTCCTCCCATATACCGAGTTCGTTAAAATTCAGGAAGATCTGGATGATTCCGAAAATCTGAAATTCCTGAGGGAAGCGAAGGACGCGGAGAAAGATTCACCTGCGATAGAACTCCGTGAATTGAAAAGAAAACTTCGGCAACGAGCGCCAAGAGTTAAATAGCTGCAGAACGCCAAGCGAAGGAGCTTGACGGACAAGCACGTCAAACACGCGTAGTATGCTGGCTCTCGTGAAGAAGCCCCGCATTGAAATTTTGATTCATGGCGAGCACGCGTCCGAGCTCGTTGAGTGGATCAGAAAAAAATACGACCTTGCCATCCTTACATCGGAAGAGGAAACTGAAGAGGAGTATGTCTCCATTGAAAGCACCGAGTATTGGAGGGAGATGGAGAAGAACCGCATCGGCAACCTGCTTGCCGCTGCCCGTCTGAACGCATGTTTGACGCAAGCCCAGCTCGCCGAAAAACTCGGCATTCGCCAGAACATGATCAGCAACTACGAACGTGGGCGGCGCACGTATTCCGACGCTATGGCCAAGCGCCTCGCCAAGGTGCTCAAGGTCAAAGAGGAACGTCTGAGATACGGGAGCGGGAAGGACGAAACGGAGAAGTGAGAGCACGGAGCGAGGTGCCAAGGTTCGCCGCATTAACATTCGCGTCAGGCAAGTGTGCACGTAGTCCCACAGCCATCCCGTAATCCAATCGCCATCCTGCCTGCCGGCACTCCTCCGGCTTTCGCATCCCTGGATCTCGCAGCCCCACCTGAAATTCCAGGGGGGGTGATGGCGATTACGGCAATGCAAGGCTGAGGGGTGCCTGTAGAAAGCAAACCTTGGCTCCAAATACACGAATTTGCGTATGTTCACGAAATGAGCTATGTTCACGTAACCGTGAACGGAGGTATTTTCATGAACACCAAATCTCAAACACGCGCAGCAACAACGACGGCGTTCGCAGAAGCGCTGGAGGCGCTGCTGGCAACGGTGTCGTGGCTGCGCGGCCGCAAGATCAAGCACGCGACGGGCACGCCGTCCGCAGGCTATGATTTGCTTGCGGAACTGCCGTTGCCGCGTGGCGGAAAGGTGGCTCTTTGTGTCGCGTGCAAGAGGGAAATGCGGCCCGGTACATTCCGATCCATGGCGGAGCAGACCTTCTCGCCGCCGGGCAGGCCTGCGCTGGTAGTGCCGGTACTGGCATTGCCATGGGTGTCGCCACGTCTAGTGGAGTTGTGCCTGCAGCATGGCTGGAGCTGGTACGACCTCGCGGGGAACTGCCGTCTCGATGTTCCCGGTCTGCTCTTTCTCGAGCGGACGGGCAACAAACCTACGCAGGCGCGTGCACGTCCGACGGCAAATCTGGGCACCCCGGAATCGGGTCGCGTCATTCGTGTGCTCCTGCATACCGCAAACGCAGGGAAACGCTGGACACAGCGGGAAATTCAAGCACACATCATTCCTGCCGTGAGTCTCGGCCTTATAAACAAGGTTGTGCGTCATCTGCGCGACGAAGCCTACATCGAATCCGGCACGGACCAAGGGTTTCTGTTAAGCGATCCGCTCGGGTTGCTCTTCGCCTGGCGCGATGCCTATCGCATCGACAAACACCAACGCCTGGGATTTTTCACGCTGTTGCAGGGCACAAAACTGCGGGATGCACTTGCCGTGTTTGCCGTGCGGACAGGCGGCTTCGCGGCATACGCAAGTTTTTCGGCAGCCGATTTCCAGGCACCGCACGTACGGCAGGCCAAGACCTGGATCTACCTGCGTGAACAGGATGTAGCGCTTTTCGCGCGACTCGCGGAAGCAAAGCCAGTTGATTCGGGCGAAAACCTCGTTCTGCTCCTCCCAAACGATGAAGGCGTCCTTTATCTCGCTGAAGGGAGTGATATCAGAATGCCCTGTACGAATGACGTCCAGACCTACGTAGACTTGTGTCATAGCGGTGGGCGCGGTGAAGAGGCTGCGGAGGCGCTCCTGAATCAGCGTATAGAACCAGCATGGAATCGCGAGGGGATGATCCAATGACCTCGGAAGCGAGAATCGCCGAAGACTACAGCCCGCGTCAGACCGAGGCGGCCCGGCGCGTATTGATCGATCTCGGCCAAATACTCGCATCGTTCGCGGATTGTCTGGTCGTGGTCGGTGGCTGGGTGCCGGATTTGTTGTTGCCTGAAGCGATTGAGCCGCATGCCGGGAGCATGGATGTCGACATCGCGCTGGATGCGGAACGATTGATGGACGGGCGCTACGCGGAGTTGCTGGCCCTGCTTTTCGAGACCGGTCGATACCAGCATGGTATGAAACCATTCCAGATTGTGACGCGAGTAGACCTCGGTGATGAGGATGATCCCATAGAGGTGGATGTGGAGTTTCTCGCGCCGGACGATGTGGAGTTGGCAAAGCATACGCCCAAACTTGTGGAGAATTTTCGCGTTTTGCGCGTGCCTTCCGTACGCGATGCATTCCGTGATCCGGTTTCGGTAACTCTGCATGGCAGGAATGCGCGTGGCGCGAAGAATTCCATTACGTTGAGAGTGGTGCCGCTCTCGGATTTCCTTGTGATGAAGGCACACGCCATCGGTGGGCGGGACAAGCCGAAGGATAGCTACGACTTGTGCTACTGCCTGGATCATTTCCCGGGAGAAATGGAAGCACTGGCTGCTGAATGGAAACAACACGACGGGGAACAGACCGTCCAAATCGCAATCGGCATTCTGCGCGAGAAGTTTGCCGATGTTGATACGTTCGGGCCGCAACAAGTGGCGGAGTTTCACGCCTCGGTCGATTCCGAAATTCAAGCGATGCATGCCCGGCGTGCGTACGAACTGGTGCAGAAATTCATCAATTTCCTTTGAACTTCGAATGACTACCCACCCCTATTCCGAAGACCAACTCGTCGAGCAATCCGCATCGGCAACCTGCTTGCCGGTGCCCGACTGAAGGCAGGTATGACGCAGGCCCAGCTCGCCGAGAAACTCAATATTCGCCAGAACATGGTCAGCGACTACGAGCGTGGGCGGCGTACGTATTCCGACGCCATGGCCAAGCGCCTCGGCAAGGTGCTCAAGGTCAAAGAGGAACGTTTGAGATACGGGAGTGGAAAAGACGATAGGGGCGAGTGAGCAAGCCCTCCACCGCGCCATTTTCAACGCGTGGCCGATCACGTCAGCCATGGCAGGAATCATCCCCGCACCAGTCTCGACAGCGCATTCCCATCCCGCCTTGCAACAATGCCCCGGTTTACGTGCCGTGGGATTTTGTAGCACTTCCCGTTATCACAGCTTTTGATGGTGATCTCGGCGGTTCGCGGGCCAGGGTGGAGCGGTGGAGGTTATGCCCTCGTTCAGGTCATATCTCTGTTATGGCTCGCCTGGTCTGTTTGACTTTGGTTTCAGCTCTGAATAGATTCCCGTTAATCACTTCTGGATACCTGCAAACTGTATGTTTCATCGCCACACATCCGATAGCCCCGCGCATGAACCGTTGAGTGATATTCGCTCGTATCGTGCGTTATTGCTTGGGGATGCGGTGGGATTGCGGAGATGGATTTTCGAGCCTACATTGACCATTGCCGAAATCCGCGCAGGTCAGATCTGCACCCACGTGCTGAACCGCGGACCGGCAGGTGTTCGCAGTCCCATTGACGGACTATGAGAGAATGTTCATTATGTCGATCCATATAAGAAATTCGAATAACCTGCTATGTCGGAATCAACATGCTGAAACAGCGGATCCAATGATTCTTTCATCCGGTATCCAGTTGCGTCTTATACGGACAGGTAGCATGAAAACAGGGGTTTGTGCGGACCCATCTAATTATTGTTGGCTGAGGAGCAGAAGCGGCCGGCAGCGGAATCCGGAGAGCATACTTGCAGACACAATGCGGTATTCCATCGTGAAAGGGAGACAATAAGTGCAAAAAGAAAACAACATAAGGCTGGAGATACTTTCCTCTTGCTCCGAAAGTACCGCCCTCCTCGCAGCGTTATCTGAGATGTGTCCTGATGTACAATTCCGCCTCGCGGGACAGACTCCCACCTTCCGTAGCTTGGATCCGGCTGTCCTCGTGGCTGTCGTTGGGGCTTCAGGCACCGCCTTGGGTGCTCTGCTAGGTGGACTCCTTGCGGTTGCGAAGCAGAAGCACAGCAACAAGATCGTCATCCGCGGGAAGAATGCCAGTCTTGAGGTACCGGCTGACACACCACTCCAGAGGATTGACGCGCTTCTCGAGAGAATACGTCAACTGGAGAATCCACAGGTCATCCTGTCCAATGACTGACACCCAGTCACATCACCGAGCAGCCCTTGTCGCCACTGGCTCTCGCCGGGATTCTCGCGTTTGCGTTCGTTTCCGCGGCATGCCTTGTCCCGCGCTTCACGACCTATACAGGAGTGCACGACAGTGACATCATCTGAAACCATCACGCACTTGCTCGAAGCAGATGCAAGCGGTTCGCTCGACGAATTCCTGGCCTCCCCTGACATCCAAGTCTCAGAAGAAGTGTGGCGCACATTGGTCGACCGAGCTACAGGCGATTTGCAGACCGGTCGGTTGCATGCCGCTGTTCGTCTGTGCGACTTGGGTTTGACCCTCGCACGTCGGCTAGACATTGCAGAATTCCAATTCCCCCTGTATCTCCTCTTGTGTCTCTGCCAGCAGGGGCAAGGCGACATGGAAGCGTCGCTTCAGTCATGCGATAAGGCTCTGACAAGCGTTTCCTCTGAGACCGACGCCAAACAGATTCGGCTCGCGACTGAGACGAGAATTACTCTCCTTGCAAACTCCGCACAACCACAGGACGCTGCGTCTGCTTTTGACTCTAGCGAGGCGCTCTTTTCGGCCCCCAACGATTCGTCTGCGCGAATCCGCATGGCCGGACATATCGCCCTGTCATACTGCCACGCAGGGAACGTTGAACAGGCGATCCGCTGGTATTCGAGAGCGGAGGACATCGCTAAACACGATGCTCTCACAGATGCGATCCTCGGATTGGCGCGTGATCATTCGCATTGCCTTCTTGATGCAGGACGCGTCGAGCCAGCCAGACGCAAGTTGGAAAAGGCACTGGAGCTGGCACGGCAGACTCATTCCGTGCATGAGGAGGCCCTACTCCGGCTCGACGTGGGTGTCGTTGCGATGCTCTTGGGTGATTTCGAAGCAGCAGAAGACCACCTCCAGCAAGCAAAGGCTCTGTTCGTTCAGCAAGGAGCCCACGTCGATGCCGCCCGTGCGGACATTGATCTCGCAAATATCTTCATCAATACAGAACGTGCGCCAGAGGGACTCGCGCTTGTGGCAGAAGTCGCGGCAAGCGAAGCCGCAAGTGGCCACTCTGATATCCGGACTAAAGCGAACCTGGTGCGTTGCGCTGCCGCGGCGCACCTCGGCAAATGGGGTGATGTGAAGACTCATCTACCGTCCTTGGTCGAAGCACTTGAGCGGGAAGATACGGACCCCCGCGACAAAGCACAGGCTCGCCTTCTTGAGGGCCAACTCGCCGCGAAGTCCGGCATGCCCACCGAAGCTCTCGCACGACTGCGCGACGCAAGCCGTCAATTCCAGGCTCTTGGGCTCGATGGTCACGCGGTCGCCGCCGAGGTCTCCTGCGTCGAACTCGAACTTGCCAGCGGGAATCATGTAGCGGCAGTGGCAAGCTGCGACAATGCAGCGGCCTTAATCGCCAAGTCTGGCAACACCCAAGCTGAATCCAGAATGAGACAGCTTAGGGAAGGGATTCAGGCACACTGGGTCGCCTCGCTTCTGGATGGTCTCAGGGAGGGAAGGCAGACGGCGAACACGCTCGCATCAACGCTCCGCACGCAAGGTCGGGCGTTTGCGGCAGCCTTCTTTGAGACGAGTCACGCAAAGGTGATGGAGATTGCATCTGACCGAGAGATAGAGCGTGCCTGCGTTCTCGGCAATGCAGTTCACGATCTGGCTCTCAACCTGGGTGACAAGCGGCAAGCCGCGCGTGCCGTTCACGGCCTAGGGGTTGCGCTGAAGAACGTAGGCCAGAGCCGCCATGCAATCAACTTTGAGGAAAGGGCCTTGCTCCTGTATGTGGAGTTAGGCGATACCGAGGAGTGCGCCGGCGCGGAAATGGACCTCGCGCTCAGCTACAAAGGTGCAGGTGAACTCCAGCGGGCCAGAGATCTGTGCTGTCGAGCGCTCCGCCGCTTCGAAGACACTGGGAATTCTGACGCCCTCCGTAAGGGCTACACGAATTTGGGCAACATACTGAAGGATATGGGCGAGGCAGAGGAAGCCATACCGCACCTCAAACGAGCACTCCAACTGGCTGACGAGGCGCACGATCTGAGGGCGCTAGCCGTAGCGTGGGCCAATCTGGGAGCGGCCTACTACTTAACCCACGACATAAAAGCCTACGTCGATGCGTACAACCATGCACTGAGTGCTGCCACGGCTAGTGGCGACGAACTGCTCACCACGAAGCTCGAGGCCGTCACGGGCAACATCCTAGAGTCCGTACGTGCAAGCAGCCGCGAAGGCGAATTGGACCTTGCTGCGCTCGCGGCCGCCAAGACGGCCGAAGACGTGCGGAGCATCTTTGGTTCCGGGGATGCTCCCTCAATGCATGCCTTGCTTGAGACGCTGTTGCAGAAGGGCATTGCTCGGATAGGCGAAGGCAGCATGCCAGATGGCACAATGTATCTGGATGCCGCTGAACGCCTGTGTCTTTGTCCCTCTAGTCCCGAGGACTCGGGAGAGATGTTCCAGGCAGTGGGTGCGTTCTGTGCCGAACATGATCTTCCTGACCGGGCGACGAGAGCTCTGAAACAGGCCATCGACATCTTCGACGCCATTGACCTTCAGAGCAAGAAAGGTGACGCCCTGACTAACTTGGCGAGATTGGTCCTGAACCAAGGGCGTCTTTCCGAGGCTGCACAACTCGTTCAACTTGCGCGAGAGGCCCATTCACGGCCGCATCCGTCCCCAGCATTGCCTTTTGACTTTGTAATCGAGGCGGAGATTGCGGCGCGTGCAGGCAACTTGGACGGGGCCATGCAGCTATTCCGGGCTGCTGCTGATCTGCAAGTGGCGCAGGAGTCGTTTCAGGGGCTACTTGGGGTGGTCGCTATGCCAGCCTTGAGCGTCCTGAAGGAGATGGGCACACCCCGACACGTCGCAGATTTCAATGAATATGTGAGCCTAGCCGGCTTCCGGCTGATCGTGAGGAAATGGCCCGAACTGAAGGACTCCGATGAGCGCACTGCGTTCCTGCGAGATAACGCAATGCCGCTCCTTCAGGAGGGCTTCCTGCAGATGTTCGTGTGCCATCTCGCCACTCAGGCCGCTACGGACGGCCGTATCTCCGACGCGCAAACTCTCGTGGATCTGGGATATGAGGCCTGTGCTCTTATAGGTGCATACCGGCTGCACATCCGCATACTCCTTGCTGACGCAGAGATTGCCACTGCCTCTAGCGATGAGAAGAGGGCCTTGAGTCTTCTCCGTCAGATGCGGAGCCTTCTTGAGAAGGAAGACCATGGGTTTCAGTGCCAAGTCCTTGCTGAAGCGGCTGGCATTCTACTGAGAGCTGGCAACATCAGGATGTGCACCGAGTTCTTTGTGGTGGCAGAAGAAGTGGCACAGGAACATGGTGATTGCGCTACAGAGTCCGAACTACTGATGAGGCATGGTCTCGCTCTGAAGAACTGCGGACGCAGTCGAGAAGCCATTGAACACTATCGGCGGGCCTTGGCTCTTCTGACCGACCAGAAGAGCGTAAGGGCAACCCGGATTAGACTCAATCTGGCGAACGCTCTGGAAATCGTCGGAGATAGAACTGAGGCAATTAGTGAATACGAGCGAGTAGTCAACCTTGCGGAACACCACGAAGAGCATGATCTCGTCGCGTCTGCGTACGACGGCCTCGGCATTGCCGCCAAGAACCTGGGCAACTACGAAGAGGCGAAGCGGAGATACGACCAAGCGCTCGCCTTGTGTGATCAGCACGGCTTAGATGATACGCGGAAGAATGTGACGGAGAACAAGCGAATCCTTGAATCCGTCCGCGGTGTGGTTGAGCCTGAGCGACCGTCATCCCCCAATACTCGCCTGCCGAAACACGGCGAAGCTGCTCGACTGAACGAGCTTGCTGCAAATGAGATTCGTCGCGGGCAGCCCGAAGCAGCAATCCGCCATCAGATGGAGGCGCTCCGTCTGTGGCGGCGGTTACACCACATGCAAGGCATCGCGACGGCAGCACTCAATCTGGCGACGTGCTACGCCGAGACTCAAGATTCTCGCGCCGCAATGAAGTGGGCTCGCAGAGCAGTGCCTTTCGCAGATCGGTGCGGCGTCCGGGATCTCGCCATACAATCCAGAATTCAACTCGCACGGCAACTCATGCACGTAGGCAGTGACAGCCAACAGCGCGCTGCACAGGCACTGCCGAGAGATGATGACTCGCCATCTCACCAGCTAGGGTCAAGCGACGCGAGTTCTCCCGCCGAACTGACTCCCCAGCAAGCCCAGGCAATGGCTGTCGCTCGCCGTCCGTATTTCTTGGAGGCAGCAGAGCACTTGGACCGCGCCATTGATCTGTTTCGTGAGGCCCGCCGCGAACTCGTGAACGAGGGGGCACGTATCACGCTTCAGGAGAAACATGGGGATCTGTTTGATGCAGCGCTGCAGGCTGCCATTGGCTTGTCAGACGATGACCGAATTCTACGATATACGGAACAGGCGCGATCAAGTGCTTTTCTTGATCTGCTTGCCAGCGCGGGGGAGAGAAGGCTTCTCGCCAAACTCACACCGAGCAGCCAGAAAGCTAGCAGCATTGCGCAACATGACAAAGACGGCCGCTTGGCGGAAGCACAGATCACCGGTTTGGGCGACCTCTCACACGTATGGCACAGCTATGTCTCGACATGCGGAACGAGTGGGAAGGACTCCACGCTGATCTTGCTGTACTACTTCGTGAATGCCTACATGTTCTACATCTACGCGATTGACCCCTTGTATCCTGAGAAGATGGAATACCGTGGCGTGGTGTGCGATCCATCTGCATGCGGTGGCCCCGGTGGCTCTCCTTTCAGTGCAGCGGTCGCAGAGATGAGGGCATCTTTGCATGCCTCAATCAAGGAGATTGCCGCACTCGACGCCGTGGAGACTGAGCTTGCACAACTGACGGCCATCAGAGGAGGGCATAGACGCGCCTTGCACCTTCGTGACAACCTTGCGAAGAAGCGTGACGATCTTCCTGTGCTTCTCGGGGCAGCAGAAACACGCATCACAGACGCCATGCATTCGCTCTGGGCCATGCTGTTGGCGCCGATGTGGTCAAGAATCGAGGGCTACGAACGCATCCTCATAGTGCCCCACAGAACACTGCACCATGTCCCATTCCACGCTCTACCGGATCCGTCAGGAGCAACTCTGGCGGACCTGGGAATCGATGTGCACTATATGCCGAGCCTGAGTGCGATCAAGTACACCTATCAAACACCGGCAACCGCGGAAATCAGATCAGCTCTGTGTGTTGGTGACCCGACGGGCGATCTGCCCAGCGCAGAACGAGAATGCCAGCGCGTGGCAGAATGTTATACGGAGCTGACCGGCGGAGACGTGCTTCTCAGGGAGGACGCGACTCGTGAAGCACTCACTCGACTTGGTGGAACCGCACACATCATACACTTGGCGATGCACGGCACCTTCGACGATGGCGATCCTATGAACTCAGGCCTGGTGTTCTCTGATGGTCGTCTCTCTGCGCGGGACGTGTATGATCTTGATCTGACGCGCACAGATACCGCCGTCCTCAGCGCGTGTCTTTCTGGAATGAGTCAGGTCACGGATAGTGACGAACTGCTTGGTCTGGTCCGTGGCTTCTTCCATGCGGGCTGTTCCTCTGTCGTTGCCTCTCTATGGCCGGTACATTCCGACGCAACGGCTTATCTCATGAGTGAGTTCCACAGTGCAATCAAACGCACCCCGCGTGCAAACAAGGCAGCGGCGCTCAGGAAAGCCATGATCAGTGTCAAGGCCCGTTTCCCGTTCACAGTGTTCTGGGCTCCTTTCTGTCTGTACGGACGACACGCGTGATCGCTATCTGTGCGAATCGAGCGGATGCATACGGACTTATGGTTGGTCCCTCGAGTCACAGGGCCAGCCAACAATGTCCTGCACCCGGACGGGGGGTGCGCGACGGCACGCCCGCGGTCGATTCCCAGTCTTGTG
>CAYJMN010000045.1:0-16607 GCA_964371045.1 uncultured Chromatiales bacterium | reverse complement strand
GCTTCGCTCCATCCCCGCCGGTGAGGGCTAAGTTAGATTTCAGGAGAATTCATGGACGTGACCGATTTCCTGATGACGAAGTACGCCCGGCAATTGATACGGGACGCGGGGGCTATCGAATCTGACCTAGGTCAGTTTAACGCTCGATGGACCCGATTCTGGGACCGGAATGCTGACCATCTTGGGGCGGTATTGATCAGCCATCTTGCCGTCGAGCACTACATTGATGAATGGCTTGCGGCAGCAAGCCCTGGAATAAAGGCTGTCGGCGAGACAAGGCTTTCGTTCTCTCATAAGGTCAGTCTTCTAGAAGGCGCCGCCCCGACGATTGAGTGGCTGTTGCCCGGTGTAATCCGACTAAACCGTATCCGAAACGATTTCGCGCATAACATCGAAGCCGAGATATCTGATAAGGACCTTGAACCTATTCAGAGTATCGTTTGGCCATGGCACTCGGCGCTGGACAAGCCTTGCAACAGAGGTATTGCCTTGATTCGGGATTTCGTCCTGATGGTATGTGGGATGTTGAGCTCGCAAACTAGCGCGATTCGTAGATACGGGGATGGCTGTGGCCTTGTCGCCTACGAACGATGGCTTAAACATGCGGTAGGCACAAGGGAAGATGAAAGCCATGGCTATCGTGAATTCTAACCAGCCTTTCGAGCTGACACCTCCGCGCTCTACACTCCGGCACAGCTCAAGGGCACTTTAAACTAAATAGTGCATAATAAGGAATGCTTAGATGGCAACAGCTGTAATTGGCACTTTTCAAGAATTCAATAGCAATGCTGTAAACCTTGACACAGAGCGCACCAAGAAAGCAAGATCAAGTAGAGATTGATGAACAGAAGCATCTAATAGCAAACCACCATTTATCGCAATGTTGAAATACGAGGCTACTAGCCCAACACAGTTTTCGGATTGGACGAAGACTTATCAATAATTGTACAATAGAAACATTTAATTCGCTTCATCATGACCATCCTTCCCCTACTCGACGACGCGTTTCTCTCCTCCCATTGGCACCGAGAGTACGAGGCCTTCAAAGCCTCTCCTGAGGAGGCAGCCCTTCTGCAAAGGTTGCGCGCATGGTCCTCACGGCAAATCCTGAAGGAAACCTCCAGTGAAGCTGCCTTCATTCAACGATTCTTCGTCGAGACTTGGGGCTATCGGATACAGGGGGAGGACGATAGCGGACGCTATTCCTGCCGCCCTCAGTTCGAGATCGCGAACGCAGGGCAGACCGGTGGACAGGGCTCGGCCGACCTTGCGCTGGGCCAGTTTGGGCCGGATGCCGACGGGGTGCCGCAGGTGCTCTGCGAATTCAAGGATATCCACTCCGGCCTCGATGCCCCGTATCGTGACGATTGCGGAGATGTGCGCCTGACTGGTACGGGGAGGGCCTGCTCACATCCATGTCCTCCACCGAGGTTCGGCAGGCGTTCGGAGTCCTATGGACCGACTTTGAGAGAGTGTTCATGATGTTGAGAAATATTCGACTCACGAATAACCGGCTACGTCGGAGTCGAGAGTCTGAAATATCTGGTCCAATGATTATTTCGTGCGCTATCCAGATGCGCCTTATATTTACAGAAAGCATGAAGCCAGGGTCGTATGCGGACCCATCTAATTTTTGTTTGGCAGCCACAGACGGAGGTTACACGAGATGATGCTCAAAGCTCTTATCGTAGAGCAACTCGAAAGAGACGGGACTCTCAAGTCGTTGCGCATGCAACCGAACACGGCTGGAGACATCATTGTGGCCTTTGCCAACGAATACGACGAACCACGGCAAGGTCCGTTCCACTTCCTGGACGAGCGCGACGAACAATCGTTCCGTGAAGGATTCGCGAACTGTCGTGCGAGGCGCCTTGGTTGTCCGAACTTCTATGCCAACGGCGATTCGTACCACGTTGAGACGAGCTGGTACGGCATCCCGACCGAACGCAATTGGCTTTCCTACTATGCTCTGTCACTTCCAGAGTTCGCGGTCCCAATGTCGGTAGCGATCTCCGATCCACACTGCGCTGGCCACGAGTACCGACGATACGTAACGCGTGACGACGAGCGTAACCGCTATGTCATCTATCTGGAATGCGCATCGTCCATGGGGCGCTTTGACTTCGATCTAGCTTGCGACTTCGAGGTCGATCCGGGTGGGTTCTCGACGTCGGAGTACCACGATCCGAAGACCTCTGACCACGGCGGGCGCGGCGACGACTGGAAGTATTGGCTGAATGAAGAGGAACGCAAGCAGACCCAACAGTTCTTCATCGGCAGTATTCAAATGGGCGACAAATACTCAGCCCTACAGGCAGGCGCGATAGGCCCCAATTCCCAGTCAACCAGTAACACATTCCAACAGATCTGGCAGCAGAGTCAAGGCAATATCGACCTCCGTAGCCTTGCTCATGAGCTCGAAAAACTGCGAACAGTCATGCGCACAGAGGCGACGATCCCCGAACACGACATTGCTATCGGGGAAGTCGCAGCAGCACAGACTGCAGCAGCCCAAGGTAACGGAGCGAAAGCCCTGGAACACCTTAAGACCGCTGGCAAGTGGGCATTCGATGTCTCGACGAAAATCGGGATCGGTGTTGCATCAGCCGCGATCAAGACCGCCCTCGGCGCATAGTCAACGAGAACGACTGCCTAACTAGGCCATGAACCTGCCGATCGCCGCTTCGCGTCGGTCGCAGGTTATGGCCAGCCTTAAGCAGCGAGGGTAACATGATGGCAATCAAAGCACCATTAGATCGACTTCTCAAGCAGCTTTCTCGGATGGCAGCGGACGGAACCCTTGGTCCAGCGGCCCAATCAACAGCCGTCGAGTATGCATCCTATTCGGATGGCATCGCCCGGGCATTGAAGTACGTCTACGACTATTTCGCTGCATCAGAAGAAGAGTCGACATTCGCGCGCAATTACTTCGTTCAGATACTCATCGTGGTCTACCGTGAGGCAAAGAGACGGGATCCCGAAATTGCCATGGATTTCGTTACAGCGTTCATAGCGGATTACCCTGGGACAAAAGGTACAGCTCTACTGCCCCGCTGGTCCGCTCTTGGTGACGCTCTGTTTGAGTTTAAAAAGGCTGGGCAGACCGGTGACCGGCTTTCTGTGTGGCAGGCATCATCACGCATCGTTATCTGCCTCAATGAATTCCTGAGCGGGCTTCTGGGTCTGCTACTCGTCACATGGAAATATGGTCTTGGCAAATCCAGCAGTCACAACGTACTTGAAAACGCATATGGCTCGAAAGTGCGTATGTTATCTGACTTGACCAATGGTGATGATGGCGTATTCTACCTCTTCCTTCGACTTGCGCATCCTGATCTCCGTAACAGTCTTGCTCATAGTTCCGCCTGGCCGGATTACGAAGCAGGCGTTGTACGGTTCACCAGCGGGCGTCATAATGAGGTCCAAGAGGAACTAGGCTTGGTCGAGTTCATGTTGTACACAAAACTTGCAGCGGATTTAGCACAGGGCTACATCGCCGCGCTCAACGTAATACTGGTGTTTGAAACCGGGAATGACGCGGCAGTTGCTCTGCTGCCACAGCACCTTCGCGGAGCATGGGGAAACTAATCCTAACAAATCCGCGCTTCGAGCTGACGCGAGCTTAGGATATTTTTCGACCCAATGTCTTCTCTGCGCGCGGCTCACGTGTCATACCATTAGGCACGGGAGTGTGTAATTTTGGAAGTGCACGTGTCGCTAGTTATCGATGGCGCGATTTGCAACTGCTGGTGATTTGTGTATTCCGATAAATCCGTCCACCACATCCGATCGATTTTGTCCACCTCAACCGACATTAACCACTCCTTCCGTTGAATGCGTCCACTCCGTCGAGTCGTCACGCCTCAGACGTATATAACGGTTCAAGATGACCGGATGATTACACGTTCAGGGATGCTGCGAGCTTCTCGCAAAGCGGATCTCCTTTCATGTCGATTTGGTGGACATTGGGGATGAGTCAATCTATGATGGTGCCGGCTAACGCCGCTTCTACGGACTCCGCACAAGCAATACGTTCGCTTCCGAAGGAATCCCTGACCATCCCGTCCCGAAATCGCATTCCCATCCTGCATGTGAAAAATACTCCGGTATTTGCGTCGTGGGGTTTTGTCGCACTTGCCGCACGCACGGACCTTGATGGTGATCTTGGCGGTTCGCGGAGCAAGGTGGGGCGGTGGAGGTCTGCCATCTTCTTGTAAGGCTTGGATTTGACGAGCGAATCAAAGGAGATCATCGATATATTTAGCAGAAGCGATGTCGCCGATATAATCAACCTGTAACCGGGAGGAAGTGACGCAAAAGCATAGCAGGTCAAGCAGATCAGCGATTTTGTGGTAAAAGACAGATTAGGTGAGAAGAATGTCGATTAAATATGAGATGATCATCTACTGGAGCGAGGAAGACGGGTCGTTCGTTGTGGAAGTACCTGAACTGGCCGGTTGCATGGCCGATGGTGAGACGTATGAACTGGCACTGTCAAACGCGAAACGCGTTGTTCATGAATGGATGGAAACCGCGCGTGAAATCGGACGTGAGATTCCCGAACCCAAAGGGCGCTTATTCTATGCCTGGCTCGCGCGTTCAGCAGACGTGGGCTGGGGCAACAGGCCATTTTTGCTTGTCGCAGACCGCAGGCATATCGCTGTTGCGTGCATCTGCCAGAAGGACTCACCCGAGCTGCGGGCGCACCTGGAGCTGTTTCACGAGAATCATCCGCTGACGGCCGTCTGAGCGCAATCCTCCAAATACCCCTGAATTTTCGTATCATGCAATCGCCACGGCAATCCCGTGGCGATTTCGTTACGAAGATGATGATGAAGCGCTTTATATCGACAATCGTGCCGGCGGCCGCGGTGATGTTCCTCCTGGGAGCTGCTGCCGCCGTGTCGCAAACACCCGAAACGGGTGTGCGTCGTCTGTGGATCGAGGGGGATTCGGTCGAGGTGCGCTTCGCCCTGCCCGCGACGACGGACCCCGGACATATCATCAACCATGAGAGAACAGAAGCCAAACCTGATAGATGGGAGAGATCGGAGAGCGCCAGGGCTTTCGAGACGCAGAAGAGAAAGCAAAGGATCACGACATGACCCCAAAACAGTTTTATGAATGGCAGACTGCAGGCGGCACAGATGATGTCATGCGCTTGGTCGATTGTTTCGAGCGAGCAGATCTTTCATGGTGCGCCATAGGAGGCATAGCCGTGAATCACTGGGCGGCGGAAGCCATGGTCACTCAGGATGTTGATCTTGTTGTTGCGGCCGAATCAGTGGACCTGGCAACGAGACTTCTCGAGGAAGCCGGATTCACATCCGAACATTTCCCGTGGTTAATCAATTACAGGGGTCGTTCCAAGGTCAGTATCCAACTGAACACTGAAGACTTCTACAAAGATTTTCCGAGTCGGTCCGTGCCAGCTGACATACACGGAATCCTTATGCGTGTTGCGTCTTTGGAAGACACGCTGCGCGGCAAGATCATGGCATGGCGGGATACGGAGAGAAGACAAAGCAAAAGGTTCAAAGACCTCGGCGACATTGCCCGTCTGGTGGAAAGTCACCCTCATTTGTGGGATGTGATTGACCCGGATTTAAAAGAGATCATTCAGAAGCAGTAATTGCAGATGTTGTGAGCCGAATCTAGCGCTCAAGCGGACTCGAAGCGCGCCTGTGCATCTGGGCAAAGAGCACAAAGTGGAGAGATCCTGTTTCGCAAGGCGACGGCTACAAGAGCGGTGGGCTCTGGCTACTTGAACTCGAAACGTTGCAGGTAAGAGAAGTTCTGCCCCGGTACTCGTATACTTGCGCGATAGGCTGGTATCGAGCGGAAATTCCACCTTCGATGCGTCGTGGTTTTGCCGGAAAGACTCAACGGAATTGCCATATGAGTACAACCTGGCGGGCAAACCCATCAGGCAGCTCAACACGCGGTACACGAAGTACTGGGTGGAAAAATGATGGACGCCCGATGCTCCGCAAGCTGGATCTGACATAAGGTCAGAGGATACCACGAAAAAAAGCCACCTCCCTGCGCGGTGGCTTTTTATTATCGGGTACATTCGCGTACTTGGCAAAAACCTGGTAACCCTCCAAATACCCCTGAATTTTCGTATCTTACAATCGCCACGGCAACCCCGTGGCGATTTCGTTACGAAGATGATGATGAAGCGCTTAATATCGACCATGGTACCGGCGGCGGCAGTGATATTCCTGCTGGGAGCCACTGTCGCAATGTCCCAAACACCGGAATCGGGTGTGCGTCGCCTACGGATCGCAGGCGATTCGGTCGATGTGTTCTTTGCTCTTCCGGCTACGGCGGACGATCGGCCCACGATCCTTGTCCTGCATGACCGCTTCGGCATGCAAACGCATATCCAATCCGTCCTGAACGTGCTGGCCACCGTCGGCTACAGGGCGTTTGCGATTCAATTGCGTTCCGCTCCCTCCCGTGAAGTGGCGGGGCAGCCTGACGCGTCGCTGGACAGCAGCGACATCGCGAGAGCCACCGAGGTGGCTGTGGATATCATGAATGAGAAGGGCTGCACCGGAAGAACAGGACTGTTCGGTTTTGATGTGGGCGCGGCCGTCGCCGCTGAGATGGTTGCACGGGTGCCGTTTTTCAAGGCTTGCGTGATGTTCTATCCGTCGGGAGGAACCGCAACGCTCGCTCGGCTGCCGTTCTCGCATACGCCCATGCTCCTCGCGGTGGCCGGGGAGGATAATGAATGTCTCCTGGCCGATGCGAGCGCGATCCGGGAAGTGTTCATCGATCAAGCCCGGGTCATCAACATCACGAACTATAAAGGCGTGAAGAGATTTTTTTTCAACCCGGATCATGAGAATTACGACGTTCCGGCCATGAAACTCGCCTGGAAGGAACTGATTCAGTTTTTCAACCGGAAACTGTAGCATCCGACGCGCGTTTCCCTTTTCACAAATGACAACGACCATGCAATTCGAAGAAAAAAGACTGCACGAGATCTTTTCCAACATTCAGAATAAGTTTGTCGCCGTTATCGGCGATGTCATGCTCGATCGTTATATCTGGGGAAGGGTCTCCCGGATCTCGCCGGAAGCTCCCGTACCCATCGTCGACGTCCTGCGCAACACCAATCACCTCGGCGGCGCATCGAACGTGGCTCTCAATATTAAAAGTCTGGGCGCCGTGCCTGTTCTTTTCGGAGTCGTTGGTCGGGATACCGATGCCACCGAACTGCGCGCCATTTTTCAACAGACCAACGTCATCACGGATTTTCTGGTCGAGGATCCCGATCGACCGACCACCGTCAAGACAAGGGTGATCGCCGGCAGCCAGCACGTGGTACGTATCGATTACGAGGATAGGCAGCAGATCGGCGTTGAGACGGCGCGCCGCCTTCTTGATCGGCTCGAAGGTCATCTTGGCTCCATTCAATCCATCATCCTGCAGGATTACAACAAGGGGGTGATCGGACCGGATCTCATTCACTCCGTCATCGACCTGGCCCGGTCCCGCGACATTCCCGTGCTGGTGGATCCGAAGTACACCAACTTTTTCGAATACAAGGGCGTGTCGGTGTTTAAACCAAATCGCAAGGAAACCGAGGATGCTTTGAAAACGCGTCTGACGAACGACAAGAGTTTTGAAGACGCCGCCCGTTTGCTCCGCTCCCGTCTCGAGTGCGACAATGTGCTGCTCACGCTGGGTGAACTGGGCATGCTCCTTCTCCAGTCAGACGACAGCATCATGCGCATCCCGACTAAAGCCCGGAAGGTGGCCGACGTGTCCGGCGCGGGAGACACCGTCATCGCAACAATGGCTGTCGCCATGTCGGGAGGAGCGACCCTGGAGGAGGCCGCGCATATCGCCAATTTCGCCGGCGGACTTGTGTGCGAGGAAGTTGGCATCGTGCCCGTGGATCGCGACGCGCTGTATGACGCGGCCAGCGGAAAAATGGGAGTGCTGGACTGATGGGACGTGTGCTCACGTTGAAAGAAATGCAGGTCGAGCGCGAAGGACTTCGCTATGAAAAGAAGACGCTCGTGTTCACCAATGGCGTATTCGATATTCTTCATCGCGGCCACTGCGAATATCTCGCCGATGCGAGGGCGCTCGGCGCTGCGCTCATTATCGGCCTGAACAGCGACGACAGCGTACGGCGGTTGAAAGGCGATAAGAAACCCATCGTACCCGAAGAGGATCGTGGAGCGGTGCTCGCGGCCTTGGCTTGCGTGGATTACGTCGTTACCTTTGATGAAGACACACCCATCGTGCTCATCTCCACGCTGTTGCCGGATGTGCTCGTCAAGGGAGGAGATTACGCCCTCGGCGACATTGTCGGTCGCACGGAGGTTGAAGCCGCCGGTGGAAGGGTACTGACCATTCCCCTCACCGAAGGACGTTCGTCTACAAATATTATTGCGACGATACTTGAGCGATACTGCCAATACGACCACTGAACCAACGGAAAAACCGCGCCGGCGTTCCCTTCCCGGCCGCCTGGTTCGTATCGCCGCTTTTATGGGGCTTGGGATTGTTCTGCTTCTTATCGCACTTCTCGGCTTTACCGAAACCTCGTATTTCAAATCCATGCTCCGCGACGTCATCGTTGAAGCAGCGGATTCTTCCCTCAATGCACACCTCACGATCGAGAGTATCGACGGCAACCTGTTTTCCGGCTGGTCCCTCCGCGGCGTCCGCCTCCGCGACACGAACGGACCGATCGCATCCATAGACAAGGTGTTGCTCCGCTACGATCTACTCACGCTGCTCTGGAAACGCATCACCATTCGCGAGCTCACGCTGGACCGTCCGAGTGTGTTCATCACACGCGCGGAGGGACGAGACTGGAATATCAATACGCTGCTAAAGCCGACGGGTGAATCCGATTCGGCGGCGTTCGATTGGCGTATCATTGTTCAACATTTGCGCATCGTCGGGGGACATTTACTCGTCTATGATTCCTCGCACACGGGACCCATCGCCCGCGATCGCCTCGATGCGAATCGACTGGAATTCCGCGATATCACACTTGCATTGAGCGCGGAATATGGTCCTGTATTCAAGAAGGTGTCGCTGAACCAATTCTCGTGGAAAAATGTGTACGGCGATGTTCACATGAAAAATGTTGCGGGCGACATCGTGTTGCTGCCCACCGGCGTCGACATACAAGGCTTATCGGTGCAGACGGAACGTTCGTCGATTTTCATTACCTCCACAGTCGACGGTGTCGATCTGTTGGAGGGTATCGATACGGATGCGATGCAGGACTACCCGATCGTGCTGTCGGCGCGGGCGACGGATTTCGATGCGCGTGATCTTCAATACTTTCTTCCTTCGCTGGATTTCCTCGGAGGCCTTGCCGCTATCGACATACGCGCAAAGGGAAGCCTTCGCGAACTGACAGTCGGTGTCGTATCAGTCGAGGCGTACGACAGCCACATCGTACTAAGCGGCGTGCTGCGCGATATCATGCTCGGCGCCGACATGTGGATGGATGTTAAGGGGAAAGGGGTGCGGATTTCCGGAACGGATATCATACGCATCCTCCCGGGGATTCCGATGCTCGATGTGACGGAGTTGGGCACAGCCGAGTTCGACGTGCTTCACTTTACCGGGCATCCCCTGAGTTTTGTCGGCGAGGTCGACGTCGCGACCGATGCCGGTGAACTGGTCGGGAAGGTTGCGTTCGATTTTACCGGGGAGCAGATGACCTACGACGGAATATTCAGCACCCGGAATCTGGACCTCGCCGGCGTTTTTCACGATCCATCCATGGGCTCCTCGATCAATGCGGAAGGGACAATCCAGGGCCGCGGAACGGAACTCGGCATCACCGAGGCGATGCTCAAACTGCAACTGGATTCCTCGCGCTATCAGCAGTTCGCGGTACACCGGCTTACGCTGGACGCGACCATACGGACCGACAGTCTCGAAATGAAGCTGGATTTAGCGAGCGGCGCCGGGAATCTCAAGCTGGACGGCGCTATGGGCTTTATCGCTGACAGCGTGACCGGCTTTACTCTGACCTCGCGCGGAACCAACCTGGATCTCCAGCCTATGCTCGGAGCCGAAGAATACAACAGCGACCTGACCTTCCACTTGCGAGCACGCGGAGACGGTCTCGATTTTTCCACCATGTCGGGCGACCTCATCATGGCGATCGAGCCCTCGCGTTTCGGTTCGATTATTATCGAGCGCGATACATTCAACGTCGCCCTGAAGCAATCCGGCGATACCACTGAACACCTGCTCATTGAAACCCAGTATGCCGACGCGCGCTTTAACGGGCGCTTCGATTTCCCGCGGTTTGTTTCCTATCTCGGCGAACAGGCGGATTCGCTTGAATCGGCGATCGCGAACTGGGTGAGTCTTCCGGACAGCAACAGTACGATCAGTGACCGGACAAACAACGGACGAACGGACACTAACCGGACCAGTATAAATGGGCCTGATACTGCGCGATCCTTCGGCAGCGTGCCCGACACGAACCGAACCGCGATAAGCAAGGTGGACACGCCTCGAATCGCCGACCGGCCACCCGACACGAACCGCACGGCGACGAGCAAGGTGGACACGTCCCGAACCGTAGGCAGTCCGCCCGACACAAGCAGTGCTGTGAGCCGAACAGCGGACGTGCGTCGACCGGACACCAAGCGAAAGGTGAGCAGCCGAACAGACAAAAAACCTGTCGTTCCGTCGCGCTCCGCAAGTAAACGTGTGCCGGAGGTGACGGTGCCGCTGGTGGACCGTGATACAGCGGATTTCATGAACGTCAACTATGCAATTACGCTCAAGCACCCCGATCGCATCGCGCGGTATTTCGACGCATCCACATTCATCGTGCGGGGCACCTACGACGGGACTATCGTCGGCGGATACAATGGCTTCGATATCAAGGGACAGGCGCGCGTCAGTGATTTCTATTACATCGATTCATCGCACACCTGGCTTGCCGCCGGAGTGCGGTTCAATTACGAGGTGGGAAATCTCCGATTGGAGAATCCGCTTCAACATGTTTCGTTCAGAACCGTTTTTTCCGCCGGGGACGCGAACATCGATGGCTTGCGGCTGAATCGCGTCGAGGCGACACTGGAATATCTGAATGGCCGGCCGAAACTCCATCTGAGTGGAAATCTCGACACCATGCTCAATGTGGAGCTTGGTCTTCAGGGACGCTACATGGATAACGCGGTTGAACTTGATGTGTCGCTGCTCAAAATCGCGTGGCTTAAGGAACAACTCACCAATGACGGTCCTGCCAGAATACGGATCGATTCCTCCGGAATCTCCATCGAACGACTGGGGCTTGTCAATGGACGAATCCAGTTCTCATTGCAAGGGAAACGCTCGTTTGACGGGACGAACAATTTTGAGCTGTTTGTCGACAGCCTCAACATGGGTGTGATCGAGTACGCGGCCACCGGGAACAACGCGGCACTGCGCGGCGAGAACTTCACCGGCATGGGTTTCATCGAAGCCAACCTCACTGGAACCGATGACAATCCCCTTATCGCGGCAGCCATATACATCGACAGTCTCGGGTACCGCGGATCGCTGTTCGGTGCCCTGAATATGGAAGCCCGTTATTTTGATGAGAATCTCGAACTCTATTCAGAGCTGAATTTTCCTGTGCCTGACGGAGGCAACGAGCAAGTGTTTTTCCTTTCAGGTACCATCCCCGTCGCGATTACCTTCGGCGAGGAAGAAACGGAAAGCAAGAAGTCCGCCAACCTGCGCATGCAAATGAAGGAATTTCCGCTCGCGTTGATAGAGGAGTTCCTTGGCCTGTTCTCGCCTCTTGAGGGTCGCGCCAACGGCGACATCGAAATCACCGGAACGACAGCCAAACCATCCTTTAAAGGATACCTGGCTGTCGAAAACGCCAATGGGCGCTTCCGTTTCAACAATATGGATTACCGCCTCAACCTCCGCGTCGAAGCCGAAAAACAGGACATCCGCATCGTCAGCGCTTCGATTGAAAATACTCCGAAGGATTGGTCGGAAGGACGCATCACCGCGGAAGGCACGATTTCCACCGAGACGTTCACCATCTCGTTGTTCGATCTCACCATGCGCGGTCGGCTCAAGGTGCTCAGCAATGCTTCGCGCGCGGCGACCCGCTCGCTGTACGGTGACCTGTTCATCTCCACCGGCGGCCGCGACCTGACCTATAGGGGCAGGTTGGACCGCTCCCTGCTGCATGGAAATATCGTCATAGAAGAGGGTGCTCTGGTGTTTCCCTTCGAGGAGGATGCCGGGGCTGTCTCCGATTACTCCGATTTCACGTACGTGACTGTCGACGATACTACGACGCAGATTACGAGTTCTCTATCACGGGGCCGGTTTGCCTTGAGGCAGCGTCTGCTGCTGGGCGATACGACCGACGAGGTGGAGCAGCAGGCTCGGGAAATTTCGATACTCGAGGGCTTGTCGTATGATATCGTGCTTTCCACCACCGGTCGCCTGCGCGTTGAAATTCCCATCCCCTCGCTGCAGGCGCAATTGAACGCGGCGCTGATCTTCAACAATCTCAAGGTCAGCAACATGGGCGGGAAAGAGGGCAACTTTGTGGGCGAGGTGCAACTGGGGCCGGAATCGGATTTCATTTTTCTTGGAAAGCGAATGATTGCCACGGGTTCACTTCGTTTTATAAGGAATCCTCAGAACCCTGATCTCAACCTAATAGCGCTGTACAGCGATTATTATGTTGATCCGGAGACGGTTGTCCGGAGGCAGGTGTACGTCAAGGTCATCATCACCGGCACGAAGGAAAAACCGGAGCTGAAGTATGACATGCGTTGGGACCACCCTGATGGCGCGCTCGTGTCGCAGGGCGGCGACGTGCAGTCCGATGCGTTTTCCTTCGTCATGTTCGGCGTCTTCGCGAAGGATCTCACGCAATCGGGCAGTGCGCGTAACTCGGCCATCGATCGGGCGCCGGAACTGGCCTACAAAATGGGATCGGCTGTTATTTCCGGTGTCGCGACCGAGTTTCTTGGGAAAGCAGGCTTGAGGGATGTTGTCAACCGCGTCGACTTTGCCAATATCGGTACGCAGGATACCCGGGTGAAAGTCACAAGTGAAATCGGGCGCGCTCTTATCACCTACGACGGGAAAGTCAGCAACATGGCAAGCTCGAATATCACCGCGGATTTTCCTCTCGATCAGATGCTCGGAATTCCCTGGTTAAGCGTCATCATCCAGGTCGCCCGTAAAACCATCGATCAGACAACTGAAAGCGCCACGCAGATACAGGAGTATTCGATCTACGAACTCAAGATTCTCAAGCGCTTCTCTTTTTAGCAGACAAGGACAACGATGAAACATGCAATTCTCGAATATCTCGAACAGGAACGGGGACGCGCGTACAAGACCAAGGAACTGGCCCGAGCCCTCCAGCTTCCGAAACAAGGACCTACCTATCTGCAATTGAAAGCCGCTCTCAGGGAACTGCAGGAGGAAGGGTCGGTGGAGCGCCTTTCCGGCAGCCGCTGGACGTTCAAACTGCCTGAGGAGGAGGCCGAAGTTCCTGTCGTGGAGGAACGCCTTATCGTCGGCGCGATCAAGGAACTGCACCGCGTGTGGGTCCTGCAATCCGACGATAAAGAGTTTCGTGAGGACATCGCCGTGCGCAAGCGCAGTCTCAATGGCGCCGTAGATGGCGACAAGGTGGTTGCACGGCTCCTCCCCCAGGAGCATCGGAGCGATGGTCTGGAATGCGAAGTCGTGGAGATACTCGGGAAGCGTGGCCGCGCCGATGTGGAGTTGGTCGCGCTTGCACGTCGGCACGGACTTTCGATGGAATTCCCACTGGATGTAAACGAAGAGGCGGATGCGATTCCAACCGCCATCCCTCGCTCGGAGATTACGCGACGCCTGGATCTGCGTGCAACCGAGTGTTTTACCATTGATCCGGAAAACGCGAAGGACTTCGATGACGCCGTGTCGCTGCGCGAAATAGACGACGGCTGGGAACTGGGGGTGCATATCGCGGACGTCAGCCATTACGTCACTGAAGGCACGCCCATGGACCGCGAGGCGCTTCGCAGGGGAACCAGCGTCTACCTTGTGGACGGAGTGTTCCCGATGCTTCCCGAGCGGGTTTCCAACCACATCTGCAGTCTGGTGGAAGGCCAGGATCGACTGACCTACTCCGCGATTATGCAGGTCACCTCAAGGGGAACGGTCAAGTCCCTTGATGTCCGGAAAACCGTCATTCGCTCAAGCAAACGATTCACGTACGAGGAAGTGCAGGGTATTCTGGACAGCGGCGTGGGGCCGCATCTGGACACGCTGCGTGCGATGGAGCGGCTGGCATCGATCCTGATGAAAAAACGTTTCCGCGAGGGATCGGTCGATTTTGCTGTGCCTGAGGTCGCGTTCCGTCTCGATGCGACGGGTTACCCGATCGAAATTCTCCCGAAGGCGCGTCTGATGAGTATGCGCATGATCGAGGAATTCATGCTGCTCGCAAATCGCTGTGTCGCGCAACACGTCGAGGGTATGCGTCCGCCGAAAAGTTTCATGTACCGAATCCACGATCTGCCCGATCCGGAAAAGGTGGCCGAACTGCTGGAATTCCTGCGGCATCTCGGTATCAAGGTGCAGCTCGACGGAACATCATCGAAGTCCTTCCAGCTTATGATCGAGCAGATACGCGGGCGGCCCGAGGAAAATGTGGTGCAGGACGTCACGATCCGGTCCATGGCCAAGGCGGTGTACAGCGAGCGCAACATCGGTCATTTCGGTCTGGGATTCAAGCACTATACGCACTTCACCTCGCCGATTCGACGGTATCCCGATCTCATGGTGCACAGGTTGTGCGCCGTGTATTTCGGCGAAGCCGGCGCCGGCGCACAAGTCCCGACGCTGCAGCGGATCGCCGACATCGCGAAGCAAAGCTCCATCAGGGAGCGTGTCGCGGTCGAAGCCGAGCGGGAGTCCATCCGGATCAAACAGGTGGAATATATGAAGCGTCACGAGGGAGACGAATTCGACGCGGTGATCGACGGGGTGACCTCCTGGGGATTCTTCGTCGAACTTATACCGACGCTTGTCGAGGGTCTCGTTCATGTGCGCACCATGGAAGGGGATTATTTCCGTTTCGACAAGACAGGCCGCCAGCTTGTCGGCGAGCGAACCGGCCGCCGTTATCGCTTGGGCGACACCGTGCGTGTACGCGTCGCGCGGGTGGACAGCGTCGGTAAACAGATCGATTTCGTGCTTGTCGAAGACGAAGCGTATCTCAATCAGGGTCGATCAACGTCCGCCGGTTCCGAACGAGGGCAAGGTCGATCGGGAAGGACGTCGAAAAATCCCGGCCCCGGATCTGAAAAAACCGGCTCAGGCCGTCGGAAAGCCCCCGCGAACGTGAATCAAGGCGGCGGACGCAAGGGCGATACAAGTGAAGGCGGCTCGGCCAAAGGCGGGACGAGTCGGAGCGGCACGACGAAAGGTGGCTCGACGAAAGGTGGCACGACGAAAGGCGGCACGACGAAAGGCGGCACGACGAAAGGCGGCACGACGAAAGGCGGCACGAGTCGGAGCGGCGGCGGCAGGCGCGGAGGGGGACGGCGCGGATGAAGCGTTTGGCGATCGTGATCGGGAACAGCACGGTCAAGGCCGGGCTGTTCGACGAAATGGAGATAATTTCGCAAAAGCGATGGGATCACGTGCACTTCGCCGATACGCAGTACATGGTCGCGGAATTCGAGGGGCTGGGGTGTGCGGGGGCGCCTGCCGTGATTTGCAGCGTAGTACCCTCGCTGGAGGAAATAGCGGGCATCCTGCTGCGTCGCGCCAGCTGTGATAGCGTCGCCTCGGTCGAACCCGCATCGGGTCCCATGTCGATGACGTACAGGACGCCGGAGACGTTGGGCGCGGACCGTTACTGTGCCGCGTTGGCGGGTCGGGAGCTGTACGGTTCTCCCGTGATCGTGATCGATTGCGGTACGGCGACGACGATCAATGTTGTTGACGCCGAAGGAAGGTTCGCTGGCGGCTCGATTTCGCCAGGAATCGGGACATCGTTGCGGGTGCTGCACGAGCGGACGGCGCAGCTTCCGGGGGTGGAGGAGGAGGCGTTTCCTCAGCTCATCGGACGAGACACGGCGGAATGCATGCGTAGCGGAGTGCTGTACGGCGCCCGCTACGCACTGGAGGGCATAACCGCTGGAATAAGGCAATTCACAGGATCGGGAACCCCGATAATACTCACCGGCGGTGACGCGGAAGCGTTGTTAGGGATGGGTCCGAGTGGAGGATTCGTGCACGACGAACTAATTGTTTTGCGCGGTGCGATTTTTTACTTGCTTTTAGCTGCGAAGTAGAGCTATATTAATGTCCCCTTCGAACGGGCCTCACACCAGCCGGAAACGGAAACTGAAAATAAAGTTTTGTGAGGACTTGACAAAGGGTTAGAAAAGAGTTAACTTAATAGACCATTTAAGAAATGGTTGTCGCAGAAAAAGAAAGCGACAAGTTCTTTGAAAAGAGCGTGCATAGTCAGTGACTTTGAGAGTCAAATTCAACCAACTCGAAATTGAAATATGAAAATATTTACAACGGAGAGTTTGATCCTGGCTCAGGACGAACGCTGGCGGCGTGCTTAA
>CAYJMN010000044.1:0-43524 GCA_964371045.1 uncultured Chromatiales bacterium | reverse complement strand
GGTAATATACCAAATAGGCAGCAGCTTAGCAATTCTTATCTTAGCGCTTATGGGGGTTGGGGGTGAGGTCGTCAATCGTACATCGTACATCGTAATTCCTTGTGCTTTCCCACAATTTCTCGCATCTTCCTCACTCGAACAATTTTCACAACGAAGTGACCTCCGCCATGAATGAACTTAGCATCGAAGAACTGAAACACCTGTTCATGACCGTGTTCCAACCGCGCGAAACGGATCACGTCCTCACAATCATCGTTGACGTACCGGACGAGAGCGTCCCCGACAACCGGCATTGGCGGGAACGTCGCGTGATGGCCTACAATTGGTGGATGCGCGCGATTGCGTTCAAGCACGACATGGGCCTGGATCGCCTGGAGATCTACTATTACCCGAACGTGGGAAGCAACAACAATGATCTTTCCGATACGCTGTACCACTGGGGCGGCAATCCATCCGAGCTGACTGCCGGCATCCTGCTTGACGAGGGGCTTGCGGTGCCGTTGTCGGACGTCCTGACGGACTGCGATCTGATCATCGCGCCGACTGAATTCTCGGCCACCGCGCCATGCAAGATGCTCGCGAAAAAATATAACTTCCGCGGTACGACCATGCCGGGCTTCCAGCTCGACATGCTGCCGTCGTTGAGCCTTGATTACGGCAAGGTCCATGAACGCATCATGAGTCTCAAAGTCAGGCTGGACGAAGCCGTCGCTGAAAAGCTCGTGTTCGATGCGCGCGGAACGGAATACGTGCTGAATTGCGACTTGCGCTACCGCACCGCGACGCCGAGCAGCGGGATGTTCCATCAGGATATGGTTGTCGGTAATCTCCCCTCGGGTGAAACCTACATTGTTCCCTACGAAGGAGAACGCGATGGTGAGCCGAGCCTGACCAATGGTAAGTTGCCTGTGCAGTTCGGTGACGAAATCGTGGTGTATCGCGTCGAAGAGAACCGCGCAGTTGAAGTCCTTAGCGAGGGCGGGCAGAGCGACATCGAACGCGGCAAACTCACCGACGAACCCGCATACGGCAATATCGCGGAACTCGGCCACGGCGTGCTGGGCGAATTCGGCTGTACCGCCGTCGGCAGCCTGTTGATGGATGAAAAGCTGGGCATGCATGTCGCCTTCGGACGCAGCGAACACTTCGGTGGTATCGTATCGCCTGCGTCGTTCAACGATCCGAAAAAGGTCATCCATATCGATCGCGTGTACGTTCCATCGCTGCAACCCGATATCGTGGTTCGTGAGGCCATCCTCACCTATCCAGACGGCCGCACCGAAACCATCATGCGCGATGGACTGTGGGTGGTGTAGGAGTTGAAATTTACGATTTACGATTGACGATTTACGATTTGTTCACTTACCATTTACGAGTTCAAATCGACTATTGTCGCCCTCACCTCGCCGCGGCGAGTCTACGACCTGCGGTCTCCGACCCGGCCCCTCTTCCAGTAGGGAGAGGGGAGTAGGAATCGTAAATCGTAAATCGTAAATCGTAAATCGTAAATCGTAAATCGTCACTCGTAACTCAGAAGAACGCTTTCACTTCCGCCCGTGCAGTGTGGATGGTGCGGCGGTCGGTTTCGCTGCGTCCAATCCATGAGAGGGTGGCCTGCATGAATGCGGTGAGACGGTAATCGAAATTAACGCGCCAGACCCAGCTCAGGCCTTCCGCTCTACCGTCGGTCAGTTCGTAGGGGAAACGATCCACTTCGCTGGAGAAAGCGACATCATTGCGCTCAAGCTCGACGCGGACCCGGCCGGGACCATCGAAGGATGCGATGCCGCGAAGGAGCTGTGACGATATCGTCGCTTCAACCGGCACATCGGGATTGCTGTCCGTAGCCGAACGGCTGGTGACGACAAATCCGATTTCCAACTGCGGCCACGGTCGGTAGCTGAGGTCGGCCACGAGTTCAACGCTGCGAATGTCGCGCGCGCGGCTGCCTCCATCGCTCGCAAGGACTGCGTCAGACAAAAGAACGAGATCCGTCTGCAGGCCGATCTCCCTTACAAGTTGCGTCTTGATGCGCGCCGATTGCTCGCGGCGATAGCTGCGCTCCGTGGCGAGCGCGTACTTGCTGAATCCGCGACGCTCGTCGAAGCGCAGGCGAAGGGAGAAATCGGATGCCCGTTCGAATAAAAAGACATCCTGGCGGAAATTCTGCAGGCCGCTGACCGTCGTGCTGTCGTCCAGAAATCGCGAAAGCTTGAGCAGGTAGATATCAGACGTATGTTCGTCTTCGCTCTTCTCATCGATTCGAAAGAATGTTTCGCCGGAGAACGATCGAAGCGCGCCGGCCCAGAAGGTTGGCGACATCTCGATGAAGCGATCCGGCTGGAGGCGCAAACGCAGACTGCTTTTAAGATCGATCACCGGAAACAGCTCGTCCGTGGGAACGTTGACCAGGATGTACTCGCCGTCGTAACGCGTCGGTTCGAACTCATTCTCGTCTTCCACACCGTTACCATTCAGATCGCTCACATAGACGTAGCTTCCCTGTCCAACCGGAACTTTGAGGTACACGCGCTCGAGCCGTGACGTGCGCTCGGTCGACACTTCGTACAGCAGGTCTGTCGTGACCGCGCCATTCAGCGGAGAGTAGCGTGTTTGTCCTCGCGTAAGAATGGTTTGCAGATTTTGTTCACCGCGGGCGACGAATGCGTCGCTGTACATTCTGTCCCGAATGGTGAGTGTGACATTCGCGGACAGATCATTCCAACTCCGGAGTCCCATGGTGTACTGCTGGAGCATATCCGTAGAACGGCGAACCAGGGCACCGTCCAGCACCGCGTCCTCGAACCGCACACCGACATCCGCGCCGAGGTTCAATCCTCCGATTTCAGAAAAAAGAATACCGGGTCTGATGTCGAGAAATGACTGACTCTGTCCGAGAAGACTGTCGCCGCCGATTGCGCGGGCGGTGCGATGCTCGTGCTCGATGCGGAGCCGCGGCGTGCCGTAACGCGTCTGTTGCTTCGCTTCCATGAGCTGCCGCAGCCAACGTCCGCGCGTATCGGCGACGCCGTCCTCGCTTCCAATATATTCAACCCGCCAGGACGCATCCGGCCGCGCACTGTCCTTCCGCACGTCGCTCAGGTTGACGCCGCCTTCGAAACGCAGAGAGGAGAATTCGCCCTGGCGTATGCGACCGACGCCTCCGTTGAACATCAATCCGTCGGACGGCGTAAGGTTTAGGCCGGCTTCGCTCAATTCCTCACGGGCGACCGAAGGAGTGGCGAGATCCCATTTTCGGGAGAACTCGATATCGTTGACGCGGTCGATGGGCGCGAACGTGCTTCCGGTGGTGCGATATTTTCCATGCAGATCCAGGATACCGAGAGGGGTTTGTGCGCTCTTCCAACTTCCGGTGAGATTGACGGCGTTCCCCGCGTCATCCTCCTTGTCCCGGTTGGAAAGTCGATTTTGGTCGAGTACGGATAGTCCGATCTCACCGCTCAACGTAAGATTCCGCACGGGAGTGAAGCCCGCGTGGAAATCAAGAACCCGGTGAAGTCTCGGGAGTGGAAGCTGACGTCGCGGGGCGTAATCGCCGGCACCTGCGCCGGCGTATTCGAACACACCGAGGGCTTTCCTGCGATACTCACCCCTCCCGCTGCCAACGAAACTGAACGTCACGGACCACGTCGCGCTGTCGCTTCCCGGCATGTAACGAAACACCTGACGCGCCTCCCCGCCGATCAACGTGTCAATGAGAGCATATTGTCCTTTACCAACGCCTTTCGCGGTATCGAAGCCCGCCAGGACAGCACCGCTGCGTGCCGCGAGCGAGGCGTCGTCGCCCGCATCGGCCAGGAGCGTCCGGTCGGCGTCGTCAAGAGGTTGATCGATGGGATTGTCCGGATCGTCGCTTTCCTGAATGAATCGCGCGCCCATCGTCAGCCGGGAATCGAAAACGACTCCATTCGTCGAGGCGGTCACCATCGTCCTTGTATATTCGCGCTCGGCGTATTCGTAATCGACGGTAATCCTGGAATAGCTGGTGATCAGGCGCTTCGGGGTAAAGCTCAGCTCGCCGTTAGCGTACTCGATCACATAGTCATTACTTTCTCCGCGCACCATCGCGACACCATCCACATAGACGCGCTCCGTGCCCGCGAGCACGAGAACCGGTTGTTTTCCGTTACTCGCCGTCAGTCGGTAGGGTCCCTGCACGCCGTCGATGCCATTGAATTGCATGCTGTTGTAGTTGCCTTTGAGGGATGCGTACGACAGCGAGGCGGCGGCGTCGCGCAACGCCGCCTCTCCCAGCACACCGGATAGTTTCCGGTTGTACCTTCCGAATTCGGTGTCCGTGTAGCTCAGATTGAAATCACCCAGCGTGGCCGCGAGATCCCTGCTGCTGATCTTGATGAATACCTTGTCGAGTTCCTGTATCGTGCGTGTGTTGCCTTCGGGCTGGATCGGCGTGTTCTCGTCGGTCAGCGCTCCGACAATGTTGATATCGTCCGAAAGCTTGCCCGACAACTGCAACCGAAAGCCGCTCGTGATATTGAGATCCCGGTCGTTCCCGACGGTGAAACCGCGTCCGATGTATCCGCTTTTCGTCAGCTCGGATCCGAAGATGCTCTCGATATTCATCGGTTGGGCCGGGGCGGCTACCTGTATGCTGTCGCCTCGTACGCTGTCCCTTCGCATTGTCAGCGTTCGTCGGCGATATTCAGGCGCGAAGCGAAAAGGGAGTGCGCGATACGTCACCGTCAGCGTGTGTCCACCCTCCGCGAGCCGCGCACGGAAGGCGGGGGAGAGAATGAGCAACCCTTCACGGCCGACCAGCCGGACATCCGAGGCGCTGTGGGAGTCGAAGGGCGGGACGACCTTGATGTGAATTTCATTAGACTGGACGAACTGGTGCGAAAGTCGCAGAGTGTCGCTCGATGGAAGCAGCAAGGAGTCCGTATAGCTCCGCCACAGTCTGGCATGTTCCTGACCGCGCAGCATGTACGTACTGGCAAGCAGGATGAGCGCTGTGACTGTGAGCGTGAGACTGGCTCGCACGTGCGGAATTTCTAATGTATGGTGAAAAAATCAAGTTAGAGGGGATACCGGCCAAATGCAATGAACGATGTCGTCCGTCATTCTCCCGCCTCTTTCACCCAGTTTTCAAGATTCGAGCGCACGAATTCAATGATCTCCTCGTGCTGATCGCGGCCGTTTCCGTTTATCGCGATGGTTTCGCCAAACCGGAGGTGTATGGTTCGCTCCGGATGGATAGGCCCGAAATCCTTGATCATTCGGCCATTGTCCCACGCATCGGTTTTGAGTGCGATGGGGACCACGGGAACGCCCGCCGCACGCGCGAGTTTGACCCCAAGCGAATTGAATGTCGAATGAACGAAATGCCGGGTTCGGGTGGTCTGTGGGAACAATATCACCGATGTGCCTTGTCCGATTCTCAGTGCGCCTTCCTCCATCACCGTCGCGAGATCCTGGCGTGGATTGTCGCGTGAAACCACGATCGGATTTCGTGAACGCATCACGTACTTGAATACCGGGTAGTCCATCAGGCTCGGTTTGATCACGAAAGTGCAGGGACGTAAAGGATGAATGAGTGACGGCAGGATAAATGTTTCGAGCGTGCTCATGTGGTTGGCGACGAACACTACCGGCCCATCGAGCCGTGAAAACAGTCCCATCCCCTCGATATTGAAATTGCACCCTGCGATTTCCAGGGCGTTAAAAATATCTATGCTCGAATTGATCCATTCCTTGTCGCTGAATCTGCCGTGTTTCGCCTTGCTTGCGCTGCGGAAAACGATGGGCAGCATACGGAGATAAAATGCCAGTGAAGGAGGGAGCACGGAGCGCGTCGTTTCGGTCGGTGTCCGATAGTGGTCCTGGCTTGCGATAATGGTGTCCTGAAGAATCATACGGCCTCGATCCGCTGGTTGTCGATATCCTGGCACTCCGCACGGCGGCGCGATACACATCGGCGGGAGAGGCAATATAAGAAAGGCGATTCGTCAAATCGAACATGGAGGTCACCCGCTCCCGGGTCCAGGATCTGATCCGGTGTTGTTCGTTACATGCACTGCCCGCGGTGCAGGGCGGTGGATGGACGGAAGTGCGTATGCAAAGACTCCACGTTCACCGACGCCAAGGAGTTGAACGCTGGAGATTTTGGGACGGCGGATAAAAAAACCGGGCGAAGGGCCCGGTTCGATGGTCGCCGCTGGTCGATGTCAGATCGTCCACATACCGTTACGCCTGAGCACGTCATGCGAGATGACAAGTTTCTGGATCTCGCTCGTTCCCTCGAAAATGCGATTGATGCGGCTGTCGCGGTAGTAGCGCTCAACAGGAATCTCGCGAGAATATCCCATACCCCCATGAATCTGCACTGCGTAGTCGGCTATCTTGTCGAGACCCTCGCTGCAGAACAGTTTCACGGCCGCTGATTGGGTGGAGATTTTTTTACCGGCGTCATAATCCGCCGCGGTTCGGTAGACGATACTTTCCATCGCGTACACGGTAGTCCACATGTCCGCGAGCATGAACTGCACGGCCTGGAAATTGGCTATCGGAGAATCGAATTGCCTGCGCTCCTTCGCATAGCGCGCCGACATTTCGATCAATTCCTTGGCCGCGCCGACACAGCAGGCGCCGAGACCGAGGCGACCCGCATCGAGTGTTTTCATGGCGATGAGGAAACCGCGACCCTCTTGTCCAATAAGATTTTCTTTCGGCACACGCACATCCTTGAAGCTGATGGCGTTGGTCATGCTGCCCCGGATACCCATTTTCTTTTCCTTCGGCCCCGCGCTGAACCCTGGCCACGTTGTTTCCACGGCCATGGCGGTGACGCCGCGTTCCGTGCGCGCGAACACCGAGATGACATTCGCCATACCGCCGTTCGTGATCCAGAGTTTTTCGCCATTGAGGATGTAGTGGTCGCCCATATCCACGGCGCGCGTGCGCACATTGAAGCTGTCGGAGCCCGCCATCGCTTCCGTGAGGCCGAACGCGGCGATCCATTCACCCGAACAGAGTTTCGGCAGGTATTTCGCCTTGAGTTCGTCCGAACCTCCAAGATAGATCGCGTTGGTCCCGATCGACATGTGGGCGCCGATCATGGTGGCCGTTGAGAGGCAGCCGCGTCCTACTTCTTCCTGGGCGATGCAGTATCCGACCTCGCCGAAGCCGCTGCCCCCATATTCTTCCGGGAATACGGTACCGAGCAGGCCGAGTTCGCCGATCTTGGTGATGAGATCGCGCGGGATCTCCTCGTTTTCGTCGATCGCGCCGGCGACGGGTTTGATTTCGGCGTTAACGAATTCGCGCACCATTTCGCGGAGCATGTTCTGCTCTTCGGAAAATTGAAACAAGTTCATGAGTGTCCGGTGATAGTGTTGAATAATTGCATATATGTGTACGGATAGTACATTCTTGAACGCGGCAGGGTAACCGGGCAGGTGCTGCGATGGAACGAGAGCGTTGGGACCGGAACCCAGGCCGGTCGCATCATGTCAGGTCGTTCGGATCCTGGCTGCTCTCATCGAGTAGATGAAGGTCTGCGTACTGATACGGATTAATCTGGCCGATGTAGCTGATCTTGCTTTCACCACCGTCAACGCCGATGGTATTGCCATTGATGAATCTGGTACCGGGTTGGAGAAGTGCGACCACGGCTTTCGCGACATCCTCGGGCAGGGTGGCACGGCCGAAGGGATTTTTCGCCCTCGCGGCATAAATCATATTCCGCGCACCGGGAATTTTGGTCAGCGCTGGAGTTTCCGTCACTCCGGCGAGGAGTGCGTTGCAGGTGACGCCAAGGGGACCGAGTTCGAGGGCCAACTGCCGGATATAGGATTCGAGTGCGGCTTTCGCTGCGGAAACAGCTCCATAATAGGGCAAATTGAGATTGGCGCCGTCACTGGTCATAGCGAAGATCCTGGCGCCGCGACCTAGGAGGTTACGCCGCACGGTGTCCTGCGTCCAATATACGAGGGAATGGGCCATCACGTCGAGAGTCATCTCAAGTTGGGCTTTTTTTATCATCTCGCTCTCGTCGCGTCCCACAAGAGGGCGTAGTGTCCCGAACGCGAGGGAATGGAAGAGGACTTTCATTTCAGCACGGGTGGTGGCATTGTGTTTTTCCACGAAATCATCCAGCACTTCGTGCCGTTTATGAACATCGGCGGCGTTGACGTTATAGAATTCCGTTTGGACACCGAAGTTTTTCAAGTCCGTCAGCAGGCGATTGACCGTAGGCATCGTGGCCTGACGATCGAGATGCACACCGAGAATGTTGTATCCGCTTCGGGCGAGTTCACGTGCCGTCGCCGCACCGAAGCCGGATGATACACCGAGAATGAGAGCCCACTGGTTGACCGGTTTTCGAGTCATATCTCCATCTTGCAAGTTTCGAATTACTCAAAGTTATCAGTATAGTGTTTTTTTTCGAGAATGAGAAAACGGACGCGGGCTTTCCGGCGCTGGGGACCGATGGAAATGCGGTAGATTCATGAAACCACCACGCTTAGACCGGGGGGGGGGCGGTCAGGAGAAAGGGTGAAAAAGTGAAAAGGTGAAAAGGTAGGACGCGGTTTCCTGCACCTGGGGGAGGACCGGGGAAACGTGGTTGATTGATGAAACCACCGCTTTTTGACCGGAGGGGCGGTCAGGAGAAAGGGTGAAAAAGTGAAATGGTGAAAAGATGAAAAGGTGAAAAGGTAAGACGCGGTTGCCTGCACCCGCGTTTTCCCTTTTCACCCTTTCACGAATCCGACCTTCTCACCTCGCTGCGGCGAGTCCGCCGCGGCGAATCTTCGATCTCCGACCCGCTGTCTTCGACGCCGGCCCCTCTCTGCCGGAGACATCCCTCCGGGACCAGTAGGGCGAGGGGAGCGGGATCGAAAATCGTCAATCCAAAATCGTCAATCGTCAATCGTCAGCCAGCGATCGTCAATTCCTTCGCTCATGGGGATTCCGTACATTAGATTTTCCTGTTCAATGAATCAGGTACCATGGACATCGACATCAACGGTATAGACTGCAAGCACTTTAACGGGTATAAACCCTGTTTCCCGGGCGAGGATTGCACAGAGGGCTGCATGCGACAGGACCCGATCGGTGTCCGTGTGTTGATTATCAACCTCGACGCCATGGGCGACGTGCTCATGTCGACGGCGCAACTAGCCGCAATCAAACGCAACTGGCCCGTGAGTCAGATATTCTGGCTGACTCGCACCAACGCCGCAGCCCTGCTGGAGAATAATCCGCTGATCGATCGCGTGTTCCGCTGGAATGATGTCGATCGGCTTGTGCTGCAGCAGCAATATTTCGACGTGGTAATGAACGCCGACAAATCTCTCGATGCGTGCGCATTCGCCTCTTCGCTGTGGACCGAGGACCTCCGCGGATTCACGATTTCGAAACGGGGCCAGATCGTCCCGGCGAATCCGGAGGCCGCGTACAATTTTCAACTTGGACTTGATGACAATCTCAAGTTCCGCGGCAACACACGCACAGGACAGGACATCCTTGCCGAGACCTGGAAGCTTCCGTACCGGCGAGACGAGTATATCCTCGAACTGACCGATGAAGAGCGGCAGAAAATTTCTCAGTTTCGCGACGAGTGGAAGCTCGACGATCACATCACCGTCGCCTTCAACACGGGATGCTCCGAACTTTTTCCCAATAAAAAAATGACGATCGACCAGCATGTGCGTCTCATCACAGATCTGGCCGCGGATGAAAGACTGGCGTTCCTGCTTCTCGGAGGACCGGAGGATACCGAGCGGAACCGCGAAATATTCTCACGACTCGCACCGGTCGGTCTGGGCGATCGTTTGGTGAATACACCCTCCCGTGACGGGCTCCGCAACGGCATCGTGTACGAAGCGGTTTCGGATCTCGTCGTCACCGGCGACAGTTTCGGCATGCATCTCGCCATCGCCTTGCGCAAGCTTGTGTTGGCCTGGTTTGGTCTCAGTTGCTGGGCGGAAATCGATCTCTATGATCGAGGAAGCAAATTCACTCCCGACGGGCTCGATTGCGCTCCATGCTGGAAGCGCTCGTGTCCCTACAATCTCGAGTGCATTTCCATGATCGATCTCAACGGAATCGCCGCGGCTATCCGCGCCTTCGCGGATACGCGGCATCACTCACCATGATAAGGACGCCATGACACGCTATGCTCTTTTCTGTGCGGCTGCGCTTATCCTGCTGGCCGGATGCTCCACGCAGCCCGACGTGGAAGGAAAATGGAAAAATGGAGATGGAAATCTCATACGATTCGACGCGGAGGATAAGGCCTGGCTTGGACAGGAAGGCTACCCGGACGAAGGGGAGTGCCGCTACAGAATGTCGGGAGATACCATTGTCGTATCCACGAAGCCGGAAGGCGCCGACTCTCTCTACAATTCCTACCGGATGCTGCTGACGGACGACACGCTGCGCATCGTTGTCTTTGGCCTGCATGCCGGCGGTGTGGAACAGCTGGTGCCTGTCGAGGAATTCGCGAAGCGTTCAGGGAAACCGCTCGATAAATTGGCATTTGTCAAAATGAAGGAAGACTCGTGAAACGCATCCCCGAACGTCGCCCGCTGATAGCTCCCTCGCTGCTGTCCTGCGATTTCTCCCGTCTGGCGGAGGAAGTGCGAGACATCGTGCAGGCCGGAGCGGATCTCCTGCATGTTGATGTCATGGACGGTCATTTTGTGCCGAACATCACCATCGGTCCTCTGATCGTGGAGGCCATCGCGCGACACGCGGCGTGTCCGCTCGACGTGCACCTGATGATCACCGATCCCGACCGTTATCTGAAGGATTTCGTCGATGCGGGCGCGAATATTCTTACCGTGCACTGGGAAACCTGCCCGCACATTCATCGCAGCGTGCAGCGAATCCACGACCTCGGTATTCCCGCCGGTGTCAGCGTCAATCCCGGCACACCGGTGTGGTTGCTCAAGGACATACTACCTGACATCGAACTGGTGCTCGTCATGTCCGTCAATCCGGGATTCGGCGGACAATCGTTTATCCCGCAGTCGCTGGAAAAGATTTCCGAGCTGCGTGCCATGGCCGACGACAGGGGTTTGACTGACCTGCGTATCGAGGTCGACGGCGGCATAACGCGGGATACGGCGCCGCAAGTGTTGGCGGCCGGCGCGGACATTCTTGTTTCCGGATCCGCCATATTCAAATCCGCGGATTACGCAGCCTATATCAGTGCGTTGCGAGGGAATTGAGCGCCAAGGAACCACATCGGCGGGATTCCCGTTTGTGCTACATTCCACATTGGCTGGTGGGAGCCTTCCCTTATGACAGATGTTTTCAGTCACGTCTCGCTCGCGCGAGCGCTCCACACGGGTCGGCCGTATGCGATCGCGGCGGAGCCTTCACGCATCGGGCGGCTATGGCATGTGCCGGAGCGGCATACCGTTCAGCTCTGGCTCGACGCTCTTCGCCCGGATCGCGCGTTCCTCACGATGGATGGGGCGGAAGTGCGCGTGCTGTCACCCGGGACGGCCAATAGATATGAAGGTCCTGATTTTCTGGCCGCGGAGATCATCGTCGACGGACGACTCGTACGCGGCGCGATTGAAGTACACACCCACGCCGACGACTGGTGGAAACACGGGCATGATTCCGATCCCGCCTATCGCGCCGTGGTGCTTCATGTCTGTCTCTACGCTCCCACGCGCCGGGGCGCGCTCCCCCCAACGTTGCTGCTTCCCGGACAGATCGACGCACCGCTTCGCGAAACCTGGAGCGCCGTTATTCCCACGCGTCACCCGATGGCCTGCGCGGACATGAATAAAGGGCGTTCCCATCCGGATACTGACGTGATGCTCCTGCTTATGGCCGTCCGTCGTTTCCGGCGGAAATGCGACCGTATCCAGGCGCGGTATGAGCGACATGCCCTCGTGATGGAACCGGGCGACGCGTTGCGGCAGACCGCCTGGGAGGCCGTCGCCCGGGCCGCCGGGTACGGAGGCAACGAAGATCGCATGGAAAGGGCGGCGTCCGCACTGACGATCAAGAGCATTCTCGCCCTTCCGTCCGCTTCAAGAGCGGTGAGAATGTCGGCCGCCGCAGGTAAATCTTCCGCATATTCGGGCCCGGTCGGATGGCGTCAAAGCGGCGTCAGCCCATCCAATCGCCCCGCGCCGCGACTGCGATGGCTTGCCGCCTGGGCCGGGCAGCTTGCGGATGAGAAGTGGTGGGAACTGTTGAATACCGTCGCGTCGCATGCGGATCCCGACATCGAAGCCTATGGTCCGTTGTTCCGGATCAGAGGTGAACAGGGTTCGCCAGGGCCTGAACGCTTATCTGAAATCCTGACGAACGTCGTCGCGCCGCTGCTGCATCTCGTGTCAGGGCTTCGTGACGACGTCCGACTGGCGCGGGCGGCGAGAGCATTGTATTTTACACTGTCCCCGGCGGCATCGAACCGTATCACCCGGATCGTCGCTCCGATCCTCGAACCGGCGACGCCGCGTTCCTCGCAGCGGCAGCAGGGGATGATAGAACTCTTCACACTGCTCTGTTCATCGGCCCAATGCGGAACATGCCTGCTTTCCTCCACTGCGGACCGTAAGCGCTGTGCTGCTGGATTGTGAAGCACGTCGGTCGGGGAATCCTTACCGCGCGGCAGGACCTGTTCTGTTATAACGAATGCATTACTCTCGGAAAAACATTATAAATGCGTGTACGTCGGCGTTCGGGAAGCCCCGGCTGCGATTGTCGTTCGTTCATCTGCGTCGCAGTCTGTTGCTGAGCATCGCCATCATGATCCTTGCACCGTCCGGCATGTTTTCCCAACAGGTCACGGGACTCTTTGTGTACCATACGTCCGGACAAACGTTTCTCAAGTGGAAATCCTCGGGAGCGGGGACGACCTCCTACACTGTGTACCGATCCCGAAAACCCCTGCGCACGGCTCTGGCGCTCGCGAGAGCGGAGCAGGTGTACCATGTGAAGCCCGGGCAGACACACGACCGAAGGCTGAGCGCGATTATTGACTCCCCGGTCTTCTTCAGATTTCCCGGACCGAGCGGACGTCTTGGATCCGACGAAGAGTGTTTTGTCGTCACCACAACGCACGGTGCCGCGTGGTATTACGCTGTCACCTCGACCACCCGCAAGGGCGAGAGCAGGCAAATCCGACCGGGACGCAATGCTACGGCTTCCGGCGTGCGCGAACGCATGGATCGGCCACGACCGGTGTTCCAGAATCGGCTGACCTGGGAAGGCCGCGCCGTTGATGTATTCGTCCATTGGATATCAAACGTGGACATCGCGGACTATCCGGCGATGACCAATGTGTCGTGCTTTCCTGTTCACATCGGACTGAGAAAAAATGGCAAAGCACTTCTTCATCCACTGCATGTGCGGCTGCACGGACGGGGCGACAATTTTCTCGAGAATATGAAAGGGAGCGGAAATCCTCAGGAATACATCATCTCGCTTGATGACAACCTGCCCGCGTATCCTTACAATACGTTTTGGTTCGGATTCACCATGGGCGGCGATATTTCCTCTCGTATGGTGTCGCCTCCGGGATCCGTCGTCGTCGATTATACGTTGCGCCGCGTGTTGTGGACGATTCGCTGGGCGGTGCGCGAACTGCCGGTGGATTCCACACGCGTATATTTAAGCGGCGCGTCAATGGGAGGAACCGGTGCGTTCCTTACCGCGCTCGCCGCACCGCGCGAGATTGCGGGGGCTCTCTCCACAACTCCCAGACTGCGATTCGCATCCCGTGATTCGACGGACACCCCTCGTGGTGCGAGTGCTCTAAACGCGTTTGACGCGCTGTGGGGACGCCCCGACCACAATCCGCAGATGATGGGAGGGGAGCGGGTATACGATTTTCTGGATGGGGTGCGCAGGCTGAGGACAAGCGATCTCAACGCGATTCCGCCTATACGTATCATCGCCGGGACGCGCGATTCCGTCGTAGGATGGAGGCAACTCGTCGATGTGCTACGCAGTTCGGATACTGCTGGGAGCGGGATTACCGCCTTTTGGGATGAACGCGATCATGATACGCAGGGCCCGAACCCATGGAGCCCACAGCAGGACATAGCGCATCTGTTTCGCTATCGTTCGAACAGAAGCTGGCCGGCGTTCAGCTCCGTGTCCGTCAATGACCTTCCCGGCGAGGGATCTGCGCGCGGTATGATCAATGCGGCGGTGGACTGGTTCGAACCGGTTATCGATAGTCCCACTCTCTGGTCCGCTGGTATACGGAGAGCGGTTATTGAATCCCGGGATACGGTGTTTGTCGTACAAGGTCCGTTGACCGCCACGATTACTCCGCGGAGGATACAGCGTTTCAGGATTTTGAGCGGCGGATGGTACACGTGTGAAGTTCGTGATGGTTTACGAAAGCTTTACTCGAAAGCGGTACAGGCGTCACGCGATGGAACAATCTCATTCCCTGCACTTCCCGTTCCCAGCCAGCCGGTGCGTGTCGAGATCCGGCCTCTCGTGGGCCCGGTTCCCCAGAAATAAAAAAGCGTTTACACCGTCTTGTATGCTGCCGCGAATTGTTCTATTTTGATCGTGAAAATGTTCTCGTTTGCTCTCGCGCCAGGGCCGGCGAATCGACAGGAGACTGTGAATTTCGTGCGCGTTGAACAGCCTTCAGAGGGTACGTTTATACACAGAGGAGTCCCCATGGACCGGATATCGAACGCAGCGTTCCGACGTCTTCCGCGGTATCATCAGATTTTGAGTGCCTACGAAGCGCTTGGGCGGGAATATATTTCCTCCAGGGAGCTTTCAGAGATTCTTGAGATCAATGAAACTCTTGTCAGAAAGGATATGGCGGATCTCAAGATCCGGGGTAAGCAGAATCAGGGGTACTCCATTATGCTGCTCCGACGCCGGATAGAGGAATTCCTCGGATTGCAGGATACGACGGAAGCGCTCGTCATCGGGGCTGGACATCTGGGAACCGCGCTCGCGACCTACGCGGGCTTCCGGCAGTACGGCCTCGAAATCGTCGGGATACTCGACAACGATCCAAACAAGATCGGAAGCTTGATCGGCGGACACGAGGTGACCTCGGTGTTCCGCCTGGCGTCGATGATCCAGAAATACCGCATCAAGCTTATCATCATCTGTGTACCGAAGGATTCGGCGCAGGAAATCACGGACATCGCGATCAAAGCCGGTGTGAAAGCCGTGTGGAACTTCACTCCGCAGGAATTAACCGTCGCCGAGGGTGTCAAAGTTCGTAACGAGCAGATCATCGGGGGATTCATGGCGCTGTCCCATTTTTTGAAAAGCCAAATTGAAGAAGGACAGCAGTTCAGGGGAAATTGAACGCTCGTGCGTGGCGAATAAAACGGTCACCCCCGGGGGCGACCGTTTTAACGATAAAGGGATGTTCACTCAGAAGATATCGTTGTAGATCACGAACAGCATCAATGCGAGCAACAACACCATCCCTACCTGTTGCAGCGCGACCTTCACCTTCGTGGGAACCTCACGACGGAACAGTCCCTCGTAGATCAGGAAGACCAGATGACCGCCGTCAAGCGCCGGAATGGGAAAAATGTTGATGATCGCGAGACTGATGCTGAGCAGCGCCATCAGACTGAGGAAGCTGAAAATTCCCGCTTCGGCTGATTGCGCGGCCATCTCGGCGATTTTTACCGGGCCGCCGATGCTCTGCTTGAAGCTGGCCTCTCCGATGATGATGTGCCAAATGTTCGTGAGGAAAATATCCGTCACGCGTACCAGGCCTTTCACGCCGATCATGAGCGCTTCGAATACTCCGTAACGGACTGTCTCGACCGGTCCCGGAATCGATTGCACCGGAATGATGCCAATCTTGCCATGCTCTGTCGGTGTCACCATCGACGCCATGCGTTTCCCTTCACGGCTCCAGATTATCTTGACGGGTTTCTGAGGATTGGTGGAGATGATCCTGACAACATCGGAGGGCGTGTACACGGCTTCGTTGTTCAGACTCACGATGACGTCCCCGTCGGTGATGCCTACACGCGACGCCGGTAAACCAGGCTCAACCGCCGCGATGATCGTGGTGGAACCGTTCGGCGTGATGCCGATTTCGCCGGCTTCGAGTTTCGTGATCGCCTTGTTGGGAATTACCAGGGTCTCGATCGCTGCCTCACGCTCGAGGCGTACCGTGAGATCTTTTGAAAGCTGAGCGTAGACAACGGCCTCGCGGATGCTCTCCCAGGTTTTCATCTCGTTGTTGTTGATCGAGATGATGCGGTCGCCCGGCATCACTCCATAGGTTTCCGCGACGGACCCTGCGACGACATTTCCGATGGTGGTGACCTTGTGATGCTGCGTACCCTGTGTAAGATTGATGCCCCAGAATATCACGACGGCGAGAAGGATATTCATCACTACCCCAGCGACGATCACGATAATGCGCTGCCATACGGGCTTGGCGCGAAATTCCCACGGCTGTGGATCTTGGGCGAGTTGCGCCGTATCGAGGCTTTCATCCACCATTCCGGAAATCTTGACGTAGCCTCCTATAGGTAGCCAGGAGATACAGTAATCCGTATCTCCGATTTGTTTTCCGAAAGCGCGTGGAGGAAAACCGATGGAGAAACGTTCCACGCGCATGCCGAACGCCTTGGCGGCGAGGAAGTGTCCCAGCTCGTGAATCAACACGAGCACACCGATGATGATGATAAAATAGAATATCTGGCTGAGGATTTGACCGAGAGCGTCCATGTAACCGTTCTTATCTGACTGGCTGGAATGTGGAGAGAGAGCCGATACGCTTGCGGGCGGTTTCGCGCGCGCGTGCGTCGGCCTGAATAATGGCGTCGAGGGTATCGGCGGGGTCGATCGGCAACTGCCGCAGGCAGGTATCGATCACCTCGGCGATGCCGGGAAAAGAAAGTTCACCGCGGAGAAATGCCGCGACGGCGATTTCGTTGGCCGCGTTGAGCGTCGCGGGTGCCGTGCCGCCGCTGCGGAGCGCCTCACCCGCAAGGCGCAGGCAAGGAAAGGCGTCGAGATCCGGTTGCTCAAAGGTCAGCGTCCCGATGGACGCAATATCGAGTCTCGGGTAGTTGGTGGCGATGCGATCCGGATACGTCAGCGCATAATGAATCGGGAGTTTCATATCCGGAATACCGAGCTGCGCTTTCACTGAGCCGTCGCTGAATTCCACCATGGAATGGATGATGGATTGCGGGTGGACCACGACGGAAATATTCTCGACGGATGTCCCGAAAAGCCAATGGGCTTCGATGATTTCAAGACCCTTGTTCATGAGCGTCGCGGAATCTACCGTGATCTTGCTGCCCATGCTCCAGTTCGGGTGCTTCAACGCCTGTGCGGGGGTCGCGTCGGCCAGCGCCTCGCGCGTCCAGCCGCGGAAAGGACCTCCGCTGGCGGTAAGGATGATGCGCGCAACCGCATGAGATGGTTCGCCGACGATGCATTGCAGGATCGCGCTGTGCTCGCTGTCGATCGGCAGCAGTTCGACTCCATGCTGTTTCGTAAGCGCGCTGATGTACTCTCCCGCGACCACGAGCGTCTCTTTGTTCGCGAGCGCGATGCGATGACCTGCACGGATGGCCGCGACGGTGGGCAACAGACCCGCGAATCCGACGAGGCCGCTCACCATAGTGTCGTAATCGTCGCGCCCGGCAAGCTCGACTAACGCATCCGGTCCGCCTGTTACCTCGGTGATGTCTCCGATTTCAGCGCGCACACGATCCAGCGCGATCGCATTCGTGACTGCGACGGCTTTTGGACGGAACTCCCGTGCCATCTCGCACAGCAGTTCAGCGTTGCTGTTGCCGGTGAGGTAGCGAACGACGAATGCATCGGGATTCCGACGCGCGACTTCGAGCGTGTTCCGTCCTATCGATCCTGTCGCGCCGAAAACGGCGAGTATGTTTGTTTTGCCGTGATTCATGCTAAACTGTTCAAGTTACGCAGGACCCGGTCGATGCGCAACTCTATTCCGCGTCACCATATTCGGGTCACCATGATGCAACAACGCCGGCGAGGAAATGATTCGCTCCGCGACCTGCGACCGATTCGTCGAAGATGCTGTGATCGCGACGGCATGCGCTCCCAAAGGTGCTTCAACGGATGTCCATGCTGGCGGCGCCTCGGCGTGAAACGTCCGCCGGTTGTTGCGTCCCGGCATGAAAAGGCCGAATGTTTCCCCAGGAGTGGCCGTGATCCATGGGCGCCAATGAATGGGGGTGTGCGACGCGCCGGCGCTCCGGATGTAGGCCCGCATGTGGAATTGTTTCCCGGCTGCGGCGGTAGTAAATTCAAGATTATATCATGGCGGATGGTGCATATCAGGTAAAGAGGACTCCCAATTCGAACCGGACAAAAAACGAATATACGGTCTTAAACTATGGCAATATATCTCGATTACAACGCCACTACGCCGGTACACACCGAGGTCCTCGAGGCCATGACGCCATATTTCGGTGAGGTTTTCGGCAATCCTTCGAGCACGCATGGTTTCGGTACGCTGGCGCGTATGGCCGTGGAGCGCGCACGCGGGCGGGTGGCCGAATTTCTTGGCTGCGAACCGGACGAAATCATCTTTACCAGCGGGGGATCGGAGTCCAACAACCTCGCGATCAAGGGGGTGGTTGCTGCTCGCCACGCCAGGAGTGTGCATATCGTCACCAGCGAGGTCGAGCATCCCGCGGTACTTGAAGTGTGCCTCCACCTCGAGGGTCTCGGTCATCGCGTCACGCGTGTCGGAGTGGACGCCGACGGTGTAGTGAAGCCGGAGGATGTCTTGCGTGCGTGCGGTTCCGAAACGGTTCTCGTTACCATCATGCACGCGAACAACGAAGTGGGAGCGATTCAGCCCGTGGAAGAAATCGCTCTGCGTTTGCGAGGCAGCGGCATACTTCTGCACACTGACGCCGCGCAATCGGCCGGAAAAATCCCCGTGCGCGTGAACGATCTCGGAGTCGATCTGCTCTCCCTGGCGGGGCATAAACTCTATGCGCCAAAGGGTGTCGGTGCGCTCTACATACGCAGGGGCGTGCGTCTCGAGCGACAAATCCACGGCGCTGCGCACGAACAGAATCTCCGCGCGGGCACGGAGAACGTTCCGTTTATCGTCGGCCTCGGAATGGCCTGCGAAATCGCCGGACGACAACCTGCCGAAGTTTCCGCCCATTTGAGAGAGACGCGCGACATGCTCGAGGCGGGTATCATCGACATGGATGCCGATATTCGCATTCATGCTCAAGTTGCCAATCGACTTCCAAACACACTGAGCGTTGGTTTCGCCGGCATTGAGGCGGAGACGCTGCTGAGCGAACTCACGGAGATCGCCGCTTCGCCCGGTGCCGCCTGTCACGCGGAGACGACGAGCATCTCGCATGTGCTGGTGGCGATGCGCGTCCCGATAGAGTACGCTCGGGGTACGGTGCGCTTCTCTACAGGCGTACGGACGACAGGCGAGGATATTCAACACGCCCTGCGCATGATCCGCGATGCGCTCAGCCGTCTGCATGCGAGCAATCAACCGGCGAACGGGAGTGTGCCGGACAGCACTGAGGTGAAACTGACCCAGTTCACGCACGGACTTGGTTGCGCCTGCAAGCTCCGTCCGATGATGCTGGAAAACATTCTCTCATCTCTTCCGCGCGTGCGGCATCCCGATGTTCTCGTCGGCGCGGAAACAAGCGACGACGCGGCGGTTTATCGTATCGATGAGAATACGGCCATTGTGCATAGCGTGGACTTTTTCACGCCTGTCGTCGACGATCCCTATGACTTCGGCGCCATCGCGGCGGCGAACGCGTTGAGCGACATTTACGCTATGGGCGCCAAGCCGCTGTTCGCGCTCAACATCGTCGGCTTTCCTTCAGAGCGGTTGCCGGCCGAAATCCTTCTGTCCATCCTTCGCGGGGCGTCGGACAAGGCGGCCGAGGCGGGCGTCGTAATTCTTGGCGGCCATACTATCGACGATGTGGAACCAAAATTCGGCATGGCGGTGGTTGGTCGGGTGCATCCCGACCGCATACGCACCAATTGCTCGGCGCAGGAGTATGACACACTTGTTCTGACGAAGGCGATAGGTACAGGGGTGCTGTCCACCGCTCTGAAGCGCGGACTGCTCTCGAAAGAAACCGTCGCGAAACTCGTCTCCTCGATGAGCGCGCTGAATCGCGACGCCGCCGACATCATGGACCGCCACACCGTGCATGCTTGCACCGATGTGACCGGTTTCGGTTTGCTCGGGCATCTGTTGGAGATGACGCGCGGCAGCGGAGTCGACGCCGAGCTTAGCGCTTCCGCGGTTTGTCTGCTTCCGGGCGTGCTCGGTTTTATCGGCGCGGGTATCGTACCCGGTGGAACCGTCAACAACCTCGCGCATTGCGAGCCCTGGATACAGTGGGCCGACGACGTCGCCCCGGTGTTGCGCACCGCGCTCGCGGACGCGCAAACGAGCGGGGGACTATTGATGGCGGTGCCGGCGGGCGAAGCCGCCGCAATTCTCGCCGAGTTGCATCTGGCGGGCATGAACGATGCCTCCATCATCGGACGTTGCCTGAAGCGCGGCGTCGGTCGGGTGCGCGTTTTGCCCTGAAGACGATCGCATTTTTCGTCCGGCTGAGAAACCAAAACGGAGCGATACATCATGGATCATGATTCCCGAGTCATCGTTCAGCGAAAGCTGCCCTTGTTGTTCTGGCTGCTTGCCGTTCATTCACTTGGCGTCGGTATCGGGCTGATCGCGGCGCCGGAGGCGTGGTTCACCTTTTTCGGCTTCGCTCAGGGCGGAGAGCCGTTCTTTCGCATCCAGGCTGGTGTGTTCCATGTCGTCATGGTGTATATCTACATCAGCGCGGCCCTGCGAGGCGAGATGTCCGTCATACTGCTTGCCGTCGCCGCGAAGCTGACGGCGTCGGTATTTCTCTTTGTGTACTATTTCAGCATCGATCCTATTATCACCGTGTTGCTTTCCGGTGTACTAGACGGCGTTATGGCGGCGGCCGTTGTGCTGCTCGCCTCCTCGCGTAACCGCGAAAACGTCAAACCCTGATCACACCGATCCGGGGCTTCCATGTACGGCGTATCACCCGTCGTCGCAATTCACTGTTTGCGCGATGTTCACGAAATTCCCTGAGAGAAACGATGAAACATGTCAGATCGATTTTACTCACAGGCGCCTCGGGATTGGTCGGACGCCATTTGCTCGATGAACTAAAGGACGACTACCGTATTTTCGCCATCGCGCGGCGTTCGCAGCAGGAATGTGGCGCTCCCATCCACCCCAACATCGCCTGGATACGGGCGGACATAGCGGATAACTACGTGATAGATCAGGCCTTCCGGGAAGTGGCGTCCGCGGGCGGCGTGGATGTCGTCTTGCATCTGGCGGCGTATTACGACTTTACCAGCGCCAGGCATCCGGAGTATTACCGCAGCAATGTGTGCGGGATGAGAAACGTCCTCACACTCGCGAAAGAACTTGCGCCGAAACGTTTCGTGTTCACGAGTTCCGTCGCCGCGTGCTCTTTTCCCGCTCCAGGTTTGCAGATCGACGAAAACAGCCCGCCCGATGGAGATCACGTGTATTCCTGGAGCAAGCGTGTCGGCGAGGAACTTGTGATGGAGGAGAAAAACACCCTGCCATCCTGTATCGTTCGCCTCGGCGCCGTGTTCACGGATTGGTGCGAGTACGCGCCGCTGTACGTTTTTCTGAAAACCTGGCTCGGGTCATCCTGGCGGTCGCGCATACTCGCGGGGAAGGGCGAGTCTGCGATCCCGTACATCCATATCCGTGATGTTGTCCGTTGCCTGCGCACAGTGATCGAACAGGCCGAAACCTTGCCGCCGAAGGTTGTGCTCCACGCATGCACGCCTGGCGCGACATCGCACAAGCAATTGTATAAGCTGGCCACGCACTATTACCTTGGCCAGGAAAAGCGTCCGATTTACTTTCCCGTGGCCTTGTGCAAATTCGGCCTCATAGCGGTGCAAGCGCTCGCGCGACTGACGGGCGGAGAAAAACCTTTTGAACAGCCATGGATGCTGCGCTACGCGGATCGATGTCTCGACGTGAACGTGGATCGCACGCACGAGCTGCTGTCCTGGTCGCCGAAGGCGCGGCACCTTATCGAGCGGCGCATCCCCTATATGCTCGAACGTATGAGGAGCGAACCGATGGCCTGGCAGCTGCGGAATGCGCGAGCCATGTCGCGCAATCCGGACAGGCCGGGTTTCCGCCTGTACACGGCGCTGTCGACGTTGGAGTACTCGATCTGCGACGACGTGGTGAGCGCCATCCACGCGCCTTCGAACACGGAAAAGTTCGCGTTGATGGCGGCCTCTCCAAAGGATGAAACAGTCTGGTACGTACGGTTGCTGTACCGATTACTTTTATCCTCGGTTCACGCCGGAAACAAGATGATTCTGCAGAATTATTTCGAAATGTTGACTGATGTCAAGCGACGCACACCGGCCTACGCGCGGGAGACCGTCGCCACGCTCGAATTGATGAACGAGAGGATTCATGAGACGGCGAGGAACAATGAGGTTCTTCGATCGCTGGGCGAAGAGTTGCAGCATTCCGTCGCGCTCCCCATTGAATTCGCGATAGATGAGGTGCTCTCATGGCAGGATGCCCCCGAAAAAACCGAAGCGGTTCCTGACGTCGCAGAGGCCTCACCGGAATTGGACGAGCGCCTCCGCGTACGCTCACAGCTTGAAGAGACGATATGGAAATGCCTGGTTATGCGCACGTGGGACGAACCGTGAGGATGCGGACATGACCATCAGTCTCAGAACAATTCAAATCGGGGGCTATGCTTTTGTTGTGCTGCTCATGGGCGCGCTGACGATCAGCGCGGGCATCACCTTCATTTCAGAAACCATCGTCAAGGAAGCGCAGCAGAAGGTCCACATGGATCTGAATTCCGCGTGGGCCGCCTACCACGAGGAAGCGGCGTTGTTGCAGATGTCGATGGGGCTGGTCTCGCAGCAGCGTGTCGTCAGGGATGCCCTGGTCGGGGCTCTCTCGGTAGACACCGTCACCGCGAGACTCGAGGCGCTGCGCAAACGGCATCATTTCGATTATCTGACCCTCATCGATCAGGATGGGCTCGTGCGCGGTGCTTCGCGACACTCCGTGCCGTTCGGGAGTCCTATCCGTCGCGATGCCGTGATCGCTCAGGCATTGTCAGGTAATGTCGTTCACGGAACCGTGCTTATCGACCGCGATGATTTATTGCACAAAAGCGCCATTCTTGCGGAGAAGGCGTTCATACCTATTTTACCGACACCGCGGGCGGTGCCAAGCGCACGAACGTTGCTTGATGATGGAATGGCGCTCGAAACCGCCATTCCGATACTCGGCGACCATGATGAAATCGTGGGAGCGTTGTATGGAGGGATTCTCCTGAATCGGAGGGAGCAGTTGGTCGACAAGGTCCGCAATGCGGTGTTTGGTGCGGAAACCTATAACGGCAAACCGCTGGGCACGGTGACCATCTTCCTCGGGGATGTACGCATCGCCACCAATGTGATACAGAAGGACAGCACTCGCGCCATCGGGACGCGTGTTTCGGAAGAGGTGTACCATACAGTCCTGGAGCAAGGGCGGAGATTCGGGGATCGGGCCTTCGTCGTCAATGACTGGTATTTGTCAGCCTACGATCCGATCCGCGATCCAGCCGGTAACATCATCGGCATTCTGTACGTCGGATTGCTTGAGCAAAAATATAACGATTACAAGGCCACGTTAACGACCGAGTATGTCACAATTGGTTTAATCGCTTTGTTGCTGTCGCTTGGACTTGCGTTGCTGTTGTCCGGTCGCATTCGGAAGCCCATCATGAAGCTGGTGACCGCCACGCGGCTTCTGTCGGCCGGTCGCCTGGATACGCGCATCGAGGTACCGAGGGTCAGTCGCGAGACTACGGAACTGGCCACCGCGTTCAATATGATGGCTGAATCGCTGGAATCGGACAGCCGCAAGTTGCAAAGCGCATCGAGGGAGTTACAGAAGGCTTACATGGCCGCCGACGAACGCAATCGCGCGTACCTTGAAATGCTCGGTTTCGTGACGCATGAACTCAAGTCGCCGCTCGCATCCATCGTGTTCGCCATAAGTTCACTGAGAGAGGGGATGCTCGGTCCGATGAACGAGCAGCAGTTGTCCATTCTCAAGGCCTGCTCGAACAGCGCGGATTATCTGCATTCCACGATCGGGAATTTCCTCAATCTCAGCCGCATCGAGGAGGGCGAGTTTTCGCTCAAGAAGCGGACGATCGATTTGCGGACCGATATCGCGGATCCGGTGAAGTTGCGGCTGGCCGAAATGGCGGCGGACAACGACATGAACATTCGCTGCGACATCCCCGAAAGGATGGACGTCACCTGCGATCCTGATTTGATGACCTCCGTGTTCCAGAACCTTGTATCGAACGCGATAAAATATGGGAAACCCGGGAGCGAGATCGTGGTTTCCGCGAGCGAATCGCCGGAGAGCGACAGCGTGCGGATCTGTTTTTACAATGAAGGACAGGGATTCAGCGTGGATGAGTCGATGGCTCTGTTCACCAAGTTCTCCCGATTCACCGCGGAGAATTACAGCACCAAGTCCGGAACCGGGCTTGGGTTATTCGTCGCGAAGAACATCATCGACAGACACGGGGGTGCGATACGCGCCGAATCTCAACCCGGCGCCTGGGCGCGATTCATCGTTGATCTCCCTTGCAAGAGTGATGACCCTGTGATGGAAACGAAACCCGAGGAGGACGTTTCATAGAAGCTTCCCGTGCGTGCGCGCGACTGATGCGTCTTCCATTACGACTGTCGCGACGAAGCTGATGCGCGACCAGGGCTCTCGACGGTACATTTCATGAACAGCGCATCGTCCGCGTTTCGCATGCCGTGCCTCATTCCGTTATCCGCGGTATTATAGGCCGGGACGTGGGGATTTCATGGCGAGCAACGCCTCGATGTGTTCGAGTAATACGTAGGGTCGAACGGGCTTTTCCAGAAAGACATCGACGGGCAGCAGCGCGGTGCCGACACGGCCGCTGAAGTCGAGCGTGGTTTTGCTCGCCACACTTGTCAGCATGAGTATCGGGACGTTTTCAAAGCGCTTGTACGGTGAGTCCGGGGCGGCGGTACGCAATTCGCTCACTACGCGGAATCCCGCCACGAAATCCTCCATGATCACATCGAGAATGATAAGATGCGGATGCACTTCACGGATGCGTTCAAGTCCCTCCGCGGCCGTATGCGCGGAGTGGAATTCATACCCTTGCGATTCGAGTACCGTTCGAATGACGCTGACGAGATTCGCATCATCGTCGATCATCAGGATGCGTTTGGCGTCGGGTGTGCTTTCGGAGGTCGATGAGGCGTTCATATTCATGGGAAAACTCCTGAATGACGAATAATCGATGACGACCAGGCCGTATCCGATACCGGAATCATGTCTTCCGGTGACGATGTGTTGTTCACTTCACCCACGTAGCACCAATGAAGATCATACGTCCCGAAGCGGGGTAACCGATTTCTTCTTGATAATCGATATCGAAGATGTTTAGCACACGAATGCGGAGCGTGATGTCGCCAGGCAGTCGCGCGGATGCTGTTGCTGTATGCATGCTGTAGGCAGGGAGTATGGGATCATCGGTTCTGAGTGTCGGCCGTGTTCCCACAGACCCGAATTCATGACGAAACGTCAAGGACTGGGTCCGAATCTGCCAAGCGAAACGCAGGGCGTTGGACGGCAGGTTACGCAGTGCTTCCTCCGATCGGGCATCCCGCACCAGGTGATCGAAGGAGGCGTCGATTTCGAGCCAATCACCGATGCGCGCCCTGCCGCGTAGCTCCATTCCGTATAAACGCGCGCTTGAGATGTTGGTGTACATGTGCGCGCTGGAGACGCGATAAATGAGATTATGCAGCTCACTCCAGTGCGCGGCCAACTCGGCGTCCATAGTCAAGTCGGTCATCATGGAGGGAAGGCTCGTCGCGAAACCCGCTTCTGTCTTCCAGCTATCTTCCGGCTGGAGTTCGGGATTACCGGTGGCCTCGCTGAAGAGCTGCTGCGCTGAGGGATAGCGCACCGTACGCGATACGCCCGCGTTGATCTGGAGATCCGACACGAGATTATGTGTGACACCAATCATGGGGCAGAGCTTCCATGCGGGCGCTGAGGATGTCGGATTCGTAAAGTAGGTCTGGCTGAGACCAAACGTGAGTACGCAGCGGGACCATGGACGGACGATGTCTTCTACGAACAGATTCGCGGATTCAAAGCGATGCGCGACACGATCCCGATCGGTATGCGGTTGCCTGTGAACAAGGTCGTATCTGTATCGCACGCCCGCCCCGATACTGTGTGTACGAAGCGCACTGCTGCGCAAGCTCATGCTTCCCCCCAGCGACTGGTTGTCCATGAACGAGTCAAAAACGATATCCTCCGGTGAAAAAGAAGCGTTTCTGTATTCGATCAGATTATCACCCGATGCATCATAGAACAGCAGCGTAGCGAGTTGGATCGATGGGGAAATCCGGGCACTCCCCGACAGCGACGCATTGTAGCGGTACATGTCCGGAAAGCGGTGCCAGGTCGGCGAATCCCAGGAATAAATCGTTGTCGGGACATCACGGGCCGCGTGTTGCCCGCCCAGGTGCAGCGCGAAGCGTTCTGTTTCCGACAGATCGCAGCCGAGTCGTATACGCCCACCGTACAGCTGCTGCGCACTGTTGTCGCGCATTCCGCCATCCTCAAGAGATCGGGGCTCGAAATCCGAGGCAAGGGGAAAGGCCTCACGGGCCTGCTCGTACAGCGAGACTGCATAACTCCAGCGATCGATGCGCTGACTGTGATGCACTCCGAGGCTGCGGTGGCCCAGATCGCCGACTTCCGCATCGATGGATGTATGAGCTGATTCCGACGGTTGCCGGGTCTCGATATTCACCACGCCCCCCATGGCTTCCGATCCGTACGCAACCGAGGACGGGCCCTTGAGTATGGTGATAGACGCGATCGACTCCAGCGCGATCGTGGACAGATCGACTTTGCCATAGTACCCCGAATTGAGCGGATGTCCATCCAGAAGCACTACTGTCGCATTGGCGGGGAAGCCGCGAATTCTGAACTCCGTTTCAGATTTCGCTCCTGTCGTCAGCTGTAATCCGGATTCGCCGCGGAGCAACTCTCCAATCGTCCATGCTCCGTCGTCCCGGATCCTCTCCGAATCCAGGACGATGCTGATACTCGGGACGAAACCGGAAACGGCGGCGCTGATGACCACCTCTTCCATATTCCATGTGGAGTCGCGTGCAGTATAGCGAGATGGATCGACCGATTGGCCGAGAGCGCCGCCGCAGAGGCAACACAACAGCGGCGGCAGCGCTATGATCCGGGACCATGTCGTCATGATGCGCATCACCTCGTCACGATAATTTTCTCAACAGCGCTGAGTTTGTACAAGCCCGACGAGAGCGAAGGATCGGTGAACATGCTGCGCTCGCTTTGGAGCAGCCAGTAGCCCGTACGGAATTGTTCCCACGTCATGACCGCGGGAGAAGCACCATCGAGCGCCATGATGGTGAATCCGTATGTTTCGGGTTGCGGAAGCGCCGCCAGGACGATGCTCTCGAAAGCGACCGCCATTTCCGGGACGCCATTCAGATTCGTAACGGATACGGCGGGCATTGCGCCGACTTCTACGAATATCGTAGAATCCGGGAGTTTGATATCGATTTTACGATTGAGGCGAATCTGCGCGGCATTCTTGACGTTGTAGGCGCCGGCCAGATCGATAGCCGGCTTTGGAAACAGAATATTGCGGCTTCGCGTCATGATGAAACCGATCGTGAGATGCTCCCAAACATTGTTCGCATAGCCGCGATCGACGGAAGCGGAGAAACCATCCTCCCCGATAATGTGGTATGCGTACAGTTTCCGCGCTTCATGCGCGACTCCCTTTTTGTCGCGAAAGGGTGGGACAAGATTGGTGTCGATCAGCGACGACAGTTGTACCGCCTTTTCACCATCGACATCGATTTGCGGGAAATCTGAGAGCTTCAGCCGTGTCGAGTCCGCCTTGTGATGAACCATGACGAACATCTCATCGACCGGCGGTACGGATGGATCGGTAGAAGAATCGCAGGAGGCAAGGCACAGGATGGTCAGCAACACTGTGGCGGCTATTGCCAGACGACGCGATACCGTCGTGGTTTCCCCACTCAATGATTCTGCGATGACCGGCTTGTGGGCGGTGCGGTCGAGTCGGCGATTGAGATCATGAGCGTTCATGCGAGCATCCTTCCGTGTTTGAGAATGATTTGATAGGTATCGAGAAATTTATTGAGCATACCGTCGCGCACGACGATGCAAAGTGAGCATGTGCGCTCAGCGAGAAAAAAGGTGAGCAAATCGCGGAAGCCGCCGTTTTGTTCCAACTCCAGCGGACCGATTTCGTCGAGGACGAGCAGATCGCAGGCAGGCGTACTTCGAGCAGCTTGTATCACCTCCAGTATCTTCACGCCATCCAGATGATATTTCCCGATTTGCACGTCACAAGGGAAGTGGACATTGCGGATGATCGGCCAGGACTTGCCGCTGTTCAGGTCGCACACGTCATAACCGATTTTGATGTTGTAATTCCACAAGGCGTCGCTGACGATGCCGCCCAGCGTCCAACCCTCGCCCTCCCAATCGCAGAGCCACCTGCGAAGGGTCCGGGTCTTTCCGCTGTTCACCGGACCGGTCAGCAGAAACAGCGAGGGGCGACTTTTAATTAATCGCGGACGCGGATCCTTTGTGGTCAATATGGATAGTTCGCGCAGTATCACCGTGCTTTGGCCTCAACGTGTAGAGTGTGCGCTGGGCGGGATTCGCGGGCGTCGCCGGAGGGCGTGGAAGCTTTTTTACGTTCGGTACGCAGGCGGAGCAGTGTTTCCCGTCCCAACTCGGTGATGAAACGTGAGTTTTCCCGGCGTTCGATGATCCCTTCCGCGTCGAATTGCGCCAGCAACAGCAGGCAGATTCTCCGGTTCCCGTGAACTATATCGCGGAAACATGCAACCGTCGCGCCGTCCCGGACTCGCTCCAGACAGTCCAACAGGATGTACCGGCACAAATCGACGGCGCTCCGGTGGAGATATTCCTCGCCGATGTGCACAAGCACTCCCCGCCGTGTCAGGAAAAAGAGTAGGTGATGCAGCCGTCGTTCTGTAATGCCGGTGCGCTGCGCGAGCATTCGCAGTTCCGACATCAGCGGTACGCTCATGTCGTCTCGCAGATGGAAACGTTCGATAACCTCAATGTCGGAAAGATCCTCGTCGGATAAACACACATCGTGATTCGCCGCCGCCCAGGTGTTCCGCACACGCTTGAGCAGGCCACGACGCTCGTTGGCCTCCAGAATGCTGCGCAGCACCGCTTCATGTGCCGGTGTTCGATGTGCACCGAAAATGCACAGCAGTTCCTCGCTGCTCCGGCCACCGTCATCAAGTGGATTACGCTTGTGGGAAAGTCCGAGCAGCCGGAGTATCCCATCCTGGATTGCGGATAACGCTACCGTCCGAAGCAGATACAATTCATCCGCGGTTTCGATGGCGACAACATCTGCAGGCAGGCCGGAGCGCACCGCATGCGCGATAGCGTCCGGGTGCTGCCCGAGAATGGATGCCGTGTGAGAGCAGGAAACAGGTGCCGGTGATTTTCTCGCTTCATGCGCAACAAGTTCCGGAAGTGAGCCATCCGAAATCAGGCGCAAATCATGGAGGAGCGACGCGCGTCGTCGTCTGTGATGCAGCGGATGCGCGTCGATAATCACGCCACCGCCAAGCGTGGCGTCACCGGACGAATTTCTGAGAATGAAACGATCTCCATGAAAGGCGATGCACGGCATTCTGGAATGCAATTGGGCCAGCGCGAAACCGCCGGATGAAAGTTTGTCGATATCGAGCAGATGAATCGAGACCTCCGTGCGCTGCGTTGCGAGCAGCATCATCGCCTGAGACCGCACCCCGAGGCTTCCGCTATCCGCCGTATACTCGATACGTGTATCCAGAAGATGTGTCGACGGGAGGGGACGATCAGACACGAGCATGCCTTGTTGAAACTCTTCCTGATGGAGTCCGACCAGGTTCAGGGACGCGCGGTCCCCGGCCGCGACCTGATCGACGGCGACGCCGTGCCGTTCCATGCCGCGGATGCGATACTCCTTTTCTCCGGGCAGCAGCACGATGTTCTGTCCGCGCACAACTCCGCCGCCCAATACCGTCCCCGCCACGACCGCGCCATGCCCGGCCGCGGTGAAGCAGCGATCGATGTACATGCGGAACACCGGTCCAGCCATCCGGGATGTCGACGTCCGCAGCACTTCGTCGAGGGCCTCCAGCAGTGCATCTATCCCTCTGCCGTCGCGCGAGGAAACAGCTATCATCGGGCTTCGCGCCAGGCAGCTGTCGCGCACGGCGTCGTATGCTTCCTCCCGAGCGGCGGCGAGTACATCCTCGTCCACGAGATCCGTCCGCGTCAAAACGATGATGCCGCTGTCGACACCCAGAAGAGTGAGAATCCGGAGATGCTCGCGCGTTTGCGGCATCACACCCTCATCCGCGGCAATCACAAGCAGGGCGCGGTCGATGCCGCCTGCGCCGGCAACCATAGTGGCGATGAAATCCTTGTGCCCGGGAGTATCGATGAAACTGATACGACCAGAGGGCAAGTCGCAATGCGCGAAACCCAGATTGATGGTTATGCCGCGGCGCTTCTCCACGGCATGCGTATCGCAATCGAAGCCGGTCAGCGCACGGACGAGCGAGGTTTTGCCATGGTCGATATGTCCGGCGGTACCGAAGATCAGGTGTCGCATAGGGCCTCCACGACCATGTCCGCGGTTACCTGCAGATCGTCGTCGAACATCGCCAGCACATCGAGACAAAGCCGTCCCTCCCTCGGCACTGCTACGATGGGAGTCGACGCCAAACGCAGCGCCCTTGTCAATTGATCAACGGAGGCCCCGGTGCCGGCGTTGTCGATGCGTACGGCATGGCTCTCGATGTCACGTCCTGGAATCGATCCGCCTCCATGACATCCACTGGATGCTATCACCGTGCACCCGATGCCGTGCGCGGTCAGCAAAGAGGCGAGCTGCTCCGCCATGGCGCGACGTTGCTCAGGGCTTCTGTGCGACAAAGCGGCCAGGCCTCCCGAAGCAAGTCCGTCATCCGCCCGGAGGTGCTGGAGGACGATTGCCCGCAACAGTGCGATGGCGACCTTGTCCAGTCGGAGTGCGCGCAGCATGGGCTGCGAGGCGAGCGTGGCGATCAACTGCGCCCGCCCGGCGAGCACGCCGGCCTGCGTTCCACCGAGCAGCTTGTCGCAGCTGAACATCACCAGATCGGCACCGGCGGCAAGACTGTGCTGTACATCAGGCTCGTGCCGGAGTGCCGGATCGGAGGATTTCGACAGCAAGCCCGATCCGATGTCATGCAGCAGCAGCAGACCGCGGGCCTTCGCCAGTCCGGCCAGTTCCTGAATGGACGTTTCCTCGCTGAAACCCGTAATCCTGTAATTCGAGCAATGCGATTTCAAGATTACAGAGGAGGTAGTTGTAATCGCACGTTCATAATCGGCGAGACGCGTGCGATTGGTCGTCCCGACTTCCACGAGTCGCGCACCGCTCGTCGCGATGATGTCGGGCATACGGAATGATCCACCGATTTCGATCAACTCGCCGCGTGACGTGATGACTTCCTTGTCCCTGGCGAAGGTGTGCAACGCCAGCATGACGGCGGCCGCGTTGTTGTTCACGGCGAGCGCGTCTTCGGCGCCTGTCACCAGCTGCAGCAGGGGTGCGAGATGCTCCATGCGCCGGCCGCGTTCACCGGTTTCCAGTCGGAATTCAAGATTGGAATAGCCTTCCAGAGCGGGAAGTGCCGAATTGAGTGTGCCGCGTCCCAGCGGAGCGCGCCCGAGATTGGTATGCAACAGAACGCCCGTGGCATTGATCACACGCAGCAATCCGCCATGTGTCAATGCGTCGATAGCGCCGACGATGCGTTCTACGACGGTCCCGAATTCGGGAGGGGCTGCGCCGTTCGCGATGTCGTGTCTGATTTCGTCAAGCGTTTGACCCAGCAGCGCGAGTGGAAGCGCACGACCGTGCGATGCCATGGCGCTGCGCAGTTCCGGCGCCTCGAGAAGGCGTGAAACCGAGGGTATACCGCGAAGTTCCTTCTGGCGCATGGACATCTCGCGCGTCGAATGATCCCGGACCCGGGAATTGCGGGGAGCACGCTTCCCGCTGTTGCGGAGAGGGCAGGAATCGAACCTGCCTCCGACGGTGTTATCCGTCGGTTACCGGTTTTGAAGACCGGCTGGACCACCAGATCCATCCTCTCTGTCGTCCTTGTTAAATTCGGACTAAAAGCCCTGAATCGCGTGCAGGGCGCTTATGATACGGGTACTGTCCGCCTCTTTCAGACCGGAGCCGGGCTTCCTCCACATGCCCTCTAATACCGTTTTTTGTTTATCCGCGGAATATGTGGCGAACTTGTCCAGAGTATGCCGGTCATGGCATTTAATGCATGCCAGTAAATCCATCGCCGAGTGTATCTGCCGGAGTTCGGCATCGGTCAGCTTCGCGTCAGCCTTGTCCTGCATCCGATGAACGACGTCATCGATGGCTTTCGAATCGCCATGAAAGCCAAGGAAGCGCCGTTCGTTGTGACACCAGGTGCAGTTCTGGTCGAGCGTCGCGAAATGATTGGTGGTTCCGCGGGAAATAGTGGCTTGCCGGGCTTCGAGAGCTTCGTCGGCCAGCCTCTTGAGTTCCTGTTTCGTCTCGTATGTCGTCTGCGCGAGAAACACGATGACGATGCCGGCGACGATGACCGCCACTATCAGCGGAATTTGTGTGAAAGGTGGTCGTGCTGCAGCCATGGTCTCATTCTCCTTCTTCATGTCGTTGGCGCTTCGTGGTGTTCGAGAATCGGTAGATTGACCATCGCCCAGCGGAATGCAATCAGCCCGATGGCGAATATGCCGACCGTGATAAAGATTTCAGCCCAGAACGGGAAGTAGGTGTCCCAATCGGCGACGATCATGCCGACGATGGAGACATTGAGACGATTCCAAATCAGGCCGATCACGACCAGACCGGAACTCCAGTACAGGCCCGAACGTGAGGAACGGATTTCTGGACTGAGATAGAGCGCGAGTGGCGTGATCACACCGATGAATATTTCCAACCACCACGACACAGCCTGTACGTCGAACGACAGAGCATAGGACACCGCTCCGCGCACCATCAGGTCCACGATCTTGGCGATCAGGTACACCGAAAGCAGGTAAGGCATCCAGCGTGAAAGCGCTGCGAGAAGATCCATTCTCGCCGTATGCTTCAATGCGCGCTCGGTCGTCAACGCTTCGAACGTGACCATTGCAGGAGCCACCATGATCGCCGAAAACAGAAAGAACAACGGCAAGATGGGCGTGTACCACAGTGGATGGATGAACTGCTCCGACAGCAGGAAAATCGATCCCAGGGATGATTGATGCATGGTCGAAAAGATGACGCCCGCCATGATAAGCACGATCGGCATATGCGCATCTCGCGGCATGTACCCGAGGGTCATCAGCACCTCCCAGGTCGCGAGGATGACGAAGACAACCAGCAGCCACCAGAACGAATAGGTCATCGCCAGAGTGAACATCGAAACCATGACGATAACCACCCACGGTGTCAGGCGCCTCCACAGAGAATGCAGTTTGGTCAGTCCGTATCGCTGGAACACCATCGGCGCGAATTCGAGAATCAGCACCGTGGTGTAGAGCATCACGCACCAGGCGACCTCGAACATCGGAGATTCGTGATGCCACGAATACATGGCGCGCCAGAGATTCCACGGCCGTCCGAGATCGATGAACAAGCCGAAGATAAACAGCAGGTACCCCAGCAGCGCTGTAAGGATCGCCGAGCGGACAAGCGGGTGGTATTTCTCGCGGCCGAAAAGATGCACGGTTCCTGCAAGGACGAAACCGCCCGATGCGAGCGCGATGCCTGCGAGTATGTCGAAACCGATCCACCAGCCCCAGGGGTAGCCGTCGCTGAGATTGGAGACCGCTCCAAGCCCCATCGCCCATCGATAGAGTATCACGACCACGCCCGCGATCGCGATGATCCACAGGATTTTCATACCTGTCGAGAGTCCGGATATCACATTGCGTTTCATGATTCCCTCCCGTTTTCCGTTTTTTCATCTTCGCGATCCATACGCCTGTGTATGATCCACGACGTCGCGCCCAGCACGACACCCAATCCGCTGATGACGTAAGGGATGGGTTTGAGCGCCGGTGCGACGTTGTCGGCGAGTGCGTGCTTCGGTACAGAGCTGTCGAAGCCTATACTGTCGAAGGGGACGTTGGACAAATGCATGACGCAGGTGCCGCCCGCTTCGTCCTTGCCATAGATTGCATGTACGTAGCCGCGTGGATTGCTGGCGATACGCGATTCCGCATCGCGGATCAACTCATCGCGTTCGCCAAAAACGATGGCGTCCGTTGGACAAACTTTCGCGCAGGCCGGTTGGAGTCCAGCCTCGACGCGATCGGCGCACATGGTGCATTTCGCGATTTCGGGTATCGCGCTGCTCCATTCAAAGCGAGGGACTTTAAATGGACAGGCCAGTTGGCAGAAACGACATCCAAGACAGATGCTCGCGTCGTACATCACCGGACCGGAATCCAGTTTTTTTAGCGCGGCGACCGGGCAGGCCGTAGCGCAACCGGGGACGAGGCAATGGAAACACTGCTTCTTCCCGAACACCCAGTTGAACTTGCCGTCGGTTTCCACTTCGTTGTACGTGATCAACGTCCAGGTTTCGGCGGAGAGATCGCGGGGATTTTGATACCCCTTCCCGGCGAAAAAGGTCGTCGGTTCAGCTTTGCGTTCATTCCATTCCTTGCATGCCACTTGGCATGCGCGGCAGCCGATGCACCGCGTCGAGTCGATCAGCATGGCTTTCATGCCGCACCTCCTTTCTTTTTTACATCACAGAGAAAGGCCTTGTATTCGGGTATCATCGTGTTGGCGTCGCCGATGTGCGCGGTCAGGATGTTGGCGCTGTCGCCGCGTGCCAGACCGTTGTAGCCGAAATGCCAGATGACGCCGATCTCATGCAATTGCTTGCCGTCGATAAGGAAGGGCTCGAAGCGGCGCGTGACCAGAACATACGCTTCCATTTCTCCACGCGCGGTGGAGACAATCACGCGATCGCCATTGTCGATGCCTTTTTGCTCGGCGAGTTCGACAGACATCTCGCAGAACACGTCAGGTACGAGTTCGCACAGCCAGGGAATATTCCTCGTCATGGCACCGGCCTGCCAATGTTCACTTACGCGGTAGGTGGTGCCGATTATCGGGAACTGCGAGGCCTCGCCTACCGGGTTTCCATCGGGATTGCTGACGTGCCATAGCTTTACCGCCGGATTGATCTGCCGGGATGAGAACAGGTTCTTCACCGGACTTTCAAGCGGTTCGTAGTGCTCCGGCATGGGGCCGTCGTTGAGATTCGGGGCGAAAAGCCAGGCGCGACCGTCCGGTTTCATGATGAAAGGATGCTTCGCGTCCGGTGGCCAGGCACCGTCGGGCACGTCTCCTTCCCATTTCGCGGTCACCGCGTTCCAGCGAATGACCCAGCGTTTGGGATCGAACGGTTGCCCGAGGCGATTGACGGAGGCGCGATTGTACAGAATGCGTCGGTTCACGGGCCATACCCAGGCCCACTCCGGATACATGCCCAGACCGTTCACTGAATCCTTTTTTTCGCGTCTGGCCATTTTGTTGTCCGTTTTCTCGGGTCCCGCGTAGCTGTTGCAGTAAATCCAGTTACCGCAGGATGTTGAACCGTCCGCTTGCAGATAGGCGAACGACGGCACGGCCTGACCTTTCTTGAAGGGTTTGTCGATACCTGTCAGCGGCTCCTTGAGCACGAGATCCTTAAGGAAGTAGCCATTGATCTCTCTGGCGATGATATGCGGATCCGGTTCGTGCCCATCCCCATAATCCCATGTAAGGTTCAGGATGGGATCGGGGAAAACGCCGCCGCTGCCGTATTCCTTCTTGACGGCTTTGTGGAGTCTGTCGAGTATCCAGTTATCGGAGTGACTTTCGCCGATAGGTTCGATAGCCTGATACCTCCATTGCACCCAGCGGCCACTATTCGATACGCTGCCTTCTTTTTCGACCGAGGAGCAAGCCGGAAGCAGGAACACTTCGGTTTTGATATCAGCCGGATTAACGCCCGGTCGTTTCCAGAAGACCGATGTATCCGTTTCGAAGAGATCGACGGCCACCATCCACTCAAGCTTGGCCAGCGCAGCCCTCTCCTTCAGTGAGTTCGGACCCCCGACAGCCGGATTTTGTCCGAGCATGATGAGTCCACGGATCTTCTCCTCGTACATCGCCTCGAACAGCGAAATGTACGAATAGTCCGCGCTGCGTTTCGGGATCCAGGAGTAATGGAAATCGTTCTCGGGCAACGCTTTCTCTCCGTACCAAGCCTTGAGCAGGGAAGTCATGTACTTCGGATAATTGCTCCACCAGTTGGCGGATTTCGGGTCGGTGGTCGTCGGCGAATTTGTCGCGAGAAATTCAGCGAGCGTTTGCTGGTCCTTTGTCGGGGAAGCGAGATACCCGGGAAGGAGATGAAACAGCAGGCCGTAGTCCGTTGAACCCTGCACATTGGATTCACCGCGCATGGCGTTGATTCCGCCGCCGGCGACGCCGACATTGCCCATCAGGAGCTGCAATACCGCATAGCTGCGGATGTTCTGCGTTCCGTGCGTATGCTGCGTCGTGCCCATGGCGTACAACCACGTAGCGACACGGTCGGGTGCGGATGTCGAGGTGAACACCTGGCACACGCGCTCGTACATTTCCTTCGGAGCGCCCGTGGCCCGGCATACGGAGTCGATATCGTATCGTTTGTAATGACGCTTCATCAGTTGATACACACAGCGTGGATGCAGTAACGTCGTGTCCTGCTTCGGGAGGCCGGCGCCGTCAAGCTCGAAGGCCCAGGCTGTTTTGTCGTACTTGCGACCGACCTCGTCGTAGCCGCTGAACAGCCCGTCGTAAAACGCGTAATCGGCCGAAATGATGTACGACGCGTTGGTATACTCGCGAACGAATTCATGATTGACGATGTCGCGCTCGAGCGCGTAATTAATGATGCCGTTCACCATCGCGATATCCGTGCCGCTGCGGAACTTGCAGTAAATATCGGCGAAGGAGGACGTTCGCGTGTAACGGGGATCAAGATTGATGATGATCGCCCCGCGCTCCTTGGCGCGCGTCAGCCATTTCGCGGCCATGGGATGATTTTCCACGACATTGGAGCCCATGATCATGGCCACGTCGGTATTGACCAAATCGATCCAGTGATTCGTCATTGCGCCTCTTCCGAACGTAGCAGCCAAACTGGCCACTGTGGAGGAGTGTCAAATGCGCGCCTGGTGCTCGAGGTAGGCCACCCCCAGGGACCTTGCGAACTTCGAGTACAGATAGCATTCCTCATTGTCGAGCGCGGCGCCGCCGAGACACGCGATTCCTTCGGTGCGGTTGACCACCTTGTCGCCCTCGCTGGCCACGAACGTGGCGTCCCTGGTGGCTTTGATGCGTTTGGCGATTTCTCCAGCCGCCCAGTCCCAGCTTTTCTCCTCCCAGCTATCACTGCCGGGAGCGCGGTACTGAACGACAGATAAACGGCGCTTATTATCCGCTATCTGATACAACGCCATGCCTTTCGAGCACAGCGATCCTTCGTTGATGGGGTGATCCGGATCACCCTCGATGTTGACCAGCTTGCCGTCCACGACCGAGCATATCAACCCGCATCCCACTCCGCAGTAAGGGCAGATGGTCGTACTCTCCGTGGCATGCAGCGTTTTAATCTTCGGTGGACTTGCCGCGCGGGCGTGCGGCGCCGTACCGAACATCGAGAGCGTAGCTCCCAATGCGCCAGCCCCGGTTACGCCAAGAAAACGTCGGCGATTGATGTGCATCGTTCACTCCTCGCTTGCTGTAATGGTAGGTGATGATATGTGTTGCATTCTTGTGTCTGTGTCGGCATCCTCAAGGGACTGCCTGCCATCCCGCCGAAGCGGTCGCTGTCGATACATCAGCAGTTCATTGCCGTCGGGGTTTTCGTAGCGCACCGTGAGGTTGGATTCACGCAGGTAGCCTTCGCCCTCCGCGGCGCTGTCCAGCATCGGTGTGCCCAGATACACGGCATCGAAGCCTTGCGTATCCGGGACGGAATCGGAACGGAATTCCTTGATGTATCGACGGCACACCAGGCAGGCCTGGACGCGGTGCGCTAAGTCGCCTTCGGGCTGGAGAATGTCCAGCGTCGCATGATCCGAATTCAGGCAAAATGGGCAGCGGACACGGGGGAACGTCCACGTCGTCGTGCAATGGAGACACCAGAGGGTCCGCTTACCGCCCTCCGACGAAAGATGACCAAGTGACGCCCAATGACCGCACACGGGACAATATCCACAGCTCCACATTGAGAGATCGAGCCCTTCCGTAAGCAGCCGGGCCGCGCGAGCACGCCATAGACGTGCGAGATACAGCGCGAAAAACGTTGCGACTGCTTCGTCAAGTCCCTGCCCGTGCAGAAGAGCCCGGAGTTCATTGCCCTGATTGCAGTAGGTGAGCGTCAGCAGGGCGGTGATATCGAGTGCGCCTTCCGTAATCGCGGCTTCGATCGCCGCGACCTCATGCTCGTGATTGGTCAGATGGGAATGCAGGACGGAAAGCAGGTCAGCGGCGGTTTCCATGGTCTCGATCGGACGAAATCCGCCGCCGCACGGCCGAAGCAGATACCGGTCCTGCTCGAAGCGCACGCGCGCCGCATCTTCGCTGTCACGCAGCGGGGGAGTGCTGAATAGCGCCCGCTGCTCGCTGCGGCGTTGATAGTCGGCGAGGGCGGCGGCGAAGTCCGCAAGCGCTGCGATGCTGTCCGCTATCGTCGCGTTTGTTGGAGCAGGCGCCCGGGACATGTCTTCGGCGTCGCTCATCAGAACGTTACTTTACCGCTGAGATTGAACACCAGTGCCGATCGCTTTTCGTCGCCAGCGCTCCCGCCGCTTCCGTAAAACACGATGCCGTCCTGGTATTCCGTATTGATGCTCAGCACTTCCAGAGCCAGCGAAAAGCCGCCATGGATCGAGAAAATCAGATCACCGTAGATGACGGTATTGCCGATCACATCACCCGGTTTCAGGGACTCTTCGTCGGTGTTGTTCTGGTCCATGCCAAAGCCCACCACCACATGCACCGCATCCGACAGCTTCGACATCGCGTTAATCCACATGGCTGTCGTCTTGTGCTCAACGTCCTTATTCCCTCTGCCGGCGATGGTGAACAGATTTGTATTGATCAGATTCGTTCCCGTGCTGAATTCGCCTGACAGCGTCAACATGTCATCGAATGGCAATGTGAAATCGACACCGAAACCTGTGGCACTGTAATCGAGATCGCTGGAGTCGGGCTTCGGTGAGAATGTCGTATTCGCGAAATAGGCGCCGATGACATAATTCTTCATGAACGTCACCGACAATCTTCCTTGCAGCATTGGCATACCGGAGACGTTGTCCTCCATCATTGGATCGGCGGCGCCTTCGCAGAGCGCTAGCTGCAGCTTTGGCGTGATGCTTTCAAGCGGCATGGAATACGCCAATTGCAGTTGTCCGCGGCGGAAACCAAGATTGCCTCCATACCACATGTTGCCATTCGTATTATTCGTGGTTGGATTGTTCGGCGAAAAGAGATCCCACTGCTGCCCGATACGCAGCTCGAAATTTCCTGTCGTCATCCAGGCATACCCCAAGCGCATGCGTGGACGCACATTCGACTCCATTGCATTGGTGAAGAAGTCCATCTCGATCAAACCGCCCACCTTGATGTCGTCACCCACGCTTCCTTTTAATCCGAGGCGGGTATGCTGGCCTGTAAAACCGACCGAGGCGGTGTCGACGCCGGTCGCGAGTTGCGGCGCGGCGATGTCCGCCTTGCCGAAGGACAGCACACCGCTCGTTGCATAGATTGCGTCGCCCTTGACGAATCCGTAGGGTGTGAGATTGAGTTTCTGCGCCGACAGCGTTGTCGAGAGGCAAATCAGGAGAATGCAAAATTGCAGGACGTTTCCGGGTTTCATGTGACCTCCATGATGATGCATGATGTATCGCAAGGTGATGGTGTGTTTTTGTTGGTGTCTACAGACACGGACGATCGCCGATCTGATGGTGCGTGGGTTCCCCGCTGTTTCTCTTCCGGCCAAATAACGCGCTCGGGATGGGCATAGACGGTGAAGCGGTTTCCGCGGGCGAAGCCGATGAGCGTGACGCCGAACTCGAGCGCGGCATCGATGGCCGCCGTCGTGGGTGCGGCTCTTGACACCACGATGGGAATGCGGGTTGCGGCGGTTTTGAGGATGATTTCTGAAGACAGTCGGCCTGAACTCACCAGGACGGCCTCCGACGGATCCAGCCCCGCGAGCATCGCGGTGCCGATCGCTTTGTCGACGGCGTTGTGTCTCCCGATATCCTCCCGCATGATGGTATGTCCCGACGGAAAAACGAGTGCGGCATGATGCAGACAACCGGTGGCTCTGTGTCCTTCCGATCGCGAATCAGCGAGTCGCCGAAGGGCTGTGATATGTTCCGGCGTGATAGCGCAGGGGATGGCGAGGGGAGTGAGCCACTGCTTGCGATACGCGAGCCTCGCGCTCATCCCGTGTGCGCAACCCGACGTACGCATACGACCCTCCGCCCATGACGGTGCGTCCGCATGCGATTCCCGGTTTCGTGCATCGTAAGAACGTTTGACGTCGATGCACGCTGTCCCGGTGTGGTGAAGCATGAGATCGATATCCAGAAGGGAGGTGATTATCCCTTCGCTGACAAGAAAGCCGATGGCGAGTTCCTTTTCACCCTCCGGACTACAGGACAGAACGACGAACGGATTCTTGTCGAGCAGGATGGTGAGTTCGCTTTCACAAGCGACGCACTCCATCGCATCCGTGGTTATGGAAGGCCCCGCGACCGTGGCACCTCCATTCCATGTTATTGCCATCCGCTCTTCGGCGATCATGCTGTTCTCTCGAAAAGTTTCCGCTAAACGAAAGTCAATCCTCGATGGTCGGTCGGCGGCAAGACGTTCCCGACGGACCGTTTCACACGAGACTGGGCGTGCGGTTCACGCCAGCAGTGCGAAACTCCAGCATAAGGTGATGGCGACGCCGCCGAACAGGAGCGCCAATGAGCGCCGCGGCTTCGATGGTGCCAGCAGTGCCTCGCCGACTGCCCGTCCAAGGGGAGCGAGCAACACGCTCAGGAGCATCGCGGGTGCGGTGGTGTACAGCGCATAATCGGTGATGCGTGGCCAGCCGCCCTCGATCCAGTATGGGTGTTCTGCGAGAAGCAGCGCCCAACCGATGAAAAGGATCAGGGCGAGGGCACAGGTCCCGACGCCGACGGCGATTGACCGAAGAATCCCACCGTCAAGCCGGGAGTGAAACAGGAGTACCATGATTTCGAAGGAACCGGCGAGCGACAATACCCCTGCCCACTGACATTCCATGAAGGTGACGCTCGCAGTCTTGTACACGCAGACGACGAGACCGATAAGAATCCCTGTTCCGATCCGGGGAACAAGAATCCGGGCAATGGTGAGGAACAGCACGCCAAGGGCGCAATGAATAGCGGTCGGCAGCGGGAGTATTTCCGCCAGTCCCCATAGCGTTCCCGCGAGCAGTAAAATCACGATGGTCGAGACAGTCTTCATTGTCGGTCTCCGGATGTATGGATAGGCCATGTTTTCCGACTCTGACGATGCCGACGCCTCCAATCATGCTGACGTGATGCGCATGACGATTTCAACTGGCTGTCGACATAAAGCAACAATAAAAAACGAAAAAATCGTAAAAACGATCCGTTTCATTCTTGCTTTGGGGAGACTCTTGATAGTCGTCGGCGCGAAGCCGAGGCATTCCTCTGTGAAAAGCTTATAAAGGAAAAATGACGCATTAATAGTAGCAATTGAAAAAATAGTGAAATAAATCCCAAGTGTCAAGCCCCATGTGTCTGATGTCAAAAAAAAATAGTGAAAAAGAGACATGGAGGGAACAGAAAACCGATCCGTTGGCCCGCGTGCGATAGTCCGCCTTCACGATATGTCTTGTACCGGTGCGTATCATGGAAGAGCATGGTTCCGGGAACCGTTTGAATGTGTGAACAGCCGTGACCTGGATCAGCAATCGATGAGGTCTCGTCCGCGCGGTCGCCGCCCGGCGCTCGTGAGTGGAACTTTCTACAGAGATCCATGGCTTCTGTATTCGCACCGATGGTGAAGGACATCGGCGACATGTGCTGGCCCCGCCCTTACCATGGCCCCGATTCATTTTCACGTTGGGCGCGTGTTCCGGAATCTCGTACATTCACGCATAGAACAGTTCTCCGGACGCGCGCTTCGGTATTTTCATGCCAATGCAGAACACCTTATTCGACCGTGACGCCCATCGCATGGTTGTTCATTCCGCCGCCATGCTCGTTGGCGGACGCAGCACGCGCATGGGGCGCGACAAAGCGGATTTGGAGTGGGAGGGGAGCACCTTCCTGCTCCGTATCGCTTCCAGACTTCTGGAGGTATTTCCTGAGGTTCTGTTAATCGGCGACTGCGAAGGGCGAACGCTCCCGGGAGGCGTGCGGTGCGTGCCGGATATGTTCCCCGACAGTGGGCCGCTCGCCGGCATTCATTCGGCATTGATCCACGCATCCTGCGACGCCGTTTTTGTCACCGCGTGCGACACCCCCCGCATAACCGCATCGGCTGTTCGCGCCTTCCTCGACCTCTGGGGCGGCTCGCCCGCCTTCGTCGCCAGCGACGGCGACCGTATCCATCCTCTGTTCGGTGTGTACACACGGTACGCCCTTCCCGCCATCGAAGCCGCGTTTGATCGCGGAGAGTTCCGTCTGCGGCCTTTACTTCTCGAACTCGGCGCGACGTTCGCCGAACTTAAGGATTTCAATGTTTCCGGCATCGGGGACATGCTTGCGAACGTCAATACTCCCGAAGAGTATGCGAGGCTGCTCGAGGCGCAGCGAGGAACGGATTTGTGATATCCGGGGGTACGGGCGTCTTGTTGGAATTGCGGCGTGCGGATTGCGGAAGACGGATCTGAGAGTGCGATCGGTTGGCCCCCGGTTCAGATCCTCAATCCTCAATCCTCAATCCACAACTGGGCGATCCATGAAACGCCCACTATCCGGCAGGGGACCATCGCCCCCGCCCCAGCTGGTCCGCAATCCGCCATCGGCAACTGGGCGATCCATGAATCGCCCACTATCCGGCAGGGGACCCTCGCCCCCGCCAGTCCGCAATCCGCCATCGGCAACTGGGCGATCCATGAATCGCCCACTATCCGGCAGGGGACCCTCGCCCCCGCCAGTCCGCAATCCGCCATCGGCAACTGGGCGATCCATGAATCGCCCACTATCCGGCA
>CAYJMN010000043.1:43343-44437 GCA_964371045.1 uncultured Chromatiales bacterium | reverse complement strand
TTCGGAATTGGAGTTGATAAAAGCTCTTATCCGCGAAAATCCGTCTCGATCCGCGTTCATCCGCGTACGTCTTTTTCCGCGAACGTCTGTTTCCGCGAAGGTAGTCTAGGGGTGCATCCACTCTTCGTGACGCTGGAACCACTTCTCGCTGCTGGGTCCGAGCTGTGCGATCTGTCGGGGATGCGCGAGGGGAAGGATGTCCACTGCGCGTCCGGCGATCTGCCTGCTTACCACGTGACCGTAGCCGTTTGCGTCAACGAAATCCTCGAGATCGTACCACTCCCATGAATCCACAACATGCCGCAGGAACCAGTTGATTGGCTGTTCGCCGAGGAGAATCATTCTTTCTGCTCCTGATTCAGTGAATTCGGCGAGGATCTCGTTACGCCGCTCCTCGCCGATCAACTCGGGTACGGTGGGAACGGTAGGTACGGGAAGTCCGCACTCCACGATTCGGCCGAAGTATTCGCGTTTGAGGGCTTTGCGTTGGGCGTTGTTGGCGCAGCTGTGGGGAACACAGTCGCACAGCCAGACATCGGAACGCGTGAGGGACAGCGGCGCGAGGATGTGACTGTCAAGCACGCGTCCCGTCGCTCCGTTGTAAAATGGCGCCGCGGGTCCCAAAGTACCGGCTCTCTCCGGAACGTCGATGCTGGCGATGATTTCCTCCGGCGTGACTGTGGCCTCCTCCCCTGTCCAGAACGTTTCGGGTTCACTGGCGACGGCTAGCGCCTTGACGAGCACGTTTCCTCGTTTGTCGGTCCAGCACGCATGCACGGCGCTCGCGTATACACCAAGAATGAAAACGGATTTGGGAGTGCGGTCTGTCTGCGCCACGGTGCGTAATTGCTGACCGAAAGGGAAAATGAAGTTCATGTTTTTGCGAATTTGAATGGACGGATTATTATTAACGAATGCTTGGAAGGGGTGAAAAGTAAAGGTAAAGGGTGAAGAGTGAAGGGTAAAGATGTCGTGATAAGGGTTTATTGCCAAAGCTGAATGAATAATGTACGAGATTTTTCAGTGCGAGAATACGTACACCGATTTTCGCGGATTATTGCGGATGAATACGTACGCGGATTTTCGCGGATTAT
>CAYJMN010000043.1:0-43243 GCA_964371045.1 uncultured Chromatiales bacterium | reverse complement strand
ACCGATTTTCGCGGATTATTGCGGATGAATACGTACGCGGATTTTCGCGGATTATCGCGGATGAATACGTACGCGGATTTTCGCGGATTATCGCGGATTTACGCGGATAAGAATTTTTTGAATTCGTAACCGGTTGCCTGGTGCTGGTGGTATCAACGCCCGAAGTACAGGTCAACATCCGTACACTCTATCGGTCATGCACAAAGCGTTCTGATTTGGAGTCGATAACATTCTTTATCCGCGAAAATCCGTCTAGATCCGCGTTCATCCGCGTACGTATTCATCCGCGAAAATCCGCCTCAATCCGCGACCATCCGCGCACGTATTCATCCGCGAAAATCTGCATTAATCCGCGTTCATCCGCGCACGTATTTATCCGCATTAATCCGCGTTCATCCGCGTACGTGTTCTTCTTCCTGCGAACATTAAATTTTGTTAAGACTGCTTCGGGGAGGACAATTCGCCGGGGATTGTTGTATCTTATGCATAACGACATCTCCTGATTTGCCATGATAGTTGAGAAACCACGCTTCCCGTTTTTCGAGGAACTGGATCATACCGCCGACGTCGGAATCCGGGCTTATGGAACCGATCTTTCGACATTGTTCGTGAACGCCGCCCGCGGCATGATGTCCACGATTCTCGCAGGTATTCCCGAGGTGGGACACGGCGACCAGCACCGCATCGCCGTGCACGCTACCTCCATGGAGGACCTGCTCCGCGATTGGTTGGCCGAGCTGTTGTTTCTCCACGCCACGAAGCGCGTTTTTCCGATTTGGTACAAGGTGCAGACTGCTTCCGCGACGGTGTTCGAAGCGCTTGTCTACGTCATTCCGATGAGCGAGTACATGAACTCCGTAGCGACGGAGATCAAAGCGGTAACCTGGCACGCACTCAGCGTGCGCGAGACGGCGGACGGATACGAGGCGACGGTAATATTCGATACGTGAACCGATTGGCCCGCCTTCGCCCTGTGCAGGTGTCTTTGTGCCTCAATCAAAGAATGGCCACGTCAATCGCCATTCGTAAATCGAAAGTCAACCAGATGGACATCATAAAACGAGACGACACTTGCTGGGAGATTCCGATGCACGGGGGGATGCGCGTACCGGGCAGGGTGTACGCGTCCGAGGCGATGATGCGGGTGATTCGCGATGACCAGAGTTTACAGCAGGTGGTGAACGTGGCGCATCTGCCGGGGATCGTGCGCTTCTCGCTCGCGATGCCTGATATTCATTGGGGCTATGGCTTTCCCATCGGCGGCGTGTGCGCGACACATGCGGAGGATGGGGTGATTTCTCCAGGCGGTGTGGGTTACGACATCAACTGCGGGGTGCGACTTGTCACGACATCACTCACGGCTTCCCAGGTGCAACCCAGGATACGCACGCTCGTCGAGCAGCTCTTCAGAGCCGTGCCCACGGGTGTCGGCGCGTCAAAGGCCATCCCAAAACTGAATCGAGAGGAACTACGCGACGTGGCGGTGAAGGGTGCCCGCTGGGCGGTAGGCCGCGGATTCGGTTCGCAGGCACAACTCGACTATATCGAGGAACACGGCGCGCTCGCGGAAGCCGATCCCTCCTGTGTGGGCGACAGAGCCTGGGAACGCGGCGTCGATCAGTTGGGCACGCTCGGTTCCGGCAATCATTTTCTTGAAATAGGCCGCGTCACGGACATCTTTCACGAGGAAGCCGCACGCGCGTATGGAATCGCGATGGACCGCATCGTGGTGCTCATCCACTGCGGTTCACGCGGTTTCGGCTATCAGATCTGTGACGACTATCTCAAAGTAGCATTCAAAGCCACTGAAAAATACGGCATCAACGTTCCCGACAGACAGCTGGCCTGCGCTCCGCTGAAAAGCGACGAGGGCAAGCGCTACATCGGCGCTATGCGCTGCGCGGCGAACTTCGCTTTCGCCAATCGCCAGGTCATCATGCAACTGGCGGAACAGGCATTTCTGGACGCTCTCAAAATCACGCGACGTGAACTTGGTTTCAACCTTGTGTACGACATCTGCCATAACATCGCGAAATTCGAAACCCACGAGGCAGGAAATGAACGGTTGCGTGTATGCATGCATCGGAAAGGCGCTACGCGTGCTTTCGGTCCCGGCAGCGCGCAGCTTCCCGAACAATACAGCAAGGTCGGCCAGCCCGTGCTCATCCCCGGCGACATGGGCCGCTACTCCTACCTTTGCGCAGGCACGGAAAAAGCCATGCGCGACACATTCGGTTCGTCCTGCCACGGCGCCGGCCGCCACATGAGCCGGAAAAAAGCGATGAGCGAGTCGAAGGGCCGAGATATGGTGCGCGAGTTGAACGAGCGAGGCGTCGAGATCAGAGCGACCGGAATCCGGACCATCGCCGAGGAAATGCCGCATGCGTACAAGGACGTCTCGGATGTGGTCAACGTGATGCATGACGCAGGTATCACACTCAAGGTGGCAAAGTTCAAGCCGATTGGAGTTATAAAGGGCTAAGTCGTTGATTTCATGAAAGATAGAAGCCTTTTAGCGAAGCAGGATCGGGCATCTAAAACTATAAAAGGAACTGCGGCAATTCTCACAATGTTAAAGTCAATTCATGCATTTTCAGCAATGTAGAGTTACATTTTCAGTCATCCCCAAATTCCGAAGGTCACGACAATGAAGCAGTTATCATCTCTTTTACTCATCGCGGTTCTCGCATTTACGTTTGCCGCCTGCGATGACGACACCTCCCCCGCAACCACCGGCACGCTCAGCATTCGCATGACCGACGCTCCGGCCGCATACGACGCCATCCGCATCACATTTTCGGAAGTCGCAGCCCACATTAACGGTCAGTGGATTGTCGTGAACGGCGATCCGGTCACTGTCGACTTGCTCGAATGGAACAACGGCAGGTCCATCGAAATCGGCCGCGCGGAAATGGGTCCGGGCAAGTACACACAGATCCGTCTCATGGTAACGAAAGCCGAGATCGACGTGGACGGCGTGACGCACGATGTGGAAATTCCGAGCGCGGAACAAACCGGACTGAAGCTCAACGGGAATTTCGACATCGTGGCCGGTTCAACCTATGAACTGGTTCTCGACTTCGATGCAAGCAAGTCCATCGTCACGACCGGACCGAAAAACAATCCGACCAGTTACAAATTGAAACCCGTCATCCGCGTCATTGAAAAAAGCATGACCGGCTCGATCGGCGGCACGGTGAGCGGCGATCCGTTATTCGCGGTTGCGAGCGTGTCGCAAGGTGGCGTCGAAATCACAGGAACCCCTATTGACCCCGTGACAGGTGAATTCATCCTCGCTTTCCTGCTGCCCGGCACCTATGATGTAAAAGTCGAGTCCTTCGACGGCAAGCTTTTCATCGTCACAGGCGTCGTTGTACAGGCAGGGAAGAAAACCGATCTCGGCGTCATTCAGCTGCAATAAGCATTGAATCAATCCCATTTTCGTAAAGGTACACTCATGAAACACTTTTCAGCACTTCTCCTCATCGCGGTCCTCGCATTTACGTTCGCCGCCTGCGATGACGATACCTCCCCCGCAACCACCGGAACGCTCAGCGTCCGCTTGACCGACGCTCCGGCGGCGTATACCGCAGTCCGCATCACATTTTCAGAAGTCGCTGCGCATATCAACAACGAATGGATAGTCGTGAACGGAAATCCGGTCACGATCGATCTGCTGCAGCTGAACAACGGCAAATCCATCGAAATCGGTCGCGCTGAACTCGGACCGGGCAAGTACACACAGATCCGCCTCATGGTTACGAAGGCCGAGGTAGATGTGGACGGAGTAACGCACAATGTGACGATTCCGAGTGCGGAACAGACCGGACTGAAACTCAACGGCAATTTCGATATCGTCGCCGGATCAACGTATGAGCTGGTACTCGACTTCGATGCGAGCAAGTCCATCGTCGCGACCGGCAATCCGATAGAGTACAAACTGCAGCCGGTGATCCGTGTCATCGAGAAAAGCATGACCGGTTCTGTCGGAGGTAAAGTGAGCGTCACTCCCGTTATCGCGTTGGCATCAGTGCTGCAAGGCGGTGTTGATCTGACGTCGACACCTGTCGATCCGGTCACAGGTGAATTCCTCCTCGCCTTCCTCGCACCCGGCACCTACAGTATCAAAGTCGTAGCGGCCGACGGGAAGATTTTCACCGCTACAGGAGTTGTTGTTCAGGCCGGACAGAAAACCGATCTCGGCGTGGTGGTGCTGCAGTAAGCGAAGAGCCAAGAGCGAAGAGCCAAGAGCGAAGAGCTTGGAGCGAAGAGCTTGGGGCTAAGAGCTTGGAGCTAAGAGCTTGGAGCTAAGAGCTTGGAGCTAAGAGCTAAGAGCTTGGAGCTTGGAGCGAAGAGCTGAGTGCTGAGAGCTGAGAGCTGAGAGCGGAGCGCAGAGCACGCATCCAGGCACATGAAATAAATGACTAGAGGGCGGAGTATATACATATTCCGCCCTCTTTTTTTTGCGGTATCGAGATTTGAGAAGTCGTTGCTCTCAGCTCCCGGCTCCCGGCTCTCTCTTAGCTCTTAGCTCTTAGCTCTTAGCTCTTAGCTCCAAGCTCTTCGCTCCTACTCGTAGCGCAGAGCGTCGATGGGGTCGAGATTGGAGGCTTTCCAGGCGGGATAGGTTCCGAAGACGACGCCGATGACGATGCATGCAACGATGCCGGCGGCGATCCAGCCAATCTGGATGACGGGTTGAATCTCCAGCGCAAGCGCAAGGCTGTTTCCGGCCGCGAGTCCGAGGACGATGCCAAGCAAACCACCGAGCAAGGTGATGACGACGGACTCGGTAAGGAACTGCCTGATGACGATACGGCGTGTGGCACCCACGGCCTTGCGGACGCCGATCTCGCGCGTGCGTTCGGTGACGGACACCAGCATAATGTTCATGATGCCGATGCCCGCTGCGAGCAGGGCCATCGCGGCGACGGCCAGGGTTCCGATGCGCACGTACTGGGTAGTTTCGTTGAATTGGCGGATCACCGATTCGTTCGAGAAAATAGCGAAATCGTTGTCCTCGCCGGGCTTCACATCCCGAATGCCGCGCAGTATTCCCACCACCTCATCCTGCACAGCTTCGAACGTGTCGCGGGAGGGTGCCTGCACCATGATGTGCACGGATCGATTGCGGCCGAATTGCTCGAAAAACGTTGTGATAGGCACGATGAAATAGCGATCCTGATTGCCGAACATCCCCCCCCTGCTCTTCAGTGTTCCGATCACCTTGTACCGCACACCTTTGAGCTGTACCGTTTCCCCTACGGGATTGAACGAGGGCGGAAACAGCACGCCGGCCAGATCGGCGCCGAGCACCACCACCTTGCGCGTGAGGTCAAGATCGGACTGCATCAATCCCCTTCCGAGATCCACATCCCATTGATTTGTAGGGAGACCGCCAGGGGTTTCTCCGGCGACGGCGATGTTCGGGTCCGTCTTCTTGTTCCGCCAGGTGACGGGCATGCCGAAGGTCCACGACTCGACTCCTATGGTTTTCGCGCCCTGCGTACGCCTGAGCACCGTTTGTCCCTGCGCCCATGTGATATCCTTCCTGTTCCGTGTACGATCCCGCCACCCGGGTCCGCCTCCCATTTCATTGGAGTGCTTTTGCACCTGGAAGGTGTTCGCGCCGAGCTGGCTCAATCCGCCTTCGATGCTGTTCTGCAGTACACCAAGCGCCGTCATGACACTGATGATGGAGAACACGCCGATAGCCACACTCAACAGCGTGAGAAAGGAACGGAGCCTGTTCCCCCGCAGGGTCTGGAAGGCGGTTGCTATGCTCTCGCCGATCTGCATGGATGGTTACTCGTAGCGCAGCGCGTCGACGGGGTCCATACGCGCGGCTGTGTAGGCGGGAATAATGCCGGAAATCAAACCGACACCGATGGAAATGGTCAGGGAAAGGACGACAACCCACAGCGGCATTTGCGAGGGGAGCACCTCGTCGATGATGAGACTGAGCGGGAAGGATATACCGATGCCGATGAGTCCGCCTAGCAGGCAGAGCGTGGCCGCTTCGACGAGGAACTGGAAGAGGATCGACCTCCGTTTGGCGCCAAGCGCCTTGCGTGTGCCGATTTCCTTTGTGCGCTCCTTCACTGAAACGAACATGATGTTCATGATGCCGACGCCTCCGACAAGCAGTGAGAGCGACGTGATGAGGAAACCTACGATGCCGATGGTACCCACTACCCCCTCAAAGATCTCCTTGAGAAAATCCTGCGTATTGACGCCGAAATCATCCTCTTTTCCCGGAGGTACGCCGCGGATTTTCCTGAATATTCCGATCATTTCCTCCTTCGCCTCCTCTTTGGGGACGCCTTCGCGCATCTTGACGTGGATGTCGATGGAGCGATTGCTCCCGAACATCTTGAGGAAGTTTTCGGAAGGAATGAAGGCCTGCGTATCCTTGCTGAAGAAGCTTGTCCCGAGAAACTCTCCTTCCTTTTCCAGAACTCCGATGATGCGATAACTGAATCCGCCGATCTTGATCGTCTTGCCGAGGGGATCCTCGCGCTCAAAGAGATTCGAGGCCACATCCGAGCCGATGATGCAGACGGGTCGACCGGCGGCGGCCTCATATTCATTGAAGAAGCGACCATCGGCAGGCACGACGCCGGAAGTGATTTCATACGCGGGTTCGGTGCCGTTCACATTCCCCTTGACGGAGCGATTGCGGTACTTCATCGTCTGCTGCCATGCGGAAACGACCGGCACGACCGCTTCGGCAAGTTCGAACTGCCGGCTGAGCAGTTCGGCTTCGCGGAAGGTCACGTCTTTGCGATTGCGCGACTTCCACCATTCGCCGCTAAACCAATCCCACTTGCTCAGATAGTAGACGTCCGCGCCCAACGATGAAATGCTCTTGTCGAGCGCCATACCGAGACCCTCGATGACTGTCGCCATGAGGGTGACCACCACCACGCCAATGACGATGCCCAGCGTTGTGAGAACGGACCGCATCTTGTTCGCCGCGATCGCGGTGAGCGCGATCTTGATGCCTTCCTTGAATTCGTAGAATCGCAGCATGGCCGGTTACGCTTGTCGAGTGTAGACCTTGGGATTTTCCACAGGGATGTCGCTGGCGATTTTTCCATCGAACAGGCGCACGATGCGGTGCGCATGATCGGCGATGTCTTCCTCGTGCGTCACGAGGATAATGGTGTTGCCCGCCTGATGCAGGTCGGAGAACAGCTGCATAATCTCGATACCGGTTTTGGAGTCGAGATTCCCCGTGGGTTCGTCAGCCAGAATGATGGACGGATTGTTCACAAGCGCGCGCGCGACCGCCACACGCTGCCGCTGTCCGCCGGAGAGTTCGTTCGGTTTATGCATCATGCGGTCACCGAGGCCGACCGACCTGAGAACTTCCTCCGCGCGCGTTCTTCGGTCGTGCGACGTCACTCCCGCGTAAATAAGCGGAAGCTCAACATTGTGCAGCGCGGTGGAACGCGGCAGCAGGTTGAACGTCTGGAACACGAATCCGATGCGACGATTACGGATATTGGCGAGTTCATTGTCGTCCATATCGCCCACGTTTTCATTGGCAAACTCGTAGAGTCCCGACGTGGGCGTGTCGAGGCAGCCGATGACGTTCATGAGCGTGGACTTACCGGAACCCGACGGGCCCATGATGGCGACGTATTCATTTTCATGAATATCAAGCGACACGCCGGAGAGCGCGTGCACCAGTTCGGCGCCCATGTCGTACGTCTTGACGACGTTACTCAGATGGATGAGTGTCATGTGCTACTCGGATTCGGAGGTTCCGGATTTCCGGCCCTTCTTGTTGTCGATGCGCACGGTTGTGCTGTCGTTCAGGTCGCGGCTGATGGCCCGATAGCTTCCGGTAATCACCTCGTCGCCTTCGCTCAATCCTTCGCTGATTTCGATGTAGGCGTCGCTGCTTATGCCGGTCTTCACCGCCACTTTGCGAGCGAGGGCGTTTTTCATCACGAAGACGACTTCCTGTGGTTTTTCCTTTTTCTCCTTCACATCGGTCACGCCTTCGATCACCACATCGCCCGATTCGGCATCGTCGCCCTTCTTCATCTCGCCTTCCACCTTGCCCTTTTTCTCCCGGGTGGTTACGCTTTGCAGCGGGACGACGAGCACATTGCGGCGCGTTTCGGTTTCGATGCGTGCGGTGGCGGACATACCCGGCCGGAACTCCACTCCACCCGTGTTCACCACGAGGCGGACCTCGAAGTTCGTCACTTCCTCCTGTGTGCCGAGGCCGGTGGTTGTCGCAGTATTGGCGATCTGGTACACACTCGCGATAAATTCCCTGTCGGGATACGCGTCGATCTCAACGCGCGCGGTGTCGTTCAGCGCAATGAGGATAACGTCGTTTTCGTTCACCTCGACACGCGCCTCCATCACGGCGAGATCGCTGACGGTCATTATTTCCGTGCCCTGCGTGAAGCTGGAGCCGGACACACGTTCGCCGAGCTTTGAGATGAGCTGCGTCACCATGCCGTCGATGGGTGAATAAATGCTGGTCTTGTTCAGTTCCTCGCGCGCGCGGCTGACGTTGGCATCGTAGTTCTGAATATCGGCGCGGGCCGCATCCACGTTGGCCTTGGCGATGTCGAAGGTGCTCTTGATCGATTCGACGGCGGATTCGGAGATCAGGCCTTTTTTGAACAGTTCCTGCTGTCGGCGATATTCGGACTCCACTTTCTTTAAATCGGCTTCCGTCTGCACAAGCTGCGAGCGACTGCGATTGAGCCCCGCGATCGCCTGGTCCCGTTGGGCGATGTAGGTATCGGGCTTGATGCGCACAAGGAGCTGGCCTTTCTTCACCACGTCCCCTTCCTTGACCGGAAGGCCGATTATTTCGCCCGAGACTTCCGCATTGATTTTAACCTGCGTCTGCGGCTGAATCTTGCCCGTGGCTTCGACAACCTGTGTGATGGTGCGGCGTGCGACCTTTTCCGTCTGCACGGTAATGATCTCCTCCTTGTTGCCACCCAGCACCACCGCAACGATTACGATGACGATCAGCGCCCCAAGAATGGAGAAAATGATGATCTTTTTCTTTTTCGATTTCCCGTTGTTGGCCATGAGAGGTCCTCGATGCCTTTTGACTTAATTCTGTGTTCTTCCGAGTTGATGTTCCATCCGCCGCTGCGCGGTCAGATAGTTGAAGCGCGAGTTGACGACGTCGCTTTCCGCGAGACGAAGATTGGTGCTCGCGAGGAGCTGGTCGAGCAAGGTGCCCGATCCGAGGTTGTACCGCTCGGACGCGATGCGATGATCTTCGTTGGCTGACTGCAATTTTTTTGCGGCGATGTCGAGATTCACTTCCGCCGTCTCAAGATTGTTCATCGCTTTCATGATTTCCGTGGAAATAGTACGCCTGAGCTGCTCGCGCATCTGCTCCCCTTCGCGCACGGCAATTTCGGACCGCTCCACGGCGGTGGATACCTGAAAGCCGGAGAATAGAGGAACACTCACACTCAACCCATAAGAGAATCGATCGTACAACGTGAAATCCTTAAGTTCCAGATTGCTCCAGTTGTATTGGGCAAAGGCGGAAAGCGTCGGCAGATGCCCCGAGCGGGAGATCGAGACGTCCTTTTCCGCGCTGCGCGTCGCAAGCTCGGCCTCCTGATAATCGGCCCGGTTACGGACCGCCTCCGCGGCAAGCGTGTTGAAATCTCCGAGCGTGGAGCGATAGTCACGGACATCCGCCGATGTGATGACGCCCTCGGCGTCACCGTCGACGAGAGTGAAATCCTGACGAGGCTCGACTCCGAGCAGCGCCTGGATATCCACGAGCGCGTTTTGGTAGGCGTTCCGCGCTTCGACCAGGGACAGACGATCTGTTCCGACCTGGACCTCTTGTTTGTAAACGTCCGCAAGCGGTACCGAGCCAACCTTATTGAGTTCACGGATAAGCTCGAGCTGTTTGTTGCTGCGCTCCACGTTGGCCTCCTGCACTTGCCTCAGTTGCCGGAGGCGCAGCACATTGTAGAAGGTCTCCTGAATGGTGTAGACCACCGTCTGCGCCGTCCGTTTGGAGGTCTGCTGCGACGCTTCGAAGTCGAGCAGGCTCTTGTCGACGGTGTTGAAATTCCGCATTCCGTCGAAGATGGTCAACCCGGCTTCAACACTGTAGCCGTAGGAGTCACGTGATTCGACGAGACCGTCGGGACGAATGCGGATCTGATTTTCGTCGGACCGCACCCACGATCCGGAAGCACTGACAGTGGGGAGGAATTCGCCGTAAGCCGTCGTGCGGTATGTGGAGAAGCGTTGGGTATTGTACTGTGCGCGATTGACGTCGAGGTTGCTTTTCAATCCGATGTCGATGCACTGTTGAAGAGAATACCCGTGCTGCGTTCCCTGCGGTTGCGCCTGTGCTGAAAACGCTGGCAAGCCGATGAGGGCGATGAGCAAAAAAACGTTCTGTGCTTTCATGGATGGTATGGCAAGTGCGGGAAAGACAGTAATGTATGGAAGAGAATCGGGAAATCAATACAAACTTGAATGACGCTTTTCGGATGAAAAAGTTTCACCCCTTCAGATTTTCGGGCAGTTCGCGAAGTTCGCTTTTCCGGGAACGCGGTTTTTTCACGATAGATTCCCGGAGCACTTCCTCCTTGATACGGAGGAGATACTCCAGCGCGGCTTCGTGGTCGTTCGGGATCAGGCCGTCCAGCACCGCATCCTCGATACGCGTCTTGAGCGCTCCGACAACGATGCCGGGAGGAATGCCGCAGACGCGCATGATGGTTTCGCCGTCGAGAGGCGGTTGCCAGTTTCTGAGTTTGTCCCTTTCCTCCACCTCCCTGATGCGTTTGACCAGCGCGTCGTAGTTCTGGAGGTATTTTCGGACAAGTTTCGGGTTCTTGGTCGTAATGTCGGACCGGCAGAGATCGAGCAGGGCGTCAAGATCCTCGCCGGCGTCGATCAGGATGCGGCGGATGGCCGCGTCGGTCACCTCTTCGTTGATCAGGGCGATAGGCCGCAGATGAAGGATGACCATGTTTCTGACGAACGGAACGGGATCGAGCGGCAGTTTCATGCGGCGGAAAATCGGCATGACCATGCGGGCGCCCAGCTCCGGATGGCCATGAAAGGTCCAACCCGTGCCTTCAACGAACGCCTTGGTCCGCGGTTTGGCGATATCGTGAAGCAACGCGGAAAAACGCAGCCAGATGTTGTCCGTCACTCCGCAGAGATTGTCGAGCACCTTGATTGTGTGATAAAACACGTCCTTATGATGGTAATTCTTCACACCGTCCGGATACTCTACAGAGCGTTGGTCGACGCCGGCCAGGTCGGACAGTTCCGGGAACACATGTTGAAGCAGACCGTTCTCCTGCATCGGCGCAAGTCCGAGCGAGGGTTTGGGCGTGGCCAGCAGTTTGAGGAATTCGTCCCGCACGCGCTCCATGGACACAATTGTTATGCGTTCGTGCATGACTCGTATCGCTTCCAGCGCCGCCGGGTGCAGGGTAAATTCGAGCTGTGCGGCGAAGCGGAACGCACGCATCATGCGCAGAGGATCGTCCGAAAAGGTGGTGGCGGGATCGAGTGGTGTGCGCAGAACGCGAAGATCGAGGTCACCCCGACCGTTGAAGGGATCGATGAGTCTTCCGAATTCCTCCGGCGACAGCGAGGCCGCCATTGCGTTGACGGTAAAGTCGCGTCGGCGGAGATCGTCGTCGATGCTGCCGGTAGTGACATTGGGTTTCCGCGAATTTTCAACGTATTCCTCGCGCCGGGTACCGACACATTCGATTTCCGTTTGATCGACGATGAGTTTGGCGGTTCCGAAGCGTTCGAACTCCACGACCCTGGAACCGCGCAAGGCCTCGCGAACCGCATGCGCGAACGCGATGCCGTCCCCCTCCACGGAAATGTCGATGTCCTTGATTTCCCTGCCGAGAAGAAGATCGCGCACGACGCCTCCGACGACGTACACTCGTTCGCCTCGTTCATGGCCGAGAGCGCCGATACGGTGCAGCAGCGGATGTGGTAGATGTATGACGTTCATGATTGTATTTCAAACACGCATGCGATACCGGGATGTCGCAATGACGATTCCTGGTTGCAGCCGACTCCCGTTGTATTTCCGATTACGCAATTCCAAACATCAGTGGTGAGGAAAACATACTGCTTTTCGCCGAACGTTTAATGTAGGGAAAACAGACGGATTTTTCAATCCCGTTTTCCGTGACGGAGTGTCAGAAATACCCTCTGCCGTTTTGTCAGGTGCGCGTCATTTCGTCACTCTTGTATGACAATGTCCGGGAAATCGGGTGCAAATTTAAGTTGGTACGATAGTTGAGGGTAGAGATACGGTACTTTTTAACCAAGGAGACGTCACCATGCCACATTACCGTTTTGACCCAATGAAAGAATTCGAAAATCTCTCCCAGAGGATGCGAAAATTCGCCGACGAGTTTCCTGAAACCTTCTCAGTGGAATTCGGAAAGGGATTCGAACCGAAAGTGGATCTCTTTCACGACGATCAGAGCATCACCGTTATGGCGGAAATGGCGGGCATGGAGAAAAGCGACATTTCCGTCTCGCTTGCGGATGGCATCCTCACCCTTTCCGGTGAGAAGAAAATGCCGGAAAAGGCTGAAAATCTCACGGTTCTTCGTTCGGAGCGCGCGTTCGGCCAATTCAAGCGCACGATCGAGTTACCTGGAGAGGTCGACGCCTCGAGTATCGCGGCGCGCATGGAGAATGGCTTGCTGAGCGTCACCATCCGCAAGAAAGCTCGCGAACAGGACAAGGAAATCACGATCGAAATCAGTTGACAAGAAATATTTTCAAGGAGTTTTCAGACAATGGGTAAAATAATAGGCATCGACCTCGGGACCACGAACTCCGTGGTCGCGGTTATGGAAGGCAGTTCACCGACCGTTATTCCGAATTCAGACGGCGGACGAACCACGCCTTCGGTTATCGGTTTCAAAAAGGACGGCGAACGCGTAATCGGCAACGCCGCGAAGCGTCAGGCCGTGACGAATCCGAAAAATACAGTGTACTCCATCAAGCGTTTCATGGGGCGTCGCTACGACGAAGTCCAGAATGAAATCGCGGAAGTGCCGTACGAGGTGATCAAGGGCGACAACGAAACCGCGCGTGTCCGCATCGACGATCGCATTTACTCTCCTCCCGAGATCAGCGCGATGGTTCTGCAGGCATTGAAAAAATCCGCCGAGGATTATCTCGGTGAAAAAGTGACCGAGGCGGTAATCACCGTTCCGGCGTACTTCAACGACGCGCAGCGCCAGGCCACCAAGGATGCGGGAGAAATCGCCGGCCTCAACGTCCGACGCATCATCAACGAGCCCACGGCGGCCGCCTTGGCGTATGGTCTCGATAAAAAGACAAAGCAGCAGAAAATCGCCGTGTACGATCTTGGCGGCGGCACCTTCGACATCTCCATCCTGGAGTTGGGCGACGGCGTATTCGAAGTCAAATCCACCAACGGCGACACGCACCTCGGCGGCGACGATTTCGATCAGAGGTTGATCGATTTTCTTGCAGATGAATTCCAGAAAAACGAGGGTGTTGATCTCCGCAAGGATGCCATGGCGCTGCAGCGGCTGCGCGAGTCGGCGGAGAAAGCCAAGATGGAACTTTCGACGCAGCTCCAGACCGACGTCAATCTCCCCTTCATCACCGCCACCGCGGAAGGCCCGAAGCACCTCAACACCACGATCACGCGCACGAAGTTCGAACAGCTTACCGACGATCTCGTTCGCCGCACCATCGATCCGTGCAAGGCGGCGCTTCAGGATGCCGGCCTCACACCGAGCGACATCGACGAAGTGATTCTCGTCGGAGGATCCACACGCATTCCCCGCGTACAGCAAGTGGTGAAGGATCTTTTCGGCCGGGAACCGCACAAGGGCGTAAATCCGGATGAAGTGGTGGGCGTCGGTGCTGCGATCCAGGGCGGCGTGCTTGCCGGCGACGTCAGCGACGTGCTACTGCTTGACGTAACCCCGCTGTCGCTGGGTATTGAAACACTCGGCGGCGTCATGACCACGCTCATCACGGCGAACACTACCATTCCGACGCGCAAGAGTGAAATTTTCTCCACCGCCGCGGACAGTCAGACATCGGTAGAGATTCACGTGCTCCAGGGCGAGCGTCCCATGGCCAACGACAATCGTTCGCTCGGCCGCTTCCATCTTGACGGTATTCCTCCCGCGCCACGCGGCATACCCCAGGTGGAGGTCACCTTCGATATCGACGCCAACGGTATCCTGCACGTGGCCGCGAAGGACAAGGCGACGAGTAAGGAACAGAGCATTCGCATCACTTCATCCAGCGGACTCGACAAGGACGATATCGAACGCATGCGCCGCGAAGCGCAGGATCATTCGGCCGACGACAAAAAGCGCAAGGAAGAGGTTGATCTCCGCAATCAGGCGGACAGTCTCGTATTCCAGACGCGCAAACAACTCGAGGATTTCAAGGAGCAGCTCGACGACGCCACCAAGGCAACGCTGGAAGAAGAAGCGAAGCGTCTTGAGGAAGCATTGAAGTCCGGCGCCGCGGCCGACATCAAACCCGCTATGGATCAGCTCAATAAAACCTGGAACGAGGCCTCGACGAAGATGTACCAGAATGCCCAGCAGCAGCCCGGCGCGGGTCCCGAAGGCGCGGGTGCCGAAGGTGCCGGTCCCGGAGGCGAAGCCCCCGGTGGCGGTTCTACCAGTGGTGCGCAGGACGCTGATTACGAAGTCGTTGATGACGATAAGAAGTAAGCCTCCGGCAAGACAGCGAACCTCATAAGTAAAGGGTGAAGAGTAAAGGGTAAAGAGGTGGGAATCGTTTCCGCCGTCTGCCTCTTTACTCTTTACTCTTTACTCTTTACCCTTTACCCTTTACCCTTTACCCTTTACCCTTTACCCTTTACCCTTTACCCTTCATTGTTTTTCGAAAAATCCGCAAGTAGATTACTTGATGTGCAATAATTGGAAGCGAACATGATCAGCGAAGACCTTTTAAAAATTCTCGTCTGTCCCCTCGGCAAGGCAGAACTGCGTCTCGAAGGCGACAAGCTCGTATGCACCCGCTGCGGTGTGAAATATCGGATCGAGGACGACATTCCCATTATGCTCATCGAGGAAGCGGAGCTGCCCGAGGGAGTGAAATCGATCGATGAATTGGAGTGTATGAAGGCGGCGAAATAGCGGAACAAGTCGCTTGCACTCCCATGAATTGAAGAAGGCGCTGATGAGCGCCTTTTTTCATTATGATGTCCCCTGTCGTGGAATTCGCCGTCCCTGTTTCGAAGAAGATACGCGGATTGGGCCAGGAGATCCGATCACCGAAGATCGATCTTCGAGAATCGGCCTCGTCCGTGCCATCAGTATACCAGAGTTGATACAAGGCAGGATTGACATTGACCGGGTAGAATCATATTTTGATGTCTTTATGTACAGTATCGGAATACGATGGACGCACGACACCATGCATGATCCAGGCACCGCCATGATCCAGCAATGCCGTGGTAACGTTTGTTTCGGGTTTTTCTTCTCTACGGCGCCGCTATCAAGCGGGAAAAGCACGAATACGCATGTCGCGTCAATGAATCACATGATGCTTCCCTTTCCGCAACACACATGATGAAACCTGTATCCGTTGTTCGGATAGTCGTAGCCGGGGCTGCCGCCTTCAGCGTTTTGTTGTATATCGGCCTCAGTCTCCCCCGGCTCGGGGCGACATCATTCGATGACGCATACATGTTCCTCCGTTACGCGAAGCACTGGCTGTCGGGAGCGGGTTTTTCCTGGAATCAGTTGGACGGCGCAGCATACGGCATAACGAGCACATTACATCTCTTCGCGGTCACCGCGGTTCGCGGTCTGACGAAGTTGCCTGATCCAACGGTACTGACAAGCATATCGTTTGCGGCCGGCTTGGCATTTGTTGCTGTCGTGACCATAATGGGATTCGGGTTCTTCACGTCGCTCCGCAAATACTGGCTTCCACTGCTGGTTGTACCGTCCGTGCTTCTGGGTCCATTTTTCGTTTTTCACAGCACGACAGGCATGGAAACCACATTGGTCCTCCTGTACAACGCCATCTTTACCGCCTCCGTGTTTTATTTTGCGGAGCGACGCACCCCCATTTCCCTTATGCTCTGTGTTATGGCGGCGTACGTCTCGTTTCTTGCGAGACCGGATACCGGCCTCTATGGTCTTCTGTTGCCGCCGCTCTTCATGCTCGCGGACGATACAAGGCAATGGAGGAAGGCGTTGATCTACATCGCCGCTTTCGTGACGTTCCTCGGTCTCGATCTGGTGTTCAAGCGGGCCATCTTCGGAGACTTCATCCCGTATTCTTTTTTCACGAAGTCTTCCAGCTTCTACCGAGGCTTTCTCGTCGGGAACGAGTGGAATGCCGCGCACGAAACATTCGATTTCTTTCGGGTATCGCTTCCATATCTGTTGGTGATAGCCCTATTCACGACTCGCTCCACACTCCGCAGGCTGTGCGCGATATTCATTCCCGTGGTGCTCACCTTCGCATATCTCGCAACCATGATCCCGATCATGGGCTGGAATAGCCGATACTACTATCCTACGCTCCCGTTTCTTATTCTCGGCGCCTTCATTGCGGTAAACACCTACCTGCGAGACGTAGAGAAAGAACAGCCGCGAACCCTTGGTATTCAGCCGTGGCGAGGCATCCTTGCTTTTGGAATTCTCATCGTATGCACCTCTACTGCTGTTGATCATGCCGCAACCTCCCAGTGGAGGAAATATTTCATCGGCGAACTGGCACCGTTCACCGCGAGGACGCACTACACAACCATCGCTGCGACGCCGCTACCGACTCTGGGCTGGTTAAGGAGCTTCAGCGCAGTTGATTCACTCCTCATGCAGCTGCCAAGGGGCGTCGTGCTCGCGGCCTCCGAATACGGCTATATTGGTTCCCGACACCCGCACATTACAATTATCGATCTCGTCGGTTTGCATGACAGACAGGTCGCAAGGTATGGTTTCTCGGCGGATTACCTGTTCTCCAGGAAACCGGACATTCTGTGGTTTCCTCATTCGGTCTACACCTGGGCAACGAAAGAGATACTGGACAGCAAAATCCTTGATGCGAATTACGACTATTATCCCAGCGCGTACGATTACGGACTCGCGGTCAGGAGGAATTCGCGGTTCAATGGGGCAATCCAGACTGCTTTGGAAAGGGAGTTTTCAAGGCTGTATAACGTACACAAGGTATCCGATTACAAAGCCACGGTCACCCCGGGCTTCCGGAGTCCTGCAGGTATGTGATTTGATGTAAAGGATTTCATCCCCGATAACGGCGCCTTCCAGACAGCCGATGCGTAGGCCAACCGGGTACGGGCAGGAGGGCGACTCGATCAAACAGCTTCCGACCACCGCCATCCTTTCCAGCAGTGGTTTCACATATCGGTACGATAGCGATGATCTGATATACAAAAAGGCGTCAGGACGCCTTTTTTCGGATTTCATTCTCCAGAACGATTCGCTTTTCCCTGGCGCAAAAACTCCTGTACCTGTTTCTTGATCCCTGTTTTGTCCAATCCGAAGTATTCGTAGAGTCCGGAGGGCGAACCGGAGCGGCCGTATGTGGTCATGCCGATGCGCTTCATGAGGGTCGGCTGATGCTCCGAGAGGGCTTCCGCAACCGCGCCGCCGAGTCCGCCGACGATGCTGTGGTCCTCGACGGTAATGACGCGACCGGTTTCGCGAGCGGCCTGCACGACAGCTGCGACGTCCAGGGGCGCGATAGTGTGAATGTTGATGACGCGGATGCTGAGGCCGTCGGTCAGCAGTTCCTCGGCGGCCTGGAGCGCGTTGAACACGACTCCTCCGGTAGCGAAGATCACTGCGTCGCTTCCGGTTCTGAGGAGATCGGCCTTGCCAAATTCAAATACATAGTCGTCGTCATGCACATCTTCGACGTTCTGCCGGGTTAGGCGCAGGAAAGCGGGATGCGAACAATCCGCGAGATACCGCACGGCGGCGCGGGTTTCACGATCATCGGCGGGTTGGAGAATCGCCATATTGGGCAGCGTGCGCATGAGGGCGATGTCCTCGAGAGCCATCTGGCTGTAGCCGTCCTCGCCGATGGCGACACCGCAGTGCGTGCCTACGATAGTGACGTTCGCTTCGCTGTAACCGATGGACATACGGATCACTTCAAAGCGGCCGACAACGAAGGTGGAGAACGAGCAAATGAAGGGCTTCTTGCCGCTGAGCGCCATGCCGGCGGCCGCGCCGATCATGTTGTGCTCCTGTATGCCCATTTCAAAGAATCGATCGGGATATTTTGCCGCGAACAGCTGTGACTGCGTGGATTTAGACAAATCCGCATCGAAGACGACGATATCGGGATGTGTGGCCCCGAGTTCCGCGAGTTCCTTGCCGAATGATACACGTGTTGCTATGGACATGATCGCTGTGCTGCCTTGCTAGATGAGATGGGCTTGAAGTTCGGCGATGGCGCGTGCGGCTTCGTCGTCGTTAGGGGCTTTTCCATGCCATTCGGTGGGATGCTCCATGAACGAAACGCCTTTTCCCTTGACGGTATTCGCAATGATATAATGGGGCTTTCCGTTGCGGGACTGCGCATTCGCCAAAGCGGAATCAATCGCTTCAATATCGTGACCGTCAATTTCCTGCACATCCCAGTTGAAGGCACGGAGCTTTTCGGCCAGGGGTTCAAGGTTCATGATTTCATTCGTCGGACCATCGATCTGACCTTTGTTGTAATCGAGGATCACGACAAGATTATCGAGCTTGTACATGGCGGCTGAAAGCAGGGCCTCCCAGATCTGTCCTTCCTGCATTTCGCCATCGCCGACGATGCAATACACACGCCGATCGCTCTTGTCCAGCCTTGCGGCCATGGCCATGCCCTGGGCGATGCTCAAGCCCTGGCCGAGCGAGCCGGTTGATGCCTCAACGGCGGGTATGGAAACGTTATGGGGATGCCCCTGAAGCAGGCTGCCGATCTTACGCAGCGAAAGCAAATCCTCGTGATTAATCACACCGACCTCGGCGAGTACGGCATACAGCGCCGGCACGCCGTGTCCCTTGGATAGCACGAGGCGGTTGCGGTCGGGATCGAGAACATTGTGCGGAGTTCGACCGACATATTTCATCAGGGTGACGGTCAGAATGTCGATAAGCGATAGCGAGCCGCCCGGATGACCCGAGCCGGCCGCGTGCAGCATTCTGATGATATCGATCCGTAATTCCTGAGCGGTGCGTTGCAAAGCGGGGAGCGAATGATCCATGGAGCGGCGAGCGATGTTGGTGAACGAAAAGAAGGCGATCAACCTCGCAGGAGGTCGTCGTCGATGTCGAGCTCCATCCGGAGCATTGCGGAACTGAGCGTCTTACCCTGGGCGTCGTTTTTAAGGGAAACCGTTCCCCCGCCGCCGAGCGTGTTATGCAGGATAAAATTCAGGGCGCCGATATTCGGCAGCTCGAAACGCTCGACCGGACCGAAGCAGATCCCTTCAAAGTGTTTCTTTACATTATCTGTGGTAAGTTGTTGCACCAGAAAAGGATAGAAGCGTTCTTCGCGAGCGATGACACCTACGTTTCCTGCATCCCCCTTGTCGCCGGAGCGGGCGTGTGCGATTTCAATGAGGCGGATACGGCGAACAGCCATCAGCGTTCCTCCACGACAACGGTTGGTGTGACAGCGGTTTTCGGGATAAGCGCCGGCCAGTAGGCGATGACCTCGCTCGGTTTCGGACGTCCTCCGGCAAATCCGGTAACGGATGGAGGCCCGGTCAGTATCAACGGCGCAAGCTCCTGTCCAAAGCGTGCTACATGCTCTTTGTTCTTGCCCCTGACACCGACGCGCAAAACCACTTCATTGATATCCTCGGGTACGGTCGAGAGCGGGCCGAAACAAGATGAGTGCCCGACCAGTTCGGAGCGGATTTCATCGAATTCGAGTCCCAGATCCATCATGCGTATGCGCAGAATAGTGTCGGCGGCCTGCGCCTTTTCCAGTGCGTCAGGCCAGGCATAGGTAAGGGTTCCCGATGCGGAGTAGCCGTCCTGATAAGATGCCGACACTTTGTAGAATTCGGTTTTCGGCCGTCCTTCGATGCCAAACACGCGCACTCTGTTCTCGCCATCCTGTTGCAGACGAATCGATGTGAAGTCCGCGATACAATCCGGAGTGATATATTCCGTCGGATCACCAATTTCGTAGAGCAGTTGCTCCTTCACCGTCGCTTCGGAAACAAGTCCGCCGGTGCCTTCATGTTTCGTGATCAGGAAGGTTCCGTCGGGATACGCTTCAGCGATGGGAAAGCCGATATGCGCGAGATCCGGGACGGATTTCCAGTCACCGAGGAAGTTCCCCCCGCTGCTCTGACCGCCGCATTCGAGAATGTGTCCCGCTACGGTGCCGGCGGCGAGGCGATTCCAATCGTCCTCCGCCCAACCGAATTCATGAATCATCGGGGCAAGGGTGAGGCCGGTATCCGTGGTGCGGCCGGTGATGACTATCTGGGCACCCTGCCGCAATGCTTCCACAATGGGCATGGCACCGAAATACGCGTTTGCGGACACGATGCGATCGCGGATGTCCCGCATCGGCGCACCGGTTTCCATATTCTTCAGTTCTATTCCCCGCCCAAGCAGCGAGTCGATATCTTCAAGGATATCATCACCCAGCACAACGCCCACACGGAGTCCCTTGATTCCGGCTTTCTCCGCTTCGCGGAAAATCGCTTCGCGGCAGGCGAGAGGGTTGACTCCCCCGCCGTTTGTGATCACGCAGACGTTTTTCTCCATGATATGCGGCAGCATGCGGCCTATCTGTCCCGGCAGATCGCGGGCGTAGCCCATGGCGGGATCGCGCAATTTCTGCTTCTGCAAGATGGACATCGTGACTTCCGCCAGGAAATCCATCATCAGATAATCCACCGGTCCCCTTGTGACCTGGTGATACGGTGCGTCGATGAGATCGCCCCAGAATCCCTGACCGCTTGCGATGCGGATGCTGTTCTTCAATGGGTCCTCTATGTGCTGGCGGGAGTGAAGGAATATCGTGATTTGCCGATTGCCGCAGAAGAGAAGGCGACAGTTTTTAATGTAACAAATCGGGATGTGAGAAACAAAATGGAGTGATAATCCGGCTGTTTTTTCCGATGGAATGTCGTTTTGAGACGGTGGAATTCGTATCTTGACGCTTCCGCCCCCATCAGGGCGACTCACCGTTTTCAATCAATAATATTACGCTGTGCGCCTATGACAGACACACACGACAAACCGCGCCTGAAGGATTTTCCGAAAACCTATTGGGTAGTGATTCTATTCGAATTTTTCGAGCGCGGCTCGTACTACGGAATGATGAGCATTCTTTCCGTGTACATGACCGACATCCTCGGTTTTTCCAAGGAGGGCGTCGGCGTCATCAAGAGCACGATACAGCCGTTGCTGTATTTTCTGCCGATTTTCACCGGAGCGATCGGTGACCGGATGGGCTATCGCAAGACGCTCATGGTCGCGTTTTCACTCCTTGGCGGCGGATACTTCCTCACCAGTCAGATGACCACGTACAGCGCGGTCTTTTTCTCACTGATGATCATGGGATTGGGCGCGGGGACGTTCAAGCCGGTGATTTCGGGCTCCATCGCGAAAATGACGGACGAGCGGACGAGTACGATGGGCTTCGGCATTTTCTACTGGACGATCAACCTCGGAGCGTTCCTCTTCCCGTTGATTCTCGTACCGATGCTCAAAGCCATCAGCTGGCATTACGTCATCATCGCGTCGGCGGTGTGTACGGGAGCGATGCTCATTCCCACCATTTTCCTGTACAAGGAACCCATCGAGCCGCGAAAGGACAAGGAAACCTTCGGCAAAGTGATGAGCGACATTTTCAGAAAGTTGTGGATGGTCGTCACCGACTGGCGCTTCATTCTGTTCATCTTCATTTATTCGTGGTTCTGGATTCTGTACTTCCAGATGTTCGACAGCGTGCTGTGGTACGTCAAGGCGTTCGTGGACGCCACGCCGTTGAATCAATTCATCCAGGGCACGTTCGGCATCAACTGGAGTTTCGACGTCGAGCACGTCACCGTGATCAATGCGGGCACGATCATCCTCTTGCAGTTATTCGTTTCGCGCATCGTAAGCAAGACGAAGGCGCTGCCGACGATGATCACGGGCATCACGCTCGGCACCATCGGTATGGCGATCCTGGCGATCAACACGAACATCTGGGTGTTTATGATCGGCATCATCATATTCTCGATCGGTGAAATGACGGCGCATCCCAAGTTCATCAGCTATCTCGGGCTCATCGCTCCACCGGACAAAAAGGCCACCTACATGGGATTTGGTTTTCTCTACGGTGCCTTTGGTTCTTTGATAGGCGGTGTTCTTGGCGCCAAGCTGTACGTGATGTTCATCGACAATCCGATGATCGCATTTGTAAAATCGATCGTCATGGAGCGCGGTTCAGGGGCATCCTTCCCTGCGAATCCGACGATCGACCAGGCGCTGGAAATTGGCATGCATCTCGGTCTGACGAAAACAGATATCTCCTCTCATGCCTACACCTCCGAGTTGTGGCTGATTTTCAGCAGTATAGGCGTTGTCTGTATCGTCGGCTTGCTGTTGTATCAGAAATTCATCGGCGCACGTACCGCGGAGAGCAGTGCGGCGAGGGGATAGAAGAGCTAAGAGCTAAGAGCTAAGAGCTAAGAGCTAAGAGCTAAGAGCTAAGAGCTTGGAGTGAAGAGCTGAGAGCTTGGAGTGAAGAGCTGAGAACTTGGAGCGAAGAGCTTGGAGCGAAGAGCTTGGAGCTTGGAGCTTGGAGCTTGGAGCGAAGAGCGTAGCGCGTAGAGTTCTCATTTCGAACGAGCGAGCTATATGACGAGAGGGCAGAGTTTTCGGACTCTGCCCTCTTTTATGCTCCTGTGTGATAGTCAGCTGAACGTGAACTCCCGGTCCTCTGCTCCACCCTCCAAGCTCTCCGCTCTCCCCTCTCCCTACTGGGAGAGGGGCAGGGAGTGAGGGCGCTCTCTGCTACCGCATCAGCATCATCTTGCGGCTCTGGCGTCGGAGGCCGGCTTCGATTTCATAGATGTACACGCCGCTTTTGAGGTCCCGCATGTCAAACGAAAAACTGTGCTCACCCGCTGCACGGTGTTCATCGAGAAGGGTTCGGAGCAATTTTCCTTGTATGTCGTAGAGACGAATGCGGGCATGGCCTGCCTGCTGCAACGTAAAGGGAATGACGGTGGAGGGATTGAAAGGATTCGGGTAATTCTGTCCAAGATTGAACATCAGAGGTTTCGGCGCGCCGTTGTCGTTCAACACGACGCTGGTCATCCACAGACCGCGTCCGTGCGTGGCCGCATACAGAATATTATCCGGGGTGATTTTCAGGTCATCTATCACCACGTTTGGCAGGCCCTCTCCGTAAAGCTCCCAATTTTCGCCGGCATCGTGGCTCACATACACACCGACATCCGTACCTGCAAAAACGACCTCCGGCCGTTGTTCGTGAATTGCGATCGCGCCAACAGGAATGGCCGGAAGGCTGGTCGCTTCGGAGGCGCCTTTCATGTGCCGCCATGTGGCGCCGCCATCCGTGGTTTTGTACACGCCGGATTCTTTCGAAAAGGCCGTGGTGCCAATGTAGGCGATATCGGGATTGACGGGATGGGCCGCCACCGAGCCCAGGAACAGTCTGGGAAGACCGGCATCGATGCGGGTGTAGGTCACGCTTCCGGCGGCATCCATCGCGTTCATGGTTCTGTATACCCGCACCGAGTATCCGGTGACCATGTACACGACGTTCGGATTGGTTTTACAGAGTGACAGATCCTGTATCTGCGCAAGCGAGTTGGTCGAGGAGGTGAGATCGTCGGAGATCGGGGTCCAGCTCTCCATGCCGTCAACCGTGCGATACAATTTGTTTCCGCCGACGAAAAGCGTCTTGGGCTGCGTGGGATGCATGATGAACGGCGTAACGAAGCTGAACATGTAGTTTCCGCCGGCGTCGGTGCGCACGAGTCCGTTCGTTGCGGAACGCCAACTGGTCCCGCCATTGGTCGTCCGGGCCAGGTTGCCGTACTGCGAGGTGATATAAAAGATCGTGGAGTCCGTATAATCGAATGCGACGTAGCCGCCGTCGCCACTCCAACTGAGCCGCTGCCAGGCTGCCGGATTCGAGGACGAACCGAGATTGTTGCGCCTGTCCTGCGTTCCGCCGGCGACACGGCTCGAGTTTCTGCGATCGAAATCGATCGCATAGAACTGCATCGTAGCCAGACCGGAATTTGCGTCTTCGCACACGAAGGACGTAGAGAGACAGTCGCGCGTGATGTACACCCCCCCGTCGCTGGACATGGCCATGATCTTCGGATCCTTGGGACTGAAGGAAATGTAATGCATATCCACCCAGGCGCTGCTGGTGGCGTTGTCGCGATTCGTGAGGCGCTGGAAGGAATAACCCATGGTGGCGCTGCGCCACCATTCGATGCCGCCGAGAAAGACGTAGTTCGGATTCGTGGGATGGAAACGGATGTGCAGGTTGTAATCGCCCTGCGAGCGAAGGACTTCGCGCATGTTGGTCTGCGTGGATGAAGCGAGTTTTTCCCAGGTGATACCGTGATCGAGGGATTTAAACACACCGAGGAAATCCTGATTATCCGTCGGAGCATGCTTCGGCGCACGCGACATGGCGCAAATAAGCAAGCCGGATTGCGAAGGACTCGCATCCATCACCACGCGGCCGATGGAATCGGGACTCGGCATATTCGCGACGATCTTGTTGAAGGTGAAACGTGTGCCATGAGAATCGGAGTAATACAATCCGTTGCTGCTGTGCCCTGTGTAGTTTCCGAACGCGACAATGACGCGATTGCGCATGTGCGGATCGATAATGACGTCACGCGCCGGCCCGTTGAGAACGGCCTGCCACGTCGATCCGGCATCGGTGCTGCGGAAAAGCGCCCCGGTTCCGCCTCCGAACGTCGCCGCGGCAAAGATCATGGAAGGATTGTCCGGATGAACCTCGATATGATTGATCGCGAGATCCACGTCCCTGACCAGATCGGGCATGAGGTTTTCCCATGTCGCACCGGCATCGGTGGAACGATACACCCCGTCGCCGTACACCTTGTCCCAGTTCATCGAACCCTCGCCGGTACCGATGTAGATGATGTCGGGATTGACCGGATCGAAGGCCATGTGACCTATTGCCAACGTTGGAAGTTTGTCGGTAAGCGCAAACCAGGATCCGCCGCCGTTCGTCGATTTGAACAAGCCTCCTGAAGCCGAGCCTGCGTACATGATATTCGGATCCGTTGGATGATACTTCACCACCCGGACGCGTCCCGCGATCGAGGACGGCCCAGCAAAAAACCACAGGCCACCGATCGCGGATTTCCTCATCGAACGCTGCATGGTCTGGTGGCGGACTGCTTCGTTCAGACCTTGCCCGATACTCCGGTCCGCGTTCCAGGTGCGTGGCAAGATGTAATAGTCGAGATTCGGTCTGTCGCTGGCTCTTCCGCTGCGAGCATCCGCGCGCCGTTCCGTCTTTAGTGCGCGATGCCGGGCATGTTCCGTCGATACGATGTCGTAGTCCGGAATCTGCAGAAAATCGAGCAGCACAAGGCTCATGCATGCGAATGCCGTGACGACGGAAATTGATTTTGCGGTGCTCATAGTGCGGGCCTCGTAATTTGGCGCTCTGTGACCATGGTACATGACAGAGACCTCAGGTTTTCGTATATTTTTGCGGTCGATAAAGATTGAAGCGTCAATCAGCGGTGGTAGTGCGAAGCGAAAAGACGCACATGCTGAAAGATAGAGGTCGTGGTATTGAAAGGCAATGAAAATCGACATCAATGCGCAGGTACGGTCATGATTGAAGCAGGTCTCTCGGACGAAGATCGGCAAAAAATTCTCGCCCTGGCCAGACGGAGCATAATTCAGGTCGTTACGGATACGGATGCTTCTCCTGACGAACCCCTTCCGCCGAATCCGGAGTTCGAGGTGACGGGCGTGTTCGTCACCGTCAGGGTGCGCGGTCTATTGCGTGGTTGTATCGGATTCGTCGATATGCGGACGCCATTTTCCGTCAGTCTTATCGCCGCGGCGCAACGTGCCGCGACCGAGGACACGCGCTTCGACAGCATCAGGGCCGACGAACTCGACGTGATGACGGTGGATGTCACGCTGCTGTATCCTTTGGAAGACATCACAGAAGCGTCGGACATTCTGCTTGGAACGCACGGTTTGCGGATTGATCTCGGTGGACGGAGAGGTTTGCTTTTGCCGCAGGTTGCGATCGAGCAGAAATGGACTGCGGAGGAATTTCTCCAGGGTGTGTGCCGGAAAGCGATGCTGCCGATCAACGCCTGGCGTGATCGTGGCGCACGGCTCTCCCGGTTTCGCGGAGTTGTGCTGAAGGAGGATGCGGACGGCGACGAGGAGGTTTCACCTGAGCAGTTGAAGAGGACAGTATGAGAGCAATGCAGATACGACAACCGGCAGTGAGCGGCCTGTTCTATCCCGCTGATCCAACGCTGCTGAGTCTGGAGGTGGACGACATGCTTGACTCGCAGGCGCCTGATCCGGCGATCGGAATGCCGCTCGGGCTCATCGCACCGCATGCCGGCTATGCGTGGTCGGGATCCACGGCCGCGGCGGGGTATGCGCTGCTCCGGGGGCACGCATTCCGGACGGCTGTGATTATTTCGCCGAGCCATCGCGAATACTTCAACGGCATCTCGGTGTTCGAAGGCGATGCCTATCGAACGCCGCTCGGACTGATCAACGTCGACGTCGAGCTGCGTGAGAAGCTGCTCGCCAGCCGCGGAGTGATACACGAATCAAGTCTGGGGCACAGGAAAGAGCACGCAGTCGAGGTACATTTGCCCTTCATTCAGCGCGTCAATCCCGATGCGAAAATACTCCCCATCGTCATGGGTGATCAGCGGAGCGATCTTTGCTCAATTCTCGTCGAGGCCTTGACAAGCGCGATCACTCCCGGGAACGTCGTCCTCATCGCATCCAGCGATCTCTCCCATTTTCACGATCAAAGTACTGCGAAGCAGCTCGACTCCGTCGCGGCGTCCGACATCCTCGACGGTCTGCCAATGAAACTTCTTGACGATATCGCGACGAAACGCTGCGAGGCGTGCGGGGGCGGTCCGATCGCCGTGGTGCTCGCCGCGTGCATGAACATGGGAGCGGACAAGGTGACGATCCTCAGGCAATGCACCTCGGGCGATGTTTCCGGTGAGCATGCCAGCGTGGTCGGTTATCTTTCCGCTGCCATCAGCGCGGCAATACCAGGCGGACGGGAATGAACGAACGGCGTTTTGGACTCGTCGGTGCGGGACGCGTTGGCCTGGCCTTGATGCGACATGCTGTCGAGTACGGCTTTTCTTTCACATGGGGAGTGGATCGCACGCCTTCGCAGTTGAGAGCATCGAATGCCGGGGCGCAGATGGAGTTCAGCACCGGGTTCGACGGACTTGATCGCACCCCGGTCGATCTGTGCATAATCGCGGTACCGGACGAGGAAATCGCCTCCGTTTCTCGTGAGCTGGCGAAACGCCGCGTTCTGCCGGTGGGGTGTCTTGCGTTCCACACCTCAGGGAGTCGCGACGCATCGGAGTTGGATGCTCTGGAAGCTGCGGGAGTTATCACCGGCTCAATTCATCCGATTCAGTCATTTTCGGATACTGGAGGAGCAACATCCGTAAACGGTATTGGCTGCGGAATCGAAGGTTCGGATAGATTCTATGAAAGAGCTTTCGAACTGGCTGAGCGTTTCGGCTGGCATCCGCTGCGCATCGCCACGGAGCACAAGCCACTCTACCATGCGGCATGCGTGTTCGCCGGCAACTTCCCCACTGTCCTCGCGGCGCAGGCAGACGAACTGCTGCGTGCCGCCGTGGTCGGCGATCCAACGAACACACTGCCCTGGATACTCCCGATGATGCGGACGGTGATCGATCGACTCGCCGACCATACCCCTCAAGACACGCTCACCGGTCCCGCCGCGCGCGGGCAGTTCGAAGCGCTGCGTGAACACATCTCACAACTCGCCACAAAACATCCAACTCTTACAGACTCCTATCGCGTATTGAGTGAAGCCGCGGCCTCCCTCGCCGGTTTGGATAACGACGCGCTGGAGAAAGTACGGCGGATTCTCGGCGGTACCCGGAATCAGGACTAGCACAAGCAGATGACATCCGGAGAGAGACAGGCTGTATTCCATAAGCTCCGGTCCGCGAATTCATCGGGGCCAAGCTTGAATCCCAGCGAAACACCTGCGGAGCGATAGCGCGCACGTATGTATCGGCGAGAGCGCCAAGCTCCTGCATTTATTCTCAGGGCAAGGGTTTCAACCCACATTCGACAGCGGATACCAGGAGATGTTTTTCCTTTTCCCAAACAAGGTCCACTGATGCGGCGAGGGCGTTGTCGCGGCATTGGGTTCGAAGAGCGGGATCGGAGACGAGTCGCCGCAGAGCTTCTATCGTGGCGGCGGAACCCGATGGATCGACAGCGATTCCTGCTTGTGTCGAACGAAGGACAGCACCGATTTCAGGCAAGTCGCAGCCGACAACCGGCAAACCAGCGGCGAGATACTCGAAGAGTTTGTTGGGCAGGCTCAGCCGGTAACTCTCCCCCAGCGGTTCAATGAGACAGAGTCCGATATCCGCCGAAGCGGTCCACTCCGGCAATTCGGAGACCGGAACCGCAGGCAGTACGAATACCCTGTCCGCGATCGAAAGTTTCGCGGCTTCTGCGAGCATTTCGTCCACCAGCGGACCGCTTCCAAGAAATACCAGCACGCAGTTCTCCACATCGGCGAGCGCTCGCAGCGCCATGATGACGCCCCTCCCGCGCTGCAAACCGCCCTGGGATAACAGGATGCAGGTATCCGATGAAATGCCGAGTTCGTCGCGCAACCGCGTCGAACGCTCCGTGATGCGCCAGTCGGGCAGATTCCGGATCATCACAACGTTCTCATATCCTCGCTGCCGCAGAATTTCCGCTATTGATTCATTGACCGTGAACACCAGCCTGGCGCGCCTGGCGTACACGCGCTCAAGGACTGTCCAGAAACGCTGCGTCAATGCTCTCCCCTGCAATGCCGCGATGGATGAATAGAGTTCGCGCGAGTCGTAGGCAAGCCTTACCTCGTTTCGCCTGGCCGCTCGGGCGGCTACAGGCAGAGTGTAGAGGTCCGCTGCTATGTACAGGTCGGCTCGCAGTTCCGCCGCGAGGCGGGTGCCTGTTTTCCAGAATTGTGGAAGTGAACGTCGAAGGGAAAGGTGCGAGCGCGTCAAGGTGTGCAGCTCCACACCGGGCGGGGCGGTGGAAAGTGTATCGCAAAGCGCCACGACGGATACGCGATACAGCTCCGACAGCGTGGAGGTGAAGCGCCTGAGACGCGAATCGCGGCTGACGTCGCCCGCGAAGGTAAAGCAGATATGCTTCCGCGGCGCCATAGGAATCGGTCAGAGTTGTATGGAAAGCGCCACTGTCTGGGCGGTGCCGAAACTTTCTGTAAACGGCGTCAACGCGTAATCGAAGCGCAACGTCGAGTAGCCGACTCCCGCGCCGAAGGATATATTTTTCATGTCGTAGCCGCTCTGGTAGCCGATGCGGAAATAGATGGAGTTCACGTAATTGAACTCGGCGCCCAGCGTCGCATGGGTGACTTCGTCGCTGAATACCGACATCGCGCCGCCTGTAACGATCAGTGTGCTCTTGAGCGCGGAAACCGGGATATCGTACGAGGCGCCGATGCGCAGCAGCGCCGGAAGCTTTGTTGAGGTGTAGCGGAGTGTGGACATGCTGCCGAGATTCGCGAGCGCGACTCCAAAGCGCAGGCCGTGCAGATCACCTCCGCGGAATGGATCGAGTTCCGCACCGATATCGAAAGCGTAACCGTCCGCCGCGTCGGTGTAAATTTTTTCCATCACGTATTTCGCGGTGATACCGACGTCGAGACCGTCCGCAAGACCGAAGGCGGCGGTGATTCCACCGGCGAAATTCCTCGAATCGAACGTCCCCACCGGATCGCCCGGACGCTCGCGGATTTCGATTCCGGCGACGCTCGTCAATCCCATGTGGATGCCAAGCGACCATGACGACATCGGAACGACGATCCCGAGATATTCGGTCGTTATATCCTGCACCCATTCGTTATGGGAAATGGTGACCGACCCATGCTCGTCATTCGAAATCAATGCTGGATTGTAGTATATCGCTCCGCCGTTGTCGCCGATGACGACGCCGGCGTCTCCCATGCTCACCGCTCGCGCATCCGCGCCGATTTTCAGAAATGAAAGTCCCGACCCACCTGCTTGTCCATACAGGGAAGCCGGAAGCGCGATCGTGAACAACAGCAGCGATAAGGTCGGGATTCGCAGGAACATCGGATCTCCGGATCAGAAAGAAACAGCAAAGGACAACACGTGCGTTGGCGAGGGTGCGACCGGTTCGAGGATGAATGCATAATGGATGACGGGATGAAGCTGCGCCAGGGTCTGGGATACGGAAAAGCCGAACGTTGGACGGGCTTCAATGCCGAGGTCGGAAAAATCAAGACGCTCGACTCCGCCTCGCAGCACGATCTGCTCGACAACGGGAATTTCAACGCCTACCCTGCCAAGATACGAATCTCCTCCGATCATCTCCATTTCGGCAGACACGACACCGAACTTGTCCGGCAGAGAGTATCCTACCCCTGCGCGGAAAATGCGTGCGAACAGATCTTCTGTCGAATTGCCGAGCTGAGGACCGTACAGATCACTGGTGTCCCACTTGTATTTGGAGAGGAGTTCCTGCGCTACGAGCGCGAAACGCAGTTGCGAGGAAATCTGATAGAGTACACCGATATCGACACCGAAGCCCGAGGAGGTCACGCCTTCATACAGTCCGGAATGATAAAATTTGGCGTTGAAGCCAACGGCGAGCTTGTCCGAGAATCGCGTCCCGAAATTCACGTAAAACTGGTTCTCGAATACGCTCAGCATATCCGTAGGTCTGCCGTCGCTGTCGTATCCCTGTATGGTCGCATCGCCCGCGTTGATCCACCCGATGGAAATGCCGGAGATGGACTGTACTCCGGGTTCATCGGCATAGACCTGCGCTGCCTTGTCATGGATCCGGATCGTCTGGGTGTAACTGATCTGGTTGAATTTTCTGTCCAGCGCGAGGAAGGCGTAACTGCCATACAGGACGTGTCCCTCCTGATACGCGCTCAACGCGGGATTGTAGTACGTGGAAATCGTACCATCAATCACGGTGGAGAGAGCGTTGCCCATGCCCTGACCGCGAGCACCGAAACCCATCCGCGTAAATGCGCCGGCCGCGCCTTCCTGCGCTACCGCGTTGCCGACCGCCAGCGCCGCGAATACTACCACCATCACTGCAATTCGAGTTTTCATGCCCGGCCTCCCTTACTGCAGCACGACGATCTTCGTCCACACGGGATCGAGATCGTCGAGCGTTACTTGAATGTAATACACACCGTTCGCCACGCGGCCGCCAGCATCGTTCTTGCCGTCCCACACTTCGTCGTGTTCGGCATCCGGTGTGCGTACCGCAAGGTTGAGAATTGTGCGGACCGGAAACATCGCGAAATCGAATACCTTGATCGCGACACCGCCCCTGCTTGAAGTTCTGTACCTGATGCGGCACACTTCATCGTCGGGTGAAAACGGATTGGGATAGGCGTAAGCGACAGCGGACGTTGCGGCCGCCGAGGCCGCTCGCAGGATGGTCCACTTCGTACCGAAAAACTCCTGTGCGTCGTCGCGTGTTTTCATCAAACCATCGGCGTTCGCCACCCACACATCGGCGCCTTGGGTTACAGCCGCGTAGCAATTGGGCGATGAAGCGATTTGCCGCGAGTCCGCATCAACGAAGCGCGAAAATCCGAGCCACGTCTTGCCTCCGTCATCCGATCGGTAGATACCCGAATTCGTGGCGGCATACACGATTTCGCCGTTGAAGCCGAAATTATTCGTGAACTCGCCCCGTAAGGCCGTCTGCCACGTATCGCCCATATTCGTCGTGAAGCTGATCGCCCGGTACTCTGTCGGATTAAGCGCGTTCACTGTCGAAGCCCAGAGGTAAAGCTGTCCGCTTACGAAATTGTGATCGAGCGCGACCACGAAATTGCCGGAGATCGGTTCGGTCTCATTGTTGAAGGAGAATTTTTTCCACGACTCGCCGCCGTCAACCGAAAGATTCACCCCTCCCGCAGTTCCGACCCATAACGTGTCGTCCCCCATCGCATGTACTGAAAAGACGCGATGATTCAGACTTTCCCGCAATCCCAGATCGGGACGATTCACGGGCGACAGTTCGAAGGTGAGCGTATCATCCGGCGCGATTTCGTCAAGAAAATCCGGCGGAAGCACCACGGGCACGAAAGTCGTTCCACCGTCCGTGGATTTACGAAGCCCACCGGCGAAACTCGCGATCCAGACAGCCTTGCTCGTCACCGCAATGTCATACGTGATGTTGTTGATCGCGGTCGTAACGGCCAGCGTCTTGATGTCGCTGACGCCGTATTTCACGGTGTAGGTGGACATCTCGCTGGACTCCATGGGCTGCGGGATACGCGTCCAGGTCCCACCGTCGTCCGCCGAGACCGCGAGTCCGAGTCCCTTGGCCAGGGCGCCCTGATCGGTGTCTTCCGAACCGGCGAGCGAAGCCCATATCACGGCACCGTGTGAGGCAATCGCTGCGATGTCCTCACGTTCGAACGGAGCGCTATCACCGAGGTGCGTCCAGGTTGCGCCTCCATCCGTGGTGAAATCGAGTCCTTTGCCGCCGGCGACCCAGAGCGTGCCGCCTTTGACGAGGAAATCGACCGCGCTGTTGCTCAACGGACGGTCGTCCGAGGTCGCAGCGGGTTTGGCGAGTGAAAAGGAGTTCGGAGTCTGTTGTGCCAGAAGGACGGAAGAAAGCAGGATGACACCGAAGAGGAGCGATCCAGCTGAGAAGGTTACCCTGAGCATCACTGTATCACGATTGTGTGAATGAGAACATTACTGGAGAGATTGCTGTAGTCGAGCGCATGGAATTCGAAGCGCTGTACGCCTTTCATGGCCGTGGGAGGGATGGTGATTCGCAGCGAATAGATGCCGTCCCCTGCCACCGCGTCGCCTGTTCCCGTGTTGCCGTCATCCAGCATGAGGAAGGGATTGCCCTGCGAAGCGTCACCATTCGGGAGGTAAGAATTAAAAAACACCTGCTTGATGTCGCCCAGACCGGATGGATCTGAAACGCGGACTGAAATTACATCGGTGAAGGGCACGGCACGCAGGTTAAGCGTATCGGGCGCGATCACTTCAAGAAGTACCGGCGGCAGCAAACCGTAATAAACTCGCAGCTTCCCCAGTGCGATGTTGCTCGTCATACCGGCGTCGTCACGGCCTGTAATCTCAATCTTGTAATCGCCGACATCCCCGCGGTGCAGCGCCAGAGTGATGCGTGTCGTCCAGGCACCCCCACCCGCATCGGTCAGCGGGCTCTCGGCGATGACCTGCGATTTTCCGTCAAGCGTCACCGTGCACGCAACGGATGCAACTCCCCTGGTACTCTGCACTTCGACGCGGACGTCCAGTGGAATGGTCACGGGATCATTCGGCGATTTGTCGGTACCGGGGACGACATCGACAGTATCCGTGTCGACAACGAAAGCCGATAACTCAAAATTTTTCAGGAGGATGGTGGTGGCGGTCAAAGCGGGATCGACTGTGGTGTCGTCGCCGCCGCAGGCAGGAAACAACAGCAGCGCTGCAAACAGGAGTGCGAAAAAATGATGATGTTTCATATTCGATTGAATGTGATGGAACTCCGCCATGATGAAACCGGAGCATGTCGTTGGACGATGCCCCGGCACGTAATCGGAAATCATTGGAGGCCTTTTTAACATAAGTCAGGTCGCCGCGAAATGCAATCACCGGAATCGGTACGGACGCATTTTCCCCCTTATCCGAAGAAAATCGGCGCCGGGGATACGCAGAGCGCAAGCATGGCATAAGACGACCAGCCGAGCATGCGGCGGCGGGGCGTCAAGTCCTCGTCCAGGGGTATCGGTGGATGTTTGATTTTAATAAACACGAACACCAGCACAGCCCAGAACAGCCAGCCTGGCCAGAACCACGATTCGTACGCATCCACCGCACCGATCAGCATCATCGCCTGCGACTGTAATCCGGCGAGATCGAGCAGCGCCGGAAGGACACCCATTCCGCCGAAAACGAGCAACAAGCCGAAGGTGATACGTCCTATGATGCGCTGCCGGTCACCGAACATCGCGTACGTGATGTGTCCGCCGTCGAGTTGTCCAGCCGGAAGCAGATTCAGCGCGGTGACGAGCAGACCGAACCATCCGGTAATCAGCAACGGATAATGATACATTTCCGACATGGGCGGCACGTATGCCCCGGTCCGCGCAAACAGGAACTGCATCGCCTCGTACAGCAACGTCGATCCAAAACGAAGACTGAATCCTTGTTCCGCCGATGTGGCCGCACCGATCGAGAAATCATAATCCGGATGGATGGCGACCAAAAAGTCTGTTCCTGGCAGCGTCATGAATCCCGCCGCGAGCACGATAATCGCCGCGATAAAACCAGCGATGGGTCCGGCGATGCCGATGTCGAACAGCGCCCTCCTCCCTGGAATCGGCTCGCGCGTTCGAATCACCGCGCCCAGAGTTCCGAAATTGATCATGCCGGGAACGGGAGGCAGCGGGATGTAAAACGGCAACGTAACCCGTACGCCATGACGCCGCGCCGCGAAATAGTGACCGAACTCGTGGCAGCTGAGAATGAACAACGCAGAGAGGGCGTAGACAAATCCTGCGCCTATATCCGAAAGATCCGTTTTGTTTTGCCACAGCATGCCCGATACGGTGGTCGTCGCCAGCGTCGCAAGGAACAATCCCGAATGCTTCAGGATGCTCGGTGTCGATAGTTCAGGTTCGCGCACACGCGCAGCCAACGGTTCGTTCATGAAAAAATAACTCCAGTGCTCAACATAATCGAATCACCCGCTCATCCACAACTGTTTCCGGAGAACCTCCGCCCGCTTGCGCCGACGAAGCGTACCCTGGCCCAAGAGCGTGGACAGTACGATACGCACATCGTTGAAATCATAAAAGCGCCGGAAGGTGATGTTTTCCTCCTGACAATGCGTTTCGAGACTGCCCCGGGCAAACACAAGATCCGCGAGCGCGGCAGCTTCAAAATCGGATCTTCCATCTCCAATGTACACAATCAGATCTTCGTCCCGCGACATGAGCGCAACATGATTCGCCTTGCAGTTGCCGAGTCGCGGACAACGTTCGTCGGCAAAGGGAAATTCCAGCAGCAGCTTCGTACCCTCGAACGTCATCCGATTGCAGCGCAGGGGTACTGAAAGCCCATCCTTTTCAAGCACACGCCCGATGTACGCATCGAAACCGTCGCTGAGAATCGTCAGGGGATAGCCCTTCTCATCACACCACTTCACAAATCCCGGAAACGTCGCATCGACCCGGAAAGGCTGCAAAAATTCCTGAAGCTGCCCGTCGGTGAATGGCGACGCCGTCCGCGCGAGCCGCCTGTACATCTCGACGCCGGACAATGCTCCGCTTCTCCAACGCTCGATCGTCTCTTCAAATTCCCTGTCGCCGCAAAGAAAGCGGAAGAGTTCCTCACCAATATCTCTCGGTGAGATCGTGCCGTCGAAATCCGAGAAGATCCGCACCGTCGGTTCCGGCAGCATCCTTGCGACGATCTCAGACACGGAACGTCCTTGTGGTTGTGGGAAGGAGGCTTTTGTTATTCACAAGTGCAGCCGATGTTCGCAGATACAAGTTGCTGTTTGAATATGGATCTGATTGTCCGGTGAAGATTTCAGGAAGGATAGGTTTTATTTGGGGTTCGTAAATGAACACCGTCACCCTGAGTGAGCCAACCAGCGCTGCGCACCGGACCATTTCATGGGTGACATCGGTGCAGGGATCCGTGCCACCCAAGCTCGTCATGCTGAGGAGCCACCGCGGCAAAATCTCAAGGTGATGCTCTGACGTTGTTCGGTGGCGTCTCGAAGCATGATTCGTTTCGTAGCCTACGAGGAGACGAGGTTCCTTCTCGATGTCATTAGCAGGGCCGCTGCGGTGTAAGTGTCCACCATTCCGAGAGCGTAGGTCAGCGGCGTCTTGAAGGTCGCAGACTCGCCGCAGCGAGGTGACGAGTAACAAGATACCATATTTGCCGGAATTCTTTTCTCGGCGGTCCTGCTACTGACAGAGGTGCGTATCTTTGGAAATAGTTTCGAAAGCTCGTCATCTCGACGCGGCGAGATGAGTCCAATTCAAGCCAATTCTGGACGATGTTTTCCTGTTTGATACATTTCGTCTATCCGGGCATCTCCACTTTGAACAGGCATGACCCATGCTGCAATACCAGAACTGCACAATCCATATACTGTGTGAATATTATTACTTGATTGATCCTTCGAGCACAAATCCACCATCACCGGTTTCTTCGATGGCGTAGCACTTACCGTTCCTCAGTACGATCTTTCGAATTGTCTTATACCTTTGTTCAATAATATTTTGCGACAACGCATACTTTCCTCCGTGATATGTGCCGATCATTCCTTTATCCCCACAGAACAGAAGCCTTCCATATTCATCTACCACAAGGTATCTGACATAATGTGATGATTTTAATAATAGTTCCAGGCTTCGTCTGCTTGATCCGATCCCCTTCACTCTATAAATGCGGTGATCGGACGGAGATGTAGATATAGCAACAATCATACTATTGTCATTTTCATAGCACGCTGCCGAGAAAACTGAACCGGGAACCAATTTTCCCTCTTTTATTAGTGAGCTAGCTGTTACAATTTCTTCCACTTTTCCCTTGGTGTTATCGTATTGCATCAATTTTGAATCTACGTGCGTTTCGTGCAATATAAAAGATACAATATCCCGTTTCTCGTTCTTTTGCGAATAATCAATATACGAATCTCCCGTTGACGTCAATGGAAGTACGTTCACGTCATCGCCAACTGCGCGGTACACGCCATTCTTCCATCCAACAAATACTAAATTTCCATTGCTCATTGCGAAAATCTTGCTACTCCACCAAATAAATGGGTCATTGGTTAATATGCGCGTTACTCCGGGCAATATATACACCCTAGTATTTGATGCGAAAATCAATATCCGGTTTGTCGACAGGCTGCAATCAATGCTTCGACCCGCTCGCCATATTGTATCTCCGCTTTCCCATACCTCGTAAATTGGATGGTATTCAACGCGTCCATTACTGTAAATGGCATAAGAACATCGGGTCTTAATGCCAGATCCCGATTTGAATTCGCCGGCGATCCAAAGTCGCCCTGTTGAATCTATGCAGCAGTCATTTACTATCGCCCCGGGCACTAGTTTGGTCTCTTCAAAAGAATACGGAGTAAACGGTACATCCGGAATAACCACTGTGTCCGCTGGTCCTTCCGGATCCCCGCATCCTCCAGTAACCAATACAGCAATCACCAACAGAATCAACCGCTTTAAAACGATGTGCTTTAATCGTTCAATTTCTATTACGGCTTCTGTCATGGCATAAATCGACAACATATAGCTTCCTATGGCATACTTACAGTATCTTGAGTAAAATACCTACATCGATTGTAGGATAAAAATCTGAAATAAAGCCAACATGATCTTCTTCAAGCATAAGAGTTACTCCTGCACGATAATAAAACAGCATCATTGTATCATCGCTGGTATTTGATCCTATTGTTATCGTATAGTAGTTTGTCTTGGATGTAATCTTCTCGGTATTGTAATTAATATAGATGGAATGAGAAAAATCCGCGTTCATCAGTAATTTTCCATTGCAACCTATAGGCCAACCAAGACCGATATTCACCCGATAATCCGGATCGTCGAACAAGTCCATTATCAGGTCGCGCCCAAATGATAATTCTAACGACAGATCTTGTATGGGCGAGATACGTACACCTAAACGCGCACCTTTTGCCATGACATCAATCCCGGCCAGCCCTTCGATGATTCTTCTGTCGCTCGTGTCGCTTTGACCCGACGCAGTTACGCTCAGTAGAAAAAATATTAGTGCGAGAGCCGACCTGGAAGCATGATCCATTTGTAACTTCTCTTCTCGTTTATCCTCTCTTTCAGTAGCCACCCCACCTCTCTCAGAGCTGCTCGGCTTGGAGGTGAACATAAACAATACAGGGAAATTCGTCTGTTCTAAACTACGCGCTCCTGGCTGTTGGTTTTGCAATTCTCAAGGTCATTATATCATGTTCAGGAATCGAGTTTCAAAACCAAGGGCCCGCAGTTACCATGTTCTCGGTGCTTAACGATGCTCGTAGCTCGACGGATTCATACAGTTCTACAGTCACGCCAGAGCACCTTGTATCTCAGCTTGTGTTTCGCTTCATCTCTGGTCTTTGCATTGGCTCTCCTGTCTTCAATACGGAATAACGGATCGCTTTCTGAGCAACCTAAGTGTTGTTTTCGAGAAAGTCAATATCTCTCCACTCAAATAATCACCATTCTTTTCGTTATGCTGATGGATCAAGTAATAGTACACATAGGATCAAAATTATCGCAGGCTAAAATCAGTCTCCGCGAGCAATTTATATTTTAGCTCCCATTCGATTAGGTAAAAAGATTTACCCATTTTGTTGACCTTTTTTTTTTCACTGATCGCCTTAATTCCCATTCACTGCGAGGAAAGAGACATTCACAGCCTTCTCAAGCCTCCAACGACCAGTTTCAGCTCTCATCCGAAATAATCCGTGCATGCACTCTCCCTTGGCGGTTCGCTGATACCTTCCTACGTATGCCATGGTGCTGAGGGACCCCCGTACGTCACTGAACTAATCATCTCGCCACGACGAATTGGCGACCTTCCCGGTGGTAGCGGAGATATTACTCCACAATTAGCAGACATTTTTCGATTGTGGTTCTGCCGAACAAATGGCGTCATGAGCAGAAGCCAATGATTAAAAGAGAGCGATGAAAACGGGGAGAGCTTATAAAAGTTCTTGAACTGAAGGCATGGCGTAATATCGCGTACGAAGCGAATTCATGCGGTGCGTCACCATGGCCTTTCATTCCGAATCCGTTCCATGTAGAGACGTTGCATGCAACGTCTCTACATGGAACGGATTCTGCTACGATCTCACAACCCCCGCACAACCTTTCGAGCTACGCTTAAAAAAAATATCTCACCGCTCTCTTCGCTCTCCTCGCTCTCTTTAAACGGATTCTGCTCTGATCTCACAATCCTCGAACGATCTATGCACGACGGCTTCTGCTATTGACATAGGGTACGGACCTAGCCTCCTCGTGCGTTACGGAGCCAATCATCCTTCGAGACGCCGCCATGTGACGCTCAATGCAATTACGAACGATCACAGCGTGGCGGCCCTCAGGATGACGAACTTAACTAACACCACGCAAACAATTGCGTCGTGGGTCCGAAGCCGAAGCGGTTACTTCTTGTCCTCGATTTTCTTTTCGTCGAGGCTGATGTCTTCCTGAATATCCTTCGCGGCTTTACGGAATTCCTTGATGCCCTTTCCGAGTCCTTGAGCGAGTTCAGGAATTTTTTTCGCGCCGAAAAAGATGAGAATGAGAAGGATGATGATGAGAATTTCCCATCCGCCGATATTACCGAACATGGTGACCTCCTATGGAAGAACCGGGACTGCGCCCGCGATTGTCGAAACCAGTGATGAAAACACCCCTGTGCCGTCCCGCGAGCCGAGGATGCGCTCCATGCCTCGTTCCGGATGCGGCATCATACCGAGCACATTGCCTTGCTTGTTGATTATGCCCGCGATGTTCGCGAGCGATCCGTTGGGGTTTGATTCGGGAGTGACCGAACCGCTTTCATTGACGTAGCGAAACGCGATCTGGCCGTTGTCCTCGAGTTCGCGCAGCGTCAGCTTATCAGTATAGAAATTTCCTTCGCCATGAGCAACGGGAATCCGCATGACCTGACCTTCGGCGTATTCGGTGGTGAAAGCGCTCCGGTTGTTTTCCACCCTGAGATACACGTCCCTGCACACGAATTTCAGTGACTCATTCCTCAGCAACGCGCCGGGAAGGAGCCCCGATTCTGTCAATATCTGGAAACCGTTGCAGATGCCGATAACGTAGCCGCCGCGTTGAGCATGCCGGACGACTTCCTTCATGATCGGAGAAAACCGCGCGATGGCGCCGCAACGGAGGTAATCGCCATAAGAAAATCCTCCGGGGAGCACGATGACGTCGGCGCCCTTGAGATCACTTTCCTTGTGCCAGAGGAACTCCGCCTGACTCCCGAGCACGTGCTTGACGGCGTGATAGGCGTCGTGATCGCAATTCGAACCGGGAAAAACAACCACTCCAAACGTTACGGTCGACATGGATGCATCCTCACATTTCATGCAATGTATAGGAAAAATCTTCCATGACCGTGTTGGCGAGAAGTTTGCGGCAGGCCTCGTCCACCTGCGCTTCCGCAACGCCGCGGTCGATTGTGTCAATGTTCAGCTCGATCTCCTTGCCAACGCGGACACCGGAAACCGTGTCGTAACCCAGGGAACGAAGCGCCTGCTCGAGAGCTTTGCCTTCAGGATCGAGAATCGAGGGACGAAGCTTGACGGTGACTATTGCTTTGTACATGACTGTCCTGTATCAATTCGAATCAACGGTTATGCGTTTTTTTCCTTCAGCATCTCTGACGAGACTGAACCGCCGCCAACGTCCGCGGCGAATAAGCCTGCCGGTCGCGAAAAAAGGTCCGCTGATCATGATGAGCATCAGCACGGGAAAGAGCCATTTACCTAGTGATGCAATCACGGCGATCGCGGCCAGCGAAAACATCGTCATCGCGAATGGACGCTCACGGAAAGCACCGAGCGATAATTTCGGGATCACGGGGTATCGGATGGTACTGACCATCAGCAACCCGCAAACCACCGTCAGTCCGATCAGGCCGTAGCGCAGGAGTTCGCTCGCCAGAATATCCTCAGGGTGAAAAAAGAGGACATAGGAAATCATCAGCAGCGCGGACATCGGAATCGGCATGCCCGTAAAATATTCCTTGGAAAATCCGACAAGCTGCACATTGAATCTGGCCAAACGCAGCGCACCCATGATGAGGGGTACGGAAGCGACAAGGGCTCCGAACGTCCCGTATTCATTGAGCACGAGGGCGTAGAGCATGAAAGAAGGGGCCACTCCGAAACTGACCACATCGGCGAGCGAATCGAGTTCGACACCGAATTCGCTGGCGGAATTCGTCAATCGCGCCATGAAACCGTCCAGCGTATCGCAGATCGCCGAGAGTATGATGTACCAGGCCGCGAGTACGAATTTTCCCTGCAAGGCGTAAATCATGCACAGGAAGCCGAAGAAGATGTTCAGCACCGTAAAGAGGTTTGGTACGATGGACCTGCTGAGACGGATTCTCACTCGGGCTTCCTCACCTTGTCAGCGTTTTACCAACGCGATGACCGTTTCACCTGCAACGACGTGCTGATTCTTTTTCACGCGGACTTCCGCGTCCTCCGGAAAAAGCACATCGACGCGGCTGCCGAATTTTATCATGCCGAAGCGTTCGCCGGCGACCGCGCTGTCTCCGACGTTGAGGGGACAGACAATACGCCGCGCCACGAAGCCGGCGATTTGCTTGAACAGCAGACGATAGGCGCCTGTATTGATGCCGATAAGCGTGCGCTCATTGAGATCGCTCGCCTTGTCTTCCCATGCCATGACGAAGCGTCCTTCGATATGCCGCACATATTCAACAACACCGGAAACCGGGAAGCGATTGACGTGGACGTTCATCGGGGACATGAAGATGCACACTTGCATGGCCTTCCCTTCCAGATAGTCCGGAGCGTCCACCAACCCGATGCTCACCACCTTGCCGTCCGCGGGCGAAATGACTCCACCGTCGACACTCGGTGTTTCGCGGTCGGGGTCGCGGAAAAAATTCAATGTAAAGGCCAAGGTCGCCACACCCACGACGAGCATCACGATTCGCAACGGAAGCAAGGAAATGAAGTACGCACCACCGATTAGCGCGAGGCCGAGGACGATGAGAGGAATTGCGACGTCGAGACCGTATTTCGTGATCATGGGTGGATCAATGTTTTCGGGTTTTGCCCGTGACTAATCCACCAAGATACCGAAAATGGCGTGGTTTCACAATCAGGCCGCGAATGTGACGATTGTCCTGCACGCGACCGCCAGTCAGCCTGAGGCTGACGCCGGTCCATTTCGTGGATGACGTGTGGTCTTTCATGAACGCAAACAAATCCCGTCATCCAGCGGAGTGCCCGCAGCAAAATGTGTGGAACATGCACGAACGTTCACGGGCACCCCACTACTGCGGGGAAGGAGCAGCGTCCCGGCTTCTACGGGTTTAGCGAGTAACGACTTCATGATATCATACGCAGGAAGAATCAGCGAACCTCCACGGACAAATACGTGCACGCTTGTCACTCCGTGGGATTTTTGCGGATCCGCCTTCGCCCTGATCCTCAGACACTCGTACGGCTGCGCTGTCAGACTTCGGCGGACAGGTGAGACGGATTAAAGCGGATAAGAGTTTTTGAAACCCCGATACAATAGACTTCAGGATCTGGAGACAGAAAATTTCTTCTCCGTGCATATCCGTGTTCATCCGTGTAATCCGTGCACGTATTCACACTCACGTCGCAGACTCGCCGTGATAGCGGAGCTGCCTCCCGCGCTCGGAACGGCGGAAGCTTACACCGAAACTGCCCTGATCAGGACATCCAGTATCCTGTACTTGCAAGCTCCGTAGCAAACCGAATGAAGGCCCTTTGACTCCACGACCGTGAAAGCAAGTGCCTCATACTCACGTTGTGCCGCGGTCGTTGCGCTGCTTATGACATAGGTGCCAAGCGCTCACCCGTATCGTGCAGCAATCTCGAGTCATTGAGTGCGTCGCGGAGCCAATCATCCTTCTCCGCAGTAGCGGAGCCGCCATGCCAGGACAAACAATCAGACCGTGGCGGCCCTGCTTATGACATCAGGGAGGTACCTACTCTCCTCATGTGTTACGGAACGAATCATGCTTCGAGACGCTGCTCTGCAAACATCGGCATTTTAAGCTATACTCGCACTGTCGCAGCCCTGTTAATGACATCATGCAAAATGGGCGGAATCCTCATTTTCGCCTTCATCA
>CAYJMN010000042.1:35339-46232 GCA_964371045.1 uncultured Chromatiales bacterium | reverse complement strand
AACTCTCCTTCCCGCCTCCCGCCTGCCCTCTTAAACATTTTTGTCGCACACCCGTGGGAAACGAGAAAGGCTGAGGATGGCGTCACGGCATCATGGTCGCGCCCCCCGTTTTAGGAGGATGCCTCTATTGACCTCTCTTCTGAGTTTGCGTACAATAGAATAGAAAATCTCATCTTCCAGTAACGCTACGAGGCCACGCGATGGAATCGCCAAGCAGAGTATTCCTGTCCATTGTTTCTTTTGTCGTCTCCATGGTAGTGTTCGTCATTCTTGGCATTCTCCTCCATGAGGCGGACATTCGCGGCCCATTGGTGGGGGATGACTACCTGACTGATTGGAGCAACTGGAAATATCTTACCGCTGCTCTCTCGTTGATGACAACAGCCATTATTTACTGGCTGGCGAGACGGAGATCCAAACGTGCCGATCAGGACGGCGGATAGCATACTGTCCAGGTGGCTTCCAGCGGACTCAGACCTCGAATGACAGTGCTCTTCACGACAAAAGCCGGATCTAGCGATCCGGCTTCGTTTTTTTCTGGCGGAGGGTGAGGGAGTCGAACTCTCATGACCTTGCGGTCGGCGGTTTTCAAGACCGCTGCAATACCATTATGCGAACCCTCCATAAGGAGCATTGCAATTTACGGATGCATGGAGGGAAATGCAATTCATCCTGAAATCCCGCGTCCATTACTTCCCGGCGGGCTTATATCGGACTTCAAGAACCTCACTCATTCGCCACCAGGCATCGCGGGCACGAATGAGATACAGGTATTGCTTTTCCGGATCGGCCTCTTTGTCGGACCATCGCAGTGTCGGCGGTTTCACTTCCCCAAGTTGGGTCACTCTTCCGTCCGACGTTCGTTTCCGCACGAGCTGATAGGCGAACACCGAGGCGGATTCACTCTCCTCCCAAGTCACCTCGATGCTTTCCTGTCTTCGTGTCGCGGTCCCCTTACGAGGAGGTTTTGGAGCGGTGCGACCCTCGTGAAGAATGGAGACTGCACGCGAACGATGACTCTCGTTACCCAGCGAGTCGACGGAGGATACAGCGTAGTAGTTCCGCCCGAATGCGCTGAGTGTATCGTGGTACCTATTCGTCCTCACTGTCGCGATCTTCCTGAAGTGCGAGGAGTCGTTTTCTGATCTGTAGATGTGATAATGTGAGAAATCCTCCTCTATGACTGGCGTCCAATCGATGACCGCGACGCTGTCGCTTAAATCGAGAGCGGTGATGATGGGCACTGCGGGTGGGAGCTCGTCCCACGTGCGCACCTTGACCATTTCCGACGGCTGCGAGCGGTTGTCACTGTTATCGACAGCGTACACGATGTATCCGAAGGTCGATTGAAGATCGGTCGAGACCGTATCAAAGTAGATCGATCCTGTTATGGGTTTCCCCGTCAAGCGCAGGGAAGCCACGAATTTTTCATCTGCGGCACGTTCAACCATGTAGCCGCGCAGGTCGATCTCGGTGTTGGGATTCCAGCGCAGGGCGATGTCACCCTTCTCGGCTTTCGCTACGAGTCCCCCGGGTTTCGCAGGCGGCGTCATGTCCGGAATGAAGACGGACACGATATCGCTTTCTTTACTCTTTTTCCCCCCTGAGGTTCGCGCAGAGACGACATAGTAATGAAACACGCCCTCCTTCACATTTCCATCAATGAAGACGGGATCCGTATCGCCATGCTTCACGATGCCAAGGTCAACGAACGCCTCCGGGTTCACCATCGACTTGCGAACGTTGTAAAATTCGGATCGCTGCGATACATCACGGTCCCATTCAAGCATGACCGAAGCGCCCATCAGAGTCGCGTGGACATTGGATGGCGCAGGCGGCGCGGTGGTATCGATCGGTATCGCCTCCACGGTCACGCTTTGTGGTCCCTCAACTCCAAATGTATTCACAGCTTTCAGGTAATAAAAATAGGATAGACCGTTTTCCAGAAAACGATCTGTGAAATTCTGCGATGTCGACATCGTCGGGGGTGAGGCGGTGGCCGTGAAGTCGATCGGCAGCAATGGTGCGGTGTTGATTTTTTCGTAGTCGCCGAGCAACGACGAGGCACGATAGACATTAAATGTCGCGACGGTGCCGTGTTTCACATGCTCCGGATCGCGATCCCACGTCAGCGTCACGCGCGCATCCGCGACCTGGGCTGTAATTCCAGTCACGTCCGGGACGACACCGTGAGTCTGTGCATCTACAGGATCGGAAACGCCTATTTCCGCTTCGCCCTGTGCGGTCAACACAGTCACTCGGTAGCGGTTTGGATTCGAGCGGTCAGGATTTTTATCGACAAAAAACTCTCCCAGTGCGATCGCGATTCCGGTATTGGCGAAGGAGAGCAGATTCAGGAACGCGTTGCTTTTTTTGTCGCTGAAGACCTTCGAGTACGCGGCGTCTTCAATATCGCGTGGAGGATCGTCAGAGCTGAAGAGTTTCAGGTACATGGGCGTTTGATACCCGAGAACGGAACGGAGTGCGTTCAACGATTTCATTCTCCTTATCGGTTGTGGTGACACAAGATTCCACTCATCCTCGATTTCCGATTTTCGATATAGGTTGTATCCCGTCGGGATTGTCGCGCGATCCACCTTCCACCGGATGTACACTCCATTGTCGTGCGTGAACGTTATCACCGTTGCAGGTTGCCCGGCAAGCTGCTGTGTGCACATCAAGACTATCAATGAAAAATGAAGCCCCAGCAGCCGGATGAATCCATGTTGCTTTTTGCCGCATTTGTACGACGTGGTAACCGGCGTTGCATTCCGGGTAAAGGGAACATGCGGTGCGGCATCCGATTCATTCCGCGACGACGCGTACAGCCATCGTTCAACTACCGCGGAGTATGGAGAATCCGGTATCGTTTTAGAGGTCCGAATGTATTGTGTGTCATGGTTCATAGCGGCACCGTAAAGCCAAAATCCAGCGAAGCGGAATCGGAATACCATAGGATATCCCATGAAACGTATGCGGAACCGGTAAATTGAGCTTGATACTTATTAGCCGCCAGTTGAGCCGCAAGCGCGATGGAACCGGAAATAAGATCGTACTCGCCCGCCGGAGTATCGATGTTCACATCCCAGGCGCCTTTGAAATCGGCAGAGGCGGTTAACGTTGAGTTCTTGTGCATATACTCGAATCCGCCCGAAGCGGCGACATCGAGCTGCACCTTCACATCGACGATGCCAAAGGGGTACGTCTTGTTCAGATTGTACCACATATTCCCGTTCATCAACACGACGTTCGGGTCTACCTGTATTTTCCCTTCCGCCTTCAGCGCATTAAAAACGGCGCCTGATATTTCTTCGCTCTTGATGGAATAGCTGTTCAGTGAGGCGAACTCGTAGTTGACCTTTCCTTTGAAACGGAAGACATTACCAGCCGCCGTAGGCAATCCGATATACATTTGCACAAAACCATCGAGCTTGGCGGGATTCCAATAGAGATTCAATTGTCCTTCTCCGAAAAGCGCATCCTCCTTTGACAGCAGCCAGAGCTTTCCGTTCACCGAGAACTTCTGGTTCGTAAGCGCCAAGGTCGTCCGTCCGGCAAATATCTCGCCTCCCGGCGTGTTGCCGACGCCGATCATCGCTTTGAGTGAGAAGGATTCAGAAAATCTTGGAGTTCCATTCTGCGAACCGATCGGCGGATCGAAATTATATCCGAGTCCGCCACCCAATTCGAGCAGTGAAAGTCCCGTTTGTCCGAGAAGGATGGAAGTCCGCAATATCATTTCCGCATACCAGTACGCATAGCTCTCAAGTTCGTTCACCGGTTGTGTTCCGAAAATCAGCATACCCGAGATTCCCTTGCCGGGGCTTTTCTGAGCAAGATTTTGTATTCCGATATCGAATTCGCCGCGGAATTCACTTTTCCCGAACTCAAGCTTACCTGTGAACTCGACCGGTGGTTTCTCGAAACTGACTTGCACTTTTTTCAGACCCGCGTTGATGACGGGTCCGGGTTTTATGGAAATGAATCCTTCAAGAGTCTGAATAATCGGGAAACCGAAAGCGCCGTTGAGTTCGATTGAATATTCCTCCGCCGTACTTGCGAAGGACAGAGAATCCAACATGAAGTCGAAACCCTTCATGAACTTGATCGACTTGCCGATACTGATTTTCTTCGCGACGATTTCACCATTCGATTTGGCCTCGAAGCCGGAGATGGTGACGGTGCCCAATTTTTCGGTGGCGACAATGGCATTGATTGCAAGCGTGCCGATATTTTTCTCAACATCATACGATATACCCGTACCAGGCAGCAGCGTGAATACCGTACGCAGACGCGGAATAGAGACAGGGTCCGTGGTACTGATTTTGGCGCCCCATTCGTCGCCGGATTTTTCAATCGAGAGGGCGAGGGTCCCTTCAAAGGGGACCGGCAACGCAAGCCGACCACCGAAGGCACCGTCCACGTTGCCATCCTTGAAGGTCAGCTTTACGGATTGCGCTTCGAAGTCGTACCCGGCATATCCAAGTTTGAAAAAACTGCCTTCGAGCGAGATCGTGCCCTGGATTCCGAAACCTCCCGCGCTACCAAATTTTCCAATACCCAGATCTTCCGCAACGATCGATGCAGGTTTTTCAGCATCATGTTGACGGAATATTTTAGGGAGTTCCAGCTCCGCTGTACGCACCACGACACCGTGGAAATCGTCCACAAAGCCGGTCGCACTCTTTTTAGAATGCATATCGAGAATAAACGACGATCCTTCCTTCAGCCTGAATCCACGGAATGAACACTTCGGTAATTCGGACACGCTCCCATAGAAATCGCCGCTCAGGTTCATTTCAGCACTGAACGAAACGGCGGTGGGCTTCACTTCGTCCTCGTCAGTGTCCGGTGAAACAGGCAATGCAGGCGGTTTGATGGTCCCCGCGATGATAGCCCCTGAATCGCAGGTAATCCCGAGTTCCTTCAGTGTCACCTCAAAGCCGAACAGCGACGCCTGGAGCCCGTTTGCCGTTTTCCAGGACACAATCCCATCCGTGGCGGTAGGCTCCTCCTCGTCAGCATCGGCTACCGTCACATTATCTATAGTCAATTCAATATCCTTCAGGAGGTCTGTGATGTTGTCGAAAGCACCACCGACGGCGATTTCCAGGCGACCCGTTCCATTGATTGGAGCTCCGCGCTCCACCGGCTCATCCAAACGCACAACGAATAAATCGGATCCAATGCCGATCCGGAATTTCTCGAGTTTATCTGTTCTGGCCTCTTTGCTGACTTCAGGTGGACGGGTAACCTTCTCATACTGCTTCTCGATCTTCGCCGTGAAAACCACAGTTTCGTCCTCCTTGACCCCTACGGCAAGTGTTCGAGCAATCCCGAACAGCGCGGTTCGTCCCTTCTCGGGATCAACCTTTCCGCCTTTACGGGAAAACATGATCTCGATATCATCGATCCGCTTGCCTTCTTCGTCATGCAGACCGACGACACCTTCAATCACGGGAGCCATGTCATCGTCATCTCTCTCTTTCGTGACCGCCAGAAAAGCGTCGGCCTGTTCCTTGAAACCACCGCCCTCCCAGACGGATTTCGCGGCGTCCCAGGCCACCGCCGGCGACCCCGCGCCTGCTTTCAGGAATTTCAAATACAATGGTGATGTTACCTCGATCTTCTTCTCTTCGCAAGTCTCATCGCCGCGTTTCCAGCGCACGGTGATCTGGTATTTGGCGAAGCCTTCCCCGAAATCGAATTCAGCTTCGGCATAGCCGCCATCAATGGTTACTTTGTTGGCCTCGGGTTTTCCATCGAAGCCCCACTTCTCGGCGGCGCCTTCTTTCAGTTCCGCAACGAACTCTACCGTCTCTCCGACTAATCCGGAGTGATCGCCCTTCACTATTCTCGGTCGCACTTTGACCTTTTCTTTCGGAGAGCCGAGGAGCGCATCGGGGACCTCAATCAATACACCAGGTTTTATTTCATGCTGGTTGCGATCCTCCAGAACAGGATCGGGTGCGATACCGTTTGCAATATATTTCGTTTCAAATTTCATCGGTTTAATACAATCCGGCGATTTTACATCCCCTGGCTCCCAGAATACCATATCGGTGCCGGCGCCATTTATGTAACGTCCATCGTCGCTAGTCCAGGCATACGTCATGATATCGACAATGGCTTTTGGCGGATCAATAATGGGAGAACAGTTCGGACTCAACGGTGTACACTTACGGACAAACTGGTCGCCGTCGCCCCCGGAGGTCACCAATTGAACGACATCCTTCGCCAACACAGGAAGAGATTCCGTGATGACCGGCCATTCCGGCCAGAGCGGTTCGCCATTCTTGTACAGCAACGCTATCGTACGGGGTTCGGGCGTCAGGAACCGCGGTGGTACGTTGTTCGGGTCCGGGATGGAAAGGAATTCCACGCTCGGAATGCAGATCGCATCACTCTTGACCTGCGGAAGTGAGGCGGAAGGTGTGATTGAAGCAAGGACGGGAGTCCGATCATTGGGATATACAATCGGTGCAGATATCAAGGCGGAACCGTCACCCGTGCGCCACCCATCAGCCGGTTTGTCGTTCGCTTTCAGTTCGAGAGACGCGGAAATATTCACCGCGTTGAATTCCTCCACGAGAAACGCACGAAGTTTTTCCTTCGCGTCCGCAAGCGCTTTCTTCGCATTGGCATACCTCTCTTCAGCTTTTGTAACGATACTCTCTTTTTCGGCGGCGGCCTTCGATCCTTTCTCGACGGTTTTCCCTTTTTTCGCCTCCAATTCCTTGATTTGTTGTTCAAGCGCTTCGATGCTCGCCTCAGCGTCTTCCGCACCGCTTTGCTCATTCACCGAACTCTGCATTTTTTCGATTGCCTCTTTTTTCTTTTCATTCATACGGTCGACAATCTCCTCCGCCTTATCGGTGATCTTCCTCCAATGGTTCAGCTGTGAGAGGGCGTCGTTATACTCTTCGTTCGCATGGAACAGCTCATCTGCGGCTTTCTTGAGTTTGCGCTGCAACTCCACATACTCTGCATGAATATCCTGCAAGGCCTTGGTTGCGTTCCGCACTCTTAGAGTAGCTGATTCCTGTGAGGCACGAGCCGAGTTGAGTTGCTGCTCAAGCGCTTCCACCTTTGTTTTCTGCGCAGCGAGCGCCGATTGCGTCGTCGCCGCGGCTGAGTTCGCCGATTCGATCAATTGCTGATCCTCTTTTGCTGCCGCGCGCGTCTGTTGTTCGCGTGCGGCCGCGAGAGCGGTTTGCAGATCGTTGAGTTTTTTGCGCTCCTGTCGCAGCTCATCGCTCAGAGATTTCACGGTGGCATTGATATTTTTCAGCTGAACTTCCTCATAATCGTATTGCGCTTCCAGCGTTTTAACATTCTGGTTGAATTGCATTAATGCGTTGTCGGCATTATCACGTTCCTGCCGATGGGTGGCCACTTCTTTGAACAGTTGCACACTGTCCGCTTCAGCTTGCTTGCGATATTGCTCAGCTTTGAGTTTCTCAGCTTCCGCGTTACTGATACGCTGCTGGGCCTCGTCGAGATCATCCTGATAATCCATTGTCGATTCAGTTTTCTTCTGCCCGAGATCGAGTGTGAGTTCGTCGATTTTCTCCTTCGTTTCATCTATGAGTATGGACGCGTTGCGATAGGAGATGAGTCCTCCCGCTATGTTCTCGTATTCGCGGAGCAATTTCATCTGAACGGCGATGTTGAACTCCCTGGCCGCAAGCAATTCCGCTTCAGCTTTGATCACTGAATCTTTGAGTGCGGCAAACTCTTCAGGGCGTTTCATGATCTCTTCCAAGGGCGGCGGGATATAATACACCAGCTGGCCCGCAGCGGTTGTGGCAGGCTGGTTAATGTTTTTCAGTTCCTCGTTTGCCTTCTCAAGCTCCCCTTCAAGATCCTTCCTTTCCTCTTCAAGCTTTTCGATTTCGGCCGCGATTTCCTTCGCCTTCGCAGTTAATGCCGCCAAAGATTTCTTGAGATCCGTTTGACGCTGTTCCAAATCCTTCTTCCGTGTAAGAAGATTCGCATATCTCTCCTCGATATCCAGTTTCATCGACTGCAATCCGGTCAGAGTGTCGTCAAGCTGTTCCAATCGCCATGCGTGTCTGCCGATGTCGTCCGTGTACGATATCTTTTTCTGCTCCATGGATTGCTTACTTAACTGCCACGCATCCCGATTGCTTTCGAGTTCTTGCTCACGCGTACGTACCATGGACTCCAAGGCTGTTTCGGCGGATGTGAGTTCAACCTTTTTGTCAACAATTTGATCGGTGATGGATATGTTGTCCTGCTCGAGTTTCTTCATTTCGGCGACGTATTGCGACACGGCATTTTGTGATATCGCATTTTTCTGCTCGACAAGAGCCGCCGCGTCCCGAACCGCTTTTTCCATTTGCCCAAGAATGTTCTGCGCCGAGGATATGTTCGCGAGGAGCGAGGGATTCATTATATAGCCGGATTTCAATGCACGCTGAATCGACGAATCATAACTCACACCTGCTAATTTCACATGGTATGCGGCAGACTTGCAATCCGGAGCTTTCGACGATTTCACGGTATCGCAGATGTGTGCAATTTGTGTATTGGTAATCGCAATCTCATGACGGAATGCAGTCAAACCGTCCAGACGTTTTTTCTCGTCTGAGGCGGACAGGGTTGTTACGCCACTGGAGTTCACCTCAGCTTGCTGTGATGCTATTTGCTGGAGATCCGATGCGCAATACTCCGTTGCGAATGCGAAGAGTTTTCCGTTCCAATCCGCACGGGCTTCATAGTAATGACGAGCGGCTGGATGCGAAAACAGCGCAGAGCGCGCTTGTGCTACTATTTTCGATTGCGCCTCAGCCTGCATCCTGATTTGGTCATACGCCTGCAGCGCGGCTTGCGCTTCAAGCTGGGCTGTCGCGATCTGGTCCTGGAGTTGCGTCGATCTGTCAAGGATTTCCTGTAGCTTGAGTTTCAATTTTTGCTCGAGCGCTTCGAGGGACTTATGCAATCCCTCGATCTGTTTGAGTTGGTTGAGTTCCTCCTGAACCGGTTTGCCGTCAAGTTTGTCCTGGATATCCTTCAATTGCTTTTCATTCAGATCTCGATCCTTTTCAAGCGTTTTCAATTCCTTTGCATGCGTTAATCGTTCATTGTTTTTTTTCACTATCTCTTGCGATACTCCAGCGAGACTATCCTTAACTGCTGAGACCGTCTCCGCCAGAGATTTCAACTGTGCGACGGATTGATCCAGAAAACCCTGCGTGTCCTTCGCGTTTGCTTCAACATCCGTTTTCCGTTTCTGATGCTCCGTAATCTTCTCTTCAATCTCATGCAGTCGATCGCGAATCTCTTCAATCTTGTCCTGAGCGGCATTGTACTGTTGTGCGCTGAATGGTGAATTGAGCGAACCTTTCCCGCTCAGCACCCACGTGTAATTCACAATTTCATCCACGAGGGGTTTCCGGAGTTCGCTTACCCCGCCACTGCAACCGGCGCATTTGAAAATAATGTAATCCATATCCTTTCCGGTCCCGCGAATCGGGACAGCGCGTGGATATTTAAATGTTCCGGGATCGTCGAGCATTATACCCAGGCTGACCGGCGCTCCCTTATCTTTCGATATATCCAGCATTACGCAGGCATCCCAGGTGACGTGAAAAACGAAAGGTGGACCCACGGTCACAGTCGGAGGTCTGGTTGGGTCGCGAGGGGCGGTGGTACCCGGTTTCCCTTGCGCCGTCGGCGTTGTTGATGTGGATGTTCCTGTCATGATCTCAATGCAATCTGTCTCGCTGTTGGTTGACTGAGTCGTGCCGGTCCCCGAGGATCCGGACGGTGTCGTAACGTTGCCAGGAATTGAGATGGTCGGAGTCGATACCTGCCAGATGTAGTAATGACAGCTCTGCACCGGGATCCCGACCGGGAGTTTGCATATTGGAACAGTCGTTGTTATGCTGGCAAGTGGTTGGGTGTTGAGTATTTCGGTGACTGAAACACCAGGACGTTGTTCCCAAAACCTGACCGTGTAGCAAGGGGGCTTGAATCCAATTGGCCGCCATTCGAAACTTGTGTTTTCTCCCAGGTCAGCTCCATTGGTCGGTGCGATGATCTCGATGCGCGTCTCACCTGGACGTGTTGGTGATTGTATCATGACGCTGAATGATGCTATTTCGCTGCGCACCGCAATGTTATTACCAACCGTACTCTGACTGAAACCCGTGACGTGCCAGGCGTAATGCGCTCCGTCGACAAGCGAAGGATAATAGCTCTCGTAATACAAGTAATTGACCGACGCGATACGTTGCTCAATCAACGGAACGTTCGCCTGAATTGCCTGCGATGCGTTCTGGCCCTCCATGACCTCTACAAGCCTCAACACCACATCACCGTCAAACCGGGTCCACTCGAACACTGGATTAAGTAAGGTTATTACAGAATGATCCGGTGGACTAATCAGCGAGATCGCCGCCGGTTGATCCAAAACGCCCTGAGAAATGCTGAACTGTTGCAACAAGTTTATTGTAGCGATATTGGGGATTTGCGCCCGAACTGTGATTGCGACAGAATAGATGCCTGAAGGAAATAATCCTGCGTAATCTGGTGAAATAGTGAGAGCTACGAAATCAATAAATCCACCTGCATTCCATTCTCCCGATGCCGCATCAAGTGTAATCAAGCGCGAGCCTTGTCCTGCCACGTTGCTGCCGTGCGTCATCAAGAATTCAACAACTAATGGTATGCTTTCCGTACCGGACTGGTTGATCCGGAGGATCATCGCAGAAGGAGTGTTACTTAAATCATTGAATGACGGAAATGGAAGCAGTTGCAACGTAGCATTAAGTGTTGGTGTCGTTATCGCGATTGTAAAACTTCCGGCAGCGACCGACGGCGTACTTTGCGGAACGGTGTTCGTCGTCACGCGCACGGTATATGTTC
>CAYJMN010000042.1:0-35239 GCA_964371045.1 uncultured Chromatiales bacterium | reverse complement strand
GCGCTCCCGTGTAACCCGGGAGCATGTTCAGGGTGGCGAAATCCACGAACTGCGAAGCGTCGAACTGTCCCGTCGCGCCGTTGAGAGTGATCGACCGTGTACCGTTCCACGCGGGTTGTCCGTCGTGTTCCAGTTCCATCAGCACGCTCAGCTGCACCGGCGAGGTTCCCGATTGGTCGAGCGTGAGCAGGAGGTTTCCCGGGTTGGACTGCAGATGGCTTTCCGAAGAAAATCCGATAACCTGCAACGAAGAGGTTATTGTGGGAATGGTTGGACTGATGACGAAATTTCCCGATGCTACCGACGGCGTACTTTGCGGAACGGTGTTCGTCGTCACGCGCACGGTATATGTTCCCGCAGGCAGCGCTCCCGTGTAACCCGGGAGCATGTTCAGGGTGGCGAAATCCACGAACTGCGAGGCGTCGAACTGTCCCGTCGAGCTGTTGAGCACTATTTGACGGTTTCCGGTCCAAACGATCTGAGAGTTGTGCTCAAGTTCAAATTGAACCGACAGTTGAATGTTGCCTGTGCCGGTTTGTGAAACCATAAGAACCATCTTGGCGGGATTGGCTTGCACGTCGGCGGCTGAGTTGAATGCATTGACAATCAATCCTGAGGAAATCGCGGGATCGATACGAAAGGTCCCATCACGTACAATAGACGACGGTTGCGGAGGAGTGCTCTGCAAAGAAATCTCTACGCGGTAATCACCTGGCGGTAGCGTACCAGAATACCCTGCTTGTGTGGAGAGAGAGCCAAAATCGATGAGCTGACTAGCCGAAAAGACCTGGTTCGCACCCACCAGATCCACCATCGTTACACCCGTGGACACGGCCGTGCTACCATGATATAGTGTGAACGTAACGGTTAGCGGTATAGTCCCCGTTCCAGTCTGTGAGATGGTCGCCTGTAGCTTCGTCGGATTGGTCTGGAGATCCGTGAGGGAAGAGAACGCCATCACCTGCAGAGTTGCATCGATTTGGGGGACACTAATCTGGAATCCCGCCTGCGTGACGGATGGTGTCGTCATTGGCGGTGTCGTCTGCGATGTGAACAACACGGTATAGTTTCCCGGCGGCAGCGATGCATCATACCCGGAGGTTATTGTTAATCCCGATAAATCAATGCATTGATCCGCCGGGAAAACACCTGACGATCCTGTGAGCACAACCGATTTCTGACCAGACCAGACAGGAGTGCCATTATGTTGCAACTCAAAACCGATATCGACATTAATGGGAGTACTCCCTGTCTGTTGGATTGTCAACTGCACATTTCCCGGATTCGTCACCAAGTGATTACGCGACTCGAACGCAATGACGTTGACCTGTGTCGTTATCTGCGGATTCGCCAGGATATCGAAGTTCCCGCCGGTGGTCGCCGTAGATGTACTGGGAGGAATAGTGTTGATGAGTATATCGATCGAATACTGGCCAGGAGGGAATGCGCCCTGATACGGTGGCTGGATGTTCAACGACATAAAGTCAATGAACTGATCCGCGAAGTAATTCTGGTTCGGACCGGCGAGGGTGACGGGACGTTGTCCTTGAGCGACTGGCGTTGCTCCATTATGCACCATCTGGAACCGAACATCAAGTTGCACAGGCGTCCCACCGGATTGCGAGATCTGCAGAGATAGTTTCGTCGGATTGCTCTGAAGATCAGCGAAGGAAGAGAAGGGTTGGATGGACAAATTGGCATTGAACGTCGGTTGGGCATGGAGCATCGGGATCGGCTGCAGAAACATCACCAATAATGCGATGAGACAGAGAAATTGGCCGTGGAATTGCAATAGTCGCGTCAGGAGCATGTGTTGTTCTTCTCCATCGAATGGGCGATGAAGGATATCAAGTTGTCGCATATTGCGTCTCCACTCTAGTCAACATTTGTTTTCACCGGTTTTCGTTCGTCTTCACATGTCTTCATTTCGCATCTCAATATCTCTTGTTGATCGTCAAGCTGGACTTCAATTCCGTATAGCGCACCCCACCGAGGACCGTTGCCCGATAGAGCGTTCCATCCACATCGCATTGTGCCTGCATCGTTTCATTAATCGAGTAGATACCCGAAATGCGTGCCTGAAAGCGTGCGTTGCCGACCATACCATTGACGGAGGACTCCACAGTGTAGCTTAGCTGACCATTTGTCGTGAACTGGTTGGGAATAACAGCAAAACTCGCACCAAGGGTCGCGGCTCGAGAAACCAGGGTCGCCACGGTTGTTTGATTGGAGGAGTATTGGAGGTTGGAATACATCGAGAAACCCGGGTAGAATGTCCGATTATACGTGCCACCGATGGAATACCTTGTGAAGCCCATGGCAACGAACTGGCGTTGAATTCGATCCTTCATTGTTTGATAGCCGAAAAGGAGATTTACATGCTGTCGATTGGAAAAATCACCCCAATCGCGCATGGGTTGAATCGTAAGATTATGCGAAACCTGATCTATCCGTGAGGTCGACGTCGCAGCATTATTGTTGTCTAAATAAATCGCGTAATTGGTGTTGATCGCGTAGGTCTGGTTGATCCGGTATCCGACGCTGATCCCGCCATTATTACGCGTTGTTGTGGCGTATTTTTTTCCGCTCAGGTTATCCTTTTTCGTAGAAGCGTATGCCGATATATTGAGCATGTAATTCAATAACGGGGCTATCGCCTGCACGCGAAATTCCTGCCAGTCGGGCTGGAAGCCGAACACGCCCATGGAAAAATAATCGCCGCCGATACGTTGGAAGAGTCCGGAAACGGAGACTCCGTTATCCTGATAAGAGATTTCCGAGCGAAGCGCCATGTCTGAATACGAACTCGGTCGTTCGACGAGGAGAGATTGGAAAATCCCGGGCAGACTTCCATTTGCCTGGGGAGGTTCTCGGATATCTTTTGTCCACACGGAGCGGTTCACCTCCGCTTTCAGTTTCAGTGTCCGCGAAAATGCGGAAGCTCCTGCTTGCATGCCTATGATGATGTTTTCCTGCGGAGTCGCGAAGGATGCGGGCTTCGAGAGCGAGCTGATTTCATCAACACCTCGCAATGCATGCATGGACGCCGAGAAACGTTCATCGTCATAGCCAATGCTGCCTGCGTAGAGATATCGGCGATACATCCCGATCGCTCCTTGTCTCAGATTTTCCTCGATCGCTCTTTGGTTCTGCCCTGCATTGGCTCTCACAATCAATCCTTTATGTGCGATGGAAACATGTCCGCCGCGCACAAAAATACCATTGATCACCAGCGGAGAGTAAAGAGGATATGCATCGCCGGCGCGGACATCAAGCCAGCTGTTTTTATATCCCAGAGAAAGACGGTTGATCGTTTGTCGAATTGCATCGTCCTCTGAGGAATAGAATATTTCAACAGGGACCCGAAATCCGTTAAGGTGAAGGTCACCACGAAGATTGAGTCGTCCGGTAGCATGTGGACGTCTCGTCATGATGCCCTTCATCGAATACAGTTCTCCATACACCCCTATGGTCCCACGGAATGCAATCCCGGCGCTGTCTTGTCCCTTGGCTATCCCGACAAGGGAGAAGGCACAAACCAATAGCAGCAGCAGTCTGTACATACGCAGAGCCGTCAAGTGATTTGGTAATTAGGTGCGGGAAATGTGGATGCCTGACATTACAATATTCCGACACTATAAGCAATAGCCGCCGAAATATATTTCGCAGTGACCCTGGCTGATTATCCGGTACCGACACCACAAAACGAATGGATGAGTGTGGGCGATTCATGAATTGACCAGTTTCACTGATGATTCATGAATCAACTAGTCTCACAGAGCAAAAGATGGCAAGACGGAACCGGTCCTTTGAGTGGCCTCTTACGAATCAGCGGGTTATGGTTCTGATACTTGCGAAAACACTTCCTCTCTGGTTCACCACGCAATCCGTAATCCCGAATCCGCATTCCACAATTCACAACAGAGGACGATTCATGAATCGACCGGTGTCCGATTGCGGATTTCGGATTTCAGATTGAAGACCGTACGGTCCGGGAACGATAACGGATTCGGAATTCACCATAAAAAGTGTTCGGTGCACTCCCCTGGTGCATAAATCGCCCACTATCCAGCGAGCGATCGTGGCACTCCCGCCGCTGATCCCCAATCCGGAATCTGAAAGTGGTAGATCCATGAATCCAGCGCCCTGGCGTCTGTCCAATCCTTGGAAAAGTGGTAGATCAATGAATCCACCACGTTCTGACCGCGGAAAAGTGGTCGATCCATGAATCCACCGCTTTTGCTTAGTCGGATGGACAACTGGCGGTTTGCGCTCTCCCCCAATCCCGAAATCCGAAATTCCTCGCAATGCATCCTGTGTCAGGCAAAAAAAAACCCCGCATCGAAGCGGGGCTATGCTCAGCACACATGGTGCCTCTACTTGCTGATCTGATACACGATCTTCCGAACCGTGTCGAACTGGAGATAGGGATACATTTCGCGAATCTTGTCGATCGCGTCTCCTGCGCTCATGTTTTTTCGCATGTTCTTGAACATGCGACGGATCATGTAATCACGTATCGCCTTTTCGCTGAACAACTTGTGTTTCGCAAGTTCGGAAAAAGTCTCATCGTCGATGATGTCGCGTAGAGGATTGTCCTCGAGATACATGTCGTCCTGCATAGTGCCTCCTGACGGATTGTGGCGTGATGGTGTTCGAAAACGAGCGAAGCACTACCAACTGCAATCGATACGTCTTCTCCTTGAGAGTTTCTGAATACATTAGTTAGACACGCCAGCTGGCAAAAAGTTACAAAAAATGACCGGATTCATTTGGACCGGAAAATTTCTTGACCCGAACCATTATAACACGCCGGAGCGAAGAAATGTTTCAGGCTGGGAAGAACGGCGGTAAAAGAGGGGCGATAGGCGAGATTCTTGATGTGAAGGGAAAAGCTAGCGCAAAAATGGCTGAATAGCAAGGTTTTTCAGAGTGGTTCCGAATTTATGACCTGACGAAACTCTCCCGGATTTTGGAATCCCGCTGCATGCGCCCAGGAACGCGCCGTTTCAGGCAGATCCGCCGCCAAAAGATCGCCTTGATGGGAAATATCGTCGCATACGGCGGTAAAAACTCTCCCCCACCCCGGGAAATCGTGTTCGTCGAATGCAGTATTGTGGAAAAGCAACACGGCGCTCCCCTGCTCCGCAGCGACAATGCTCATCAATTGACGGATTCGATCAAGCGCCGCGTCGGGCCGGAGACCGCGATATCCGGATAACGTGCCGTCCATAACCGTAAGTGGAAGCTCCCAGAGAGGGATAACGTCATTCGTTTCAAGATCAAATGGGAGAAACGGGTGGCAGAACCCGTTGCGAAATCCTTCGTGCTCAGCGAAACCGAGCGTAGAATCAACCTCGCAGCCATTCGCAACCTGCAATCGCCAGGTGTCGGGATAGACAAAACGCAGATAATGCTGCCTGACACTGCGAAGCTTCTTCTGCGAGACATCCGCTACCGTCCGTGCTTCTCGAGCGAACATGGACGCGTCCACATGCGCATTGAAACTGGGGTGCAATCCCACATCATGACCCTCACTGAGTATCCGGGTAATCATCGCTCTGGCCTTCTTCCCTCGCACATTATAGGATACGTCCCGTCTGTCGTTTCCACCTGCCTTGAACAACCAGGATGCGCTCGCTCCTGCACTCCGTTCACCGTCCAGCATGCGGTCGATGGAAACGATGTAGGGATCTCGACCTCTTAGGCCAAAGGAAAGATATTCCCGCAATCGCGCCATACGTTCGATAAAGGACACACCGCGTCGGTCGAAAAGAAAATTTTTGACGATTTCACGAAAGAGCAGTCCCGGTGTGTATTTCGACAGATAGTCGATGTCGTGTGTGAGGCAGATAGCTGTTGATTTACCGTTGAATCGGGGATCGGATGAAACTGGATATCCTCCTGCGAGCAAAACCTGTCGCAGCAAACGCCCGTATCTGCTCGCAACCGGGGTGTCCAGAAGCCCGTTACGCCCAAGCAAGGACGCGGATGCGGGGAACCTGCCGAACGCGTCCCTCTCCTCGCTGGTCCACTGTTCGTGCAGGGAAAGAAAAAAAAATGCGGCTGAGGGCAGATCAAACGCGATTGGTGAATCAACCGCGAGAGAAAACAAAACGTGAATTTCGATGCCATGTTGTCGAAGAATGCCGATCTCAGGTTTAAGCGGATTCTTCCGCAACAGTTTCTTCTGTATTTCCGGATCAGCCGGAAGCCAGAAGCCTTCGTCCGGCGGAGCAGGCGCGTACGTTATCTGTGCTATTCCCTCATTGATAAAGCAGGGTTTGAAACCGGCAATCAATCCCATCGTCATGAGGGCATGGCGAGCTGCTCGTCGGAATGAATCATCCGCGACGATGCGGACCGTCAATTCAGGAAGCATGAGTTCTCCGGATGGCGGACGTAGAGGCAATCGGCGTCCTCCGTTTCATGACGCGGCGACGTATGTTGAGTGCGTTGCTCTGATACCCATGAGATTCGTCGCTCTACGAACCGCCCCAAGCCAGCACTTCGAGACGCACCGGAGCGATGCCATGGTTCAGCATGTCGATTTCCCGGGCGGCGGCTCTGCTCAGATCAATGACGCGAGACCTGATATGTGGACCGCGATCATTGATTCGCACGATAACCGAGTGGCCGGTTTTCACGGCGGTGACACGAACCCATGTTCCGAAAGGGTAATCCCTGTGCGCCGCGGTAAATTCGGATTTATCGTAGCGTTCACCGCTGGCTGTGCGCCGCCCTTGAAATTTGTTGTGATAATAGGATGCAAGACCCTCTGAAAGCTCGAGAGTTTCAACCTGGGGATAGTTGCGGATATCGTGCCAGTCCGCGGTCTCTTGTGTCGATGAACATGCGGAAAGAAGCATGACCGTCAACGCGAGAGAGCATATGAAATAAAAGGGTGTATGGTTCATCATGCACCTCTTTTGCTGGTGGGACAAACGGATTCAAGAGATAAGGTCGGTTCTTCGATAATTTCCTCGTTCTGGACTTCCGAAGAGGGTTGACGTCGTCGGATACATGCCGCAGTGATTGGCGGCGAATGTCACAAGTACTGCTGAAGGCCTTTTTTCCTGAGGACGTCGACAATTTCCTTCACATCCTGCGACATACCTTTGTGACAGACAAGAAGCGCGTCGTCGCTGTCAATGATGATGAGATCCTCGACACCGATGGCTGCCGCGATACGTCCATTGCCGGCGGCGATATGGCAGTTCCGGGTATCGCGGAGAAAAACACTGCCGGTGACGGCGTTTGATTGTTCATCTTTCGGGAAAATGCGTGCAACTTCATCCCAGCTTCCGAGATCATTCCAACCAAAATCAGCCGGAATGACGTAACGGTCGCTGGCTTTTTCCATCACACCGTAGTCGATGGAAATGGGTCGCATTTCACCCCATGCAGTTTGGAGAGCTGCCGGAAATTGGTCGGTATCGATATACTCATTCAGGCGGTGCAGTTCCTCCGTCAGTTCCGGGAGGTTTTCAGCGATGCCGTTGAGAATGGTCGATACGCGCCAAATGAACATGCCGCTGTTCCACACAAAGTCTCCACTTTCGAGGAATCGCTGAGCTGTTTCAATATTCGGTTTTTCCGCAAAGGTCACGACTGACCAAGCGTTTTGTGCTTCGTACGACCGATTCCGTTCATGTTGGTCGAACTGAATATAGCCGTACCCCGTTTCGGGACGCGTTGGGCGAATACCGACGGTGACGAATCCACGCGATTCGGTTGCGAGGGTGATAGCGTTCGTTAAGGTAACCTGGAACGCCGCGATATCGTGCACGAGGTGATCGGCAGGCAGCACGACCATGACCGCCTCACCTACACGTTTGCGAATCACCTCGGCGCCGAGACCAATCGCTGGTGCGGTATTACGGCCAAAGGGTTCGATGATGATATTTTCAGGCGGGACCTGCGGAAGTTGCTTGCGGACTTCTTCAGCCTGCACGGCATTCGTAATTATGTAAATGCGCTCTTTTGGGATAACAGGGTCAAGTCGGTAAACGGTATTCTGAATCATCGTGCCTGAACCGATAATTTCGAGCAGCTGTTTTGGAGAATGCTCACGACTTCTGGGCCAGAATCTCGCGCCGACACCGCCGGCTATGATCAACGCGTACGCGTCCATTCGATTACGTGTCCTGATTACGGGTGATGCATGGAACCGGTTCATCCGGTGCTTTCAACGAAAATCCCACTTCCGCGCGAACGGAAGCGGGAGTACAGGTAGAGATGCAGATTAAGCGCGTCCTGCCGCCTTCAGTCTGTTGATGGCACGGAGCAGCGCGAAACGTGCGCGTTCTTCATCGATTGCCTCGCCGCGGATTTTCAGTCTCTCCTCGGCGCGTTCCTTGGCGTGGTTTGCGCGATCAACATCAATAGTATCGGTTCGTTCGGCAGTATCGGCAAGAACTCGGACATGGTTATGGTGAACCTGCGCGATACCGCCGCTGATGGTGTACAGTGTCACCTTTTCTTCTTCCTGCACAAGCTTGATGACACCGACCGAGAGAGATGAAAGGAACGACGCGTGATTGTACAGCACCTGGAAACTTCCTTCCACCCCCGGACACGTAATGGAAATGACCTTGCCGGTAAATTCAACGCGCTTCGGCGTCACGAGTTCGACATCAAACAGCTTTGACATATCGGCGAACTACGCCTCCTGCATTTGCTTCGCGCGTTCGAATACTTCTTCGATGGTACCCTTGTACATAAATGCGCTCTCGGGCAATTCGTCGCAGTCGCCATTGATGATCATCTCGAAGCCGCGGATCGTGTCCTCGATTTTGACGTACTTGCCCTTGAGGCCGGTGAACTGTTCGGCTACGAAGAAGGGCTGCGAAAGGAATCGTTGCATGCGACGTGCGCGATGCACTGTCGTCTTGTCTTCATCGGAGAGTTCATCGATACCAAGAATGTTGATGAGATCCTGTAGATCCTTGTAGGTCTGGAGAATACGTTTGACGTTTTGCGCCACATTGTAATGCCTCTCACCGAGAATATTCGGATCGAGGATGCGCGAGGTGGAATCGAGAGGATCGACCGCGGGGTAAATGCCGAGTTCCGAAATACGGCGACTGAGTACCGTGGTGGCGTCGAGATGGGAGAATGTGGTCGCGGGCGCCGGGTCGGTCAAGTCATCCGCGGGAACGTACACGGCCTGGACGGAGGTGATCGAACCCTTGTTGGTCGAAACAATACGCTCCTGCAGTTCGCCCATTTCAGTGGCAAGCGTAGGTTGATAGCCCACGGCGGAAGGCATGCGTCCAAGGAGAGCGGAAACTTCGGAGCCGGCCTGGGTGAAACGAAAGATGTTGTCAATGAACAGAAGCACGTCCTTGCCTTCCACATCGCGGAAATATTCTGCCATGGTGAGCGCTGTGAGCGCCACACGCTGGCGCGCACCGGGAGGTTCGTTCATCTGTCCGAAAACGAGTGTGGTTTTGTCGATCACACCCGACTCCGTCATTTCAAGAAAGAGATCGTTTCCTTCGCGCGTGCGTTCGCCGACACCGCCAAAGACGGAATACCCGCCGTGATGCATGGCGATGTTGTTGATCAATTCCTGGATGATGACTGTTTTGCCGACACCTGCGCCTCCAAAAAGACCGGTCTTCCCGCCCTTGGTATAAGGTTCGAGCAGATCAATCACCTTGATGCCTGTCTCGAACATCTCTTGCTGCGTCGAAAGTTCGTGAAATTCGGGCGAATGACGATGAATCGGGAAGAAAAACTCCGTCTCGATAGGACCTTTCCCGTCAATGGGCTGTCCGGTAACGTTCAGCAGTCGTCCCAGGGTTTTCGGTCCGACAGGGACGGTGATCTGTGCGCCTGAATCAATGACTTCCATGCCTCGGACGAGTCCATCGGTGGAATCCATCGCAACGCTGCGCACGATGTTCTCACCGAGGTGTTGCTGAACTTCCACGACAAGTGTATCGGCACGGCCTTCCGAGTCTGTTCGTGCGATGGTCAATGCGTTTAAAATAGAGGGGAGCTGACCGCCCGAAAAATCCACATCGACGACTGGTCCAATAACCTGTACGATAACGCCCTTGTTCATTCTGTCTTCGCTCTTTGATGAATAATCATGTTTTCAAAATAGATTGTAAGATAGCAGGCGATGATGGAAAATCCAACGGTCGCGCAAACCGGAGGCGTGCGATCCGCTACGACACATTAGAATGATGCTCGGGCGCGAAGAAACACCCAGGGACGTCGAAAATTATTTAAGATAGCGGGGAACGAGTAGAGTCGCGGATCTTGGAGGGAGAACGAGAGTGACGCCGTCGTGATAGACGTAGAATGAAACGCGATTCAGTGGGTCTTCGAGCACAATGCCTTCCGGGAGGCCAAGGAACGACAACGTGCATGGTTGCGCGGAGGCGCCGGCGTTGACCGCGACGTAGACCTTTTCCGCACCGCTGGCCCTGGTAAACGCGTAAAGTGACGCCACATCGTCAATAAGCAATGTTTGCATGGCGCCCGTTCGGAGCGAAAAAAATTCCTCACGCAGCGCTATCAGTTGGCGGTAATACGTAAACATCGCACTATCGAACGATATCAGGGATGCCTCAGCATCGCCATTGAGTTCAGTAGTCTCTTCTTTCTCGAATTCCAGTTCAGGCCAGACCATGGGTTTCCGGTTATCCGGATCGTCACCGCCCCACATCCCGACTTCGTCACCATAGTAAATGACTGGTGAGCCGGGAAGTGTGAACTGGAGCAGCAGCAGGATGCGCTGGAGGTCACGCTCCGCCCCATTGGGTTTGCGAAGCACGTACGAGGGGTTGTTTAGCGGTGAATTTCTGCGATCGAAAGAAAGCGACGGATTTGCGCACATGGATGCGATCCTGTCGGTTTCATGGCTTCCTATCAAATTGAGCAGCACATCACTTCCGCTGAGCGTCGTGCGTGTTCTCAACGCGGTGAGGGCTGCATCCAGTTCTGTGCTGGTATGTTCTCCGGAGAGCAGAAATCCTGTTAGCGTCGCACCGAAGTGTCCGGGTTGGTCGATATCGAAGGGGGCGGCTGCCTGCCCCTGGCCACCCTGAAAGTTAACCAGCATCACGTCGGGATTGATTGTGCGGCAATGCTGCACCCATTGACTCCAAAACACCTGTGGAAGTTCGGAGGTAAGATCGACGCACCAACCATCAATGCCGTCAGAGGGATTTCCATCGCCGTTTGGATCCATCCATCTACGCGTGGCTGCGAATACATAGTCTCTTGGTCCCGGAGCAAGGCCAAGCGTATCCTGACGAAAGCGCGGGAATGCATCGATGCCCCACATTCTCTGGTAGGAAAACTCGGACGAATATGGGGTTTCAGGCTTGTCCCAAGAAGTGATGTTGAACCAGGAACCAAAGCGGGATTTCTCCTGCTTCGCGAGAACGTCGCGGAAAGCCCAGAAATCAGCGCCGCAATGGGCAAATTGCGCCAGCAGCAGCACCCGCTTTCCCCGCCGATGCAACTCGGCAATGAGATCGACAAAGGCTTTGTCTGCTGACGTCAAGTACCAGGTTTTGGGATCGTCGGGTGCTTCCCTGTTCAGATAAGTCGTGTCGACGGAAGATCGAGGCCCCAAGTGCCTGTCCATGTGATGCAGCGAACTGAAGTCAAGCTTGTGCGATGATCGCGCCTCGAAGGTGGGCATGAGGATGACGCCTGTTACACCCAAAGTATCCAGATAATCCAGCTTCGAACGTAATCCTTCAATGTCTCCACCGTATTGACGCAGGAGTGCTGCGGGATAAAATGATTCGTGTATCATTACCTCGGGCATCGTCCGTTTGTACCAATTTGCCGTCCAGACAGACGTTTGCCAGGGGAGCGTGGGATCCAGCAGCACTTCCGCGGCAGTCGGATCGTTTTCCGCATCGCCGTTGTGATAGCGATCGGGAATGAGCAGATACCACACCGCTCCGCGTGCCCATGACGGCGGTTCGGGAACCTGAGCCATGAGAGTGCTTCCCTCGATGAGGAAGAGAATGATGGATGACGCTATGAATAAAGAGGTTCTGCGCATAAGCAAACCGAGATTTAGAAAGATACGCAATACGGTACGTTTCCCAAGTGGATAATTTCCATTCCTGACCCATATCCTTCTCAATCCTTCTCAAAACCGCACCAGGGAGATAATGACGATGATGTCTTGATCGTTAGTTCAACATTTGCGCATTTCTATGGATATCATTCCATAATCCGGCGCAGTCACCTCCAAAATACGAATGTCCAGTCCAGCCTCTCATATCTTCTAATTCATTTTAAATCAATCACTTACAGGCGCACAGGGTATCTGGCTCCCTGGTTCTTAACGAAACGTAATGGAATTGTAAGGGGCCTGTAATACTGAATTAAGTCCCCTGAAAGGTGGCCCCCCTAACTTGACCTATAGATCCTACATGAGATCGGATCCGCAAACAACGACACTACTTTCATATTTCTGATCCAGCAGAGGCTCCCATGAACACCAACCAGACTTTACGAAGCGTCACAAGAACCCTTCTCGCAATTGTGACCATCTCTATACTCCTGACGGCCTGTAGCGATCAGCCTGAAACCGCTCTCGGACCGGATCAGAGCGGCCATAGCACGTTGTCGAAGGACAATCACGGCATCCAGCGTGCGATGGACGTCCAGACACGCAACACGGAACGTTTCCTCGCAAGGAAAGGCATCGTCGGTACAGGTACCGGTATGACAGAAAACGGTGAACCCGCGATGATTATTTTCACCGAAAAAGCCATGGGCAACGATGAAATTCCCGCCGAGATTGAAGGCATTCCCGTCATCGAAGAAATAGTAGGTGTTGTCGAGTCACTCTCGTTTAAAGGTCAGCCTACCGCCTCGAATAAGGGTGGTGGTGCCAGCTCCACGACCACGACCACCCCCGCAACTACCTCGCGCTGGCCGCGTCCGGTACCCATCGGGACCGCCACGAGTAATTGGAACGAATGCGGTTCAGCGACCATTGGGTTCCGCGTGCGTCGCGGTGATTCGGTGTTCGCAATCAGTAACAACCATGTATTCGGTCGCTTGAACAGTGCTCTGGTCGGCGAATTGATTCTTCAGCCCGGTCGCTCGGATGTGAGCTGCGCCCAGACCGCGAACGACGAGGTTGCCAGGGTTGCCGATGTGCATCAGATCGTGTTTTCGACATCGTATGACAACCTGATGGATGCGGCGATGGTTTCCACTACCACCAATCTCATCGGCAATTCGACCCCGACCGACGGTTATGGTGTTCCTTCGAGTACCACAGCTTCAGCGTACATAGGAATGACAGTACAGAAATACGGTCGCAGCTCACGCCTGACCAAGGGTAAAGTGAGCGCGATCAATGTGATCATTGGCGTCAATTACTGGTGCGGCTCCGCACGCTTCGTCGGACAGATCGCCATCCAACCTGCCCACAAGAATACCGAATTCGCCATTGGCGGCGATTCAGGTTCACTGGTTGTCACTGACAACTCCAGCACGCAGCCGGTAGCCCTGTTGTTCGGCAAGAGCGGAACCACCGTCTTCGCAACACCCGTTCAAACCGTCCTCACGCGCTTCAACGTGACAGTCGACGGCAGATGATTTGATTTTCCGTTTCGTGTGTGATAGAAGGCCGTCCCCCGTGTGTGGGACGGCCTTTTTAGTATCATCTGATTGAAGACGGGGAACACCGGACCGGTACAGGCGGCACTCCCATTCGCTTCTTGTTATGCAGTGCGAATCCGGCAGAGCAGCCCTTTCAGGTAGAGGGATTCGGGAACGCTGAGCGCGGCAGGATGATCCGACGCCTGAGTCATTTCCCTGAGCACAACGGCGTCCACACCGGCATCCACGGCGGCGTCAGCGACGATTTTTCTGAAGAGTGGAGGCGGAATATGTCCGCTGCACGAAAATGTGAGAAGCAGACCACCCGGACGCAGAAGCTTGAATGCGAGGAGATTGATATCCTTGTACCCTCGCGCGGCACGGTCGACAGCAGCACCCGACGTTGCGAATTTCGGTGGATCGAGGACGATGACATCGAAATTCCTGCGTGCATCCCTGAATGACCTCAGCAGTTTGAACACGTCCCCTTCTTCCTGAAAATAGGCGCCTCTGCCTTCATCCTGCATTGCGATATTCCGTCGCGCCAGTTCGAGAGCGGAAGTGGAGGACTCGATGTCCAGGACGGATGCGGCACCGCCCTTCAACGCCGCGGCAGCAAATCCCCCTGTATAGGAGAAACAATTGAGAATATCCTTGCCGTGGGCGATTTCCTGAAGCAACGCGCGATTATCCCGCTGGTCGAGGTACAATCCGGTTTTATGACCGTGTATCAGATCAACCAGAAGAGGAATTTCATTTTCGAGGATGAGAACTTCTTTCTCCGGCAATCCATCTCCGAGATCGGCCGATCTCGATTCCAGACCTTCTTTCCGACGAATATCCTCATCCGACCGTTCCAGCAGCTTTAATCCCGGCAATGCATCACGCAGTTCTTTCAGGATGCTTTCTCTCCAGAATTCCGTACCCGCCGAGAGGAACTGACAAACCAGCCAATCCGCGTAGCGATCAACTATCAGCCCAGGCAAGCCATCCGATTCGCTGAACACCAACCTGTAGGCGCTGGTGTACTGATCGATGACGGATGTGCGCCGCAGGGCGATAGCGGCCCGGATGCGTTCGCGAAACATCGCCGTGTCGATATCCTGACCTTCGCCAAAGGACCACATTCGGACCCGGATTTGAGAGTGTGGTGACCAGGCGCCAAGTCCGAGTACCGCTCCGTCTGCGCTGCGAACCTCTACTGTCGCACCCGAAGCGGGTTCACCTGCGGCTGTTTGCACGGCGCCTGAAAAAACCCATGGGTGCCGGCGGCGAAGGGAGTCCTCTCTGCCGCGTTTGAGAATAATGCGAGGGTACTGTGTCATATCGCCGTATCCCGGTATGGTTGGAATTGGTCATCGCCTCGATTCCGATCTCTGTCAATCGTCGGTGTGATTCCGGGGCTGTTGTTCATGCCTGACCGCATGGTCCCTCAAGATACCGATGCAGGAACTTCGCGACAATGCCGGAAATGGGAAATGGTGAAAAGGTGAGGAGGTGTGAAAATGAAAGGGGGAAGAGGTGAATAGGTGAAAAGAAAAAACGCTGTTCGAGGGGTATTCCGAATATAAACCGTCTCTTACCTCGCCGCGGCGAGTCTTCGGCCTGCGGCCTTCGACTTTTTTCCTTTTCACCTTTTCACGACTCCTCCCTTTTCACCTTTTCACGACTCCTCCCTCACTCACTCGAAATCCTCCTGTCCGAAATCGTCATCCGCGCGGGGACGGAAGGCCCAGATGAGCGGACGCGCATCGAAGAGATCATGAAGGTCGTCGCTTGTGAAGGTGGCGAGCGTGGGAAGCTTCGACAGTGCCTTTGTCACGATGCATACCGCGTAGTGGCTGTCCCGCTCGGCGAGGATGTACTGCATTTCCCGGAAGGTGAAAATCAACTCGCTCCCCTCGATGCCGATGACCGCGAGCGTGAGGTCGTGTGCGTCCTGTGAACACAGAATATCGTAGAGCCGCGGCTCGGATGTATCGTTGACGTGCACGACCCAGCCTGCTGCCTGGAATTCCTTGACGGCGATGTTGATCGCTGCTTCGTGGAGCAGTCTGCTTTTTTTCTCGTCGGGCAGCAGCAGTTCGATTTCGGAGAGATCGCTATCGTCGATTTCTTCATCGTCTTCCTCATCGAACTGACGGGGCACGTCTTCAAACGGTTCGTTCAGCGCTTCATCGAGCAACGCGGCGGATGCGGACGTCAGTTCGCGCACACCGGTCAACGTTGCGGCGTCCACCTCCTCGTGACCTGCCAGCTTGAGAGGCTTGCTCTTGCCGTCGAGTCCGATAAACCGCAGCTCTCCGACGGTTTCCCAAGCGATCTGTCTCGTGAACTGCAGAGGTGTGACCGTGTCCTCGACCGGCCGCACATATTCCTTCGCGTTTTCGATGCCGGGACCGAATTCCGCCAAAGCCTGCATTCGCGATGTGATGATGCGGTCCACCTCCAATTTCCCGAGCAGCAGAAACTGACCGTCATACACGCTGATGATGTAGATGATGTCACCCGAAGCGACCGCTTTGCGGACAAAACCGCTGCCTGCGGTGAATTCGACAGGGGTTCCGCTCAATCCTTCACGGTAGTGCGAGTTACAGAGGTCGTCAGGCCAGAAATGGGTGAAAAAGCGCGTCATCATCGTTCTCCAAATATGTCTCTGGAGGAAAGATACAGTTTGTCTGCACCGAGCCCAAGTGCGGGAGAAAATCGAGCCTGAATTGGAAGGAACATAGACGCGGTAGAATATCCGGCATTGGCGACAAGCGCGAAAAAAACAGAAGCAATCCGACCATTGGTACGTGGGCTATCCATGAATCAGCTCGTTACTTTCCCTGGATTCATGATTTACGATTGACGAATCACGATTTTCTGGCGATCGGACTACATCTCGTACAGCGTATCGTCCACCTTCGGCGGCTGCTTCTTTCCCGCCGCAGTTTTTTTCGCGCGGATGAAATCCATGATATCGCCGTCCTCGCCGAGATCGCCCATCTCCGCTTCGATCACGTCGGGATCCTCCCCCTGCTCGAGGCGGCGGAGCATGTCCTCCATTTTCTCGCCATACTCCATTCCAGCGGCCGATGAGAACTTCCGCATGAGTCGTGCCAGAGAGCGCGGATCCGATTCGTCGACGCAGCCCACATCGCCTTCGAGAGCGGATAGTGCGTGCATGAGCTGATTCTCGTCGAGAGGAAGATCATCCAGTCCGGCATCTTCAGATTCGGTTTTGGGTCCACCGGAAACCACGGCGAAGCGCGACAGGCGGCGGGAAAGAGTATCGCCCTCGCATTTCGGACACAACGGTGTTGTTTCAGTGTTCACACGGCGCGAGAAAAAGCTGAAAATCGTATTGCAATCTTCGCAGTAGAATTCGTAAATCGGCATCGCCTCGCCTGTGTTGTTCTCCGGGAAAAAATATGATCCGTGCATTCATCGAGCAAGCCCGTCGACTTCAATACATGGGTCATGAACTCCCGATTAATCCGACTTCTTCTTTTTCGTCTTCTCGAGCAATGTACGCGCCACCGTCTTCCCTTCATCGAACCAGACCTTCGCGCGCTGTTCGATGAAATCCCTGCCGACCTGTACGCCGGCGATCTGATACAGCAGCAGCGCCTCTCCGATAGCGCTGGTGAAGGCGAAGGCCACCGCACCCTTTATCGCCGGACCGGCCACCGGTGCCTTGCCGATAAGCTGCGTGGCTGTCATCTCCGCCAGTTTGGCCAGACCAAGAATGATACCCAGTTCGGGAACGCATTGCAACGGCTGCACCTTGCGGCCGTTGAGCGCGACCAGTTCGAACATCATCTTGATTTCGTTGACCGTCATGACGAAAAAATCAGAGACGGCTTCCGCCGGAACGGTAAACACCTGACCCGGATTCGGGATAAGATTCGGTGCGGCGGTGAACAAGGCCCAGGACGCGTTCTGCATCGCAGTCGCGCGAATCTCGATGCGTGCGTGTCCGGCGCGTAGTGCCGGAAAGGTATAACTGAGCGCGAAGCGTTGCTCCGGCAGCGCCTCCAGAATTTCATCGGCAACCTCCCCGCCATCTTCATCGGCATACACGAACATCCTGCTGCAATGCGGCGACAGCAGCTGCTTCCATCGAGGAGTGGTGACGCAGCACAGCGCGTCCTGCAGCATGCCTGCGTCGTCCTCCGGCATCCCGGCCAGTGCGCCCTCGTCCACCAGCACGATCTCACGGATACGGCGGTCCATGCGGCGGTGATCCGTGCGCGATTTCAAGGCGACGCCATCGGACCACTTCTTCAGCAAAGGATACTCTATCGCACCCAGCCACGCGCGGATTTCAGCCAGCTCGGCGCGGGTGCCCGCGAGTGCGATTGTGAATGACTGCGCGGTTTTTCCATTCAGCTGCTGGTAGTTGATGTGCTTGAGTTCCTCCCATATTCGTGAAAGTACAGACTGCCGGATATTCGGTAGCGCCGCCATGGTCATCGCTCCTTTTTTGTAAACTTGCCACATCCACCGCACAGGTCGAATCTGTTATCGGCTGCGAGGCGCACATACGTGTTTCCTCTGGAATCTCTCCACCCGCACTACGGTAAAATGTGCGGCCCGTGTACGCTGTCTCGCGATCCATCGAACTCGAATAGTACGTGCCGCGCACGAAACACTCTGAGTGATTCCCCGCCACTGGAGACAGCATCAGTTGGGCACGCGGGGGGGGGTACCGTCAAACACCGTTTCAGTGAATGACGATGACGCGGGTCGCCCGTCGTCCACCGGAAGTCAGTCTGCAGAGATATAAACCTCCCGCTAAACCGGCGGTATTCAGCGAACTCACATGCCGGCCCGCATCAAAGGTTCCCGCGGCGAGCCTCCTTACAACGCGACCGAGTATATCCGCGAGCTCCAGTCGAACGGTGCCGGCAGTCGCGATGGACCATGCGATGGATGTCCGGCCGGTCGCGGGCGACGGCCAGATGGATTCGATAAATGCTTCATCGGATACAATTGGCTCATTATCGATCGAGGTCAGGTTGGAAAGATCGAGCGAAAAAAGTCCGGGGAGGCTGCATGCACCGATGTAAAGGCGGCCGTCGAGTTCGCGCAGCTCGGCACGGCACACCGAGGGCGAGACGAACCCTGCATCCGGCAATCCATCGTTGACTGCTTCGAACGTATCGAGAGCGCGTGAAAAACGGATCACCCTGTCGTCCCTCGTGATGGCGAAGACGCCTGCGTGCGTGGCGGCGATCGCATAAGTCGGTCCACTGTACTTCTTCGTCCACTGTCTTCGTGATGGAGTATACGACCAGACGCCATCGTTGCAAGCAGCAATGATATCATCGTTCCACAACGCGAGACGGAATTGAAGATACGGTGGGTCTTGTACTCCATCAGACTGCCAGGTTTCCCCATGATCGGTGGAAATCAACAAACCGTGAACAGTGGCGGCATACATCGTTGTGCCGACGGTGAGGAAATGGTACCAGTCCTCAGCGTAGGGCTCCGGGATACGTCGCCATGAGCCGTCGGAGTCGTTAGATATCATGAGTCCGCTACCCTTCACCCCGGACAAGATTCCTTGCCCGCTTCTCGTCATCACCTGGCACACCTCGGTGCCGGAAAATCCCGTGCTTTGGCGTGTCCAACTCGCACCCCAATCCGTGGAAGCAAGCACAGCTCCGGTGGTGGACAGATACAGCCGCCCTTCGTCAAGGAGGAAGCCGCCGGGTTTCTCGGAAAGGGGGTAATGGCGCATCTCCCAGACGGTGGCGTTCGTTGCACGGAAATACAACTGGTTCTCCTTTAGACTGAGCGCCAGCATCCCCTCGGGTATCATCTCGATCTGCGCCACACCGATGGGGAAGCTCCCTTGCGACGCGTACTCCCATGGCCCCACCTCGCCTGCCCTTCGCCAGATACCAACCCCTGCGACGCCGGCGAGCAGGCCGTCATCGGTGGCTTCAAGGGAGTTCACCGCTCGCGGGTAAGGAGTGATGCCCGGCAGGGCCTTCCACGTCAGCCCGTCATCGGAGGAAGAGAACAGCCCGTTTAAGGTCGCGACCTGCCACGATCCATTGCTGAACGCTATATCGTTGATCGCTTCACCGGTTAACGAGGCAGATTGCCAGGTGCGCCCGCTGTCGACGGAGCGATAGATGACCGCCGGTGGAGCGCTGAATCCCGTGGTATGTTTTACAGAAAGAAGAGCAGTACCACTGGAATTGGATTTGAGTCGCAGTCCCTGGGAAGGCGCTTCATCCCTGGTTTCCCAGGTGGTTCCGCCATCGGTGCTGCGAGACACCCCGGCATCTCCAGCGGCGATAAGGATATCACCCATCGAGAGCAGGGTCCACACGGAAGGAGCGGAGGCAAGTTTCCTCCAGGACTCTCCGAGGTCGGATGACACATACATGCCACGGCCATTTGCCGCGTAGACGCTCCCCTGGTGTTCGATCAGTGCAGTGATGGACCAGGCGTTATCCCAGTCGATACGGATCTCCCGCCAGGAAGCACCTGCGTCATCGCTCGCATAAGCGCGTCCGTATCCGCCGGCTAGCAGCCTGCCTTGCGTTTCAAGCAGGCGAAACACACTGGCGCCGGTTTCGAGCTTTGTCCGAATTTCCCAGTGCGTGCCGTCGGTCGACCCGAATAACACGAACGAGCGGGAAGAAGGCGCGGCCATGTACCCTCCTGACCACCGTACGATATCCACGATGCTGCCACCGTACGGACCACCTTCATCAACCCATCGCGCTTGTCCGAAGAGGGTGACAGGCGACAACGCCACGATCACGAGAAGCATTCTCAACACCACCATGCCGCACCTCCGCATTGACCGGAATGAGAAAAAATATCAGGAACCACAATATCCCCAACCCGGCTTCGCGAATCAATACAGAGACGGGTGACCTTCGACCGGTGTACGGCCGCAGGCACGCGGAGCGCTGCGCATCTCGAGATGCCTGGTATCACGTGCGTACGATGCACGCCTCATCCGCGACCGGCAATCCGGAATTCTTCATCATTTTCCTTCAAGAAACGTGCGGATATCCGCGACGTCCTGGTCGCTGAGTTTGTCGCGGGAGAAAAACGGCATGCTTCCATATCCGGCGCGCATATTCCGCGTGATGTTGCGCTTGAGCATGCGCACGGCGGGAGCGTAGCCATTGTGGTGACATCGTGCGCAGCAGCGTTTGAACAGCGCTTCTCCACGTTCAGCGTTGCCTCGCATAGCGGTGAGGCGTTCCACTTCGGCTTTGAGCGCATCCCGGCTCAGAGAAGTATCACCTGGCCAGGTAAGCGCATCCCACTGCAGCATCATGGCCTCCGTTCCAGTGGAAACGTACTCGTAAAACGCCATGAGCGCATCAGCTTCGCTTTGGGTAAGCGCATTGGCGACCGATGTGCCCCGATCCTGAAAGAGATGGGCGCATTTCGAGGCACCTGCCGCGGTGCTTTTCAATGCGGTTCCGGAAAACTGTCCGTTCCAGGTTTTCGGCCGGCGGTGCGCCCCGATGATGCTGTGTCCGGGACGAATGGCGTCATCGTCGGCAAGTTGCTCATCGAAATCCGCGTGACAATCGGCGCAGGCGACCTCATACTCGCCGAAGCCCCGGTCCCGAAAAATCTCCAGGCCACGCGTCGCGAGTTCCTCGATGTCGGAAAGATCACGCCCCTCTCCGCTTCGTTCCCCTTTCCTTTCATCGGAACCGCATGCGCTGAACAGGAAGACTATTGAAAGAATTATAAGTGTGTGTTTCATGTCCGTGTCGCTTGTGTGTTTCTGTATTGGTGGGGAAAAGGCGAAAAGTAAAAGGTCAGGAGAGCTAAGAGCTGAGAGCTAAGAGCTGAGAGCTAAGAGCAGAGAGCTAAGAGCTGAGAGCTAAGAGCTGAGAGCTAAGAGCAGAGAGCGTAGCGTTGTCGTACGGCTAGCTCAATGGAAAAATCAAAAAAGAGGTCAGAATCAGAATCAAGCGATATTCCTCGCCCCGACTCTTGACTCTCAGCTTTTGGCTCTACAATCCGCACTCTGCGCTTTGCACTCTAAACTCTAAACTCTAAACTCTACGATCCGCGCTCTACGCTCTTCGCTCTTCGCTCTTAGCTCTGCGCTCTGCGCTCTCTCATCCCTCCGCCTCTTCCTCGTAACTCTTCGGCTCCCACAGCTCGCCTCCGCAGGGGATGTCGTCTTCGGTGACGTGCTCGTCGAGTTTCATGCAGAGCACGCTGCCGGGTTCGAAGTGGCGGCAGGTGGAGCAAAGGGTACCGCTCACGACTGCGGCCGTGTCTTGTTTGTAGAGCTGATACTGTATCTGCATCGGATGAAGAACAAACGCGTAGATGCTGATGAGTGTCATTCCCCACCACACGCCGTAATTCAGCCAGGGGACGTATTCGCTGATAAGCCAGGCGAACAGAATCACCCCTGCTGTTCGAAATATCGCCCAACTGATGATTGATCCAAGGGTGTTGCGATAGGTCCTTTTTTCGCGGCTTGATGCTTCCATTTCGTCGTAGATCCTTTTCGTCGGCCTCCGTCCAATTGCGCGACAGCGGCGAAACGCATAAGTTGAATGTTTGCTCCCTGTAAGATGCCTTCCGAATTCCGGAAATTCAACCGTATTGAAATTGTTCTCTCGCCATACCGAATCCGACAGACAGCCGCTCTGGACTTACGACGCCGGAACCCTGCTCTGGAGAATTATTCCGGACAATGCCGGTCACATTGTCGGGGAAGCGCGCGATCCCGTTTCCCGCACCGCAAGCTTCTTTTGTCTACGTGAGCACGATGGCATGCCGCTGTGGCAGGGACGCCGCATGGGCGAGGATTGGTGGATCGGCATCGAAGAAGTCGGGAACGGATTGATCGTGTTTCACGGCTACGCGAAACCCGACATGCCTCAGCACATCGGCATCATCGCCTGCGACATCGGTACGGGGGAAGAGCGCTGGCGCGAACCTGAACTGACCTATATGTTCCAACTGGATGATTCGGTGTATGCATCGGAACAGCGCTTCAGCTCGTCCGTCTTCCATCGTCTCGATGTGGCCAGCGGAGCGAGGTTGGAAGTGCTCGGCAGCGATCCCGTCGCGATCAATGAGCTTCGCGCATCGCTGAACGAGGATGACGCCTTCGAAGGCTATGACTATCCCGAGCCGTACACATCCACGCATCCCGAGTGGGAACATGGATGCACCCTCGTCAGCGGAATCATCGATCCCGCTGTCGTCATCGGAAATCTTGACGTGCTTGAACGAGGGGACGTCATTTTCGCAGCGTGGCATCAGGCGAATAATGACGGCGGGCTTTCACAGAATTTCATCATCCGCAACTCGGGCGACGGCGCACTGCTGTATCGCGAGACTCTCATTGACCATGCCGATGCGCCCGGGATGGATTCATTTTTCATAAAGGATGATCTGCTGCTTTACGTCCGCAATAGAAGCATCCTCATCGCACACGATGTCGCCGGATTCGACACATGACCATCATCAACGAAACGCTGAATATCGACACCACCGGTGATGGCGACATGGTGGACATCACCGATCGTCTCGCATTACTGCTGCAGAAACACAAGCTCAAGCAAGGCCACACGATCGTGTTCGTACCCGGCTCCACGGCGGGCATCACCACGATCGAGTTCGAGCCGGGGTTGAAAAAAGACTTCACCCTGTTCATGGAACGGCTTATCCCGAAAAACGCCCGCTACTTCCATGAGGAAACCTGGAACGACGGAAACGGCCATTCCCACATACGAGCCTCCTTTCTCGGCCCGAGTATAACCATCCCGTTTGGACAGGGCCGGTTGCTTCTCGGCACTTGGCAGCAGCTCGTGCTCGTCGATTTTGACAACCGTCCCCGCTCGCGAAATCTTGTCGTGCAAATCATCGGAGAATAGTGTCGCACGCCTTTCCTCCCCCGCTTTCGGAGCGTGAGCAGTCATGGCTGCGCTGGCTCCTGCCCAGGCATTCACCTGCCTGCGCCGAGTTGCGCGAACGACTGAACGAACTGGAGTTGATCGGCGGTGGCCGTTGGGGCGACGGTGACCTTGTGTTCGGATCGCATGGAGATACCCCGGACGAAGATCGTTCCCATGCGCCGGTGTTCGCGTTCGGCGTGATTGAATTTCCCCGGCAGCGCGTGACGGTGACGGTGCATGATGAGATCGATGGACAAATCGAAGTGCAGATCGCTCCGCGGTTCGCGCCGAACGGAGTGGATGAAATTCGGCGCTGGACGCTTGCTTACTGGACGCCCGGGCTGCGTGGTCCCGAATCGGGAGACGAGGTCCGTGAAATCGAAATTGACGACGCATCGATGGTGCTTGCGATTTGTCCGGCGGAGAAAAGAATCTGGTTGCATGAACGTGAACGCATATTCAACAGGATTCTTCCAGCCACGGCCATGTACAACCAGCTGATGCAGCATCTTAAAATCCGCGATCGCGATCGTGTACTCTCGCCGCAGCGACTGTTTTCCGATCACGCGATTTTCAGCGATATTGATTTTATTCATGCGCTGCGAAGGTATGGCGAGCAAGCGGGACGGTTCACGATTCCCGACGTCACACAGGCGCGACCGGAGCGGCGATTTTCTCTGCGACGTTTATTTGGCGGATCATCACGACATGTCTGACGAAAACATTATAAAGTATGGCCGCGAGGTTGTCCGCATCGAAGCGGAGGCCGTGCAGGCGTTGATCGGCCGCATAGACGAAAGCTTCGCCCGGGCGGTGAATCTCATTTTCCAGAGCAAGGGACGCCTGATCGTCAGCGGTATCGGCAAGAGCGGCATCATCGCGAGAAAAATCGTCGCCACAATGAATTCCACCGGCACTCCGGCCATTTACCTCCATCCCGCCGATGCCATCCACGGCGATCTTGGTATGGTCCGCGGGGAGGATGTGGTGTTGCTGATTTCAAAAAGCGGCAACACGGAGGAACTCAAGCACATCCTTCCGATCTTCCGCCGCATCGGCGTACAGGTCATCGCCATTCTCGGAGCGACGCAATCGGCGCTTGGCAGTTTCGCGGATATCCTGCTCGACGCCACAGTGCAGGAGGAGGCCTGTCCGCATAATCTCGCGCCCACGGCGTCGACCACGGCCGCCCTCGCCCTTGGAGATGCGCTGGCTGTCGCCCTTCTGAAAAAACGGGATTTCACCATCGAGGATTTTGCACTGTTCCATCCCGGCGGCAGTCTGGGCAAGCGCCTGCTGCTGCAGATCGACCAGATCATGACGAGGGGTGAGCGCGTGCCGATCGTGCATCAGGCCGTACCGCTCAAGGATGCGATTCTCGAAATCACTTCGAAGCGTCTCGGCGCCACCTGCGTCGTGGACGACAACGGCTGTCTTGTCGGTATAATCACGGATGGCGATCTTCGGCGCATGCTCGAACGCGATACCGACATGACCAATCTTCTGGCGGTCGACGTCATGAGCCCGAAACCCAAGGCGGTGAACACCAACATCCTCGCATCCACGGCGCTCAAATTGATGGAAACGCATAAAATCACGCAGCTTATCATCATCGGCGAAGCACGCGAACCGGTAGGGATTATTCATTTGCACGACCTCGTGCAGCTTGGACTCGGGTAAGGAGAGGCGTATGCGCATTCCATTTCGGGAACGACTGGCCAAGGGCGCGGTACTGTTCGATGGCGGCATGGGAACCGAGCTGTACAAACGCGGCGTGTTCATCAACAAGTGTTATGACGAGCTGAATCTGAGCAATCCGTCGCTCGTCGAGCAGGTGCATCAGGACTATCGCGCGGCTGGGGCCGATGTGCTTGAGACCAATACCTTCGGCGCGAATCCACCCAAACTCAAGGCGCACGGACTCCTGGATCGCCTCCACGACATCAATCTCGCCGGAGCGCGCATCGCACGAGCGGTCGCCGGCGACGATGGATATGTGGCCGGTTCCATCGGACCACTTGGTATTCAAATGGAACCTCTTGGTCCGCTCTCGCACGAGGAAGCCCGCGAGCTGTTTACGCAGCAGCTCCAGCCGTTGATCGAAGGCGGCGTGGATCTTTTCATTCTGGAAACGTTCGTCTATCCGGCCGAACTCGAGCAGGCGATTCTGGCTGTCCGCGCGCTGTGCGATCTGCCGGTTATCGCGCAGATGACGATCAATGATGACGCGTCGTCGCTCACCGGCGCGAGCCCGGAAGTGATGGTCAGGGAACTCGAAGCCATGCATCCGGATGCGATAGGCATCAACTGCACGGTCGGTCCCAGCGTCATGCTTCAATGGCTCGAGCAGGTGAATTCGCTGACGGAGCTTCCGATTTCGATCATGCCGAACGCCGGAAAACCGAAAAGCGTGGACGGGCGAAATATTTATCTCACCTCGCCCGAGTATATGGGGACGTACGCGAAGCACTACCTCCAGACCGGTGCGAGCATCGTCGGCGGCTGCTGCGGAACGGGTCCCGAGCACATTCGCATGATGCGGAATGCCGTCAACGCGCACGGATCCAAGGTGGAGCGTCTGAGTTCGTCCGCACGCGCTTTCGAGAAACCCGCCGACGTGACCGTCGTTCCGAGGGAAGCTAAATCGCGTCTCGCGCGGCGGTTGGCCGGCGGACATTTCATCACGATGGTGGAACTCGTTGCGCCGCGAGGGATTTCCGCGCACATCGAACTGGACAAAGCGAAGCAGCTCTATTTCTCCGGCATCGATGCGATCAACATTCCCGACGGCCCCAGAGCCAGCGCGCGCATGTCGGCGATGGCGCTCGCGGCGACCATACAGCGCGAAGTGGGAATCGAACCCGTGCTCCATTACGCATGCCGGGACCGCAACGTGATCGGCATTCAGTCCGACCTTCTCGGCGCCTATGCGCTCGGTGTCCGGAACATTCTGGCGGTCACCGGAGACCCGCCCAAGCTTGGCAATTATCCCGACGCCACCGCGGTATTCGACGTGGACGCCATCGGCCTGGTCAACATCATCAACCGGCTGAATCACGGACTCGACATCGCCGGCAATCCCATCGGTCCGCCCGCGAGTCTGCACATCGGGGTGGCTGCGAATCCCGGCGCTCTGGATCTCGAGCACGAACTGCGGCGGCTTGATTGGAAGGTCGAGGCCGGCGCTGAGTTCATCGTCACGCAGCCCGTGTTCGACATCGATGTCTTCCAGGATTTCCTCAAGCGCATCGGGCACATCAAGCTTCCTCTCATCGCCGGACTCTGGCCGCTGGCCTCGCTGCGCAACGCGGAATTCATGAGCAATGAAGTCCCCGGCTGCAGCGTCCCGGACCACATCATGGAACGCATGCGCCGTCACATCGACTCGAAGGAAGCCGGTCGCGCCGAGGGCATCGCCATCGCCCGCGAAACGCTAAGCGAGATGCGCGGCAGCATCGCCGGCGTGCAGATATCAGCGCCGTTCGGGAGAGTGGAGACGGTGCTCGAGGTTTTGGACGAGTGACGATTGACGATTTTGGATTTACGATTTACGATTTACGATTACAATGCGTCACCCTGAGTGTGCCCACCAGCGCTTCGCACCGGTCCATTTCAGGGATGACATTACGTAGGTTCCATGTAACCTCCGCGCATCCATCGGCATGTGTGAAATATACACTGAATTATACCTTTTCCTCCTCCTCTCAATCAGGGTCCAGGGGTCGAAGACCGCAGGTCGTAGAATCACCACAGCAGGGTGATTCGGTCCGTAACGCACAATGAGACCCAGCTCTTCACGATGTCATACCCAGAAAGAATCAGCGAACCTCCACGATGGAATACGTACGCGAATCATCGCTGAGCCGCCTACGCTTTGATCGTCGGATACTCGTGCTACTGCGCTGACAGGCTTCGGCGGACATGTGGAAGCGGATTGGCGCGGATCAGAGTTTTGCAGCCCGGTATACAAAAGATATCCAGATAAGGAGTCAATATTTTTCCTCTCCGCGCACATCCGCAATAATCAGCGTAAATCCGCGTACGTATTCACACGCAGGGGTGATTGACGATATACGATTTGCCCGCTCTCCTACCCCTCCTACTGGTCCCGGAGGGATGCCTCCGGCAGAAAGGGACAGGGTCGAAGACCGTAGTTCGCAGACTCGCCGCAGCGAGGTGAGGGTGGCAAAGTCCCGAGTAACGACTTCAATCATCCATTGTCCATTCTCCATTGTCCATTGTCAATTATCCATTATTAATTATCCCTCAACCTTTACTTGACCCCCTCTTTACAACGACGTTATTTTTCATTACTTTTGTTCCATGCCCCCATTCACCTATCGAACAAACCGACCCCAATCCCGACTGCTGCGTATTGTCAAAAACAAAACGCAGCTGATTTTGCTACTTGCAGGCACGTCGGTGTTGCTTTACTTCGCGTTAAGTTCGAAAGGATTTGTAAGCAGAATCCGCGTGGAAAACGAACTGACGGAAAAACAGGAACGGGTGATTGAACTGAAACGCGACATTCAAACCCTGAGACGAGAGCGCGACCTCCTCCGCGACGATCTCGCCACGATCGAACATGCGGCACGCGAATCGCACGGCATGATCAGACCCGGCGAAATCGTGTACCGCATCCTCCCCGCAGACAGACACAAAAAGAAATGATTTCCATCGGCATCGACATCGGCGCGACCACCATCAAGGGTGCGCTGACAAGCGACGGCCGCTCCGTGCTCGCACGATGCTCCAGACCGACACGCGCCGACGAGTCGCTTGAACACTCCATTGCGGAGCTGCATGCGTGCATCGGCGAATTGCGCGGTCAATCCGATGAGTCCATCGGCGGTATCGGCGTCGGGGTTCCCGGATCGATCGATAGCGAACAAGGTATCGTTCATCAGCCGCCCAACATGCCGGCCTGGATACGCGTACCGTTGGCGGACCTGCTGCGTGAACGCTGGCAGTGCGAGGTGCGCATCGACAACGATGCCAATTGCGCGGCGCTGGGAGAAGCGTTCTACGGCGCGGCGAAAGAGCATCGCTCGTTCGTCGGTTTGACGCTCGGCACCGGCGTCGGTTCAGGGATCATCATCGACAACCGCATTTATCACGGCATGCACGGCTTCGCAGGGGAATTCGGGCACCTCACCATCGACATGAACGGCCCTCTCTGCAACTGCGGCAACCGGGGCTGTATCGAGGCGTATATCGGCATCCACCACCTCATGCGCGAGGCGCTCCCGATACTCCAGGCGGACTCCAATTCCGTGCTGCACCGGAAGGCGATTGATTCTGCGGATGGTCTCTCACCTAAAGATATCGGTGATGCGGCGGCACAAGGCGACCCCGCGTGCATAGACATTCTGCGCACGGCGGGCGAGCGACTCGGCGTCGCCATCGCAAGCGCAGCCAATCTGCTGGACATCACGGTGTTCATTATTGGCGGAGGTATCGCGGCCGCCGGTGCGCCACTTTTCGAAGGCATCCGTACGACCGCAGGCGAACATGTGCTCGCTGTGCATCGGCTGGCGATGACCATCCTCCCCGCGCAGCTTGGCAACGACGCAGGCATGCTCGGAGCGTCCGCATTACTGACGATTTACGATTGACGAATGACGATTTGCTCCGTGTGGAAGCTTCCCCATTCCCGGTTCTTCGAGCCCTCATACCCTCTTCGTCTGGATAGTTGACCAGTTCGTATCTTTGTCTGTAATTGATGGGAGCAACGGAGAAGTCACAGGTGATATTCAGCAGAACACAAGAAAACCATCCTCAAGAAGATGCTTCCCCCACATCGAAGGAGCATACCAGACATCGCCGAAGAGGAGTTGAATTGGTACCGTTAATCGTTAATCGTCGTCAGTACATACGTGAAGCGTGAAGAGACAGACAGACAACAACAATTTCCAACCTCTTTACCCTTTACCCTTTACCCTTTACTTCTCAAAAAATCGTACATCGTAAATCGTACCTCACTCCTCTTCTTCCGTCAAATCCTGCTCCCTTGAAGCGATTTCAGCATAGCGGATAAACGCCTCCTGACAATTCACGCGCGGCTCTCCGGCTTTTACATCCGGCCGCAGGTAGGCGCCATCCGGCTGCAACACGTAGGATTTCACATTGTCGGCCAATATCGTGGGGATGATATGATCGAGGATGCGATCGCGGATGAGAGGATCCTCGATGATAAACATGGCTTCGACGCGGCGATTGAGATTGCGCGGCATCCAGTCGGCGCTGCTGCAGTAAATTTCCGTGTGTCCGCTGTTTTCGAAAATAAACACGCGGCTGTGCTCCAGGAAACGTCCCACGATGCTCTTGACGCGGATGTTCTCGCTCAATCCCGGCACTCCGGGTTTGAGGCAGCAGATGCCCCGCACGATCAGATCGATTTGCACACCCGCGAGCGAAGCACGGTACAGTGCGCGGATGATCTGCGGATCGACAAGCGCATTCATCTTGGCGATGATGCGACCCTGTACCCCGGCTTTCTGCAGATCGGCCTCGCGCTGAATAAGTGAGAGGAGTTTCTGCCGGAGCGAAATCGGAGCGATGATGATCTTGTTCCAGGTGGTCTGATGGGAATAGCCGGTCAGATAATTGAACAGCTCTGACGCCTCGAACGCCAGATCCTCGCGACAGGAAAGGAGGCCGAAATCCGTGTACAGGCGTGAGGTGATTTCGTTGTAGTTCCCGGTGCCCATATGCACGTAGGTGCGCAACGATCCCTTTTCCCGGCGGATCACCAGAGCGAGCTTGCAGTGCGTCTTCAAACCCAGAATGCCATACACCACATGAACCCCGGCATGCTCGAGCTGGCGGGCCCAGATGATGTTGTTCTCCTCGTCGAAACGTGCTTTCAGTTCGACGAAAGCAGTCACCTGCTTGCCGTTCTCCGCAGCCCGGGCGAGGGCCCTGACCAGACTTGAATCACCGTTTGTGCGATACAGCGTCTGCTTGATTGCGAGGACTGAAGGGTCGTCCGCGGCGGTTTCGATGAATTCCACGACCGAGGAAAACGAATCGTAGGGATGGTGAAAAAGGATGTCCCGGTTTTTTACACGCGTAAAGATATCCTGGTCGATGCGCAGTTCTCCGACGATGCGCGGTGAGAATCGCGGGTCTTTCAGCTGTGGCAACGTCAGGTTGGTGAGCGGCATGAAATCCGCCAGGTTCAGGGGTCCTTCCACATAGTAAATCTCGCGGTCGGAAAGATGCAGCGCATTCTGAAGCATGCGCAGGATCTTCCTCGGCATCGCCTGATCCACTTCCATGCGTACTACAGCTCCCCATCGACGGCGCCGAATCTGTTCCTCAATGGTTTTCAACAAATCCGATGCTTCATCATCCGCGATTTCGAGATCCGCATTGCGGGTGACGCGGAATCGATGGGCGTAACGCACCGCCAGCCCCGGGAAGAGCGCGTCCGCGTTGGATTCGATGACTTCGCCAAGAAGCACGTAATGATGACCATGATTTTTGACCGGGATGCGAACGAGCCTCGGCACGACCGGCGGGACCTGGACTACGGCGATACGCTCTTCGGAAGTGACGGAATCCAGCACGGTGAGAATAACATTGAGCGATCTGTTGATGATGTTGGGGAATGGGTGGCCGGGATCGATCGCGAGCGGCGACAACACCGGGAACACCTGGTCGATGAAATATGATTCGCACCATTCCCTCGACTCCTTATCGAGATCGGCATACGAGTGCAGATGCACCCCCTCGCGTTCCAGACCGGGCAGGATATCGAGCAAAAAACAATCCGACATGGCTTTGTTCATCTTGCAGACTTCGTCGCGAATCGCGTCAATCGTCGCTTCCGCCGTCATGCCATCCGAAGGCAGATCCGTCACACCAAGTTCGATTTGCTGCTTGAGACCCGCGACGCGAATCATGAAAAACTCATCCAGGTTCGCAGCGGTGATCGCGATGAATTTCAGTCGCTCCAGCAGCGGGACCGACGGATCCAACGCCTCGTTCACAACGCGCCAATTGAAATCGAGCCAGCTCAATTCACGGTTGAAATACGCGTCCGGAGAATAGATATCTACCGGCGAAGGTGGATGTCCCGCAGCGGCGTCCGCCTGGAGTTCACCGAGTCTGTCCTCGGACGCGCTGTCCTGCGCCCGCATGTGCAATTCATGGATGCTGCTGGGTGCCTGTATTTCGCTCATGAGGTTCGTGCCAATGTTTCCTGTACAACTGTTAAAATTAGGCAAAATTCCGCTCCCGCGCATGGTAAAACGTCGCGACCAGGCAAGATTGAGTATGGGGAGCGGGTAAAGAAGTACCGTCACCCTGAGTCGGGTAACCTTCGCTGCGCTCGGGTTTATATCGAGTGTGACATTGGATGCAATAGTAAACGCATCGTCACACTGAATCGGGTAAGCTTCGCTGCGCTCCGGTTTATATCGAGTGTGACATTGATTTGGAGCTGCGTAAATAAATACCGTCACCCTGAGCGCAACGACCGCGGCACAGCGTGATTTTTAGGCACTGCCATTCACGGTCGTGGAGTCGAAGGGCTGCATCCGGTCTTCTACGGTGTTCATAAGTACGGACCCACTGATGTCATGAGCAGCGGAGTGCCCGCAGCAAGATGTGTGATGGATGTACGGACGTTCACGGGCACCCCGCTACTGCGGGGAAGGAGCGGCGTTCGGCTTCCTCGGTGTTCGCAAGTCCAGATCCCAAGTTGTCACGAACAGCGCAGCGCGGCGAGAGAGGCGCAGGGGGATGAGGAAAAACGGGTTCCTCAGTCCGCAGGGCGATACTTCCGTAATCCCCTCACGTAAGTGTGGGGTTCACGCGCCAAGCACCGCACCCTCTCTCAGCCCCGCAGGGACGGCACTTCCCTTTTCCTCGCTGCGGCGAGTCTTTGACCTGCGAGACACCACCGGCTGCTCATGACAACATGGAATCGGTACTTATGAACACCGTAGAAAACCGGACGCCGTGCTTTTCCGCGGTAGCGGAACGCCGGGAAACGCATTTCCCATTGATCCGAGCATTTTCTCCGGCGCTGCGCTCAGCATGACGATACTTTTTTACCTTCAGCCCATGTCACACTCGATATAAACCTGAGCGCAGCGAAGTTTACCCGACTCAGTGTGACGGTATTTTTTAAAATTTCCTCCAATGCCACATTCCCTTCTTTTCGCGAACCACCCGATTCCCGGCGATTGTTTTTTCCCCCAACTCTCACGAAATTACACGGATTGAAATTTTTGTACATTAGTTATCCCTCCAAAGCATGCTTGTTCATCAGTGTACCATAGAAGAACCTGTTTCCTATTCAGGAACCGGGCTGCACACAGGCGCCCAGTGCACCATTACATTCAAACCGGCTCCGGAAAATTACGGTTTGCGCTTTGTTCGGACCGATCTGGGAGGAAATCCGGAAATCCCGGCCATCGTGGACTATGTGGTGGATGTCTCCCGAGGGACAACGCTCGGACATGGCGACATCAAGGTTTTCACGGTCGAACACGTACTGGCCGCCGTCGCCGGATTGCAGATCGACAATCTGATCATCGAAATCGATGGAATCGAACCTCCCGTAGGAGATGGGAGCGCCATGCCGTTCGTGGAAGCATTGCAGCGTGCGGGAATCAAGAAACAGGCCGCTCCAAAAGATTACCTTATCATCGACCGGACAATCCAGTTCACCAATCCCGACAAGGAAGTGGATATCGTCGCGCTCCCTCTTGACGATTTTCGCATGACGGTGATGGTCGATTATAAAAATCCCGCGCTCGGGAGCCAACACACCGGCATGTTCAGTCTGGAAGATGAATTCGTCTCCGAATTCGCGCCTTCGCGTACGTTCTGTTTCCTCACCGAGGTTGAGATGCTCCACGACGCGGGACTCATCAAGGGTGGGAACCTGGACAGCGCCGTCGTCATCGTGGATCGCGAGGTTCAGGAGGGCGATCTTGAAGCTATCGGGGAAAAACTCGGGCTCGATCGCACCATGCATCTCAACGACAACGGCTTCCTGAACGACATCACGTTGCGCTACAAGAACGAACCCGCCAGGCACAAGTTGCTGGATCTTCTAGGCGATCTCACGCTGGTCGGCGTGCCACTCAAAGCCCAGATTCTGGCGGCACGACCCGGGCATGCCAGCAATGTCGAGTTCGCGAAAATGATCCGGAAACTGTATCTCGAGAAACGCCTGGTAAAAAAATATCAGCTTGAGAAAAAACAGGGCGTCGTTCTCGATATCAACGCCATTGCTGAAATTCTCCCCCACCGCTACCCTTTCCTGCTGGTCGACAAAATCGTCAGTCTCGAAATCGACAAGAAAATCGTCGGCATCAAAAATGTGACGATGAATGAACAGTTTTTCAACGGTCATTTTCCCGGCAGACCGGTCATGCCCGGCGTCCTCATTATCGAAGCGATGGCCCAATGCGGCGGCATCCTGATGCTCAACAGCATCGGTGACCCGAAAGAAAAACTTGCCCTGTTCTCCACCATCGACAACGCCAAGTTCAGGCGGCCGGTGGTCCCGGGCGATCAACTGGTGCTCGAAGTTGAAATGACGGGACGGCGGCGCAACCTTATCCAGATACGCGGGAAGGCGTTCGTTGACGGCGATCTCGTCGCCGAAGCGGATATGATGGCGGCGGTCATCGATAAAAACGGCGCGAAAAAACCGACCGATAATCCTGCGTAAGACATCACACCAACACTATACTTTTTCATGCCAACGATTCATCCTACCGCTATCGTCAATCCCAACGCGGAACTCGCTGAAACTGTAACCGTCGGCGCATACGCCACCGTCCAGGCGGACGTCCGCATCGGTGAAGGAACATCGATCGGTTCGCATTGCCTCATCGACAACGGTGCGCGCATCGGCAAGAATTGCAGGATCCATCAGGGTGCCGTCGTCGCCACTCCTCCGCAGGATCTGAAATACGCCGGTGAGAAAACCGAGTTTTTCCTCGGCGACAACTGCACCGTACGCGAGTATTGCACGCTCAATCGGGCCACGACGCATTCGTGGAAAACCGTGGTCGGCAGCAATTGCCTGTTCATGGCTTATTCCCACGTCGCGCACGACTGCATTCTCGGCGACAATATCATCCTCGCCAATTCCGTAGGAATGGGCGGACACTGCGTTTTCGGCGACAACGTCATTATCGGTGGACTTACCGGGATTCACCAATTCACGCAAATTGGCGCTCATGCCATGATCGCGTTCGGCGTGCGCGTGGTGAAGGACATTCCACCCTACGTGCTCGCAGGCGGTTTTCCGGCACAGTTCGAGGGACTGAACTCCATCGGCCTTCGTCGTCGTGGATTTTCGAAGCAAGCGATCGACCAGCTCGACGCGGCATACGCGGCCATCTACCGCCGCGGCATGAACGTGAGCCAGGGCGTGGAATGGATAAAGGCGAATATGGACCAAACCCCTGAAATCACCGCTGTGCTGGATTTCATCGCAGGCAGCAAACGCGGCATCATCAAAGGCGGCCGTTAACCACCGCAGAAGGAACAGAAAGAGCAGAAGGATTTTTTATCGGTTGAGCATGGAATAACAGAGCAGACGACAATAAGGCAATCGGGCAACATGCTTGCGGGGCAACACGGCAACCGTTTAGTTCCCATTCCTCCCCTCTTCACTCTTTACTTTACCCTTTACCCTTTACCCTTTACCCGCACTCTGCTCCTCTCTACCCTTTACCCTTTACCCGCACTCTGCTCCTCTCTACCCTTTACCC
>CAYJMN010000041.1:0-46253 GCA_964371045.1 uncultured Chromatiales bacterium | reverse complement strand
AAAATGGCGACGGGCGCAACGGCGACGGTAAAAACGGCGACGGCAAAAATGGCGACGGGCGCAACGGCGACGGTAAAAATGGCGACGGGCGCAACGGCGACGGTAAAAACGGCGACGGCAAAAATGGCGATGGACGCGACGGTGATGGCAAAAATGGCGACGGCACCAACGGCGACGGTACCAACGGCGACGGCAAAAATGGTGACGGTAAAAATGGTGACGGGCGCGACGGCGACGGTAAAAATGGTGACGGCAAAAATGGCGACGGCACCAACGGCGACGGTAAAAATGGTGATGGACGCGACCGCGACGCGCGCGACAGGAGTCGACGTTTTGTCGACATCAATTTCAATCTGAAATCCATTGCTAGCATGCGGAGCAAGCGTGATCAATGGGGCGATCTGCTTGCGCAAGGTCTCAACAACATCTTCTTCGATTACGACAAATGGGATCTTCGTCCCGAGTCATTCTTCGAGATCGATCGGCTTGCGCGCTTTCTCCAGCAGCATTCGGAATTACGCATCGTCATTGCCGCGCATACCGACGATCGCGGATCAGATGAGTACAATTATAATTTATCCAATAAGCGTGCCCGATCCGTGTTGGAGTATCTGCTCGGGAAAAAAATCGATCGCAGCCGACTTGAATCTCTTGGCTACGGCGAAACCAGACCCTCTTCCCCGAACGATACCGACGAGAACCGCGCAAAGAACCGCCGCGTGGAATTTCGTCTCGCTGAAGAATAAAATCGACAGAGGTCCGGCATCTGTCGGACCCCTCACCTGACGCTGTCTGTCGAACCGGCGGACGAGCGTCCTGCGAGAGAAGGCGATTCGTCAACGACAATGGGCATCGCAAGCAGTGATGGGCCGACCTCGAACCTGTCGCCCTGTTTCTCGAAGCAGCTTCCTTTTTCCAGCATTGCGTCACCTTTTTCGATTACCTCGACGTCCACATCGCGGGTCGCGGCTCCATCGCCGCGGTCAATCCTCCGAATACAGTTCCGGTGATTTTCGTCCGGCATCCACGTTGCCGCCTTTCTCTCTTATCGGACGAAAAGTTCTGATTTAATCCCTACAACGGTAATCACGAAATAGCAGATTTGTGCGATACACAGATGCGCGGGCAGACGGAGATGAGTCCTCCGTTTCGTCGTATCCCGCAGCAGGGCCACCGCCGCCACGCTGATGACGAACCAACTCATATAATTGCTTGATGGCGGGAATCCGCCGTCCCAGTGCCAATAATCCAGCGCGTCCGCGGCGAACTCAAGGAAAAAATCGAAAAACACAGCGAACAGACCGACAAGGAGCACGCTGAATTTCTGGAAAAAATGCCCTGCGACCGCGTCGCTGCTTGCGATCACTGACAACCACACGAAAGGGATCACAACCGAGACACCGATGACTTTCAGGCCGAGCGTGTCGGTATACGTGAAAATGCCGAAAGGAAAGCCCGTATGTACCCCGAGAGCTTCGATCGCCCAGGTGGCGATAAATATCGCTCCCGCGGCCAGATAACTTTTCCATGTCAGTCTGTAGGTGAGACCAAGGACCGCCGCAGCAGTGAGGATGAGGACCGCCGGTGTTGTGACGGCCATTGCTTCCCGGAATATTCCAAGACTGTTCCAGATACCGCCCGCGATGAAAAAAATATAAACGAATACTACTGTCCATTTACTGTGCCGAAGTCTCATTTCACCACCGCGAGTAATGTGTTGAACAACGACAACGCTGCGAGCGTCTCCCGACAGCCTGGTCTGGAATAAGGATTACCACAGGCAAATATAATCCTTCGAACGGTGGAAATGGAGCGGAATTTTGAATGGAGATGAATCCCGCATTCGTACGGCGAGCCTCCGTAAAAAGATGTTGCTTGACGAAATCAGACTTCCTGACGCAAGGCTCGCGAACATGGCTCCGACCTCACCTTCAAGTCCGGCCCCCGCCGGCACGTCGTGCTTGCACTTTCGTTAAAAAAAAACCGGAGAGTAAAAGCTCTCCGGTCCATGCGCCGTGGAGGAACCGGCGCATCTTGCATTGGTGCTGTTATTGATTGATGATTGCATCCGAGGGGCAAACATCGATGCAGCTCGGGGAATCGGAGTAGCCTTCGCACATGGTGCAAAGGTCGGGAACGCTGAAGGTAAGATCCTCAGACAATGCGGGTTTGGTCTCGCCGTTCACTTCAAACGATTCACCGGCGGCATAAATGGCGTTGCTCGGGCATTCGTCAATGCAGGCATTGCAATTGATGCAATCATCCGTGATAACGATCATGTCAGGTACCTTTCTTAAAAGTTATGTGATTCACATGGTGCACGGTGCACATCGTGCACATATAAAATAGGACTCGCTGGAATTATTTGCAAAGGCAAAAGAAAGGAATGAGAGGGGAAAATAAGTGCTTGAAAAGCGCATGGAATTGTATCAGCCTCCTTTTCCGCAGCAAAACCCCTAGAAATGCAGCTCGCCCCGCACATAGAACGCTGTCGGATAATACCAGAATTCGTCGCTTTTTTCTCCAAGCGGCAGGAACATGCCCGTAGTGAGAACCGTGTTCTCCGAGCTGGAATACGTGGCGTTCAGTAAAAGAAATCCGCTTCCGTCATTGATGTTCACCTCGAAACCTGCGTTGCCCATAACCAGAGGATGCATCCGCCAGATCGTTCCGAGATACAGGTACTTCCGGTTGACGTTCTGAATCTCTCCCTTGTAAAGCCTGACGAGATCATACTGTGCGGGATCGTTCACTCCCGCTTCATTGAACAGATACTCGAACATCACATATACATCGCTGTTGAGCTGATAATCCGCGCCCAGAATATAGCGCACCTGAGCCTCTTCCCAGCCGTCCCCGGATTCTCCCGTCCAGGCCAGCTCTCCCCGAATGCCCGCCCCTAACAAGTTACCCGCCACGTCTCCACCGATTACGGGTTTGCGATCGAACCACCCGCCCATCGCGGAGAGGTCGAACTCCGAGACATTCGTCCTGAATCTCGCACCGTAATTGCTGCTGTCGGAGGTCGGTCGCACGTTGTATACCGCCTGAACATCGGTGAACTGCCCAAGATGCACCTTCACCGAGAGCGCATCCGAACCATCCTTCTCGATCTTGTCGTAGCTTGCAGGATTGATCGGGTTGAAAAGATCGGTTGGGTTCCACACACGTCCGGTTCCCCATTGTATCCGCTGGCGTCCCGCGACGATCGATGCCCAGGAGAGATCCTGACGCACATACAGCCTGTCCACATAATGCACGAGGGAGGTATGTTTATCCTCCGAAAGATGCCAACGCAGATCTACTGCCTGCCGGTTGCTCACGTCCGGAACGACGAAGGACGATCGGCGATCCCCGCTGCTCAGGAGTGCGTCAATCTCATGCTCCAGCACGACGCTGCCACCTTCCCAGAGTTGAAGCGTGGGACGCAAGCGCACCCGGGTCAAATTCACGTATGCATTGTCAATCCCTTCAACGGACGAAATCTGAAATGAGGCCACATCCGCCGCATACCCGCTGAAGCTCAGTTCCATCTGTGCGGCGAGTGGAACGGCATTCACGAGAACGACGACGAATGCGAGGATGAATCGGTCGAGTTTCATGACTTCTCCGTATTTTTTCGCGTGTTCAATCGGTGTGAGTTTCGCCGGCGCCTGCTTCCTGCAGAACAACCTCGTCCTTGTACACCAGTCCGTCCCGCAGCAGGATGAGACGCTTCGCCCTTTCGATCACGATCGGATCGTGCGAGGAAAATATGAACGTCAGCTTGTGCTGTCGATTCATTTGTTCCATCAGATTGAGAAGATTGGCCCCGGTCCCGGAATCCAGATTCGCTGTCGGCTCATCCGCAAGCACGATGGAAGGGTTGGTGACGATCGCGCGGGCCACGGCGACGCGCTGTTGTTGACCGCCGCTCATTTCATTCGGCCGCTTGTCCGCGAGCATGTCGATATCAAGCTCCGACATCACTTCCAGAGCCCGCCGCCTCCGCGTCGCAGTGTCGATTCCGAGCAGCATCATGGAAAACTCGACGTTCTCGATCGCGGTCAGGACGGGTATGAGATTGTATGCCTGGAACACGAAACCCAGTTTTTCCAGGCGAATGGCGGATATCTTGTTGCGTGATTGTGTGCTGATGTCGTCGCCTTCAAGATAGACCGTCCCGGCTGTCGGGGTATCCAGCGCTCCCATGACGTTCAGTAAGGTTGTTTTGCCTGAACCGGACGGCCCAGCGATCACGACAAATTCCCCCTGCCGGATGCTCAGGCTCACCCCGCGCAGAGCATCCACCGGTACGCCATTGTCCGAGTAGGTTTTGTATACGTCTTCGAGTCTGATGACTTCCATGAGCTGTCCCGTTGTTCGTGTTTCAACAATCGTTTTACATATGTCTGATGGCCTGCACCGGTCGGAGCCGCGTGGCCTTCAACGCCGGGTAGAGCGCTCCCAGCAACGTGGTCACGGGTATCGTCACGATGACGGCCATGATGCCGTTAAAACGCAGGACCGGATAAATAATCGCGCCCATACCGAAGGAGGTGAGCCCTTCTGAAAACACGCTGAGGTCGATGCCAATGTGGCCCAGCGCCAACGTGATCAGTGTTCCGGAAACGAGGCCGCTTGCCGTTCCGATAGCCGCAAGGCAGAGCGCTTCGGTCATGACCATATTGAACACTTTTCCGTTGCGCATGCCGATCGCCATCAGCACGCCGAACTCCTGTATGCGCTCGAACACCGACATCAGCATGGTGTTGACGATGCCGAAAATCATCGCCAGCCCGATAATCATGTAAATGATGTACAGCATTTGATCGTACATCCCCAGCGTCGCGACCAGCATCGGCAGCAGCTGCTTGTACGTGAGTACCTCGTACCCTTCGCCAAGACCGCGGCGGAGCAGCACTGCGACACTGTCTACCTGCTCAACGTCATCTACGACAATCGCGATTTCAACGATGCGTCCTTCCATCGCCAACATACGCTGAGCGGTGGGCAGCGGTACGAAGACGTGCGTTTTGTCGAAATCTGAACTCACGGTTTCGAATATTCCAACGACGCGGAACAACTCCGATCCCACCTGTCCGTCCAGGGCGGACGCCATGCCGACCACTTTATCCCCAAGACCGACATGCAGTTTTTCAGCCATTTTCTTTCCTATGACTACTTCGCGGCCGTTCCCGCTCAGATAGCGTCCCTGGATGATGGAGCCGCCGACGGTCGACACCGCGCGCTCCCGCGAGGAATCGACGCCGAAGATGACGCCCCCCGAAGACCCGAGAGCGGAGCTGAGCAAACCGTAGGTGACAACTCTGCTGCTCCAGGACCGCACGCCTTCGATGTGCCGCACGACGCGCTCCGCCTGATCACGGTCGGGTATGTGATTCTGTATGACGCGGTTGTCGTTGAAACCACCGCCGTGGACCTGTATGTGTCCGACCGAGGAGCCGATAGAGTTGTCCAGCATCTGCACCATCATGCCATACGACAAGCCGTCGTAGAGCATCAGCGCGACCACGCCAACGACGATAGACGCAAGCACGACGATCGATCGACGGCGGTTCCTGTTGAGATTTCTCCAGGCGATGACGAACAGCATTACGTGTACCTGATTCCTTTGAGTGCTTCGAGACGGGAAACCCGGAACAGCGGATACAGCGCCGCGATCAGCGACAGCACAACAATCGCCAACGACGTGTTGATAAAGCTCGACACGCGGACGACGCTCCCCATTTGCGGTAGCATGCCGAATTCCTCCATCATGGCTGCGTACTCTCCGGTAAAGACGATGGGGTTGGCGGCGAACCAGGAAACCACTGCATAACCGAACAGATTGCCGATCAGAACTCCGAGCATCATTATAAACAAGGTCTCCAGGAAGACCAGCCTGACCAGCGCACCCTGAGGCATGCCGATGGCCAGCAGCACACCGAATTCCCTGAAGCGCTCAGTGACCGACATCAGTATGGTGTTCAGTATGCCGAAAGCCACCACCACAATGAGTATGCCGAGAAAAAGAATGCTGCTGTAATTGTCGAGATCAATCGACTGCTTCAATTCCGGCATGACTTCCTGCCAGGTCATCGCGCGCACGTCATGGCCGGCCAAACGCTCGTTGATCTCCCGGACAACATCGGGAACATCGTTCAGGTCCTTCAGCGACACCGCGATTACACTGATGTGCCTCGGCATTGTGATCAGCTCCTGAAGCGCTCCGATGCCGATAAACACAGCGGAACGATCGAAATCAGGTACACCGCTTTTCACCGTTCCAACGATGCGGTACTTCATGTTGCCGAGCGAACCGTCCCTCCCCTGCGTCAGAATTACCACCTCGTCGCCGATCGAGGCCTGGAGATTCTGCAGCATCGTGTGGCCGAGCACGATTTCCATCGCATCCCTCGACTTCATCATTCGTCCGTTATCGATTCTTTTGAGTATGCGCGACACCTTCCGCTCCGCAGCCGGATCGACTCCGAAAATTGCCGCACCCTGCGAATTGTCCCTGAAGCTCAGGAGTCCGTCAGCGATAATTCGCGGGGCATACGCTTTAACACGCTGATCATTACGGAGCGCCGCCTCAATGTCCGCGTCGAATGTAAACGTGTTGTGAAGAGTCGGATTGTCCGCAAAAGAGGGATGTTGAAGCTGAAGGTGGCCGGAAAACAGGTTCAGGGAGAAATTGATGTTTTGTTCGTAGGTTCCCAACTGCAGGCCGCGCATGCCTATGGAAAGCCAGGTGGCGAACACCACCGCGCTGATCGTGATCAGCGTTCTCCGCCGGTTGCGCCAGAGATTGCGCCAGGCAAGCCGGGACAGCATGGACACGTCAGTTTCCTCTCTCCAGTTCACGAAAAGAGAACATACTCTCCGGAATCCTGATATTGAAGGCGGCTTCCTTTATCACGAAATCCGTTCGATGGCCTTCCTTTGCCTTGTTGTACATCGTCCATCGCGTGGGGATACTGCGTCCGCCAAGCGTACGGATATCGGAAAACACCATATAGCGAACCATCTGGCCTTTTTCGTCAAAGTATTGCGCGACGGACGAAAGATAATTCTGCTTTCGAATCCACGTATAAATCAAACCCCAGACGACGGCCGCATCCGGTTTGGGAATGGAAGCGATCTTCCAGCACGGTTCGCCGTTGATGTCCTCCTCACCGATGAGTTTGTGTGTGTAATCCTTCTCCAGGCTCGATTCACGCGCCAGATCGTCATTAGTGAAATCGGATCCGTTCCAGGATTGAAGCATCATCGAAGGCGGAATTTTGACCGTGGTCTCTGTCGCCTTCAGAAAATTCCACATCTCGTTACCGATTTTCAGCCACTTGTTTCCCGCCTCTTTTTTCGGCGCGGTAATCTTGATAAGTGATCTGTCCGCTTCTTCGTCCCACCAGGTCTGCATCGCCATCGTGCGGGTAAATTCCGGTGTGACAACGGTCATGTGGTAGGTGCCTGTGCTCGTCTTGCCGCGCAGCTGCTCCTCAGTTCTGCGGATTATTTCATCCGCTGTCTGACTTCGGGCAATTCCTCCAACGATCACAAGCGCAATGATGAAATATCGAGTCATGGTGTGAAACCCTCCTTCATGGTGCTACTTCAACGCCTGATACGCGTCGTGCCTTTTAAATAACAAGCGTACGCGGTCGCGGCGTGCAGCGTGCTTCCGAAAAACCCGGATGCCGCGCTGCGACCGACATCATCGCATGAATGAATTCGGATGCTGCGTTGTGTGTGGTGTGGTGCATCTCTTCAGGATTCCGGATTGGACACGGCAAGGTACATGTTTCGCAGGTTACAGACAATCCTGATCGCACAGGCAGGCGCAGACCTGCCCTCTGTGCATGATTCAAACTGTCCCTTGACGCTCTGAACTCTCCGTGAGCGCTATGATCCGATGTCTCAGCCCGTTTCCCTTGCTCCATAGCAGCGGTGGAGTGATATTTGTGCTGATATCCATTTAGCACGCAGTCGCCATGGCCAACCCACCATCACGCTTCAAAAGCAATCTCGCGATCGCGTTCGTCGCTGTTGCCGCGATTCTTCTGCTTGGAAACGTTCAGATTTTCCGGCTCGGCGCCCTGCTGAATCTCGCACTACGCTACTGGCCGCTCATCCTTCTTGGTATCGGGTTCGCAACGTTCTTTTCGGGAAGAAGCCGCGACTTCAATCGTGCGCTGTTCTTCACGATCGCCGGTCTCGTGTCGCAAGTCGCGATGCTCGGATGGCTGCCTTCCGATCTTTGGCAGTTCTGGCCCTTTGTGTGCATCGCGCTGGGATTGTGGCTGCTCGTCATTCAACCGAAAAATGTCGCGCGTCACATCACTCTCCCATCGACCTTCATGAATTATTCGGCCATGCTTCAGGGTACGCACATCAGCGCGACGAGCAGCAACTTCAGCGGAGGTGAAATCAACGCGCGGCTGGCCATGGTGGAGTGCGACTTCGGCGACGCATTACCCGCGCCGTCTCCCATGTCCTTCACGGTGAAGGCCATACTGGGAAACGTGACGCTCATCGTTCCCGAGTCCTGGCATGTCACAACGGAAGTAACATCGACGCTCGCTTCGCTCCGGGATACAAGGGAAATCGGGAACCCTCCCGTTCTGGATGACACGCCGCGCCTTTACGTCACCGGTTCGGTTATGCTGGGCTCTCTCGCATTGTGTGATAATCAACGCACATCCACGTCCGCAGCGTCTGCTCCGACGTCGTGATCACCTGGTCTGTGTTGTGCACCTGCGCGGTGTCCCCACCGGCGTTCGCGCAGCGCGTTTCAGGATTCCCTCGTCACCGAGCGCCGGTAGAACGTCTGTGCGTCGTACACCGTCACCAGCCCCACGGCGCGCTTGCTGCCGTCATCGGTGAGTACCGGCAGCACGGACCAGCCGTAATCGTCGAACAGCCTGAGAATGACGTCCAGCGTCGTGTGCTCATAGACCGGATTTATAGAGGTGACCATTACATCCGCCGCGACAAGGTTGCCGACAAGATCACGCTCGGAAATGAAGCTCCGGACATCCTCGAACTCGATCAATCCGAGAAATCGCTGTTCCGCATCCAGAACGAGCACTGCTTCGTGCCGTGTGTTCTCAAAAATAACCAGGATCTCCTGCAACAAGGTGCTCGGTGTCACATGCGCCGCTCCGCGCTCCACGATCGAACTGATAGTTATAGAGTTGAGTAGGGGAACATACGCGAAAGAACCAATGCGTGTATCGGATTTCTGCAGGGACCAGCTGTAAATTGAGTCGCGGAAGAATCGCTGCGCTATGACGGTGGCGATGATGGATGTGAGCATCGCGGGAAGCACGATGGAATAATCGTTGGAAAGCTCGATCAGGAACAGTATTCCCGTCAGGGGAGCATGCATCGTGCCCGCGAGTATCGCGCCCATACCCGACAGGGCATACGCGGTCGGTGTCTGGATGACGTCCGGAAAGATCATCATCATGAGCAGCCCGAAGGCGGCGCCGAGCGCGGCCCCGCTTTTCAATGCCGGGGCGAACACACCGCCTGTGCCTCCCGATGCGGTTGTTACTGCGGTGTGCCAGGGTTTGAGCACGGCGATGGTGAGAAGCAACCAGATGGGAAGCGAAGCATGCAGCGCCTGATTCACCGGCCTGTACGTCTGTTCCATCATTTCCGGGAGAAAGAGGATGAACACACCAGCCATTAATCCACCTATCGCGGGACGGAGCGCGACGGGAATCGCCTCCAATCGGTGCCGTTGCCGATTGACATACACCACTACCCTTGTGAAGTACATCGCTGCGAAACCAATGACTACTCCGAGCACCGCGAACAGCAGATACTCCTGCAGTTCGATGTGAAATCCTGATGGAGCGCTCACCAGTGTAAAGCTCCCGTACGCATTGCGCGTCAAGGCAGTCGCAGCGACGGCGGACACAACGACCGGAGTAAACGTTTTCAGACGAAAATCTCCGAGAATCACCTCCAGTACGAACATCACTCCGCCCATAGGAGCGTTGAAAATCCCGCTGATCCCCGCTGCCGCGCCGCAGGCGATGAGCGTCCGGCTCTGATCCTGCGTCAGTCGAAGCATATGCGCGATAATGACACCGACCGCGGCGCCTACATGAACGATCGGACCCTCGCGTCCTCCTCCTCCTCCGGATCCTATCGACAGCGCTCCCGTCACAAGCTTCTGCAACACGGTTCTGCGGTGAATGTGGCCCCGGGCAAAGCGCGATGCGAGTATTACTTCCGGAACTCCATGCCCCGATGTCTCTTTGAAGACATACGTCTGGATCACCCCGACCAGCAGACCGCCCAATGCGGGAACAAGAGGAATCAGGAAGTACTGCCAGAACTCGTTCTTTTGCGAAAGCGCGAACAACAATAAAAAATTGTCACCTGCGAATTCCACCGACCAGTTGAACAGCAGAATGACTCCACCGGTGGCGATCCCTATGCACGCTGCGATGAGAATCAGCATCGTTTCACTGCGTGTGAAACGGCCCAGTCGCCGACCTATCTCGCGCGGCTGCGCGAAGTAGAAACGGCGAAAATGGGATTGGAGACGGGAGATCAATTTCTGTGGATCCTGCATGACAGGGAAAATACAGAGCAGACTGCTCCAGACCAATGTCACCGTTATCGAAGCAACACCACCTGTACTGACCGGACGCCTGTGTTCCAACGCAGCAGCGCGACGTATCTTCCCGCCGGAAGACCCGCCGCATCGAAACCGATACGCATTTCGCCTTGACGCGCCTCGCCCTCGTACACACGACGGACCGACCGTCCCTGCATATCGAGGAGGTCCACGCAAATCCGACTTGCATCCAGTGCTTCCGGAACTGAAAGCAGCACGAGACCCTCGCTGCCCGGGACCAGAGGATTCGGCGCGGTGGAAAGCCCTATCGACTCCTCGACTCTGCGCACCAAAAACTCGCACCGCCCATCCTGTAGAATGGTGATCGAAGGGAGATCTCCGTCCTCCGGACAACACCGCTGCCATAACTCGGTGTACAATGTACGCACATCGTGCCGACGTGGGACTTTAGAACGCTCGTTTGCGAAGAGAAGCTGCAGCAGTATCCCCGAAGTGTCCCGCGGAAGTGCCGAGCGTACCATCACGTACAGTGTGTCGCCTCGGTGCAGCCATTGTACCGAACCCGGCTCCAACAAATTCCCTTCCGTCACTTCAAGCAATACCGCTCCATCAGGGAGAAGCAAGGTCATGTCCGCTGTAACGGTCAGGCCCAACTCTATGCCGCCTGTCACCTTGACGGGAAGAACAAACTCTTCATCCGCCGACAGCAGTTTCAGCGAATCAAGCCCGACAGCGAGTGTCCGGAAACACTGACAGATCAGCGTCGAGTCCGTCGCGGTGAAGAAGGTCGTCGGGCAACCTTCAATCAGTATGTCACGAATCCGGAAACCGACACGCCTGCTGCTGTCCGCCACCAGGGCTTTAATTTGAAAACCCACCAGCAACGGGGTATTCAGGGCGGGAGCGATGCGGTCCAGCGTGAAACGGGTTGCACCCGGAGAGATCCGTTCCATCTTGACAATCTGATTCTGCGTCACCGTTCCAAGAGTGAACTCCAGCAGCGGTACGTCGACGAGATTCTGATCGTACTCGAGCACGAACGACATAGTCAACGCGATACCGGGTGAGGGTACCGGACTCATCAGTACGAATCCCCGATCGGTTGCCAGCGGCGTCAGCGCGTCCGGCACATCCAGCGATAGCATCGTTTGTTCGGCACGCGAGGGACTGGTGACGTCCAGCTGTGCTCGCCCCGTATCTCCCCCTTCGGTTACCGTGAGGAGCAGGGAATGCAGTGTATCGACGCAATCGCCGGTGAGATACTCGGCGATGCAGCAAGGTTCGGTAATCAGTGCGGCTATCGTCGCGTACACGGTGGGCAGATCGCCTGGTCGAGAAACAAAAAAGTGCGCGCCTCCGGTCTGTACGGCGATACGTTCCATCAAGTCCCTGTAGGCCGGCGCAATATCGAAGGCGATCGTGTGCAGTCTCGCACCGATCAGGTTCGCCAGAGCTATCACCTCGTCGTCCGTTCGCGTCGAAAGATTATCCTCGCCATCGGTGATGATCACTCCGTGACGGTTCCCTGAACGGAAGGACAACTCTTCGCATGCCATGTAGCTCGCGTCAAACAGCGCTGTTCCCCCGGTAGCCACCATCGCGTCGAGCACGGATTTAAGTAACATTTTGTCTGTCGTGAATCCCTGGACAACTCGAACGTCGCGTCCGAAGATGACAATGGCCGCTTCATCGTTGGGTCCGAGACTATCCACAAGCTGCTTGGAGGCCTCGATCAGCTTCGGCATCGCAGCGAAAATCGAGCCGCTGTTGTCGAGCACAAGTACGACGGAGTTGATATCCGTGGCCAGGGGACAACGCACGGAAAGCGCACGTGGGATGCCATTTTCGATCAGCGTCATGTTCGAGGCGCCAAGGCCCCGGACAATCTCGCCGTCGCGCTGAATACAAGCCTTGAACGTAACCCGCGGCAGACCGCTGAAATCCACACTCCTGATATCCACCGTCAAGGGTTGCGTCGACGCGGACGCCGACATGAGCAGGAACACGATGGTCAGCATACTGCTCAAACCGATATTCTCAATGCTACGCATAAGCTTCCTATCCTTTTGGCGGGGACATTTCAGAATGTTGAAAAAACTGCTATCGGGCCGAAAACACACGGTCTCACAGGGAACGCCGAGATGGTGGGAATTGAACCGCGGTCGATGGGTTGTGACTCTGAACCACGTCGCACACGCGTCGTTCCTGCTCCTTTGTCATCGTCGTTCTCATGTATCCTGCCGCATCATCCGGGAACGATCAGCCGGAGTCCTGCAAGAAATTTGTAAATGCATTGTAGTGTACGGCGGGAAAAAAAATGAAGCAAGATCAAGGGAAGGGGAATTTTTTCACCCTTCATGTGTCATCTACATGGAAATCGTTGTATCAACGCGAGCTATTCGCTTGATGAATCGTTACAAACCATCTCAAGGAGGAGAGGTCATGAAATCGACAAAGCTGTGTACGGTCCTGCTATTGCTCCTGGCAATGCCCCTCGTGGCGCAATTCAGTGACGAATTTGACACGGATCAACTGAATACCGGTTGGCGCTGGTTGCGGGAGGAACCCTCGCGGTGGCGGCTGGAACAGGATGTGTTGATCTTGTATACCCAACCAGGCGCGCTGAATGGCGTCCTTTTCAATAATGTCCGGAATCTTCTCGTACAACCCTGTACACCGGGCAAGGATTTCACAATTGAAACCGAACTGACGTTCGATCCGGGGTACGAATTCCGCAACGCCGGTCTTCTGTATTATATCGACGATGACAATTACATCCGTTTGTCGCGCGGTATCTACGAAGGTCACGACGATATCTGGTTCGAATGGGAAGTGGCGGGTGTGACGCAATTCCGCTTCGCCGACGCGCAGCGGCCTCTGACATGCCAACTGAAGCTCAGTATCATGCTCGGCGGGCGGTTCCGGGGGTCGTGGAAGTTGGATAACACTGATTGGAACATTTTTGCCGACCAGACCATCGCCTTTCCCGCTCAGCCGATAATGGTGGGACTCCAGGCAGCCAATGGAGACGGCATGGTGGCGTCGCGTACACCCATTTCCGCCATCTTCGAATATTTCCGTGTCGGGGCAGCAGTCTCAGTCAATCCCAGCGTAGCTCCCCTAAAGCTAACGTTCGGAGCACCGCATCCATCTCCCTCCATCGCGGGTGGTGATGTCGCCGTACCGTTCACGACCGATAGAGTCACTCCTCTGCGCTGGCGTGTGACGGATCTCCTCGGTCGCGAAGTGCTGCGTGCGCAAGAACTGGGACCGATTTCCCCGGGGACGCATACCCTGGTGCTCCCGATGCGGATCGCGACGCCGGGTGTTTATCTGCTCCATCTTGAAAGCGGATGGCAGCGCGCGACACGGCGCATCGTTCTGAACAGACGTCAATGACGATGATGGATATGATCTGCTGAAACGTATCGTGGGAGAAGTGACAAGCGCCACTGGGGAGAGACGATGCCTGGTGCCTGTCACTTCTTTTTGTTTTGCTGCTCGCGCAATAAACGCAGCTCTTCTTCGAGCTTCCGCTGCTCCGCTTCAAGCATCTCTTTCGCGCGTCGCAGTTCACCCTTTTCTTGTTGCAGCTGCTCGGGTGTTTTGGCCGCGTCAAAATCTTCTTCCATACGACGCAGGCGGAATTCGACCGGCATGTTGACGCGCGAGGCGACCGGTTTCCCTCCGCGCTGCGCGGGACGAAAATTCCCATCGACCGCGGCTTTCAATGCCGCGCTATCCAGCATCGCGAATCCGCTCCCTTCCACAACCTCCGCATAGCGCACATATCCCTTGGCATCGATCCACCCCGCCACCAGCACGACGCCTTCGAGTCGCGCCTTTACAGCGGTCTCGGGATAATCGAGTTCCAGCGGTTGAAGCAAAGCGGCAGGTGAATCGGTCGATGTCTGTACCGCATCGAAATCCACCGGCCTTGTTCCGTAAGCCGGCATCGGATTATTCTGCGCCCAGAGCGACGGACCGAGCAGGAACAGCAATATCAGAAACATAAATCGCATAAATATCTTTTCATGAGCTATACAGACAATCGGTGCGAAGGACATGTGCCGACACTTCCCGGCGGCATTACTGTCGATGAGAAACATTAGAATGAGCGTTCCGCGACTCCAGCGTATTCGCGTCTCCGGCCTGGAATGCTCCAGTTCTCCACAACTCACGGCAAAACGGACGCCGGAAGCGGTTCACAGGGTCCGTCCGAGAAAATACCGCTACCGGCTGTCACCTGCGAGCGATGAGGCGGAGACGTTGAAGCACCGCACCCGGACAATGTCGAAAAAACTCCCTGATTATTTCGCTGTATGGAAAGAGACTTCGCAACGACCGGGATTGAGAATCGCCACTGTGCTATACGCCCTTTGCCGATTACGCCAGATAAGCATTCTCGGAACTCGCCAGCTCTACCGACTGAATTTCCGGGAAACGACGTCTCAGGATAGCTTCGACGCCGCCTTTCAACGTCATCTGAGCGGAAGGGCAGGTACCGCAGGCGCCCGCGAGTTCTACAAACACGATATTGTCGTGCATCTCGACAAAGGTGATCTGGCCGCCGTCGGCCTCGATGTACGGACGAATTTGATTGTTGATAACTTCTTCGATCTGATGTTCCAGCGTCTTCGTGTCGGACATGCAATGCTCCTTGGGAAACGATTGTTCAATCACTACAGCATGAAAAGTACTGAAACCTCCGGCAATCCGCAAAGCAATTGGACGTCCCTCCGACCACCTCGAAAGGTCTCCCCCCCGATTCATCGGGTCGACGCAGGACACCTCCGCGAGTCTCCTTCCCGCCCGAAGGGCGACACCTCCTCTGAATCCCCGATTCATCGGGGGACACCGAGCATTGTTTTTCCACTGTCCACATGCTAGATTGAATATCCCATCGGGCCCTTAGCTCAGTTGGTTAGAGCGGTGGACTCATAATCCATTGGTCGCTGGTTCAAGTCCGGCAGGGCCCACTATCTCACGGAAACAGCCCATGCACAACGAGCCGATCCGCTTTCACGGGTCGGCTCGTCGGTTATACACGCGGAGTCTTCGGTATCGGGGAACTACGCCGCTGATCGCCTATGACGCAGGCGGAACGAATTCCACTTTCGCCGCCTCTCCTCCTCCTTCGATGTTGAAGAACGAGAGCACCTGCTTGTTCAAAAACTCATCCGACTTCGGATCCATCAGATTCATGCGATACTCGTTGATCAGCATGATCTGCATCTTGATCCATTCATTCCAGCAATCCTGACAGGCGTGGGCGCGCAGGGCGTCGCGGACTTCGCCACGATAAAAAGCGGTGTTGACGACGGCCTCTTTTTCCTGGCCGCAGCGTGAGCATGAAATAACGGGCACGGGAGTTCTCCTTTTATTCATCGGTATGCAAGGACAAAGGTACGCATGGAGCGGAGCCCCGCCAAGCGTCTTTAAAAACAGGTAAAAAAAAACGGGCCGGTAAGCTGGTCCGGCCCGTGGAAAGTATTGAGCATGTTGTCAGAAACCGATGTGTCGTAAGAGCGTCTGTTCATCGGCCTGTTGGATCGAGAAATGCCGCGACCTCGCCAGCAGGATAGTCTCCATTTGTTTGTCCCGAAAGGGCTTCTGCTTATCCTGGTGCACTTTGTTGAGCAGTGCGACGGCGTGAATCGTGAATCTCTCAGACAACGGTAACGGTACTTTCTTCATACAGATCTCCACGGTGAAACATCGGCGAAACACAGAGATCAATAATAGGACATCATAAGCAAAGTCTCAATCCATTCATTCGTGCATGGATTTATTTTTACCCAAACCTCGTCCGGATCGTCGGAGGTTCAGCGCAGGGTCAGCCGAGGTAGGAACGGAGCTGCTTGCTGCGGGACGCATGCCGCAGGCGCCGGATGGCCTTTTCCTTGATCTGCCTGACGCGCTCCCGCGTGAGGTTGAATTTTTCACCGATCTCTTCGAGCGTCAGTGAATGCTCGCGATCAAGTCCGAAGTATAGCCGAATCACTTCCGCCTCGCGCTCGCTCAACGATGCCAACGCCCTTCGCACTTCCACGCGGAGCGATTCCGTCATGAGCATGTTATCCGGATGCGGCTGGCGATCGTCCTGAATGACGTCGAGCAGACGGTTGTCTTCTCCCTGCGCGAAGGGTGCGTCCACCGAAATGTGGCGGCCGGAAATCTTGAGCGTGTCCGCGACCTCGAACAGCGTCATGTCGAGTTCTTCGGCAAGCTCGCTGGCGCTTGGTTCGCGCTCGTAGCTCTGTTCGAGTTCGCTGAATTTTTTCCCGATTTTGTTGAGAGCCCCGACGCGATTCAGAGGCAGCCGCACAATGCGTGATTGCTCCGCGAGCGCCTGGAGAATGGATTGCCGAATCCACCACACCGCATAGGAAATAAACTTGAAGCCGCGGGTTTCGTCGAATCGCTTCGCGGCCTTGATCAGACCGAGATTCCCTTCGTTGATCAGATCGCCGAGAGACAGCCCCTGGTTCTGATACTGCTTCGCAACCGATACCACAAAGCGGAGATTCGCCTTTGTGAGTTTCTCGAGCGCGAGCTGTGATCCCGGGCCGGGCGCCTTGATCTTTTTCGCCAGCTCAATCTCCTCGTCGGGAGTCAGCAGGTCGACCTTGCCGATTTCCTGGAGATATTTGTCGAGCGACTGGCTCTCGCGGTTGGTATATTGTTTCGAAATCCTCACTCTATCACCTGCTTGTGAAGGTTACATTTATTTTCCCGCGCTATCCGCGGAGTTTGAAGGTGGACGCGCATCTCACCCGCGAGATACGCAACACAAAGGGGGCGTAACTGATTCCCCGGAATCCATTCCGGGACCTCGAAATCTGGGCAAGGTGGTTGCTGCGCTCTCCCTCGCATCAGTGCATGCGGGGACCGGGAAGTCCATGCTTTTCGCTCGACCGCCCAAATTAAGCAGTCGGGAAAGGCCAAGCTGTAATATGCATCCGAATGGCGACAAATTCAATCACTACCACAGGGTGAAAATTCTTGCGTTTCCACCAGGGCGCTCTCCCGCTGCAATGACGGAACGATGAAATTGTCGGTGATAACTTGCGATTACCGTGGTGATGGTCCTGATGTCTCACCTCCAGCTCCCTACGCTCCCAGTTCTCCGTTTCTTCACGCTCTGCGCTCCGCTCTTCGCTCCTACACCACCTTGACGCAGTTGCCGCCATCTGAAACAGCCCGGTCGAGCGCCTGGCGCGCCAACCGGAACATGCTGTCCACATCACTGCTCTGACTCATCGTGCAACCGGCGATGCTCACAGAGGCGGAGTAGGTGACCCCGCCGTGGGCCTGCACGCTACCGGCGATTTGCTTGCGGATTTTCTCACCGCGCAGGTATGCGTCTTCGGGCGAGGAGTGCAGCAGGAGAAGTCCGAACGACGCGCCATTGAAACGCCCGAGAACATCGAAGGGACGAAGGTGTTCGCGCAAGGCCTCCGCAATACGCTTCAGCGCGGCGTCCACCTCGTGCTGACCGTGTCGCTGAACAAGTTCCTCGGGCTGATCGAGCGCTACGAGGAAAAGAACGGCAGTGGAACCGAACGCCTTGATGCGCTCCTGCTCCTCAGCCACCCTCCGGAGAAAAAATGTCCTGCTCGACGCGCCCGTCACCTCGTCGATGATCAAATGCTTGCGGGTGATCTCGTGGAGACGGGCGACTTCCAATGCTATTGTGGTCTGCATGCCGATACGGCGCATGACAGCAAGATCCTGCTTCGCATACTGATGCGTCTCTCGATACTCGACGACCAGCAGCCCGTACCAGGCATGCGAACTCACCAGCGGTGCGGCACATATCTGACCGAAGGAATTGATTACTTCCTTGTCGTGGAAACGGTAGGCGGGGGAGTTCGGCGCGTTGACGATAAAGCCTTCAGGACTGTCGAGCGCGGGACGAAGCACGGAATGTTCCAGCTGCACCTTGACGCCTTCGGCGATGTATGGCAAGTTCGCCGCTCTCGAAAGACTACGGACCACGGACCAACTCTGTCGTTCAGTATTCTGAAGAATCACCGCGACGTAATCCCAATCCATGATCTCGGTCAGCGCCCTCGCGGCGACATTCGAAATGCCGTAGGAGTCCTCGGCCTCTTCGAATCCCTTGCGCATGCGGTCGAGCACACCGAGCATTCTAGAGTCTACGGCCAGATCGTGTTTCTGCGTGTAGCTACCGAGCAGCAGCGTGATGAGTGCGGTTATCCGTCCTATCGATGCGATTGTTTCGAGTCCGAACGCATCGTCCGCGCGGCTGTCCGCTGCGACGACCGCGACGATTTCGCCGTTGAAAAACATGGGCACACCCACGATAGACCGAATGCCTTCCGGTGAATCATAGTAAATCGCCACGTCGGCTTCGGATGCATGGCTGATTTCTGAAACGATCTCCGGTTTGCCAAGGCGGGCAATGCGGCTCAGCAGATCGGCTCCGAGACTCAGCCTGCGGGCGGTCGTAAAGTTTTTGCTCTCGGTCGTGAATTCACCGATGATGACCTGCTCGCGGTCCATGTTGATCCAAAACAATCCGACGGTGTGTGCGAGGATGTGTTCCTTGAGGACCTGCAGCAGCTTGTTGGTCAGATAGTCGAATTCCGCGCGGGGATCGTCCTGCGGCAAGGCCTCCGCGTCGAACATATACAAAGCTCTGGGGATTTCGGCGGGGGAATCGACACCGGAAAGCGGGGGAACTTCCGCATAATGTGATGGAGAAGGAGTGTCGCTGTCCTGCCGACGTACCACATCGTCATCAGCAGGGTCCTCGGCAGGAGCAGCTTCGTCCGCGCTCCCAAGCGAGGAAGACAGCGTCTGATACAACAGAAACGCTCCCGCGACGAAAATCACCCCGGCGATGATGCGCACGTACGAGGGATCGTCGAAGTAAATGAAAACGGCCGCTGCTGCCAGCATAACCGAACCGATGCCGAAACTCGCTTTATTCACCGCATGCGTGCGTCTGTGGATAGCAAAGACTCAGGTAATGTGCAAAGTACATCGTGTCCGCCGAAAAGGCAAGGAAATCAGAGCTTAGTCTCCAGAACGTTCGTCGGAACCGCGAGTCATGTAATTCACGCCGGCGCAGACATCGCTCTCAAGCACCTCGTTCATGCCCATGTTCCGCCGCATCGCGCGAATGGTGCGGCGCAGTTGCTCCATCGCGGCAATGGTCCCTGCATCGTCCTCTTTCTGAATGAACCGGCGCTCGGCCAGGGCGTGCATTTCCGTTTCAAGCCGTGACAGCGTCTCGATATCGCCACCAGGCGCACTTGTTTCCGCCTCGTTCGAATCGGTTTCTTCCTCGTCGCTGATCATGCCGGTATCGCTGGGATCCTGTTCCTGCCTGAGCATCGCCGCACGAATCTCCTTCAGTGCTTCAATACGCAGTTGGATCGGATCGGCATGTTCAAATCCGTACAGCACGGCCAGGCGGAGCTTGTCCTCGGCCTCCTCAAGGCGACCGAAGACCGCCAGCGTCAGGGCGAGATTCGCGTGTACGATGGCGTTCCCGGGTTCCAGATCGACGGCCGCCTCAAGATACTCCAGCGCATGGCCCGGATCGCTGCGTTTGAGGCACACGGAGCCGAGAGAAATCAGTGCCGCCGCGTTCGAGGGATCCAGTCGGTAAGCGGTTTCAAAGGCAGCCTGCGCATCTTCGAGGCGGTCGAGTTTCCGGCAGAGAATGCCCACGTTGTTCCAGGCCCTCGCCGATTCGGGGTCGAGTTCGAGCAATTCCCTCAGCGCCGCCAACGCATCGATGTTCCTGTCCAGGGCGTCGAGTACCGAAGCGTATCGAAACAACAATTCCCTACGCTCGGCTGGATCCGAGGTTTCGGCAAGCGCTGCGGTGAACAGGGGAGCGGCATCCGCGAACCTTCGCTCGCTGTACGCCCGCATGGCGCTGTCAGATTCAGCGCTCATCGGTCGATATTCCTCATCGTTTTCATCGTTGGAATATAACCTCCACAGATTTCCTGCACCAATGGCGATGCGGTGGTGGTTTTTACAGGTCTGCAATTCCCATTGATTGGTAGGCGATATCCCTTCGAGAACGGACCGGGACTTCGGAGGGGACGGTACAGGCGCCTTCCATGCCGTCAGTACGCTTATGCGATGGATTCTCCGCAATGCTGCATCCTCAGTAATAGCTCCAGGAATAAAGGTGCCATTTTTGCACCATAATCATCGATTTCGTGAAATATGGCGGAAGCAATCATCGGCGAACGAAAGAAAATCATCGCGGATTCAGGATTCACCTGTAACCTTCTGGTCGTTCATGTGTTATTTTAATTGCGCGGTCAGTAACAAATGCTCCGTGCGGTTGATTCAGAGAACGTTAACAAAGACGTTATGTCCGGAAAGAAGGCAGCACCGATACCGGACGCAGATTTGTTTTTTCGCATGCTGGGCGAGAAACACATCGCGGAACATGCGTTTACCGAGCTGTATGCGCGGTATTCGTGGCGGGTGCATGCGTACTGCCTTCGTATTCTTGGCGATCGTGACGAGGCGATGGACCTGTTTCAGGAGACCTTCATTCGCTTTTACGAGAGCGCGAAAAAAGTGGAGGTTATGACCAACGTTCCCGGATTTCTGATCAAAATCGCCCGAAATCTTTGCCTGAATCACCGTCGCAACAAAAAGCAGACTGTAGATATCGCAGAGATTCAGGCAGGCCTTCACTCGCACAGTGATGAATATCCGGAGTTGTTGCAATTGGTTACCATGGCGCTGGACATGCTTTCAGATGAATATCGGGAAGTTTTCATCCTGCGCGAGTACCAAGGACTCAGTTACGAGGAGATAGCGGACATCGTGGAAACATCTCTTCCGAACGTGAAAATCCGGATTTTCAGAGCAAAACAGAGGATCAGGCAAATTCTCGAACCTTACCTCGCTGACATACATTCATGACGTTCAGAAACAGCAACGAGTAGAGACAGACCAATGATTGAGAACACGGATTTTATGGAATCGCGCATGTTGCATGCGTATCTGGACGGCGAACTGGATGGCGCCCATGAAGAGGTTCTATTCCGCACGCTGTCTGAAAACCCTGCTCTCCGTGCAGAAATGCAGGATCATCTCGCAATTCGGAAGGCGATCCAGTTCGACGCCAAGGCATTCACTCCGCCGGCCGCAGCTACCGCCGCCATTTTCAGCGCGCTGGATTTCAGTATCCCTTCTACGGCGAAGGCAAATCCGGCAGGCGGTGCGGGCAGATTCTGGTTCGCATCGGGATCGGCTGTTCTCGCGGTGGCCACGTCGCTGCTTCTTTCCACGCTTTTCCCGAGCACGAATGAAGCGACAAGCGCCCGGATCGAAAGCACCCGTCCGGATTTAATCCTGCGCATTGACGAGGCGCCCATCCTTCCCGATGCGGCGATAGCAACGCCATCGAGCACACCAACTGTTCCGGTCTTCGACAGCGGAGATCAGGCGACCATAGCGGCTGTTTCATCCGAAGCGATCGTCGCATCAGCCGCACCGGTTTCTGATATTTCCCCGCGTCCCGCGGCATCGTTCCAGACTCGTGGAGAGCCTGATCTTCGGGGAGTCCGGGCGCCGTTTGTAGCATACGTAAATCTTCTCCGCATTACTCCCGACGGAATGGTAATGTATGCGCGTAATTCCTCGCTTCAAACGCAGCCATCCACCGTCATCGGATCCGGATCGTCGTTCCCACTCGCCGATATGAATCTTGGTGCGCTGTTGCCGCTTTCCAGCCGGCATTACGTAGGTCTGGAGTTTGGCAGGGAGACCTTCCCGCAAAGTTTTTCCGGTACACTGCGCGGAGCTTCGGTTCAGTATGAGCAGAGTCCCGCAGCATATTGCGTCACAGCTGTCTACCAGTTCAACGCAGGCGAGCTACTGCCATTGATCCGGCCTTATTGGCAGCTGCAGGTTGGCGGCGCATACAACCTCGGACCTCTTGCCAAGGCTGGCATCGGCGTAGCGATCAGACCGTTTGATCGAATCGCCGTTCTTGTAGGTGCCGAGGGCAGTATCCTGGCCTACAAATTCCAGGACCGGTGGTTCGATACAAGGAAGCTTGGTCTCACCTACGGATTACGATATGAATTCTAGCGGACGGTTTTTCCTCCCGTTTGTTATCGCGGCCATTGTCGTTCTCGGTCTGACCGCGTGCGATTCACCTCTCGGAATTGATACGCCGCGGAAGGAGTACCTCGACCGTATCGGAACCCCGGTCCGGATGGAACTTTGCGATCCGGTTTCCATTGTGGCGCCTGTCGACACCTCCAAAGCGGATTCCAATTTCTCCGCTGTTCTCGTGCTGGATGGTAGCGGCAGCATTTCACCGCAACTGAACCTTGCGATGAAGGCGGCCGGGCAGGCGTTTCTGGACTCGCTCGACGGCGATACCGACGAAGCCGCCATCGTTTTTTTCAACTCCGTAGCCACGGTGTACCAACGCATGACGCGCAATGTGCCCTCGCTACGCAACGCCGTGGAGGCGCTTCCCATTGTCGGCGCAACGGCAATGTGGGATGGCATTTACACCGGATTGCTTGAACTGGAGGCGAAAGGAACACATGCACGTAAAGCTGTCGTCGTGATAACAGAAACGAAGGACAACAGCAGCACTATGGGCACTCCGACGAAAATTATTTCGCTCGCGAAATCCGCACGGATTCCCGTGTACACGATTTCCCTTGCGATCAGCATCGACGAGACAAAACTGGCGGAGATCGCCATGGAAAGCGGAGGCCAGCATTACCGGCTTCCACTACTTTCCCAATTGAATGGTATCCATCGCGAAATTGCTCACCGACTTAAAACACCTTAGTGTCCGACGTATGCTGTCCAGAATTCACCTGGTTTCGTTTGACCTACTTTAAGGTTTCATAGAGGAGACACACTAATGATTCAGCGCGCGTACCTTGGTCTAATCCTGCTTCTGCTTTGCACAACCGCCATGGCGCAAAATGCGGCACGCATCACAACTGCCAGGCTCCAACGAGGCATGCCCGAAGTAACCATGACACTCCATGTGTTGTGCAACGGAGAGCCGGTCTATACACTCAGCAATTCTCAACTCAGCATCACAGACAACGGCACGCCTGTCGAGGACATTTCGATCATAGAAAGCTCCTCGGCTCTCGCTCGATATCCGATATCCGTTGCTATGGTTCTCGACGCGAGCGGTAGCATGATGGGTGCCGGTAATGCGGGGGCCAAGGCTGCGGGTCATGCCTTCGTCCAATTTCTGGATGGAACTTCGGATGAAGCGGCGGTGCTCTGGTTTACGAGCGTCGTCAGCGTTCAGCAACAAATGACAACGGATACATCGCTCCTGTTTAACGCGGTCGATGTGCTTCCGGCCAATGGCGCGACAGCCGTATGGGATGGAATCATGAGAGGTCTGGACGAGGTGAGCACGAGCGGATCTAACCAGAAGCGTGCGGTCCTGGTTCTCACCGATGGAGGGGACAATTCGAGCACCACGCAACCCTCTCAGATTATCGCTCGTGCAAACCAGCTGGGGATCCGGGTGTTCACCGTTGGATTGGGTTCCGCGATCAACTCGACCGAACTGCAGCTGATCGCGCAGTTGACAGGAGGTCTCTATTTCCAGACGCCCAATGCCTCCCAGCTGCTGCAAATCTTCACGGACATCGCGTCCTTTATCGGACGGAGCTACGACGAGCATACGATCACATTCCGTACGCCGGATCCGAACGCCGTATCTCATCAGCTTGAGGTTTCGGTGTCTACCTGTAACGAGGTTCTTTCCGCTACGGGCACGGCGTTCATTGTCAACGCGTTGTCAGCCAGCGATGCGGAAGCCGCTCTGCCTTTCAGCCTGCGTCTTGAGCAGAACATACCGAATCCGGTGGCGAGCAGAACCCTGATTCCTTTCTCGCTTGAAACGACATCATCTCCGCAGCCTGTCCGTCTTGAAGTGTTTGACATTCTGGGGCGCAAGGTAGCGACGTTGTTCAATGAAACCATCGCGGCTGGAAATTATTCTGTGCCGTTCACCCCATCGACCCTGGCGCAGGGAATGTATGTGATCCGACTCAGCAGCGGGCCTGCGACGCAGACGCGCACAATGCTCGTGCAGCGGTAGCTTGTGCTCCACCGATGAGCAACATCAACTCGTGTGTCGTTCATGTGCATCAAGTTCCCGATCATCGTTTTCATATTACACAGGTTTTCGTCGAATATTCTTGAGGTTTCATAGAGGAGAACCGTAAATGATTCATCGCTCGCACCTTGTCCTGATACTGCTTCTGTTTTGCGCCAGCGCAATGGCGCAAAATGAAGCGCGCATCACCACCGCCCGCCTCCAGCGAGGCTTGCCTGAAGCCACCATGACGCTCAATGTGTTGTGCGACGGCGAGCCGGTTTACAATCTCAGCAATTCGCAGCTGACCCTCACCGACAATGGCAAGCCGGTGGAGGACTTTTCCATTATCGAGAGTTCCTCACCGCTCGTTCGACAGTTCATATCCGTCGGCCTGGTTCTGGATGCAAGCGGCAGCATGGTTGGCCCAGGCAACGCGGGTACGAAAGTCGCCGGTCATGCCTTCGTGGATTTCATGGATGGCATAATCGACGAAGCGACAATTCTTTTTTTTAACGATCAGGCGCAAATCTTTCAACAGATGACGGCAATCAAGCCCATGCTGCACTCGAGCATCGATGCGCTCCCGGCATTTGGTATGACGGCGCTTTGGGACGCCATCATCGCAGGGCTGAACGAGGTTCAATCGCATGGCCTTAATACCAAGCGAGCGCTGCTTGTGATGACGGATGGAAACGACAACTCAAGCACGGCGCAGCCATCGCAGATCATCAGTCTGGCGACCCAGGTTGGCATTCGCGTATTCACTGTCGCTCTTGGCATAAACTTGAATACCGTTGAATTGGAGGCGATCGCGCAACAAACCGGCGGTCAATTTTTCGCCACTCCAGACCCGACTCAGCTTCAACAGATTTTCACCAATATCGCTTCGTTCATCGGTCGTGGTTACGACGAGCATACGATTTCGTTCCGTACGCCGGATCCGAACGCCGTGTCTCATCAGCTTCAGATCTCCGTGTCTACCTGTAACGAGGTTCTTCCCGCGACTCGCACGGTGAACAATCTCAATGGATTGTCGGTGGGCGATGTCGCAGCAGCTCTGCCCTTCGCTCTGCGTCTGGAGCAGAACATACCGAATCCGGTAGCGACCAGCACTCTGATACCGTTCTCGCTGGAATCGACATCATCCGCGCAGCCCGTCCGCCTTGAAGTATTTGACATCCTTGGGCGCAAGGTTGCGACGTTGTTCAATGAAACCATCGCGGCTGGAAATTATTCCGTGCCGTTCACCCCTTCGACCCTGGCGCAGGGAATGTATGTGATCCGTCTCAGCAGCGGGCCTGCGACGCAGACTCGCACAATGCTCTTGCAACGGTAGCAGGTAATGTACCGTTGATTACGAGACACCCCCCGCTTCGCCTACGGGGGGTGTCTCGCATCTACTCGTCACGTGGAACCGCGGATCAGTTGTCGGGCCTCGTTGCTCGCTCCATGAAGTCCGCCATGCGACGGACGTAGTCCATCGGATTCTCCAGATTGTCTTCCACCAGCAGAGCCGAGGCATAGATTTGCTCCACCGCCTCGACGAGCACAGGATCGTCGTGGTTGGCCTCGTGAATTCGTGCAAGATTGCCGATGAGGGGATGCGCGAGATTGACTTCGAGCATTTTTTTTCCGCCACTGAAGTTCTTGTCCATCATGCGCATCATGCGCTCGGTCTGGGCATCGAGACCCTGTTTCCCAACTACAAGGGTCGCCACACTGTCGACAAGGCGACGCGATTCAATGACGTCTTCCACGCGACTGCCGAGAATATCCTTAAAGCGCAGAAGCAGATCCTTGGCGGTACGGCCTTTGACTGACTCGGCGGGTGCTTCATGCTCCTTACCGATGCTTATGTCCGCCTTTTCTATGGAAATGAGATTGCGGCCCTGATACTCATGCAGCGAGGTTATCGTAAAAAGATCAACCGGATCGGTGAGAAAGAGGACCTCGATAGCGTATTTACGAAAGTACTCGAGATTGGGATGTTTCTCCGCTATTTCCCTGCTCTCGGCGGTGAGGTAGTATATCTCCTTCTGGTCCTCCGGCATCGAGGAAACGTACTCTGCGAGAGAGGTCTGTTTTCCCTTTTCAGTTTTCGACGTTTCGAAGCGCAACAGGTCGACGATGCGGTCCTTGTTCGCGAAGTCTTCATTGACGCCAAGTTTGAGATAGTTGCCGAAATTCTTGAAAAAGGTCGCGTACTTGTCGGTATCGATTTTCGTCCAGTCTTCAAACATGCCGAGGAGACGGTTGGTCAGTACTTCGCGAATCTTGGCGGTGACCGGGCTGGACTGCGTCACCTCGCGCGAGACATTGAGGGGGAGGTCTTCCGTATCCACAACGCCTTTGACGAAGCGGAGATATTCAGGCAGCAATTCCTTGCAATCGTCCTGAACAAATATGCGGTGAATATAGAGATGCAGAGATTTTTCTTCGCGCGGATCGAAATATCCGAACGGTGGCGCCGAAGGCACGAATACCAGCGCCTTGAAATTGACACGGCCTTCGATATTGAGGTGCAAGGAATCCATGGGTTCCCTGAAGTCCGTGGCGACGAATTTGTAGAACTCGTCCAATTCCTCCTTGTTCAGATCCTCTTTCTTCCGTTGCCACAGCGCGCTGACGGAGTTCACTTTTTCCTTGCCGATGTAGATCGGGAAATCGACGAAGTTCGAGTACTTTTTTATCACCGAACGGAGGCGATATTCCTCCGCCAAATCCCGGGCGTCTTCTTTGAGAGTAAAGAAGATGCGAGTTCCCCTCTCCTGTTTTTCGATTTCCTCGATCGTGTAGGTTCCTTCGCCGTGAGATTTCCAGCGCCACCCTTTGGAATCAGGATCGGCATGGCGCGTTTCTATCGTTACTTCGTCCGTGACCATGAATACGGAATAGAAACCAACGCCAAATTGCCCGATCAGCTCGCTGCCGTCGACGGCCTGTTCGTTGTTTTTCATGGTGCGGACGAAGTCGAGCGTTCCCGAGCTGGCCACGGTACCGATGCGCTCGATCAGATCCTCGCGCGTCATCCCGATACCGCTGTCTTCAATGGACAGAGTGTGTTCCGCAGGAGCGACATCGATGGAAATCCTCAATTCCGCATCCGGATTGAGAACTGGTGTGTTCGTCACCTGCATAAAACGCACCTTGTTCAGTGCGTCGGACGCATTTGAAACCAGTTCCCGAAGAAAGACTTCGGGGTGGGTGTACAAAGAATGGACAATGAGGTGGAGAAGCTGCTTCATCTCCGCCTTGTACTCAAATTCCTGCGTGGCAGGGTTCTGTGCTTCTGACATGACGCTTCCCATACATGATGAAATAGTTATCAACCACCAAATTACTCAGAACCGACCGGATCAGGCAAGTGAGTGAGCGAGGCGCATGAAGGTTGCCGGCGATACGGCGGCGGATTGCGCGTGCTTGCCCAAAACGTCCTGGATACCTTTTTTTCAATACGACACTTCGAGGCACCGTCTGCGGATTTTTTCATGTGACCGAGTGTCGCTGGTCTGGATGGAGTCTCCTGGTGATGGAATTTTTCCACCGACGACTCTGTTCTCTTACACTGGAGGCGGCGTATCCTATTTCACTATCTCCAGTTGGTCTATCGATCACACACCTGACGGACAATTCAGAGGAAAGCACCATGATTACAGTTGAAGACAAGTTTCCCGCCTTCACTCTTAAGGCTTGCGTCAGCAGTGATCACGGCAAGGAATTCGGTGAAATCACTGAGCGGACATACGCCGGGAAATGGCAGGTGATTTTCTTCTGGCCGATGGACTTCACCTTCGTGTGTTCAACCGAGATTGCGGAGTTCGGACGCAACAACGCCGCATTCGAATCGAAAGGCGCGGTTGTTCTCGGCGCAAGTGTCGACAGCCATAACGTACACCTTGCATGGCGGAACCATCACAACGACTTAAAAGATTTGCCATTCCCCATGCTCTCCGATATGAAGCGCGAGCTTTCGTCCGCACTCGGTATTTTACGACGCGACGGAGTCAATCTCCGGGCGACTTTTATCGTTGATCCTGATGGAATAATCCGTTGGGTCAACGTCACCGATGCGGGCGTCGGCCGCAGCATTCCCGAGACACTGAGGGTCCTCGACGCATTGCAGCTCGGTGAGAATACGCCATGCAATTGGGAAGCCGGACAGGCGACATTGAACGGCTGATGATTCTGAACCAACCCAGGTCGGAAATGAGAAAGAAAAGACCCCCCGGCTTTCGGGGATTTATATCGGAGAAATGGAGAAGAGAAAAGAATCCTCTCGCCACTTCACCCGACAATCTTTTTCCTTCGCATCTCCTCAACCGATATACCTTTTACGAGATGGAATTCCGGACAACGCTGATACTGCGATTCCCCGATGTGACGCCATCAGGCCGGCGAGGTAGTCTGACCGTCGGCAGCTCAAACCGGCGCTTCCACTCTCCGTATCAATGTGAACTTATACAGGATTATTGTCTCCTTATTGCGTCCAAGCAAAAAAATGTGATCGAGGTGCAACATTTGCATGATAATGCACGTAACCGACGCATCACAGACCTCATAGCATTTCCCAGTTCACACAGGACGCGGTATACATAGTGAGGTTCTGGAGTTTCCGATCGACGCAGGTCAGAAACGAGAGAGGAAAACAAGCGCCCCCGGAAGGGGGCGTTTGTTTTCGTTTCACAAAGAAGGCGATCATTTCCGATCGCCTCATTACTCACCTGTACACGGCAAGACTCACACCGTCACGAGAGAATCATCCGAGCCATGCTCATTTGGTACATAGGATTCAGCTTCCCAGTCGTTTTCCCAGCGTCGGCCGTCGAGAAAGAAGCGATAACGGTAGGCCCGTCCGCTCTCGACATACACTGATGCATAGCGCACGCCGTCCTTGCGCATCTTCATAGGATGCGTTTCAGGATTCCATTCGTTGAACTCACCGCATACCGCGGCGGTGGTTGCTTGCACTTCGGCCGGTAGATAAAACGTCACCTTGCAGCTGCGACCGGATTTCATATAACTCTTCTTCGGCATCGGGGCGATACATGCTTTAATGTTGCACAATCTGAATTGGTATTTAAGCTACATTATTTTTCAAAAAAAGCCAAGAGATTTGATGCCAGAAGTGTGTTCGACAAGAATGTGGTAGAGGGGAGGCGGGGAGGGGGCGTAGTGGTGATTTTCGCTATGATGCCTGATCAGCAGAGTTCCTGGCGATTCATGAATCCACATTCTCCTCATGTTTTCCCGCGAGCAGCACTCCGAGGCTTATCCTACTCATAAAAACCCCCTCCCCGCGCCTTCCCCAACCATCCTCCAGCCTCCATCCTCCCCTCCGTCAACACATCCACCCCTCCTCCCGCAATGCTCCGCCATCCCGCATAGGCATCGTTACCCCGGTCTGTCTGAGGCCTGCACCTCACCACCCGAACCCATCCAGCACAGGTGCAATCAACAACCAATCAATTCACAGGCGGTATGGACAGGAATATCCTGCCGGGACCGATCGACCAGATGAGCGGAATCCGCGTGCGACCTCCCGGCACACGCGATTGCTCACTGTCTTCGTTGTCCCCATCGTCCGTCGTCGGCGGACGCAGCATCGAACCGCTCAAGAACAGCGCGCGACCCAACAAAAGGGTGTCGTACGGTTGCTCCGGCGCTTCAATCATTCCGCTCATCACAGACGCGTCATTGAACAGCGCACGGAACGCAGACGTCAGTGCCGATGATAGAGTGACCGCATTCTCCGCGCCGGACTCCGGTCTGCACGAGAATCTGATCCGCTGAAAGCGCGACTCAAGCTTTCCGCACAGTCGGTCGATCTCCGCCTGATCGGTCAGCACGCGGGCTTTGTAGCGCTCCGTCCAAAACGATTCGCCGCTCACACCGCGCAACGCATTGATCCGCCGGGCGCTGTTCATCTTCACGTAGCCGACGAACACCGAGAGCGTCATCGTGCGGCGGTAATGCCACCGGTCCCGATACGTCTTGAACAACGCGCGCAACCCCTTTCGGTGCGCGGTGATGGTGACGGCAAGGTCGACGCATCGCGGACGGATGTCCATCCCGTCAATGCGGACGCAGGCGAAGGTCTGCAACGCCATGCCGAGCACGCTGAGAAACACCTCGCCGTATTCGTTGAGCCGCATCACGCCGTTGTCTTTCGTGCCGAGCGTAGCGGTGCCGCCGTCGGTTTCGAGAAGGAGGTGGTAGGTCCCGGGTGCCGAGTAGTCGTGCTCCCGCAGACGTCTGTCGCTGAGTGTTCCTGTTGTGTTCATTCATAACTCCCTATATGAACATGGACAAGAAAGAATATCAAATCTACCACAACCAGAGGCGGCGCGACAGTCAGAAAAGACGGGATACCTTTCCGCAGCATGCATCCCGGCACGGCGATCGGCGAAGTGGAGGGACGGCGGGAATCTGATCTGTCGCGAACGTGGACGCCCCTCCCTTACTAACCCTGCGAGGAACAACGTTACGAATCGGACGCGGTCTGAACGCGCCACCTTCGCACGCGTACGATGGTGTTGGACAACTCCGACACCATGATCGGTTATTGATACGCTCACGACAAATTTGTCGCACACCCTTTTCCCACAATTGACATGTCTTTGGCCGTCGCGCTTCGTATATTAACGTTTCCGCAACAACGAGCTATTGAAATGTCGCACGCGTTCGCTTCTTCGATCCGATCCATCCTTCTGCCGATCTTGCTGCTGTCCACCTTGCACGGACACACGACGGCACAGGAACGGATTCGGCTTCAGCTGGAAGAGGGCAAATCCGGCGCCGTGTGGGATCTCGCGCTGTCGCCGGATGGAAAGACCCTGTACTCATGCGGCCGCGACAGCAGCGCAAAATCCTGGGACCTCACCACCGGCGAATGTATTCGCATATTCCGTCCGGTCAAGCCGACGTTGGTGACCTCCCTCGCTCTGGACCATACGGGTACGTTTCTCGCAGCAGGCGACATGAACGGCGTCCTTTCAGTCTGGAATGCGCGTAGCGGGGTGCTGTATTTTTCCGCCCCGGCGCACAATCAATACATAACAGATGTGGTCATTCTACCTGATGGCAAATCTGTGATTACCTCGGGAAGAGACGGCAGGATCAAACGTTGGAATCTCGATGACGGCGCTCCGCACGAAACTGTCGATGCGGGCATGCGCTGGGTGCAGACACTCGCGGTGTCGCCCGACGGTGGATATTTCGCTGCCGGCGGGCAGAACGGCCAGGTGTGCGTGTATCGTTTACCTGGATGCACGATGGATACGATCATCGGTGCCCATGCGCGACGCATCATGGCCCTGCATTTTTCGTCCGACAGCCGTTATCTCCTCAGTGGCGGGGCGGAGGGCGACGTCAAGGCCTTCGACATGAAAACCAGAGCGTTGTTCCGTTCCTTTTCTCTGGATGAAGGATATGCGCACAGCTTCGATCTCAATCCTCAACAGGAACTGTTGCTCATCGGGAAAATGAACGGGCTGACGGAACTATGGGATTGGAAGAAACGTCTCCGAACGAAGAAACTTCCGGAGACCTCATACGGTACAATGCAGTCTCGTTTCGATGCTACAGGCAAACGCCTGCTCAGCGCTCATACCGACGGATCAATTCGTGTGTGGAATATGCCTGACGGCTCCCTTCTCTTATCAATGGTTGGTTTCAGCGACGGTCAATGGCTTTCGTTCACCCCTGATGGCTATTTCGATTGCTCATCTTTCGGTGATCGTTACGTCACCTGGCAGCGACGCGACGAGGTGCATCCTCTGGAGCGATACAAAGATATTTATCGCCGTCCTGCCATCATCGAGGATGTGCTGAAAGGTGGATATACTCCAGGGACGGAAATCACGTCGCTGGTGGATCCTCCAACCATCCGATTGCTTTCGCCCAGACAGACACAGCTCTATGCGTTCGGAAGTGAGGCGCTCGAAGTTCTGGTCGAAGCCGAAGCGAGGGATGTTTCGAAGATCGAACACGTGTTGATACTGTTCAACGGCAGACCCGTGGGCAAGGCGGATGCAGACAACTACGACATCCTTTTCTCTTCCGATACGTTGCTGCGGGTACGCGCACGCATACCGGTGCTTCCGGGCCGGAACACCATCGAGGTCATTGCCCAAAACGCCGCCCGCGTTCGCAGCACGTCCGCGGTAGCCGATATCACAGTGGAAACCAGCGGACAACGCAATCCGGATCTATATGTTTTGACGGTCGGCGCCGACCGCTACGCACCTGATTATCCTGACCTTCAGTTCGCGGCCGTCGATGCGGAAGCGCTGGGCGATGAGCTTTCCCGACAGGAAGGCGCCCTGTACACCCGCGTATATTCCAGCTCGCTGACGGGTGCGAATACGACGAAGGAAAAGGTGTTCTCCGCTCTGCGCGGGTTCACCGGTATGACCTCTCGCGACGTGCTCGTGCTGTTTTTCAGCGGTCATGGCGTTCGTCTGCGTGATAAAAGCGGAAAACAGCGATATTATTTTCTGCCTGCGGGAACACGCAAGGACAAGGTCGCTGCGCAGGGACTCGCATGGGATGATTTCACGCGAGAATTGCGGAAACTCTCAATCGGCCGCGTGATACTCCTGCTCGATGCCTGTCACTCGGGAGATGTGTCCGCAGGCGCGTCGAACGAAAAGGTGGCTTCGTCCATGGCCGGCGAAGCGGGGATAGTGTTCACCTCCAGTTCGGGCAATGAGTATTCCTTCGAGGACGCGGCCTGGGGCCATGGCGCGTTCACAAAAGCGCTGCTCGACGGTTTGCGCGGATCCGCCGATTTTACGAAGGACAAAGTGGTGGACTGGAGCGAACTTCAGCTGTACGTCTCGACTACTGTTCGCAGTCTCACCAAGGGCAGCCAGAATCCCATGGTCCCGCGACTCGAACAATTCGCAAATTTCGATTTTGTGAGGATAAGATGAAACGAAATATCTCTTTGATTGGACTCATCATCGCGTTGACGTGCGTCAGCCAGGCACAAGAAGGTGCGATGCAACCCGTCGCGCTGGTCACGGCTGTGCAGGGCGGCGTCACACTACGGCAAGGGGCCGCGGAGTCGCCTCTCACACTGGGAGCGCGGTTGAGCGAGGGCAGCGCGATCAGTGTAGCCAGTGGTATGGCTTCTCTCGTTTTTTTGACCGGCGAACTGATTTCGTTAAAGGACCACGAGGAACTTACCCTCGGCGCGACGCTCGAGAACAGCATGCTGAATACTGGCGGCAACACGCGCGGTCTCGCTTCCAACGACGGTACATCGGTTGCCGATGACGGCTTCGCTGTCGGCAGCGACGGCGATGTCTGGCAGGCGCAGCTCGCTTCGGTGTCGGGTATTCGAGGAGATGCTATGGCGATCGCGATTTCTCCCCGACTCACCTTGTCCGAACCGCGGCCGGTGTTTTGCTGGTTCGACACCGATTCATCGGCGATAGGCATCGAACGCGACTGGGTGCTCTACGTGAAAGACGAGCAGGGCAAGCTGGTCGTGACGCAGCAGGTCAAGGGCAAAGTCGGCGTGTTCAACACCTGGCAGTCGGAGAGAATGCCGGATGGGTTCCAGGCGGAACCACGGAAAAGATATTCCTGGGCAGTATTTCCCACCGGTGCCGCACCCTCCGAATCCGAACTTGACGCGGTGTTCGTCTATGTAGATGCTGAGGGGATGCAGCACGCGGCATCCCAGCGAAAAAAACTTGCCGGGCTCAGGGAAAAATCTGCGTTGGATGAAATGTCATGGCACATGTTGTCCTGCACCTTCGCTCTCGACGAGCGTGAGCGTTTGTTTGCCGACGCCATTCCGCACCTGCTTGCGCTCGGCGCAACAACAGAAGGACGCGCCTGGGCAGCGGAGCAACTCGCTCACACGTTCCTTCGCTTTGGCGGACAAGTCTCCGCACTCGCACCCAGGGCAGCTCTCCTCAGTCGAGATATGATTCAACCCTGATTCCAATGCGCGCGCCGGTCATTGCTTTCATCGTTCTCTTTCTCGCCGGCTGCAGTGGAGGAAAGGACGCTGTTATCCGGGAGGATGCTCGGGTTACCGCAGGACGCGGATTGTACGACCGCGCCGAGTATGATGCCGCGCAGCAGCATTTCCAACTGTTGCTGGACGACGCAGAACGGGAAGACGACACATTGCTTGCGGCGCAGTCGCGCAAGTGGCTGGGTAACATTCTCCTCGCCTACGACAAACCGCTCGAAGCCTCGCCATTCTATACACGCAGTCTTGCGGACCTCGATGCCGCTATCGCAAACGCTGACCGCACCGGGATACGTCTTGATCCACTCTTTGCTGAAGAGCGCCGGCATGTGCGCAGCAACATGGCGGTGGTCTATAAAAGTACCGGGCGCTTTCAGGAGGCGGAGAAGGAATTTACCGCCGTGCTTGAAGAGGATCGCCTGAGCAGTGATGCTTTTCGTACAGCGATATCGCTCTACAATCTGGCCGACGTCCATCATCAGCATTCGCTGCGCAGCTTGCGATCAAAAGACACGAGCGGCTACCTCGGTCTCAGTCAGAAGGCTCTCGCACTGCTCAGTGAATCGCTATCGCTCTGGCCAACCGCCGACGCGAACCTGAATCTGGGCAATGTGTACGCCACAGCCAATCGGCTCGACAGCGCGGTAGCTTCATACCGCCGCGCGGAAGTCCTGTACGAACGCGCGGGCTATCGTGTTCATCGGGCTCTCGCCCTTGGAAATATCGGTGTGTTGTCCATCCGTCTCGGAAAGATCGACGATGCCGCGGAAGCGTTGCGAAACAGCATCGGTATTCTGGAAGAACTTCGCGGCAACATTTCGTCCATCGACATACGGTCAAGTTTCATTTCTAATAAATTCTACATTTACGAAAACCTGATCGGTATCCTGATACAGCAGGAGCGATTCGAGGAAGCGTTTGAATACGTGGAGCGCGCGAAAGCCCGGTCATTTCTCGACATGATCGGAAACAAGGCCGTGGGTGAGGGCAAGCAACGCGATCAGGAAACGCAAATCCTCGTAGATCGCGAACAGAATCTTCAAAAACGCATTGGGCGTATCCTGACGCTGACGGACAGCGCACAAGCGCTCGGCGACGTGCTGCGCGAACATCATCAGGTGATCGCCGAACTGCGCACGCTCGATCCTGAATACGCTTCGGTAAAAAGCGTTGAACCAATCTCCCTGGATTCGCTCCAGGCTCTGCTCGATGACAGCACCGCCGTGCTTGAGTATTTTGTCGGTGATCGCTCGATCTTCGGTTTCGCGATAACGCGCGATACCGTGGTGGTGCGCCGGATCCAGATTGATGGGGGATTCAAGCTCGAACGTGATGTGGAGCTGTTGCGGCGGAAGCTGTACCGCGATTTTCCCAACGCGAAGCTTGCAGTCCTGCGGGAGAAGCGGCTCAATGAAAAACTCTCTCCGGGGGAAGCCATCGCTGCCTGGAGAAATACATCGACCGCCGTCGATTGGCAATACGATCTGTTGAACATGTACTCGCGTTTCTTTTCGCCGTTTGCCGCCGTGCTGCGGACGCGTCCCGTGCTCTATATCGTTCCCCACGGCGCCTTGCATCATCTGCCTTTCCAGGCGCTCGTCGCTCCAACAGACATTGACGTACGGCAGGGAGTCCACGTTCACAGACCGAGGTTTCTTATAGAGGATCATGCCATCGCGCTGCTGCCTTCGGCGAGCGTCCTGCCGTTCGCGTTGCGCCGGGCGCTCATGCCGGTGCGAAGCGCATTGATCATCGGCGATCCCATTTATGCCGATCCGAAGTATCGCAGCCGTCCCCTCGAAGCTGCGCTGATCGAGGCGGATACAGTCGCGCACTATGTTGCCGAGCCGCTGGTGTTGACCCGGGCCGCCGCCGAGGAGAGCGTCGTAAAACTCGAAGCAGGGGATCACGATATCCTGCATTTCGCCACCCATGGCGAACTGAGCAAGGTGGATCCGATGCAGTCGCGCATCCTTCTCGCCGCTGCGAAACCGGACAGCAGCAACAACGGCGATCTCACCGTGGCCAAGATATTCAACCTCGACTTGCGTGCTCTTCTGGTGACGCTGAGCGCATGCCAGACCGCGCAGGTCTCGAGCGGGGAGGGGACATTCACGCCCGGAGACGATCTCGTCGGTTTGAGTCGTTCTTTTATGTACGCCGGCACTCCCGCCGTCATCGCCTCGCTCTGGTACGTCGATGATGCAGCGACTCTTGCCTGGATGCGATATTTTTACAGTTCGTGGCTCAGGGATTCGCGAAGCCGCATCCGTGCTTCACAGGCGGCGGCGGTGCGCATGCTCAACTCGCCCGAGGATCCTGACTGGGTGTTTCCGTATTTCTGGTCTGCATTCGTGTATATGGGAGATGCACGATGATCAAGGTGCGCGACGCGAGTTGCTCCTGAAGAAAAGCACAGGCAATCGGGATCGAAGCTGCTTTTTCTTTCCTCCGATTGTGCAACCTCATCCTCGATTTTGCGTATCTGAATTTATCCAGTGTCGCGGAGTATCGGGTCGTACCGCGGCGAATTTCAAAGCATTTTTTGGAGAAATCAAGATGAAACGCCTGAGTTTGTTGGTGGCAATGCTCTTATTCACCGCGCCGTTGGCGGCACAGCAGCATGAGACGCTGTTCGGTTCGCCGGTTGAACATGGAGGGTTCGGTGGTCTGGTTTCGAAACTCACATCAATCAAGGGTGAAGCAGGGCTCATGATGGGTGGTTACGGAGGCTGGCTTATTGATCACAAGTTCATGATCGGCGGAGGAGGGTACGGTCTCGTCACCAACGTGCGAGCGAGCGCGGAAGCGGAGGCCGCATACAGTCCTTACAATGAACCACTCTATGTGGATTTCGGTTATGGTGGCCTCATGCTGGAATACATATTCGCGCCATCGAGGCTTCTGCATGTGAACGTGCAGGCCTTGATTGGTGCCGGAGGCGTGACGCACCGTACATATCATTATGAGAATTTCTTTGATCATGATGGTTCGGATGTCCAGCAGTATGGGAGCAAGGATGCTGTCTTTGTCACGGAACCCGCCATCAACGTAGAGCTGAACGTCACAGAGTGGTTCCGAATCGCCGCAGGAGGAAGTTATCGTTTCGTCAACGGAGTCAACGAGGTTCGTGGAGTGTCCGACGGCGATCTCTCCGGACCGTCCGGCACACTGGCGCTGAAGTTCGGGGGATTCTGACACTGTAACATCCCAAACTCTCAAAAGAAGCAGCTTCTTCACCGGAGCTGCTTTTTTTTACCTGAATTAGTGAATAGCCTCCTAGGTATCGGACCTCGGGACTTACGACATGCTTTTCTGCATCGAATGCTGTGGTGGTAGCGGAACAATAGTTGCGGACCTATGAATGACAGGCAGCACAAATGTGAAATGATTTCCATAGAACGCTTTGTCGACTGTGCGGTGCCATTACAGAAAGCTGTAAAAATGCCGTTTGCTGTAAAATGTTCAACGGGAAGTAGTCAATTCGTTCCCTATGCAGCCGATTGCATATATATGCATTCAGTTGCATATCAATCGAGGGTGTACTGACAGCGATCGACAATGAATCGTGAAAGGGAGAACCAATCCACCGCATTGACAAACTTGTGTGAATGCCTGAAAATCAGGACATCGAGGTCGTGATATCTGCCGGTAAGTTAAAACTTCTCGTCTGAAATACTCTGGTACGATCCTTGCATATCTGCCAGGAGAACCGCGCCAGAGGCTCTATGCCCCTACCCCGCCGGGGATGTTTGGAGGCGATTCGAGCTACCTCCAGAACACACTTCTTTTTTATTGGAGAACAATATGAACAAGATGTTACTTGCTGCCCTGTTCGTGATGATTGCCAGCATGAGCGCGATTGCGCAAAATTTTGATGATACCAGAATCATGCTCGGCTCGCTGGGGCCTTTCAATAGCCCCGATCCTGCGGGAAGCGCATTAATGACGACATACCCCGGCATCTTCCACGATTGGGGATTCAACAGGGGTCACGAGTTGGCCGTCGTTGATATCAGCACGGACTACCCTGGGAACGGCAAAGCGTTGGTCATCCCGCAGCCGGGTAACTCGTGTTTTGTTCAGTTCGGCCCACTTGCGGGAGGCACATTCCTCTTCCAGTTGTTATTCAGCGATGATTTTCCCTCACAGAATCAAACGTATGGAATTTGCGAAGTGCGGGTATATGATGCGAACTCGACACAGGTTGGGACCATGCAGGCTTTTCAAGTCGGCAGACTTAATCACCCCACGCTTCCCACAACGCTTTTATGCATCGTGACAGAGTCGGTACCTTATGGCGGCTATGTGGATATCCGTGGCGGGACAGGCGCATTCTACCTCGATGACCTCTCCGGTGGAGGCGGACCGATTCCGGTTGAACTCACATCATTCTCGGCCCGCTATATCCGTGACAATGTGGAACTGAAATGGATCACCGCGACGGAGCTGAACAACTACGGTTTCGCCATCGAGCGCTCTGTGGACGGCAAATCGTGGACAGAAGTCGACTTTGTGCCGGGCGCCGGCAATTCCTTCAGCCCCTGCGGATACAGTTGGACGGACCAGCTCGATGACGATCTCCGCCGCAATGAAACCCTGGCCTACCGTCTCCTGCAGATGGACCGCGACGGCAGCACGGAGTATTCGAACATCGTCTATGTGAACCTGGGTCCCGCGCCGTCTGCGGTGCAGTTGCACGAGGCGTATCCCAATCCCTTCAACCCCGCCGCCACCGTCAGCTTCACCCTTCCGGAAGCAGCGGTGGTCTCCGTGAGCGTGCATAACGTTTATGGTCAGGAAGTCGTAACCCTGCTCGACAATGCCGCCTTCGACGCTGGTGTGCATACCGTGAGCTTCAACGGTGACAAACTGCCCAGCGGCTCCTACATCGTCGTGCTTCGTGCAGGCGAGGTGGTGCGGCACCAGCGCATCGTGCTCTCCAAGTAACCCTGATTCGTGAATCTTAGCTTCCCGCCGGCAATGGCGTCGGCGGGAAGCAACTCAACCAGCGGCAGAGAAGGAGCAATATATGTTTACGGAGATCCACGAGCGGTCGCGGATCGTCGGGGTGGCGGGCGCGAAAATCCCTTTTACCTTTTATCAGCGGTCCTGGCCGTTGAATCCCAGCGCGACCCTGACGTTTACTCTTGATGATACCCAGGAAATTACGTTGAAAGTGTACGATTCTTTTGGCCGATTGATCCATACGTTGTATGAGCAGGCTGTGATGAAAGCCGGATACCACGAACTCCAGCTTTATGGGGATGCGTTTCCGGTCGGAGGATGCTATGCGCGACTAGCCACAAGAAACGGCGTTCAGCAGCGCACATTGATACTGAACGCGCTTACTTCCTGAACCTGTGGAGGTGTGCGGCAGAACATGACGAGAAGAGAGAAACCCCGACAATATGTCGGGGTTTTTTTTCGATGAGCAGCTGGTCAAGGCCCGCATTGCGCGTCATTCGTTCGCATTTCACTGTGACCGAACGGCTGAAATCATGCAGCATACACGGGAGCAACTGAATATCGGGAGATGCTACCTCCGTACCTGGAGAGGTGAACCTGACATTGCGGGAAAATATTTCCTGCGGAAAAATATTCCGCGGCAGGGTGAACTCATTTCGGAGATATATATATTACATGGACATGACTGAAGCAACATTCAATACCTGGGGTTTTCGTGACCGATATCGGTAAGGATATTCTGATAGTCGACGACGAAGATCTGATCTGCTTCGTCCTGGCCAATCTGTTCAAAGTCCATGGATTTATCACGCGCACCGCGTCCAGAGGGGAAGAAGCGCTTGCCATGGTGACGGAACGCGCACCCTCGTTGGTGGTCATGGACATCAGGATGCCGGGACTCAGCGGCTTTGATGTGCTGACCCGTGTCAAACAAATTGACCCCGATATTCCCGTTGTATTGATGACGGCGCTGGCGGGTGTGAGGGATGCGGTAGAGGCGATGAAGGCAGGAGCATTCGACTACGTGGCAAAGCCGTTCAACAACGACGAGATGATGGATGTCGTACAACGCGCTCTCGAAAGCGCGGCGCTGGCCTCGGCGCAGCGGTATGATAACGATGAGGATGTCCCTCTCCATATCGCATTTGCCGGGATGGGCGAGAGTCAGGCGCTGCGAAAGCTGGCCCTGCAGGCGATGCGGTTGGCCAGGACGGATGAGCCTGTACTGCTGGTAGGAGACATCGGAAGCGGCAAGAGACTGTTCGCCCGAATTATCCATCAACTCAGCGAACGACCAGGCGCTTTTGTCGCGCTCGATTGCACCGGAGCGGAAATGAGCCTGCTCTGGCGCGATCTCTACGGAGCACCTCAGGGTGATAGCGTCGGCGCATCGAGGGGACGCATCGAATCTGCAGCAGGAGGAACACTGCTGCTCGACGAAATCTCCGAACCTCCGGCCTTGTTTCAGGAGGCTTTCGCCGATGTGCTGCGCACGGGACAGTACTCACGCGATGGTGGGGAGCATATGCTCTCCCACGACGCCCGCGTGATATTATCCTGCACGGCAGGCTCAGAAACGGCATTTGAAGACCTCGGCATCAGTGCGTACCTTCTGGATGTCATTGGTGAAAATATCCTCCGTGTGCCGTCGCTCCGCGATCGGCGGGAGGATGTCCCTTCACTCGTCACCCTGTTCATCAACGAAGCGGCCCAGGAACTCGACAAACGCGTCCTCGATATTTCGGCGGATGCGATGGACATGCTTGTGAATTACGACTGGCCGGGAAACGCGCATCAGTTGAAATCCACCATCCGCCGGGCTCTGCTCACGGCGAAGGAAGCCATCGGCGTTGATGACCTCGATCTGCCGGCTCTCCCACATTCGCCCGGAAGGGTCCACGAACCGGGTTTCCGTGTGACGGAAGCCCCGCTCAAGGACCAGGTCCGTCGGCACATATCCGAAATCGAGAAACAGGTGTTGCTGGAGACGCTGCGAATAACAGGCTGGAACAAGGCGAAAGCATCCCGACTGTTGAGGGTTACCTACAAAACCCTCCTGAAAAAAATCCAGGATTATAAACTTGAAAATCCGCTCTAAGCTGACGAACCCTCGATGAACCAGCACTTGCACGCCCCTTCCGAACACCATATTCTCGCGGCAACCACACGCGCAATTCTCGAGGCGCTGCCGCACGCTGTCATCATTCTTGATCCCGTCGGGACGATCAGTTGGCTCAACACGGCGGCACTGATGCTCTATGGACGACCCGAGACGGATTTCCTGCGCATCCCTGTCAGCGAGTGTGTTGCTTTTGGGTATGCCTTTCGCAATGAAATACTGCGTGTGCTGCATGGCGTCGGACATTGGTCCGGGGAAAGCGAGCGCATACTGCCGGACGGAACAATCCGCCATGTGCGTTCCAACTGGAGCACTGTGGAGTTCGTCGAAGGCGTTGCATTTATCGGCATGGAATACGACGTCACTGACCGGAAGACCTTGGAAACGGAACTGACGCAATCGCGCAAGCTCGCGAAAATCGGCATTCTTTCCGATGGCATCGCGCACGAACTTCGTAATCCGCTGAGCTATGCGCTCAGCGCCGCGCAATTGCTGAGCGACGAGAGGCTCCCTGACGATGTTCGCGAGAAATGCATCCATACGATCACGACCGGATTGCACAAGGCGAGTTTGATCGTCGAGAACCTGCTCTCGCTCGGAAAACCATCGGGCCGTTTCGTTCGTAAGACTGTCGCCCTGCACGAAGTGGTTTCGGAAGCCATCGATGCCGCTTCCACGCACCACAATCTCAGGGATGTACGCGTCGATGTGCACTTCCCGGTCGAGCCGCTGCACGTCACCGGCAATCACGACATGCTCGTACAGGTGTTTCATAATGTTATCACGAACGCGCTGAACGAAATGCCCGGAGGCGGGAGCATCTCCATTCGCGGCATCAGCATCGACGGTCAGGCCCAGGTGCGCGTTACGGATTCAGGCCCAGGCGTGTCGGAGGAGCAGTTGAAGCATCTGTTCGATCCCTTTTTCAGCGCATCGGGAAGCGGGAAGGGTACCGGCCTGGGATTGACGCTCAGCTACTATATTATGAAAGAGCATGACGGATCGATTGAAGTCGAGTCCGTGCAGGGCAAAGGCGCGACGTTCGTCCTGCGCCTTCCGCTCCGATCGGATCAAACAACCGAACCACTTCGGCATTGAGGTTGTTTTCTTAGTCATGCCGTGAACTTCCGGAGCGGACCGCGCAGATTTTCGTCCAATCCGGAATAATGGAAACCATGTAGCAGGAGACTTGATGACTCAGCAGGCTTTTTTTAATGAAAACGATGTTCACACCGCTCTGCGTGTTGTGCAGGCGCCATATATGTCCATGGATGTCGTGACCGCGGGTATGATCCACGATGTCGCAATCGATGACCGCGATCTTCGTTTCGTGATCGAATACAAGGTACCTTCGCTGCGCATCGCAGCTATTATGGAGCAGAAGGTACGCACGGCACTCGAACAACATATCCCCAATCTCGGCGCTGTTACAATCGATAGCCGCGACGATATTCCCTCATCCACTGATGCCGCCGCGCGCAGCGTCCTGCCTGGCGTAAAGAACACCATCGCCGTCGCCAGTGGTAAAGGCGGGGTCGGAAAGTCCACGGTTGCCGTCAATCTCGCTATCGCGCTTGCCCGGAACGGCGCCTCGGTCGGACTGATCGACGCCGATATTTATGGCCCCAGCATCCCCCTGATGATGAACGTCCATGATCAGCCGCGCGCGTACCGCGACGGCGAGAAGACCCGATTGCTCCCGACCGAGAGTTATGGCGTGCATTTGATGTCGATCGGCTTTCTGGTGAAGCCGGAGGACGCCCTGATCTGGCGCGGACCAATGGCCGGCGGCGCCTTGAAGCAATTCCTGACCGATGTCGATTGGGGCGAGTTGGATTATCTGCTTTTTGATCTCCCTCCAGGTACAGGAGATATCCAGCTTACGTTGTCGCAGTCGTTGCCCCTCACTGGCGTTGTGATCGTCACGACTCCGCAGGATATCGCGCTTGCCGACGCGCGAAAGGGATTCAGAATGTTCGAAAAAGTCGCCGTGCCTATACTCGGAATCGTGGAAAATATGAGCTACCACCTCTGTTCACAGTGCGGGCACCGAGACGAAATTTTCAGCCATGGTGGCGGCCGCGCGACGGCGGAGGAGCTGCAGGTTCCGTTCCTTGGCGAGATTCCACTGACGACGCAAGTGCGCGAAGGCGGAGACAGCGGTGTTCCCATCGTCGCATTGGCCCCTGACAGTGCGATTGCGGGCAGCTTCCACGAAGCGGCGATGCAGCTTGCGGGCAATATCAGCGAGAAAAATCTTCTGGCGCCCTCCTTTCCAGGCATTGATATTTCGCTGTGAAAAAGCATGAGAATTGACGACATTGCCGCCGCGAGACAGATTATCGAGGATTCCCTGGAACAAATGCGTCCCTACCTCCGCGAAGACAGTGGCGATATCATGCTCGTGGACGTCGATCACGATGGCATCGTCGAGGTGCGATTTCTTGGGGAATGCGCCGATTGCCCCATGGCTATCATGACGTTACGTGCCGGTATCGAGCGTATGCTGATGCTCGCCCTTCCGACGATACGTCGCATCGAACTTGTGGAGTCGTAATCCCGCGATGGCGCGACAGCGTCCCTGTCTGAAGTCGCAACGCTACGGAGATGCAACCGCCCAAGGATCGTGAACCGAGGTTTGTTGGCCTTATCGCGGAATGCCGGTGTGTTGTTCGCGTATTCCGGACGCATATTTGACACTGCCGTACCCGCATTCCCCGGCATGGACAAACCGTCTCAATGTTGTTGTCTACAAGTGTTTTTTGTTGAACATTACACGTTCTTCCTGTAGCATAACACTGCGTCAACGCAGAATTGAATGGAAGTGAATCATAGCGTGGTATTTGGTCTATTTGGCAACTCCGGAAAGGAGGCTGCCGTCGATGCCGTACGTGGGACTCTCGCGTTTCTCGAAGAGCGGGACATTCCGTTTATCGTCGAGGACGCAATCGCTCAGCTGCTCGGGTATGAGCCAGGGGATGATTCCTCCGGATCGACAGGTTCGCGGGCGGAAGTTGGGCGAACGGCGGATTTTGCAATCACGTTCGGCGGCGACGGCACGATGCTCATGGCCATTCAGTGGACGCTTCCCTACGATACCCCCATCCTGGGAGTGAATCTCGGTAAATTGGGTTTCCTCGCAGATGTAGGTGTCGACGAAGTACCTTGGGCCATCGAACAGATCCTGCTTGATCGCCACACGGTGGAGCGTCGCATGACCATAATGGGAAGGTTTGAAGGACAAGCCGACGAGATGCACGCGTTGAACGATATCGTCATCGGAAAGAGCGGTACAGCGAAAGTGATCAGCATCGACGCGTTCGTCAACGGAGATTTTCTCGCTTCATTTCTTGCCGATGGCATAATAATTTCCACTCCCACCGGATCGACCGCGTATTCGCTTGCGACCGGTGGTCCTGTGGTCGTGCCTTCCAGCGAAGTCATCATCGTCAGTCCCATCAGCGCACACACCCTGACCGCGCGCCCGGTCATCATTGCCGCTAATAGCAGCATCACGGTGAGAGCCCGCACCGACGAAGGAACGCTCATGGTGATGTGCGACGGTCAACCGGTGGTGCATAATCCAACAGCAGTGAGCATGGAGATTTCGCGCGGGAGGCATTCGGCTGCCTTGATCAAGAATCTCGGGCCCAATTATTTTGAAACGCTTCGCACCAAGTTGAGCTGGGCGCAGGATAGCCGCATGCAGGAGCCTTCCTCCGTCACGCGGATTCGCGAAGCATAACATCGTATTCAACAACATGGATAAAACAATGAAAACATTTTTTCTACTCGCAGTTGGCGTGCTGCTGTTCTGCTCCGCGGGACAGGCTCAGGACAACGATCACGTCGGTCCCATGGCGATTGAGGACGCTCTGGAGCTTCCCGGCTGGTTCTCCGAGGACTTTCTCACCTACGTGCCGCAGCCAGAATATCACAATGCGATACCGTACTTGATGGAGGATGTCGAGATCCTCTGCATCATGGGGACGTGGTGTTCCGACAGCAAGCGTGAGGTTCCGAGAATGATACGTATTCTTCAGACCAAAAACATCGCACCGGAAAAATTACGTCTCATCGCTGTCGATCGGACAAAACGCGATCCCGCCGGGGTGGCGCTCAATTATGGTGTCGATCGAGTCCCGACCTTCATTTTTCTGAGGAACGGGTTGGAAATCGGGCGTATCGTCGAAGCCCCCCTCGCATCACTCGAGAAAGATATGCTCGGCATCATCGATCCGAATGCGGGCAAAGGTGCACCACCTCCGCCACCTCCCGACATGCCGCCACCGCCGGTCACGATCGAGGATGCAGACGGAACCGTGCAACCGGAGGCGGGCCAGCATCCGCACGAGCATGAACACGAACACGAGCATCCGAAGACCGAGCCGGAGCCGCCGAAGTAAAAGGTGAAAGGTGCCCTCACCCCCGCCCTCTCCCCCGGCCCCTCTCCCAGTAGGGCATAGGCGCTAACTTAAGCAGGTTCCGACCA
>CAYJMN010000040.1:0-47555 GCA_964371045.1 uncultured Chromatiales bacterium | reverse complement strand
TTCACCGCTACGAACCATGCCTCTGTGGGGTCTCGAACAACTCACCCCCGGCCCCCTCTCTCACGAGAGAGGGGGAGGAAGAGGTATAATTCAGTGTATATTTCACACGGACGAATGCATTTACGGCGGTAACGCGGATTTAGGGAATGTCACCCACGAAATGGACCGGTGCGCAGCGCTGGTGGGCTCACTGCTAATGACATCAAGACGGAGCTTAGTTTCCTCGTGCGTTTCGGAACGAATCATCCTTCGAGACGCCGCCATGTGACGCTCAATGCAATTACGAACGTTCTCAGCGTGGCGGCCCTGCTAATGACATCAAGGAGACTGTACGGACCTACTTGAACCGCAGATTCCGGACGCCGTGCTTCGACTTCGCGCCGCGATGGCATTGTTTTTCAACTAAAACTCATCCTGCGGCGCTGCGCTCAGCATGACGATACTTTTTTACCTTCAGCCCATGTCACACTCGATATAAACCCGAGCGCAGCGAAGGTTACCCGACTCAGGGTGACGAGTTTTTTTGACGAAATTATCCAACCTGATGTCACCCATGATATAAACCGGCGCGCAGCGATGGTTACCTGACTCAGGATGACGGTGCTTGTCCATTGTCGATTATCAATTATCCATTGTCAATTATTAATTATCCCTTCGATGCCGGAGCGGATCATCATCACGGCGATGCCGGCCATGAACAGGGACGCGACCTTGGCGAAGGCCTGTGAACCCGCTTCGCCCATGATGCGGATGATGAATTTGGAATTCAACAGCACGATAAGAACGATGAGCAGATTCGCCAATAGCGCCGTGAGCGTGATGGGGACGCCATGGCTGTCGACCAGGATCAGGATGGTCGTGAGCGCGGCGGGTCCCATCATCAATGGGATGCCGATGGGGACAACGCCGATAGACGTTTTGGGTTTCCTTCTCTCGTCGGTCGCGGAGGATGTGGCGAGGTCCTGAATGGAGAGGACCAACAGCAGCACACCGCCGCCGATTCTGAAGTCATGCGCCGTGATGCCCATGAATTCGAACAGCGCCGATCCGGTAAACAGGAACACCACAGAAATAATGAGCGCCGTGAGCGCCGCGTTGAAGATGAGTTTGCGGACTTCCTTGTCTTCCATGCCCTGTGTGAGGCCCAGGAAGAGCGGGACGAGTCCAACCGTGTCCATGGCGACGAACAGCGGGATAAACGATTTCGCGAAGGATTCCAGCATGGCTGAGGATGTTTATGTGGATGCGATTTCTATCATGTATAGACAAGAAGGGACGGGGTGAAGCCGGCGATGAAGTAGTCGATCGAACAAGATGGAACTATCCGCTTCCCTGCAGATCGAAGATCCGCTGCATCAATTCCTTTTTCCCCTGACCCTTCAGACTCGACACCGGCAAGAGGTCGCCGCGATACCCCACGTCCACCATGGCGGCGAGCAGCAGCCTTGTCTGCTTTGAACGCTCGCTCTGGTTGAGCTTGTCGATTTTGGTAAGTACGATCTGCACCGGGATGTTTCGCTCGATGAACCACCGGAGCACTCCTGCGTCGGAGGCCTGAAATGGCAGACGGGAATCGATCAACTGCAGAACCACACCGAGTGGCCTCGCAGCTTCAAAATACGTGGTGATCAGCCTCCCCCACTCCTGGCGACTGCTGTGCGAGGCCTTCGCATAGCCGTAACCCGGGAGATCGACGAAACGGATGCCGTCGTCGATCAGAAAGAAATTGATCAGGCGGGTTTTACCGGGTGTGCTGCTCACCTTCGCCAGAGAACGCAAACCGGTGAGCAGATTCAGCAGCGACGATTTGCCTACATTGGAGCGGCCGACAAAGGCGCATTCGAATCTGTCGGGCACGGGGAACTGCATTGCCGAAGCGGCGCTTATTTCAAAAACTGCCTTCATTCATCTTTCCGTCAAAAAAAACGCCGTGGCGTGCCACGGCGTTGTAAGGCTGTTGTGGCCGATCAGCTCTTAGGTTCTTCCGCCGCTGCGTCGCTTGCCGGAGTTTCCTCGGCGGCAGGCGTTTCTTCGACGACGTCCTGAACGGTATCCACGATTTCTTCGGATTCCGCCACGACTGCGGGCGCCGCAAATTCTTCAACAACGGCTGTCGCGGGCTCGGTTTTCGACTTCTTCTCTTCAGCGGTCTTGCGGCGCTGGAGAGCGGCCTTGGAACGAGCGACGCGATCCTTGCGCTGCTTATTGTCCTGAGCGTCGTTGTAATCGACGAGTTCGATCACAGCCATCGCGGCGCCGTCGCCGAGACGGTTCCCGAGTTTGAGCACGCGTGTATATCCGCCCTGGCGTTTACCGACCTTCTCGGCGATTTCGGAGAAAAGGAGAGTGAGCGCGTCCTTGTCGCGAATGAACTTCGCGATAACGCGGCGGGCATGCGTGTCGACCGGTTCGCCGCTTTTTTCACGCAAATACGCATCGCGTGCGCGCGTGACGAGCGGTTCGAAGATACGCCGCGTTTCCTTGGCTTTCGCCTCGGTGGTCTGAATGCGTTTGTGTTTGATCAGCGCGGTAGAAAGCGCTGAAAGAAGAGCCTTGCGATGGCTCGCGGTCCGGGACAGCTTCCGTCCAACTTTTGCGTGTCTCATGGTATCCTGTTGTTCCTCTGGTTACTCTTCATCCTGGGTGTCTTCGGCGGTCAGGTATTTTTCGACGTCCATGCCGAAAAACAGGCCATATTCGTCCACGATGGCGCCCAGTTCCGCGAGCGATTTGCGTCCGAAATTCCTGAACTTGAGCATCTCGGCTTCGTCCCTGCGGACGAGATCCGCGATGTTGCGAATATTCGCTGCCTTCAGGCAGTTATGCGAGCGGACGGAGAGTTCAAGATCATCGACGGAAGTCGTAAGGATTTTGCGGATGCGCATGACCTCATCGTCTTCCATCGAGAGTTCGACGTCGTCCTTCTTGGCGATATCGAAACTGATGAACATCTGGATATGATCGAGAAGGATTCTCGCCGCTTGCGACAATGCCGCCTCGGGAGATATCGAGCCGTCCGTCGATACTTCGAGCGTCAGCTTGTCGTAATCCGTGCTGCCGCCGACGCGTGTGTTTTCGACGAGGATCTTCACGTTCCTGATGGGAGTGAAGATCGAGTCGATGGTGATTGTGCCGAGAGGCGAATCCGGCAATTTGTTCTCATCGGCCGGGACGTAGCCTCTGCCGCGGCCGAGACGCAGTTCGATGTCGAACCCGGCCTCCGGACCGAGCATGCAGATATACTGCTCGGGATTAAGGATTTCGAACTCCGGTGTCGCCGCCTGAATGTCGGCGCCCGTAAAGGCACGCTGACCCTTGAGCGAAATCAGGATGCTGGTCGCCTTCGGATTAACGGCGCGAAACCGTATCTCCTTGAGATTCAGAACGATCTCCGACACGTCCTCGACAACCCCGTGAATCGTGGAGAACTCGTGCATCACACCGTCAATTTTTATCGCGGTGATGGCAATGCCACTCAACGAAGACAGCAACACGCGGCGAAGGGAACTGCCGATGGTGATGCCGTATCCCTTCTCAAGAGGCTGAATCACGAACTTGCCGAACGTATCGGTGTAAGTCGCCTCGTCGAGGACGATGCCGTCAGGCATTTGAATCATGGTCGTATTCATCTGTAGAAATGTTCTCCTGTTAAAGGGTTCTGTATCTGGTCATTGTCCAACTGCATAACACACCCGGCGCATCCGCGGCAGTGACGCGGCAGCGCAAGGACGGTTCGGTGTGTCAGACTCTCCTGCGTTTCGGAGGTCTGCACCCATTATGCGGTATTGGCGTGACGTCACGAATCGCCATGATTTCCAGGCCGGCGGTTTGGAGAGACCGGATGGCGGCCTCCCGACCCGAGCCGGGACCCTTCACAAACACCTCAACCTTGCGAAGACCAAGATCGTACGCTTCCTTCGCGGCGCCTTCGGCGGAGACCTGCGCGGCGAACGGGGTGTTCTTTCTGGAACCTTTGAACCCGTTTTTGCCTGCGGAGGACCACGAAATGGTGTTGCCGTACACGTCAGTCAACGTCACGAGTACGTTGTTGAACGTGGCTTTGATGTACGCGCGACCGGTGGTGTCGACCTGGATCTTTTTCTTTGCTTTCTTTACGGCTTTAGCCACAGCGACTCCTCAAAAAATCAATTATACGAGATTACTTCTTCGAAGGCGCCTTTTTCTTGCCGGCGACCGTTCTTCTGCGACCCTTGCGGGTACGCGCATTTGTTTTCGTCCGCTGGCCGCGTGCCGGCAGACCCTTTCTGTGGCGGAGGCCGCGATAGCAACCGATATCCATCAGTCGCTTGATGTTCATCTGCATTTCGCTTCGAACGGCGCCTTCAACCTTCATGCTGCTGATAATTGTTCGAATCGCGTTGATTTCCTCATCAGTGAGGGCGTCGATCTTTTTGTCGTGGGGGATGCCCGTTTGATCGAGGATGCTTTTCGCGGTCGAACGACCAATGCCGTAAATATACGTCAACGCAATGACGGCATGTTTTGCTCTCGGTAAATCAACTCCAGCTATACGTGCCAACTGTAACTCCTTGCAGCTCGGTGGTGAGTCAGGGATAACAACGGATTACCCCTGGCGTTGCTTGTGCTTGGGATTCGTGCAAATAACTCTCACCACGCCTTTACGGCGAATGATTTTGCACTTATCACACATTTTTTTCACAGACGAACGGACTTTCATACTATCTCCGTTAAAAACTATTTATATCGATACGTGATTCTGCCCTTGGTCAGATCGTACGGCGAGAGTTCCACCGTCACCTTGTCGCCCTGGAGGATGCGGATGAAATGCATACGCATTTTTCCCGAGACGTGGGCAAGCACTTCGTGTCCGTTCTCAAGCCGGACCCTGAACATGGCGTTAGGAAGGGTTTCCGTAATCACGCCGTCGACAGTTATGGAACCCTGTTTAGCCATTCTCTCGCTCGAAATGGTTGGTGAGCAGTACCGGTCCATCCTTGGAAATGTACACCGTGTGTTCGAAGTGCGCCGAGGCGGAGCTGTCCTTGGTGAGAACAGTCCAGCCGTTGGATGCGATGCGCACTTTGTAGCTGCCGTAATTGACCATAGGTTCGATTGCGAGTGTCATGCCAACTTCCAGCTTTGGGCCGGTGCCAGCCTTCCCGTAATTCGGGACAGGCGGTTCTTCATGCAGTCGTCGACCAATTCCATGACCAACGAGATCTCTGACGACAGAAAAACCATGCGCTTCCACGTGTTCCTGAATCGCGAACGATATATCGTGAAGCTTGCCGCCCGGCACGGCCTTGTCGATTCCGCAGTACAGCGCTTCGCGGGTAACGGTCATAAGGCGCTGTTTTTCAGGGTCTACTTTTCCTACGGCCAGGGTCATCGCCCCGTCACCGAAAAAACCGTTCTTTTCCGCGCCAACATCGATCGAGACAATCTGTCCATCCTGCAAAACCTGGGAAGCAGGGATACCGTGAACCACTTCATCGTCAATCGACACACAGAGCGTCGAGGGGAAGGGAGGAATCGTTTTGCTACCGGACGTGTAACCCTTGAAAGCGGGCTTCGCGTGGCAGGAGCGAATGAAATCCTCCGCCATGGCGTCAAGGTCGGCCACGATGGTCCCGGGCTTGACGTGGGGCATGAGCAGCCGGTGTACATCGGAAACGATCGCGTTGCTCTCACGCATCGTCTCGATTTCGGCCTCGGTCTTTCGTTCTATCATGCCCGGCACAGGTTACGCATTATCCTCGACCAACCCGGCCGCGGATTTTGCCGCTCTTCATAAAGCCGTCGTAGTGGCGCATGAGCAGATGACTTTCGACCTGCTGCAACGTATCGAGCGCGACACCGACAATGATGAGCAGACTGGTTCCGCCGAAGAACTGCGCGAACGCCGGCGTCACATTGAGCTTCATCATGAAGGTAGGGAGCACGGCGATGATCGCAAGGAAAATGGATCCCGGAAGCGTGATCTTCGTAAGGATGTTTTCGATGTAATCGCGCGTATGTATACCCGGTCGGATGCCCGGGATAAAGCCGCCCTGACGTTTCATGTTATCGGCGACATCCTGCGGATTGAAAGATATCGCCGTGTAAAAGTAGGTAAAGAAAATAATCATGAGACCGTACACGGCGGCATAGAAAAACGAATCGAAACGGAAATACACCGCGAGGGTTTGCATGAATTCGTTTTCCGGAAAGAACATCGTGACGGTTTCGGGCACGAACATGATCGACTGCGCGAAAATGATAGGCATGACACCGGCGGTGTTGACGCGCAGTGGAATATACTGCGTCACCCCTCCGTAGACTTTCCTGCCGACCACCCGCTTCGCGTACTGCACCGGTATTCGTCGCGTTCCCTGTGTCACCATCACCACACCGGCGGTTATGATAACCATCAATCCGAGGATGATGATCGTGATGATGATATTGGTCCCGCTAGAGAATTCGCCGAGCAGGGCTTGCGGGAGACGCGCGACAATGCCGATAAATATGATAAGCGAAATACCGTTGCCGATACCTCGTTCGGTGATCTGTTCACCGATCCACATCATGAGCATCGTCGACGCCGCGATAATCAACATTGTCGTCAGCGCGAAGAAGATGCCCTGCACCTCGGGCGGTACAATCGGCGCGCCGCCCGGAGTGGTCAGATTCTGCAAACGGACACTCACACCCCAACCCTGAAGGGCGGCGATGAAGATGGTTCCGTAGCGTGTGTACTGATTAATTTTCTTTCTGCCTTCTTCACCGCCTTCCTTCTGCAGCTTCTGGAAGTACGGTACAACCGCACCGAGAAGCTGAAGAATGATGGATGCGGTGATGTACGGCATGATTCCCAGCGAGAATATGGCGGCATTGCTGAAAGCACCGCCGACAAAAAGATCGAAGAGACCGAAAAGGCCGCCGGATCCACTCTGCGAGTTGAGATAATCTGCCAGCAAGGACGCGTTGACGCCCGGGAGCGTGACATGTGAACCGAAGCGCACGATCACGAGCATGACAAGAGTAAACAGGATCCGCTCACGCAGCTCCTGAATCTTGAACATATTGCGAATGCTTTCGCCGAACCCAGCCATTATATACCTGTGAATTACGCTGATACTGTGGTAACTGTACCGCCCGCCGCCTCGATCTTTTCCTTGGCGGTTGCGCTGAAGGCATGAGCCGAAATCTCCAGTTTCGTGGTGATTTCACCGTTGCCAAGAATCTTGACGAGAGAACGGCGCCTCGATACGACACCCACATTGTATAACACGTCGGGAGTGACGACTCCGTCGGCAATGATACCGTTTGTTACGAGTTCCTGAAGTCGGGAAACATTGATTCCCAGATACTCGACCCGGTTGTAGTTCGTGAATCCGAATTTCGGTACACGGCGCTGCAGAGGCATTTGACCGCCTTCGAAACCGAGCTTGCGCTTGGCGCCCGAACGCGACTGCGCGCCTTTGTGCCCGCGCGTGGACGTCCCGCCATGACCGCTGCCCTGACCGCGACCGATGCGCTTCGGTTTCTTTCTCGAGCCTTCCGCGTAACGGAGATTTCCTAAATGATTGGCCATTGTATGTTCCTGATATCGTTATCTCTGACGGCTCAGTCTTCCACTTCCTCGACACGGACGAGGTGGGAAACCTTGCGAATCATACCCCGGATCTGGGGTGTGTCAGTTTGGATGACAAAATTGTTCGGTCGGCCGAGTCCCAGCGCTTCAATCGTGCGCTTCTGGTTCTCGATTCTTCCGATAACGCTTCGTGTCTGTGTGATTTTTAACTTCGCCATGCGTGCATTCCGTCGATTACTTGCTTACCTGGGTAGTGAACACTTCCTGCATCGAAACATTGCGCTTTGCAGCGACGGTTCGTGCGTCAACCAAACGTTCAAGCGCGTCCATCGTGGCCTTGACGACGTTGTGTTGATTGGAGGTACCGAGAGATTTGGTGAGGACGTCCAGCACACCCGCGCTTTCGAGCACGGCGCGAACGCCACCACCGGCGATGAGCCCGGTACCTTGCGATGCCGGCTTGAGAATGACCCTGCCTGCGCCGAAACGGCCTATGACCGGATGCGGGATCGTCCCTTTGATAATGGGGATGCGAATGACGCGCTTTCGTGCATCTTCGACGCCCTTCGATATCGCGTCGGTCACTTCGTTGGCCTTTCCGAGACCGATACCGACATGCCCGTTGCCGTCGCCGACCACGACGATGGCATTGAAGCTGAAGCGCCGTCCGCCTTTGACGACCTTCGCAACTCGTTTGATCTGGACGAGTCGCTCCTTCAGCTCGAGCTCGCTTGCTTTAACTACGGTAGCCAAGAATCACTCCTTCAAAATTCCGTCCAGATTAAAATTGTAGTCCCGCTTCACGCGCCGCGTCGGCAACCGCCTTGACGCGACCGTGGTAGAGGTACCCGTTTCTGTCGAACACCACCGTGGTGATATTCTTCGATTGCGCAAGTTTCGCTATTTCCTTGCCGACCAACTGCGCCGCGCTGATTTTTCCCTTGATTTGCTTTAATTCTTCCGTGATCGCCTTCGAGTTCGTCGAGACGGTGCCGAGAGAAATGCCGCGAGAATCATCGAAAAGCTGCGCATACATATGCTTCAAGCTCCTGTACACGGTCAGACGCGGACGTTCTTCTGTGCCGACCACTTTTTTGCGAATGCGAATCTTGCGCTTTTCGCGGATCGTGTACTTCTTCACTTTGCGGATGGACATGATATTCTATGCTCCAGTAACGATGCTGTTCAATTACGATTTCGCGGTCTTGCCGGCCTTGCGGCGTACGATTTCACCGGCATACTTGATGCCCTTGCCTTTGTAGGGCTCAGGCGGGCGAATACTCCGGATTTTGGCCGCGACCTGGCCGACCAACTGTTTATCTATGCCGGCGATTGTCATCGCAGTGTTCGATTCGACCGTAAACGTAATGCCTGTGGGTGGAATGAACGCGACCAGATGTGAATACCCAATGGAAACCAGCAGTTTCGTGCCGACCATTTCGACTTTGTAGCCGACGCCAACCAATTCGAGGCTGCGCTTGTATCCATCGACCACGCCGGCGACCATATTCTGGATGTTCGCGCGCGTGGTGCCATGCAGCGAACGATGATTTTTCAAATCGGACGGTCGGGTGACGGTGACCTGTCCATCTTCAACCGCTACGGTCATGTCCTTGTGAATCGGGAGCATAAGCTCACCTTTCGGGCCTTTGACCGTCACGATCCCGTCCTTGAGGGCGATCTTCACGCCCGCGGGGATTACTATGGGATTTTTACCAACTCTTGACACGGTGCAACTCCTTCTCGATGATGCTTTACCAGATTCTGCAGAGAACTTCGCCACCAACGTTTTCCGCGCGCGCCTGAGCGTCCGTCAGAAGACCTTTCGGGGTGGAGACGATTGTGATGCCGAGGCCGTTCAGTGTACGCGGCACGTCCAGAGTACCGGCATACTTCCGCAGTCCGGGAGAACTGATGCGCTGGAGTCCCTCGATGACGGATTTCCCGTCCTTGTATTTCAGGTAGATCCGGATTGTACCTTGGGGAGGATCTTTCAGCAGCGAAAAACCACTGATATATCCCTGGTGGTAGAGTATTTCCGTCAATCCCACCTTCATATTCGAAGAAGGGATCTCGACCTGTTTGTGGTTCGCGCGGATGCTGTTGCGTATGCGCGTCAAAAAATCTGCGATTGGATCTGTCATGATAAATTCTATCGTTTGTCCGTCGTGAATACTCTTACCAACTGGCCTTGCGAACGCCGGGGATTTTACCCTCGAGAGCGAGTTCGCGGAAACAAAGACGGCAGAGGCCGAACCGCCGATAGTACGCACGCGCACGGCCACAACGCTTACAGCGATTGTATGCCCTGACGGCGAATTTCTGCTTTTTTTTGGATTTTACAATCAGAGACGTACGAGCCACGGTGTATCCTCTTCGTTATTCGTTTATGCGACTTCTTTTTTCCGGAACGGAAGGCCGAACTGCTTTAGAAGGGCCATCGCTTCTTCGTCCGTCTTGGCGCTTGTCACGATCGTAATATCCATACCGAGAACGCGCGAAATCCTGTCCACGTCGATTTCCGGGAAGATGACCTGCTCTTTCACGCCGATCGTATAGTTGCCACGCCCATCGAACGACTTGTCGGAAACTCCCTTGAAGTCGCGGATACGCGGGATCGCGGTGCTGATGAAGCGATCGAGGAATTCGTACATGCGGGCGCGTCGGAGTGTGACGCGGAGACCGATCTGCATTCCTTCACGCAACTTGAAGTTTGAAATGCTCAGCTTCGCCTTCGTGATCACAACCTTCTGTCCTGTGATCGTCTCCAGATCGTCGGCGGCCTGCTCCAGAATTTTCGCGTCCTGAATCGCGTCGCCGAGACCCATGTTTACGCATATCTTCTGGATTTTCGGCACCTGCATAATGCTGGTGTAAGAAAACTGCTTCATCAGTTCAGGGACGATCGTTGTGTTGTAGCGTTCAAACAGACGAATGCTTTCGACGGGATCGTCACCGAACTCTTTCTTTTTCGCCGCGGATTTTGCCGAGGCTTCTTTTTCTTTGTTCTTGGCCATGATCTGAATTCTGTGTGCGTTGATGATTAATCGATGGTCTCGCCGCTGACCACGCTGCGGCGTACGAAGCGGGTCTTGCCGGTGGCCTCATCCTTGATCGGCGTCTTCCCGACGCGTGTCGGCTCGTTCGATTTTGGGTCGAGGAGCATGATGTTGGAAAGATGGATGGGCGCTTCCTGGCGTGTAATCCCGCCTTGCGGGTTTACCTGGGATGGTTTCCGATGCCGGGAAACGAGGTTGACGCCTTCAACGATGATGCGCAATTTCTCGGGGATGACGCGGAGAACTTTTCCCGTCTTGCCCTTGGAGTTGCCGGCGATCACCATCACCATGTCATTTTTTTTAATCTTGAGCTTCATGATTCTTCGCGCTGAATGAATAGGTATCAGAGAACTTCGGGAGCCAGGGAAACGATTTTCATGAAGGACTTCTCGCGCAGCTCTCTGGCGACCGGTCCGAAAATGCGTGTACCGCGGGGTTCCATATTATTGTTGATCAGCACGGCCGCGTTTTCATCGAAGCGGATGTACGATCCGTCCGGGCGGCGATACTCTTTTTTCGTCCGCACGATCACCGCTTTGGACACTTCGCCCTTTTTCACGGCGCCACCGGGAATAGCCGATTTGACCGTGACGACGATGATGTCTCCCACGCCGGCATAGCGGCGTCCGGATCCGCCAAGGACGCGAATGCAGCGGATTTTTTTTGCGCCGGAGTTGTCGGCGGCGATGAGATTGCTTTCTTCCTGAATCATCGGTAGTACCTGTTATTTAGCCGTTAGCGTGCGCGTTCTACAATCTCGACCAGGCGCCAGCGCTTGAGTTTGCTCAGCGGCCGGGTCTCCATGATCAACACCTTGTCGCCGAGTGAGGCGGTGGAATTTTCGTCGTGCACGAGATACTTCTTGGACACCTTGAAGTATTTCTTGTACAGCGGGTGCGGGACCTGACGCTCGACAGTGACCGTGATCGTCTTGTTCATTTTATTCGAGACGACGAGTCCGACGCGAGTCTTGCGGAAGTTGCGTTCGACCGCTGGTGTTGCCTGTGCGTTTTCCATGCTTACTTCTCTACTCCGCTTAATTCGCGTTCTTTTAAAACCGTTGTCATGCGTGCGACGTCCCGGCGGGCTTTGTTCAGCAGCGACGTATCGGTCAGCTGCGAACTCGCGTGCTGGAAACGCATCGTTACCATATGATCAAGGTCCTGCGTGATGCGTTCCTTGATTTCCAGTGTCGACAATAGACGAACTTCAGATGCCTTCATATTCATTCTGCTCCAGCGCTTATTCGCCCGCGAAATCGGGACGTGAGACGATTTTTACTTTCACGGGAAGTTTATACGAAGCCAGTTTCAATGCCTCATGGGCGAGAGCGGAGGTCACGCCGCCGACTTCGAACATGATGCGGCCAGGTTTCACGACAGAGACCCAGAACTCCGGTGCTCCCTTTCCCTTGCCCATACGGGTTTCAAGCGGTTTTTTCGATACCGGCTTGTCGGGGAAAATGCGGATCCATACTTTTCCGTCGCGCTTCATGCGGCGTGTGATGGCGATACGCGCAGCCTCGATCTGGCGGGAAGTGATCCAGCCCGGCTCCAGCGCCTTCAGGCCGAAATCGCCGAAGGAAACGCGCGCACCGCGAAACGCTTTGCCGGTCATCCGGCCCCGTTGCTGTTTTCTGAATTTTACTCGTTTGGGCATTAACATGATCTATATCCTTCAGCTTGCTGTTCAGTAATCACCCTTGCTTACCCGCGACCGCCGCTTGGCATCGCCGCGCGCTTTCCTATCACTTCGCCTTTGCAAATCCACACCTTCACGCCGATCGAACCATAAATGGTCTTTGCCGTGGCGCGGGCGAATTCGATGTTCGAGCGAAGCGTGTGCAGGGGGATGCGGCCATCTTTATACTGTTCGGTGCGAGACATTTCCGCACCGCCGAGGCGGCCCGCACACATGACGCGGACTCCGTCGGCGCCCATGCGCATCGCGGACGTGATCGCCGACTTCATCGCGCGACGGAAGGATACGCGGCCTTCGAGCTGGTTCGCGATGTTTTCCGCGACCAGAAAGGCATCGAGTTCCGGACGCTTGATCTCTGAAATCAGGATTTTCACATCCTTGTTCGTCACCTTTTTCAGCTCTTCCTCGAGCTGCGCGATTTCCTTGCCGCTCTTGCCGATGACGACACCGGGGCGCGAGGTGTGGATCGCGAGCACGACGCGTTTCGGGGTACGCTCAATGACGATACGTGCGATACCGGCTTTTTTCAAACGATTGCGGATGTAATTGCGGATCATGAGATCCTCATCCAGCTTCGCCGCGAAATTTCTTTCGTCGTACCAATTGGCATCCCAATCTCTGACGATGCCCAAACGAATTCCAATGGGATGTGTCTTCTGGCCCAAGATGTATCTCCTGCTTGCCTAGTCTTGTTCGGAAACTACGATTGTAAGATGGTTCGTCCGCTTGCGGACGCGGAATGCCCGGCCCATCGGTGCAGGCAGAATGCGCTTCGCCATGGGACCACCGTCGACGGTGATCGTCTTGACGACGACGAGTTCGGGATTGATCCGCCCACCGTCTTTGGCATTGATCAGATTCGCCACAGCTGAACGAAGCGTCAGCTCGCACACTTTCGACGCGTGCTTTGGCGAAAAGTGGAGAATATCCAGCGCCTGTTCGACGGACTTGCCGCGAATCAGGTCGGCCAGCAACCGCATCTTGCGGGGCGATCCCTGGATATATCGTTTAATAGCGCGTGCTTGGATGCTCATGGTGTAATACCTTGACGAATTCGGTTATCGGGACGATCTTTCGGCTTTGCCGCCGGGATGGCTTCGGAAAATCCGCGTCGGAGAGAACTCGCCAAGCTTGTGCCCGATCATGTTCTCCTGCACGTACACCGGAATGAATTTGTTGCCGTTGTGCACCGCGAACGTGTGGCCGATAAAATCCGGCGGGATCGTGCAACGGCGCGCCCAGGTCTTGACGACCCGTTTCTGGTTCGTCCTGTTCAAATCCTCGACCTTACGCGCGAGCTTCTGGTCGATGAAGGGTCCTTTTTTCAGTGAACGTGCCATTACTTCTTCTTCCGCGACTTGATGATGTACTTATTGGACAGACTTTTCTTTTTGCGCGTATTCAGACCCTTGGCGTACTTGCCCCAGGGAGAAACGGGATGCTGACGGCCACCGCCTGATTTCGACTTACCCTCGCCGCCGCCGTTGGGATGATCGACGGGATTCATGCACATACCGCGTACATGCGGCCGATGTCCGCGCCAGCGATTGCGGCCCGCCTTGCCCCAGCTGATATTCTCATGCGTGGAGTTGCTGACCTTGCCGATAGTGGCGGAACAGTTGTTCTGGACCATGCGCACTTCGCCCGATGGAAGCTTGATCTGGACGTGGGGGCCGTCCTTCGCGACAAGCTGAGCGGCGTTGCCGGCGCTGCGCGCGAGCTGCCCGCCCTTGCCGGGACGAAGTTCGATGTTGTGCACGTAGGAACCGAGCGGGATGTTCTGCAACGGCAGGGTGTTGCCGTCACGAATTTCCGCCGTTGGCCCGTTCATGATGGTTTCATTGACTTTCAGGCCGTCCGGCGCGAGAATATACCGTTTCTCACCATCCGCGTAGACGATGAGGGCAATGCGCGCCGAGCGGTTCGGATCGTATTCGATCGTCGAGACGCGACCGGGAATACCGATCTTGTTGCGCTTGAAATCGATGATCCTGTACATGCGCTTGTGACCGCCGCCGCGGTGCCTCGACGTTATCCGGCCCCTGTTGTTCCGACCGCCCGATTTGGTAAGCGGCGCAAGCAGAGATTTCTCCGGCGTCGTGCACGTTACTTCTTCGAATGTCGATATCGAATAGTACCGTGTCGCAGGCGTCATCGGACGAAGTTTTCTAACAGCCACTGCCTGATTCCTTCTTTAAAATTCGTTTCACGTTATGCTTCAAGTAATTCGATGGTCTGCCCTGCCTTGAGGGTGACGATCGCTTTCTTCCAGTTCGGCCGGCTGCCAGGCAGACGCCCGCGACGGGTGAACTGCGACTTGCGCTTGCCTTTGTACCGAATAGTCCGGATGCTCTCGATCTCGACGGAAAAACGCTTCTCGATGGCCTTGCTTATTTCGATCTTATTGGCGTTGATGTCCACCTCGAACGCATACTGGCCCTTCGTGCCGAGCATGGTCATCTTTTCCGTTAAAATCGGGCGCTTTATAATGCTGTTCATAACCTGTCCACCGATTTAGATTTTCGTGAATGTCTGTTCAATCACCGGCAACGCGCTTTTCTGAATCAGAAGCATCTGATTGTTCAGCACGTCGTAGGTGGACGCCTTCGAGGCTTCGCGGATTTCCAGCGTCGGAATATTGCGACCGGCGAGCCATATATTTTTGTCGTAAACGGGGACGAGCAGCAGCGTCTTGGTCTTCTCAAGCGAAAGCGACTTCAGAATCGCGAACATGTCGCTCGTGCGCGGCGTCTGCATCGTGAAATCGTCGACGATCATGATCTGCTGATCGGCGGCTTTCATCGAATAGGCGGATTTTCTGGCGAGTTGTCGCATCTTCGTCGGGAAGCTTTTGCGGTAGTTGCGCGGGCGCGGACCAAAAATGGTGCCGCCGCCGACCCACAGCGGGGAGCGCGTCGTACCGGCACGTGCCGTTCCGCGACCTTTTTGACGCCACGGCTTCTTGCCGCCTCCACGCACTTCCGCACGTTCTTTTGTTTTGGACGTACCTTGACGACGGTTGCCGAGATGGATGCGCACGGCCTGGTACACGATATGCGCGTTGGGCTCGACGCTGAACACGCTATCGTTCAAGGCGACTTCGTCAACCTTCTGGCCTGTAGTTGTGTATGCTTGGACGTTCATGGTTCAGCGTTTATTTGGCTTGTTTATGAATCTCGAGGAAGCTCTGCTTCGCGCCCGGCACCGCGCCTTTGACGATGATCAGATTCGATTCCGGTACGACGCGCACAACCGTCAGGTTCTTGTACGTCACACGGGCGTTGCCCATGCGACCGGCCATACGCATGCCGCGGAAAACGCGCGAGGGATAGGAACTCGATCCGATCGAACCAGGGGCGCGAAGGCGGTTGTGCTGACCGTGCGTGGCGCCACCGACACCGCTGAATCCATGGCGGCGCATGACACCCTGAAATCCCTTGCCCTTGGTGGTTCCTGAAATGTTCACTTTCTCACCGGCTGTGAACATATCGACCGTCACGGCGTCTCCGGACTTCATCGTGCTGAGGTCAAAACCCTTGAATTCCCTGACCAACCGCTGCGGACGCGATTTGTATTTTTTGAACTGACCCATATCGGGCTTGTTCGTGCTCTTGAGACGCTTGTCGCCGAAACCCAACTGAACGGCTTCGTAGCCATCAAGGTCTTTCGTGCGTAGCTGCAGTACTGGGCATGGGCCGGCTTCAATAACGGTACAGGGAATCTGTTTACCGTTCTCATCGAAGATGCTCGTCATGCCGAGCTTTTTTCCAAGTATTCCGGGCATAATTTCTAACCAGCTAATAGGTCGTTAGACTTTGATTTCAACGTCGACACCGGCGGGCAACTCAAGCTTCATCAGGGAATCTACTGTGCGTTGCGTGGAATTGAAGATGTCGATCAGTCGTTTGTGCGAACGAGTTTCAAACTGCTCGCGTGATTTTTTGTCGACGTGCGGCGAGCGCAATACGGTATAGACGGAGCGCTTCGTCGGAAGGGGAATCGGTCCCGAAACAACGGCCCCGGTGGACTTCACCGTTTTGATGATCTTCTCTGCCGACTTGTCGATCAGATTGTGATCGTAGGATTTCAGTTTTATTCGGATCTTTTGCTGCGCCACGGTCGCTAACCTTCTTCTTGGAGAGAGGAGAAACAGTGGGTGGCGTTTCCACCCACTGTTCTTGTCAAATTCAATTTATTCGAGGATCTTCGTGACGATTCCCGCACCCACAGTGCGTCCACCTTCACGAACGGCGAAACGAAGACCATCTTCCATCGCGATCTCGGAGATCAGGTCGATGACCATACCGTCTACGTTGTCACCGGGCATAACCATTTCGGTGCCTTCCGGCAGGACCACGATACCGGTCACGTCGGTCGTACGGAAGTAAAACTGCGGGCGATAGTTGTTGAAGAACGGCGTATGACGTCCACCTTCTTCTTTTTTCAGCACGTACACCTGCGCATTGAATTTCTTGTGCGGTGTGATGCTGCCGGTCTTCGCGAGAACCATGCCGCGCTCGAGTTCGGTTTTGTCGACTCCGCGGAGGAGCAGACCGACGTTGTCGCCAGCCATGCCTTCCTCGAGTTCCTTGCGGAACATTTCAACGCCCGTCACGATGGTCTTTTTGTGCGCGCCGAGCCCGACGATTTCAACTTCGTCCTGGATGTGGACCTTGCCGCGCTCGATACGACCCGTTCCCACTGTACCGCGACCGGTAATCGAGAACACATCCTCGATCGACATAAGAAACGGCTTGTCGGTCTGACGTTCGGGGATGGGAATATAGGTGTCGCAGGCGTCCATCAGTTCCCAGATGCAGTTCAGACGTTCGTCGGTCACAGGGATGGTGGCGTCGGTGCCGGCTTCCAATGCCTGCAGCGCGCTGCCCCGGATGATGGGGATTTCGTCGCCGGGGAATTCGTAGGAAGTGAGCAATTCACGAAGTTCGAGGTCGACCAGCTCCAGAAGCTCTTCGTCGTCGACCATATCCACCTTGTTCATGAACACGACCATACGGGGCACGCCAACCTGACGGGCGAGGAGGATATGCTCGCGGGTCTGCGGCATAGGGCCATCGGATGCGGCGACCACGAGGATCGCGCCGTCCATCTGCGCGGCACCTGTGATCATATTCTTGACATAGTCGGCATGGCCCGGGCAGTCGACGTGAGCGTAGTGCCTGTTGGCTGTCGAATACTCGACGTGAGCGGTAGCGATGGTAATACCACGCTCGCGCTCTTCCGGTGCGTTATCGATGGAATCGAAGGTACGCACTGCGGAAAGACCCTTTTTCGCGAGCGCCATCGTGATGGCTGCGGTCAACGTGGTTTTGCCATGATCGACGTGACCAATGGTGCCAATGTTGACGTGGGGTTTGGAACGATCGAATTTTTCTTTGGCCATGGTACTGTAGCTCCTGTGACTTGTATGAACGTGTACGTTATTCTTTGATGTCGTGAACCGTTATTTGCCCTTGACCTTTTCGATGATCTTCTCACCGATACTGGCCGGCACTTCCTCGTAATGACTGAAGTGCATGCTGTAGATCGCACGCCCTTGCGACAGGGAGCGCAACGTCGTCGCATACCCGAACATCTCCGCGAGCGGAACTGTCACCTTCACGACCTGCGCATCACTTCGCGTACCCATACCTTCGATACGGCCGCGTCGCGAATTCAGATCGCCCACTATGCTACCCATGTACTCCTCGGGCGTTACCACCTCCACGGAGAACACCGGCTCAAGCAGCACAGGATTCGCTTTCCTTGCGGCTTCCTTGAACGCCATGGAACCGGCGATCTTGAACGCCATTTCCGACGAATCGACCTCATGGTACGATCCATCGTACAAGCGCACCTTCACGTCTTCTATCGGATACCCGGCGAGAAGTCCGTTGCGCATGGCTTCCTTGATGCCGACGGAGACGGCCGGAATGTATTCCTTCGGAATCGAGCCGCCAACGATCGCGTCAATGAATTCGTACCCCTTGCCCTTTTCGTTCGGCATGAGTTCGATGTAGACGTGACCGAACTGGCCGCGTCCGCCGGATTGACGAATGAATTTGCCTTCGGCCTTGGAAGCGGTACGAATGGTTTCCTTGTATGCGACCTGCGGCTTGCCCACGTTCGCTTCGACGCCGAATTCGCGCTTCATGCGATCGATTAGGATCTCGAGATGCAACTCGCCCATGCCGCTGATAATAGCTTGCCCGGTTTCCTCGTCGGTACGAATACGGAACGTGGGATCCTCGTCGGTAAGCTTCTGGATCGCTTCGCTGAGATGCTCCTGATCCGCCTTGGTCTTCGGTTCGATCGCCACGTCGATAACGGGCTCGGGGAAATCCATTTTCTCCAATACAACCGGATCGGCGGCGTCGCAAAGCGTGTCTCCCGTCCTGGTGAATTTCAAGCCGATCGCCGCGCAAATATCACCGGTGTAGGCCGTTTCCACGTCCTCGCGGTGGTTCGCATGCATGCGGAGAATGCGGCCCAGGCGCTCCTTCTTTCCGCTGACGGAATTGTACACATAGGAACCGGCGTTCACCATTCCGGAATACACACGGAAGAAAATCAGCTTTCCGACGTAAGGATCGGTCGCGACCTTGAACGCGAGAGCCGAGAATTTTTCCTCATCCAGAGGGAAACGCTCCACCTGATCGCTCAAATTGATGTGGTGACCCGTGGTCGGACCAACGTCGACTGGCGACGGAAGCAGATCCACGATCGCATCGAGCAACTTCTGCACACCCTTGTTCTTGAAGGATGAACCACAGAGCACAGGAATAATGCGCATTTCCAGCGTGGCCTTGCGTAATACATCCTGGACTTCGGTGGGACTGATTTCCTCGCCATCGAGATACTTCACCAAAAGAGATTCGTCGACATCAGCCACGGCTTCTAGCATTTTTGTGCGATGCTCGCGCGTGATGTCTTTGAGATCATCGGGGATGGGAATTTCCTCCCAGGTGCCGCCGAAGGTGTCTTCGTGGTAAATCCGCGCCTGCATGCTGATCAGATCGATGATCCCGACAAAGGTTTCGCCCTGTCCGATGGGAAGAACGATGGGAATCGCGTTCGCGCCGAGACGCGTGCGCATCATTTCCACGGCATGGTAGAAATCCGCACCGACGCGATCCATTTTATTGACGAACGCAATGCGGGGAACGCGATACTTGTCGGCCTGCCGCCAAACGGTCTCTGACTGGGGTTCTACACCGCCTACGGCGCAGAACAGCGCGACAGCGCCGTCGAGCACACGAAGGGAACGCTCCACTTCCACCGTAAAATCAACGTGTCCGGGCGTATCGATAATGTTGATGCGATTATTCCGCCAAAAGCACGTCGTCGCGGCACTGGTAATCGTGATGCCGCGTTCCTTCTCCTGCTCCATCCAATCCATCGTGGCCGCGCCGTCATGGACTTCACCCATGCGGTGCAACACGCCTGTATAGAACAGGATACGTTCCGTGGTTGTGGTCTTACCGGCATCGATGTGGGCCATGATGCCGATATTCCGCGTTTTGTCTAGAGTAAATTCCCGCTTTGCCATTGTTCTGTGTATCTCAGGATCGTGCGTCGATCACCACTTGAAGTGGGCGAACGCTTTATTGGATTCCGCCATGCGGTGGACTTCATCTTTCTTTTTGATGGCGCCGCCTTCATTATTCGCCGCGGCCATGAGTTCGGCCGCAAGCCGGCGCATCATCGACTTGTCACCGCGGGCGCGGGCCGCCTTGAGCAGCCAGCGGATGGAAAGCGCCGTTCTGCGATCGGGACGGACTTCCATCGGGACCTGGTACGTGGCGCCGCCGACGCGGCGTGCGCGCACTTCGATTATCGGCTGCGCATTGAACAGCGCTTTACGGAACATTTCGTAGCCGCTCTGCCCGGTACGGCGCTCCAGCTCGTCTATGGCACCGTAGAGAATGCGGCGAGCCGTGCTCTTCTTGCCGTGCATCATGACGGAATTCACGAAGCGCGATACGAGTACATCGTTGAACTTCGGGTCCGGATTGAGCATCCGGTGGTCTGCGCGTCTTTTTCTCATGTTCTTCTAATCCGGGCTATGACTGTTTACGATTTCGGCCGCTTGGCGCCGTATTTCGAGCGACCCTGACGACGGGCTTCAACTCCCTGCGTGTCAAGTGTGCCACGAATGATGTGATAACGGACACCGGGCAGATCCTTCACGCGACCGCCGCGGATAAGGACGATCGAGTGCTCCTGCAGATTGTGGCCTTCGCCCGGGATGTACGCTGTGACCTCCTGCGTATTCGAGAGGCGGATACGGGCGACTTTCCGCAAAGCGGAATTCGGCTTTTTCGGCGTTGTCGTGTAGACGCGGGTACAGACGCCGCGCTTCTGCGGACATGAGTCCAACGCGGGCGCTTTTTTCTTCGCCTTTACGACGGTTCTGCCTTTTCTGACAAGCTGGCTGATCGTTGGCACGGTATCGGTCCTTTGAGTGAGAGACTAAAATTCTCCCGTGAGATCAGTAGAACTCACAAGAGCTTATAAATTTAGTGAAATTTCCTATTCCAGTCAAGCATCTTCTTGACAACCTTTGCAGATTTCTTCCCGCATGGCGCTGGAGCATGCGGGAAGGGCCTCTGCAATGCGTTTTATCGCCAGGATTCCTGGCGCGTGGGCACTCGGGGAGCCGGAATCTTGTCGGTTTCCTCCATCTCCTGCGTCGAAGTCACCACGATATTCTTGAATTTCTTCAAACCCGTGCCGGCGGGGATGAGGTGACCGATGATCACGTTCTCTTTCAGGCCGACAAGATCGTCCGATTTACCTGCGATGGCGGCTTCCGTCAGCACTTTCGTCGTTTCCTGGAAGGATGCGGCGGAAATGAAGCTCTCCGTCGTCAACGAGGCCTGCGTGATGCCGAGCAGGATCGGCTCATAGCTCGCGGGTTCCGCCGTACGGGAGTCGGGTGTGGCCTTCGACTTTTTCTTGAGTTCGAACGCCGCTTCGCGCACCTTCTTTTTCGTCAGGAGCTGGCCCTTCTTGAACTTCGAATCGGCCTTGTCGGTGATGACCACCTTGTCGTCCAATTCGGAGTTTTCGCCAACCACGCGTCCGCGCTCGACAACGTCGCCTTCGAGGAACTGCGTGTCGCCGGGATTGATGATGCGCACCTTTTGCAGCATCTGACGCACGATCACTTCAATGTGCTTGTCGTTGATCTTTACGCCCTGCATGCGGTAGACTTCCTGAATCTCATTGACGAGATATTCCTGCACGGCGCTCGCACCGCGAATCCGGAGAATGTCGTGCGGATTGATCGATCCATCCGTCAAACGTTCGCCCGCTTTCACGACATCATGCTCCTGAATAAGTACGTGGCGGCCGATGGGCGCGAGATACGTGTGGACGTCGCTGCCGTCGTGACTTGTCACGATGATCTCGCGAGAACCGCGCTTATGCGCTCCGAAGGTTACCATGCCGTCGATTTCGCTGACGATCGAAGGGTTCTGCGAACTGCGCGCTTCGAACAGCTCCGTGACGCGCGGCAGACCGCCGGTGATGTCGCGCGTCTTGCCGATTTCACGCGGGATCTTCACGAGTACCGCACCGGCGATGATCCTCTGCTTGTTGTCCACCGTAAGGTTGGCGCGTACCGGCGTGTTGTACTCCGCAAGCACATTCCCCTGCTCATCGATAATCTGGATACGCGGGTTGAGCGTCTTGTCCTTCGAATCGATGACGACTTTCTGAATGTGACCGGTCTGATCATCGGGTTCCTCGCGGAACGTCCGACCTTCGAACAAATCCGCATAGCGGATGGCGCCGGGATGCGCGGCGATGATAATGGCGTTGTATGGATCCCATTCGTACAGCACTTCACCGCGCGCGACTTTCTGCTCTTCCTTGACGAGCAGGGTCGAACCGTATGGAATGTCGTACTTCGAAAGGATGCGGTTGTTGTCGTCGAGAATGTTCACCACGCCATTGCGGTTGACGCAGATGGTGCGGTCTTCCTCGTCGTCGTGGTATACCACCGTTTTGATGCCGTCGAATTGAACGCGACCGTCGAATCTCGTGGCGACCTGGGACTGCGCTGCGATACGGCTCGCCGTACCACCGATGTGGAAGGTGCGAAGCGTCAGCTGCGTACCCGGCTCGCCGATGGACTGCGCCGCGATGATGCCGACCGCCTCACCGACATCCACCAGACGCCCGGTTGTGAGATTGCGTCCGTAGCAACGAGCGCACATGCCATGACCGGATTCGCAGGTGAGCACCGAACGAATGACGACAGCCTCGATCGAGGTGGCGGAGATCGCTTCGGCATGGGCCTCCGTGATCATTTCGCCGGCCGTCACGAGAACGTCGCCCCCGATCGGGTCCTTCACGTCCAATAGGGACACGCGGCCCAGGATGCGCTCGGACAGCGGCTCCTTGATATCCTCGCCCTCCTTCAGCGCCATCACCTCGACGCCGCGGATGGTGTTGCAGTCGAACTCCGTGACGGCCATATCCTGCGCGACGTCAACAAGACGGCGCGTGAGATACCCGGCATCCGCGGTTTTCAACGCGGTATCGGCAAGACCCTTGCGGGCACCGTGGGTGGAGATGAAGTACTCGAGCACCGACAGACCATCGCGGAAATTGGCGGTGATCGGGTTTTCGATAATCTCTCCCGTCTGACCCGTGAGACTCTTCTGCGGCTTGGCCATCAGACCACGCATACCGGCGAGCTGACGCACCTGCTCTTTCGAACCGCGCGCACCCGAGTCCATCATCATGTAGAGAGAGTTGAATCCGTTGCGGCTCTTCTGCAGCGTGTCGAACAGCTTGTCCGCGACACGGTTCGTCGTGCGCGTCCAGATGTCGATCACTTTGTTGTAGCGTTCGCCGTTGGTGATGAAACCCATCTGGTATTGGTTGAGAATGTTCTCGACGTCGCGCTGCGCTTTCTCGATGAGCTGGTTTTTCTCATCGGGGATTTCCACATCCGAAATGCTGATGGAGAGCCCGCCCTGCGTCGCATAGTAGAAGCCGAGATCCTTGAGATCGTCGAGGAAACGCGTGGTCAGCAGATTTCCCATTTTGTGGAAAATCAGCGCGATGATCTGCACGAGACGGCGTTTCGTCAGGATTTCATTGATGTAACCGACTTCCGGCGGCACGATGCGATTGAACAAAATGCGTCCCATCGTCGTGTCGACGATCTGCTTCGCGGGCTTGCCGGCTTCGAGATCCTCGAGGCTCGAAGCCACGCGTACCTTGACCCGGGCATGCAAGCCGACTTTCTTCTGGTCGTAGGCGATAACAGCTTCGTCCATAGACGAGAACACCAGCCCTTCGCCCAGATCGCCAGGCAGCGCCTTGGTGATGTAATAACAACCGAGCACCATCTCCTGATTCGGAATCGCGATCGGATTGCCGTTCTGCGGAGAAAGAATGTTGTGCGAGGAGAGAATGAGAATTCCCGCTTCAAGCTGAGCATCGAACGACAGCGGCACGTGCACCGCCATCTGATCGCCGTCGAAATCGGCATTGAATGCCGTACAGACGAGCGGATGCAGACGGAGCGCCTTACCTTCGACAAGCAGCGGCTGGAAGGCCTGGATGCCGAGGCGGTGCAACGTTGGCGCGCGGTTCAGCAGCACTGGATGCCCGTCGATGATCTTCTCAAGAATGTCCCAAACCTCGGGACCCTTTTTGTCGACCACCTTTTTCGCGCTCTTGACTGTTTTGACGATTCCGCGTTCGATGAGCTTGCGAATGATGAACGGCTTGAACAACTCGACCGCCATGTCCTTGGGAAGACCGCACTGATGCAGCTTCATCTCGGGACCGACCACGATCACGGAACGGCCGGAGTAATCGACGCGCTTGCCGAGGAGGTTCTGGCGGAAGCGCCCCTGCTTGCCTTTCAGCATATCGGAAAGGGATTTAAGAGCGCGGTTGTTGTCGCTGCGGACCGAATTCACCCTCCGGCTGTTGTCGAAGAGGGAGTCCACCGCTTCCTGAAGCATGCGCTTCTCATTTCGGAGAATCACCTCCGGAGCCTTGATATCGATCAGGCGCTTGAGACGGTTGTTGCGGATGATCACCCTGCGGTAGAGATCGTTCAGATCCGATGTGGCGAAGCGCCCGCCTTCGAGAGGAACAAGCGGCCGAAGTTCGGGGGGAATTACGGGGATGACATCGAGGACCATCCACTCGGGACGGTTGATGTACTCGAGTTCCCTCTTGTTGCTGAACGCCGTGACGACACGCATGCGCTTGATGGCTTCGTGGCGCTTCTGCATCGAATTCTCCACCCGGATCTGCAGGCGGAGATGATCCGCGAGCTTCTCGATATCGATGGCGCGAAGCAAGGCCTTGATGGCTTCCCCGCCGATCAACGCGACGAATTTGTTGGGATCGTCGTCATCGAGTTCCTGGTTGCCTTCCGGCAAGCTGTCGAGCACGTCGAGGTATTCCTCTTCCGTCATCAGCCGGATGTCGTTTCGGAACAGCGCTTTGTCGATTTTTTCGCCGTCTTCCTCATTCGGAAGTTCGTCGCCCAGGCTGCCGAACGGTTTCGGGAAGCTTGTGGGACCCGGGTTGATGACGACGTAGTTTTCGTAGTAAATGATGCGCTCGAGTTCCTTCGAGGAGATCCCGAGGATGTTCGCGATCTTGCTGGGGAGCGAACGGAAGTACCAGATATGCACCACGGGAACGGCAAGGGAAATGTGTCCCATGCGCTCGCGTCTGACCGATTTCTGCGTCACTTCAACGCCGCAGCGGTCGCAGATGATACCTTTATACCGGATACGTTTGTATTTTCCACAGTGGCATTCCCAGTCGCGCACCGGTCCGAACGTCTTTTCGCAGAACAGACCATCCTTTTCGGGACGGAACGAGCGATAGTTGATCGTTTCGGGTTTGGTGACTTCGCCATAGGATCGGGACAGGATGGCATCCGATGAGGCTAGGCTCACCGAAATGCGAGTAAAGTTTTTCTTGACTACTTCCTGCGGTTTGAAGGGCATCTTCTATCTCCAATCATTTCATAATCGATAGTCGGGAAGAACCGGTCATGAGCATCATGAGCGAATTACTCGATCTTCATTTCCAGGCCGAGCCCCTGGAGTTCGCGCACCAGCACGTTAAACGATTCGGGCACGTTGGGCTCCGGCAGATTCTCGCCCTTCACGATGGCTTCGTATACTTTGGCGCGGCCCTGAACGTCGTCGCTCTTCACGGTAAGGATTTCCTGAAGGACGTGCGCGGCGCCGTAAGCTTCGAGCGCCCACACTTCCATTTCACCGAAACGCTGACCGCCGAACTGCGCCTTGCCACCCAGCGGTTGCTGCGTGATGAGGCTGTACGGACCGATGGAACGCGCGTGGATCTTGTCGTCCACAAGGTGAGACAGTTTCAACATGTAGATGAAACCGACGGTGACCGGCTGGTCGAATTTCTCGCCTGCGCGGCCGTCGTACAGATCGATCTTGCCGGTACGGTTCAAACCGACGGAGTCCAGCAGGTCCTGGATTTCTTCCCATTTGGCGCCGTCGAAAATCGGTGAACCGAAGCGCACACCCTTGCCGAACTTCGTCGCGACCCAGCCGAGCGCCGTTTCATACAGCTGGCCGAGATTCATGCGTGAAGGCACGCCGAGGGGATTCAGCACGATGTCCACCGGAGTTCCGTCCGCAAGGTACGGCATGTCCTGAATCGGGACGACGTTGGATACGACGCCCTTGTTGCCGTGACGTCCCGCCATCTTGTCGCCGATGGAGAGCTTGCGCTTCTTCGCGACGTACACTTTGGCGAGTTGGACGATGCCGGGCTGCAGCTCGTCGCCCATCTGGATTTTCCCGCGCTCCCGTTTGTAATCTTCTTCAACGTCGCGGCGCGCGTACTTGAAATTGTCGTAGAGACGCAGGAGCAGCGCGTTCGTCTTTTTTGATTCTACCCAGGGTTGCGTGGGATCGAGTCGCTCGATCTGGTCGATGAGATTCGAGAAGAGTTCATCGGTTACTGTTGTTCCGCCGCGGATGACGCTCGTCCCGGTGATGTCGCGGACGCCAAGGAGTTTTTCACCCTTGAGCAGCGAGGTGAGCTTAGCTGCGAAGAGCTGATACAGATCCTTACGGCGCTTGCTGAAGTCGTTCTCCAGAATATCAAGGCGTCGCTTTTCTTCCTTCTTCGTATCGCTCTCGCGCTTTTTCCTCGTGAAGAGTTTGGTCTTGATCACGATGCCCTTCATTCCCGGGGGCGCTTTGAGCGAGGCATCCTTGACGTCGCCGGCCTTGTCGCCGAAGATGGCTTTCAGGAGTTTCTCCTCCGGAGTGGGATCCGACTCGCCCTTCGGCGTGATTTTGCCGATGATGATGTCGTTCTCGCGCACCTCCGCGCCTACGCGGACGATGCCGTCTTCATCCAGATCCTTCGTCGCTTCTTCGCTGACGTTCGGGATTTCACGTGTGAGTTCCTCCTCGCCGCGTTTGGTGTCGCGGACCTGAAGTTCGAACTCTTCAATGTGAATGGAGGTGAACACGTCCTCGGACACAAGGCGTTCGCTGACGATGATGGCGTCCTCGAAGTTGTACCCGCGCCAGGGCATGAAGGCCACGAGCACGTTGCGTCCCAGCGCCAGCTCGCCTTTCTCTGTCGAGCTACCGTCGGCCAGAATGTCGTTTTTTTTGAATTTCTGTCCCGGACCCACCGACGGACGCTGGTTGACGCATGTGTCCTGGTTGGTACGGAAGAATTTCGTCAACTCGTACTCCTCGATACCGTCGTTATCGAAGGCGACCAGGCGGTCGTCGCTGGAGCGGCCCAGATCGTACTGCACCTTGATGCGCGTACCATCTACAAACAGGACTTTCCCGTCGTGCTTGGCGATGATCATGGCGTGAGAATCGCGGGCAACCTTTTCCTCGAGCCCGGTTCCGACCACGGGCGCCTGCGGGCGCAGCAGAGGCACGCCCTGGCGCTGCATGTTGGAGCCCATCAATGCGCGGTTGGCATCGTCGTGTTCGAGGAAGGGGATCAGCGCCGCCGCGGGGCTGACGATCTGATTCGGCGCAACGTCCATGTACACGACGTCGGTCGGCTGCACTACCGGGAAATCGCCGCGCAAACGGGACTTCACACGGTCGAGCTTGAATGTGCCATCGGGATTCAGCGGAGCGTTGGCCTGCGCGATGACGACCTCATCCTCCTCTTCCGCGGTAAGATACACAACGTTGGTGCTGACCTTTCCGTCCTTCACGACGCGATACGGTGTTTCGATGAAACCGAATTCGTTGATGCGCGCGTGGATACACAGCGACGAGATCAAACCGATGTTCGGACCTTCAGGGGTTTCGATGGGACAAAGGCGTCCGTAATGCGTGTAATGAACGTCGCGCACCTCGAAGCCAGCGCGCTCGCGCGTAAGTCCGCCCGGTCCGAGCGCGGACATGCGCCGCTTGTGCGTAAGTTCGGACAGCGGGTTGGTCTGATCCATGAACTGCGAGAGCTGGTTCGTCCCGAAGAACGCGTTGACGACGCTGGAGATGGTGCGGGCATTGACGAGTTCCGCGGGAGTGAAATTCTCGATGTCGCGGATGTTCATGCGCTCTTTGATGGTGCGGGCCATGCGGGACACACCGACGTTGTATTGCGCCGCGAGCTGCTCGCCCACTGTGCGCACACGCCTGTTGCCGAGGTGATCGATATCATCCACCGGCTGTTGGCCTTGCAGAAGGTCGATGAGATAACGAACGATGGACACGATGTCCTCGCGCGTCAGCGTCGTCACTTCAGGCGCGATGCCCAGGTTGAGTTTTTTGTTGAGGCGGTAGCGGCCGACGACGCCAAGATCGTAGCGCTTGGGGTTAAAAAACAACCGTTCGATCAGACCTTTCGCGGTATCGAGATCGGGCGCTTCACCGGACCGAAGCTGCTTGTAAATCATTTCAAGCGCTTCCTGATCGTTGCTGGCCTCGTCCTTGCGAATGGTGTTCGCGATGACAAGAGCGTTCTCGTTGTCCGTCTTGTACACGCGGATGATTTTCACACCGTGTTCACGAACCAGGCTGACGAGATCTTCTTCCAGCTCGACATCGGCGGAAACCAGAAGCTCGCCGGTATGTTCGTCGATCACTTCCTCACAGAGGACGCGTCCGTAGGATTCCTCCACATCCGGTGTGGTGATATCCACATCGGCGACCAGATCGAATAGTTCGAGCAGTTCCTTGTTGGTGGAATAACCGAGGGCGCGCAACAGGGTGGTGACGGGAAATTTTTTCTTGCGATCGATGTAGGCGTACATCACATGGTTGATATCCGTCGCGAACTCCACCCAGGAGCCGCGGAACGGGATGATGCGTGCGGAATACATTTTGGTGCCGTTGGGATGCATCGATTCGCCGAAGAACACGCCTGGCGAACGATGAAGCTGGCTTACAACCACGCGCTCAGCGCCGTTGATGATGAACGTCCCGCGGTCGGTCATGTACGGCAGGTTGCCGAGATACACTTCCTGTTCCACGGTTTCGATGTACTCGTTGCTGTTCGGCTCCTCGCTTTTACTTGAAAGGCGCAGGCGTGCTTTCAGGGGCACGGCAAAGGTGAGGCCGCGTTCCTGACATTCCGCAACGGAATATTTCGGTTTTTCGATAAAGTACTCGATAAACTCGAGTATGTAGTTTTCCCTGGTATCGGTAATCGGAAAATTGGTCGTGAAAACCGTCTGCAATCCGAAATCGTTGCGTTCGGCGGCTGTAACCCGCTCTTGCAGGAACAACTCGAACGACGCACGCTGCACGTCGAGGAAGTTCGGATACTCGTACAGATCCGAGATCTTTCCGAAACTCCAGCGACCGTTGGGCATCTGATTGAGATCAAGTTTCCTGAATGTATCGTTGAAGCCGTTCGCTTTAGAGGTAGTCAATTCCTTAGCTCCTTACATGGTGCGTTCGTGGCGGAAATCCGGGATGACAGATCCCTGCATGGCGTCAGGAGATCACGTGAGAGAGGGCGACAAAACGACAAGTGCGGGTCGAAGCTATCCGACCCGCGTCTTGTCGTTTACATGCGTTGTAACACTGGTGTTCAGAGGTATGTACCGAGGTAGTCCTGCTGCACGCCTTGAGTTTCGTCCTTATTTCAATGTTACGGTTGCGCCGGCGTCTTCGAGTTCTTTTTTCAGCTTCTCGGCTTCTTCCTTCGGTGCGGCTTCCTTCACTACGCTGGGTGCGCCGTCGACGAGATCCTTGGCTTCCTTGAGGCCGAGACTCGTGGCGGCGCGGACGACCTTGATCACGTTGATTTTGTTTGTGCCGACCGTGGTCAGCTCAACGTTGAATTCGGTCTTCTCTTCCACCTCAGCGGCGGGAGCGGCGCCGCCCATCATGCCGGGGGCCATCATCATGGGGGCAGACGCGGTAACGCCGAATTTTTCTTCAAGCGCTTTCTTGAGTTCGGAAGCTTCGAGCAGCGTCAGTTTCTCAATTTTCTCAACGATTTCATCAATCACGGACATTGTATAACTCCTCTGGAGAAATTGTTTGTACAGTCGTTATCGGAGAGGAATCAGGCAGCCTGTTCCTGTTTTTGTTTCTCGATGGCATCGATCACGTTCACGATGCCGGTTATGACGCCGTTGATTGCGCCGACGATGCCGGTTGCAGGCGCCGCGATCACACCGATGATACCGGAAATCAGTTCATCGCGTGTCGGGAGCGAGGCAAGGTCATTGAGGCGCGAACCGTCGAACACGTCCTTGCCGATCACGCAGGATTTGACCGAAACCTTTGTCTCGTTTTCCTTGACAAATTTCTTCAGAACGCGTGCGGGATCGATGGGGTCGGTATAGGCGAAGACGACGCCGGTTTGATTGACGAGAAACGGAAACACCTCGTCATATCCGCCGACAGTCTGCATCGCCCGCTTGAGAAGCGTGTTCTTGATAACCTTGTATTCCACACCGATTTTGAAAAACTCGGAGCGGAGCTGGTTCGCTTTATCAACGGTGAGTCCCGAGAAACTGACCAGGTACAGACCTGTCGTCCGTTCAAGACGTCCGATCGTGTCTTCGATCACCTGGATTTTCTGTTCTTTGGTCATTCGTTCCTCAATGGGACAGTGCGTGGGGAGTCACTGTGAGTTAAAGTAGAAGCATTGAGAGTGCGTAAGCCGACGGGATGTACGTCGGCGGGGAATCTATAAAAAAAGCCTTTCAGTGCAATGAGGCTGCTTCGCTCTTGTCTACGCGGACGCCGGGGCCCATGGTGGAACTCAGGGTGATACCCCTGATGTAGACGCCTTTCGCGGCAGTCGGCTTCATGCGATTCAACGTGATGATGAAGGCCTGGATATTCTCCACGAGTTGATTCTCGGGGAAACTCGTCTTGCCGACCATGGCATGCACGATACCGGCCTTGTCTACACGGAAGGAAATTTTACCGGCTTTGACTTCCTTGACGGCCTGGCCGACATCGAGCGTCACCGTGCCGGATTTGGGATTGGGCATAAGACCTCGCGGTCCCAGTACCTTACCAAGCTTTCCGACCTCGCCCATGACGTCCGGTGTGGCGATGATCACATCGATATCCGCCCAACCTTCCTTGATTTTTTCGAGGTAGTCCTCGAACCCGACATGTTCGGCGCCGGCGTCGCGGGCTTCCTGATCCTTCGCGCCTTTCGTCAGCACGAGAACGCGGACGTCCTTGCCGATACCGTTGGGAAGGGAGGCGGTTCCGCGGATCATCTGGTCCGATTTCTTCGGATCCACGCCGAGTCGCACGGCGATATCGACGGATTCGTTGAATTTGGCCTTGGAGGTCTTTTTCACAAGGTCGACGCCTTCGGCGATCGAGTATTCCTTGTTTGCTTCGACGAGGCTGGAAGCCTCTTTCATTCGTTTCATCAATTTCATGGCGTCACCTTAGTCCTCGACGGTAAATCCCATGCTGCGCGCGGTTCCGGCGACCATGGTCATGGCCGCTTCCACCGTGTGGGCATTAAGATCCGGCATTTTCATTTCTGCAATCTCACGCACTTGGGCGCTTGTCACTTTCGCTACCTTGATGCGATGGGGCTCGGCTGAGCCTTTCTCGACCTTCGACGCCTTCTTCAGCAATACCGCGGCTGGCGGAGTTTTGGTGATGAAGGTGAAGGATTTGTCGCCAAACACGGTAATGACTACCGGAATGATCAGCCCCATCTTCTCTTGAGTCCGGGCGTTGAATTGTTTGCAAAACTCCATGATGTTTACACCCTTTTGGCCCAGTGCAGGGCCGACGGGAGGCGCGGGATTCGCCTGTCCGGCGGGGATCTGGAGTTTGATATACCCCGTAATTTTCTTTGCCATGATGAATCGCCTGTATTCTGACTATTACGTATCGAATTCCACTTGACTGAAGTCGAGTTCCACCGGAGTTTTACGTCCGAAGATCGACACCATCACTTTGAGCTTGTTCTTCTCCTGGTTGATCTCCTGGACGAAACCGCTGAACGTGTTGAACGGTCCGTCGATGACCCGTACCGGATCGCCGACGCGGAAGCGCACCTCGGGAACCTCGGTGTCGCGACGCTCTTCCATGCGGCCGAGAATCTTGTTCACCTCATCCTGGCGCAACGGCGCGGGCTGTCCCTTGGGCCCCACGAACGATATTACCGACGGAGTGTTGAGAATGAGATGCCTCGTGTCCCGGTCAAGAACGCAATGCACCAGGATGTACCCCGGAAAGAAATTCTTGGTCTTGGTCCTTTTCTTGCCGCCGCGAATTTCATACACTTTCTCGGTCGGGACGATGACGTCGGCGATCCGTTCCTCCATACGCATGGAGGGATCGGCCTGCCGAACCTCGTTCTCGATATATTGTTTGACCTTGTTCTCGTGGCCGGAATACGAACGAATCGCATACCACCGGAGATGATCAACCTGTTCCTTTTCTGCTTCCGTCGACACGAAGAATGTACACCTTGCTGTCAGCTACCTAACAGCGTTTCCATCAATTTGGTGAAGAAGACGTCCACAACGGACACGAAAATGCCTACGATGAGTGTCGAAACAAGGACGACCATCGTCGACTCTTTCAACTCTTCCTGGGTCGGCCAGGTCACCTTCTTCATCTCTTTGGTGACACCATTTGCAAAGTCAAGTATTTTTTGTTTCATGGTCCGGTTGGATGAATGCTGAATAACTCGCACGAGAGGAGGGTCTCGAACCCCCAACCTGCGGTTTTGGAGACCGCTGCTCTACCAATTGAGCTACTCTCGTAAGTTTATTTATTTCGTTTCCTTGAAAATCACATGCTTCCGCACGACAGGATCGAACTTCTTGTACTCGACCCGCTGCGGATGAAGCTGCTTGCTCTTCTTCGTGGAATACCGATAGCCCGTGCCCGCGGTGCTTTCCAGCGTGATAATTATGCGACCTTTGTTGCTTTTTGCCATGGTGGCTTCACCGTTGTTGCAATGTTGCGATGACCAAATCGTACCTGAGTACCTCGAGCTCACGACCGGGATTGAACCGGTGACCTCTTCCTTACCAAGGAAGTGCTCTACCAACTGAGCTACGTGAGCGTGGAGCGGGAGACGGGACTCGAACCCGCAACCAACAGCTTGGAAGGCTGTGACTCTACCATTGAGTTACCCCCGCGTCAGGGTTCCGCACGCGGCGGATGAAAACTGTGGTGGGGGAAGGATTCGAACCTTCGAAGTCGTGTGACAACAGATTTACAGTCTGTCCCGGTTGGCCACTTCGGTACCCCACCGTTTTCCAGTTGAGCTGGCGACCAGACTTGAACTGGTGACCTGCTGATTACAAATCAGCTGCTCTACCAACTGAGCTACGCCAGCAGGTTTGTCCACCCAGATGGACAGGATCACAAATATATGCATCTTTTAGACAAAGTCAAATAGCGGCAGGCGGACAGGAAAAATAATCTCACAGGTTTTTCTTCAGGTAGTCCGCGATGAGTTTGTCGAGTCCCGCCGCCGCGGACAGCATGTCCGTGCCGTGTCCCGCATTTTCATACACCTTCGTTTCCGTGCCGCGGGCGAGTTTCGAGTACGCTTGCAGCGTCTCCACCGACCTGACATCTTCGCTGCTCGCCACCGCCAGCATCGGTTTCGCACCCCAGGATTTGACGGCGTCTTCTGTGGGAAGTTCATTGAAATAATTCAGACCAGGACTCAGCAATACGACCGCTTTTATCCCCTTATCCGCAGAGGCATACTGAATCGCATTGCTGCTTCCGTACGACGCCCCGACAATACCGATTCGCGAAGGATCCACCATTGCGTGGCCACGGAGGAATGCGATCGCAGCTTCCACATCGGGACGCGCCTTGCGATCGGGACGCACGGTTGCGCCGCTGGAGGTACGCGTCGAGCCGCCATATCCGCGCATGTCTATCGCGAGCACGGTAAAGCCCGCGGACTGCAAGGTCTTCGCCAATCCTGCAAAGCTTGTGCGGTCGCTGCGCCACTGATGGAGACAGAGCACTGCCGGCGCCTTGGCGCCCGCCGGATAAAGGGTGCCGGTAATGCGTATTCCATCCTTGGTCGTGATGTCGATGTCCTCGATCCCGCCCTTCACAGCGGCCATAGCGTACCCCGCACGGCGACCGGTTTCTTTCTTTCCTTCGCTGCCCGATGCATCGCCCCGGGACTCACAGTGCATGAGCAACAACACGCTGATAGCCGACAACAGTATTCTGTGGTATTTCATCTCAATTCTCCTTCATAACTTGTTCCGCCCGCAGAATTTCCCCGGCACATTGTGTGGCGAGGATTTCCGCCGCATACGCGCCGTGGAGCCACGTCATCCCCGTTTCACGTCGGAACCACGTCAGTTGGCGTTTGGCAAAGTTCCTCGTATGCTGCTTGATCAGGGATACGGTTTCGTCAAAACGGGGTGAACCAGAAAGATACAGCGCCATTTCCTTATAACCTACGGATTGCATGGCGAGGCACGCCGGATCGACCCCGGCCTCAAGCAGGGCGCGAACTTCATTTTCGAATCCCGCCTCGAGCATCGCATCGACGCGCGCATTGATGCGCTTATACAATTCCTGGCGTTCCCACGCTATGCCGAGCAACATACTGCGGTAAGGAAGTACGGGCATCAGCTCATTTCTGAGAACGGAATAGGGCCGTCCACTCACCAGGCAAACCTCAAGAGCCCGTAGTACCCGTGCCGGATTGTTGCTGTCTATCGTCGCCGCGATGCCCGGATCGAGACGGCGCAGTTCCCGATACAACGCTTCAAGACCCTCGCACTCGAGCCTCGTTCGCAAGCTCCGGCGAGTTTCTTCATCGATGGGCGCATCGTCAAAAATGCCTTCCGTGAGTACGCGGACATAGAGTCCCGAGCCACCGACCACAAGCACACGCTTTCCCTTCGCCTGGATGTCGCGGATCCAGACCTGCGCCTCCTTGAAAAACCTGCCTGCGGTCCAACTCTCTCCAGGATCGCACACATCGATGCCGTAATGCGGCACCAGAGCCTGCTCCGCGCTGGTCGGTTTCGCGGTTCCAATGTCGAATCCTCTATATACCTGACGCGAATCCGCGTTGATGATCCCGGCATTCAGCTGATCGGCGAGAGCCAGGGCGACAGCGGTTTTCCCTGAAGCGGTCGGACCGGTAAGAACGGTTATCAGCGGCAGCGTTTCCAAGATTACGGTTTCTTCCAGCCTTCCTTGCCGATCAATGGAACGAATTTAAATCCACCGCAGCGCGTGGAGGTGAATTCCTCACCCTGTCTGCGCACCAGCACCATGTCCTGCGTCTGTACGTCTCCCACCGGAATGACCAGTCGCCCTCCGTCGGCAAGTTGACGAAGCAATGCCGGCGGAACATCAGGTGCGCCCGCCGTGACGATGATGCCGTCGTACGGCGCGAATTGCGACCATCCCACGCTGCCGTCGCCGACCTTCGACGCGATGTTGTACCCCAGCTTTTCGAAGCGCTGCCGCGCTTCCTCGAGCAATGGAAAATGGCGCTCGATCGTAAACACTCTTGCTCCGAGCGCCGCCAGGATGCAGGCCTGATACCCGCTGCCGGTGCCGATTTCCAGCACCTTCTCTCCGCTCCGCACCGTCAGGACTTGCGTCATGAAAGCGACGGTGTACGGCTGCGAAATGGTCTGCTGACAGGAAATGGGCAGTGCGGAGTCTTCCCATGCGCGCGACTGGAATACGTCGTTGACGAACAGTTGGCGGGGAACCGAGGACATAGCTTCGAGTACGGCGGCGTCGTTGATCCCTTTCTTGCGAAGCAGTTCTAAAAGTTGAGCTTTGGCCAGGTCCTGCCTGCGGTATCCGGTGGGTGTGCTCATACGTCGGTAGGCTCGGTGATCGGGCCGCCAGGAGACACCGGTTCGAATATTGATTTGGCGGAGACGTTCAGACCCTGACGCAGCCAGACACGAAGGGTATCCGTTGTCAGATCGCGGTGCAGTTTTCCGTCCTCCGCGATCGAGATTATTCCGGTTTCCTCGGAAACGATGATTGCCAGAACGTCGGCCTGCTCCGAGATCCCGAGCGCTGAACGATGCCGCATTCCCATGATAAATCCATCGATCTGCAATTGCCCACTCAAAGGGAGGGTACATCGCGCCGCCTCGACCACGCGATCCTTGATCACCACGGCACCGTCGTGGAGTGGAGCCTTTGGATTGAAAATCGAGAGCAGCAATTGCTTGCTTACTTCGGCGCCGAGCGGTACTCCCGACTCGATGATCATGCGGATGCCGGTCGTACGGGTCAGAATGATCAAGGCGCCCGTCTGTCTCTGCGACATCTCGTCGCATGCTTCGACGATTGCCTCTATCGTTTCGTTCACGCTGCTCTTTACCAGATTCGTCATAAGACGCCCGCGACCCAGAATAACCAATAGCCTCCTCAGTTCGGGCTGAAACAGAATGATGAAGGCGATCACCCAGACGTCGGCCAGGGTTTTCAATATCCACGACACTGCTTCAAGATCCAGGGACGATGCGACGAACGATCCCGCGACAATGACCAGCAGACCGAGAAAAATCTGTATGGCGATCGTCCCGCGCATAATCAGGTACAGACGGTAAAAGATAAACGTCACGACCAGAATATCGAGGATGTCGGTCCAATTAATGGTGAGGAAGCCGATGTTAACCAGCATGGATGCTCTCCTCCGCTTTGATAATCGCCGCTGCGACGTCGAGGGCGGATCTGTGTTCGCACACGTCATGGACGCGGAACATCGCCGCTCCGTTCCGCAGCGCCAGCACCGCTGCCGCAATGCTGCCTGGTACACGCCGATCGGCAGGCAATCCGGTGACCTGACCGATGAAGGATTTTCTTGATGCGCCGACAAGAATCGGGACGCCGAGATCCAGGAGTCCTTGCAGATTCGCGATGAGGGTAAGATTGTGCGCGAGTGTCTTGCCGAAACCGATGCCCGGATCGATTAGCACATTCCTGATCCCGCGGTCAGAGCAACACCGCAGTCGCTCGACAAAAAAGTCATGAATATCCGACACGACGTCCATGTAAACCGGAGTGTCCTGCATCGTGGCTGGTGTCCCGAGCATGTGCATCAGGATCAATGGTACGGCGGCGTCCGCAACGACATCGATCATACGGGGATCGTGACGCAGAGCGCTGACGTCGTTGACGATATCCGCTCCGGCTGCAATCGCGGCCGCCGCAACAGCGGCATTCCGCGTATCGATGGAAATCGGAATGACGCTCGCCGAACGAAGCTTCTCTATGACGGGAAGCACGCGCCGTAGTTCCTCGTCCTCCGGAACCACCGACGCGCCCGGACGTGTGGACTCGCCGCCGATATCGAGAATGTCGGCACCCTCCCCGATGAGACGCAATCCATGTTCCACCGCGGCATCGGCGGAATAGAAACTCCCCCCATCCGAAAAGGAGTCCGGCGTCACATTCACGATACCCATCAAACAAGGTCTCTCGTGAAGGTCGATACGTCCTGCCTTGAGGCGGAGCAGATATGTCGTGTCTCTCTCGTTCATAACAGCATCAATGCATCTTACGATCAGAAAGCAAAAGAAGCAAAGGGGATTGACGAATTGTGCTTCTGCGTTCAGCATATCCGAGCCGCTTCAACAATCGGGCGAAAGCCTCGGTGGGCAGGCAATACACGATTTCAGGTTTGGTGACAAGAGAAGGATGGCAGTGAGGAGCGAAGAAGATTGACCGCAGGAGCGCAAGGAGCGCTATCACCCGTTCACGATGGTCCAGTATCATGTTCGGCTCTGCGCCCTGCGTCCCGCGCCTGCGTCCCGCGCCCCGCGCTTATAGGAAAAGGCCCGCCGAAGCGGGCCTTTTCACTGTCAAATGAAACGATACTCGGGATGCCGTTATTTCGAAAGCACCATCTGAATCGTCTTGACGTAGTCGCCGGCGATCATGCGGCACAGGTAGGAGCCTGTGGCCAGATCGCGCGCGTCGAACGTCACGGTATAGCTGCCTTCCGGCAGTGTTTCGTTGATCAGTTCCGCCACCTCGAGACCGAGCTGGTTGAACACCACCAGGCGCACAGGACGCTCCTCGGCAACACTGAACGCAATGGTCGTGGATGGATTGAACGGATTCGGATAGTTTTGCTCCAGACCGAACGCCGCGGGCGCCACGCCGTCGGACTTCACGAAAATCGCATACGGATGCGACAGTGCGATATTACCGCCGATATTCAACGAGTTGAAGTTGAACACCTTGACAAGATCGGCCGACGGATCGGATGTGGAGGTTGTTCCAACAATCGGATCCTCCCACTGCCCGAGATTCACAGCCTGGCGAACACCGCGCAGCTGAAGCGGATCGTTCACCATCAGGGCCTCGGAGGGAGCATACGGGAAGGTGATGTCGGCCGTCCAGGCCGTGCCGACGTGTGTGATCTGCCAGTACCGCTTCACATAGCGCATGCGAGCGAGATTCTGCGGCAACTGGTTCGGGAAGACGCGAATCGTCATCTGATCGATCTGGCCGCTGGTCACATGCACGGTGGCGATCGGGTCGCCCGTGACCGGTTCGGTGAACGGATACGAATTCACCGCGACGAGTGGCCCAAGGGTCCGCACCATGGATGACGAGCCTGCGCCGCTGCCTGCCGCGATGATGCGGAGTTCTACCGTTACGTTGAAGGGCTCGTTCGTCGCGATAAGACCGCTCGCGGGAGGCGGGAAATCGTTGTTGAAAAGGATACCGTAGAACGTCAGTTTGCCCATATGTACGCCGACCGGCAAGCCCGAAGGATCGATGGTCATGGTGAAGGTCTGCAACTGACGCGGACGCGGCGGGGTGAAGTTGTAGCCCTGCAGCGTCGGATCGGGAATCGATTTCGTGATCGTGATCCACGGGGTCGCGCTCTGGACGTCCCACAGGAAGTCGCCGAGCGTACCGTAGATATTGGTCGTGGTGGTCACGGCGTATGTCTTGTCGATCATGCCCGGCTGTTTGTAGTTCGCCGTCACGACGATGGGAATACCTGGATTATCCACGAACGTGCTCACGGGTGAGCCCGGGAAGCCGTAGCCGATTTTTGGCGGCGGTGATGGGTTGTCGTCCATGATGATGTCGTCGATCGCCACGCAACCGCTGCCGGAAGGATTCGTCACCTGGAAAGCGATGTAGTAATTCGCGGGTGCCGACGGATCGGTGTTGAAATACGGAGCGGTTCCCGGAATGACGCCGGATGCGTCGATAGGAACGCCGGTCTGTGGAACGATCCAGGTATTGACCACGGTCATCTGCGCCGGATTCGGCGTCTGGCCGTACATTAGGACGAGTGTCGTCGGTGCCGTACCCCAGCTACAGCCGCCATATTTAAAGCGCACCCGGTAGCTCGAGCCTGCACTGAGCAGCGCGGGAGGACTGACGAGATGGTCGTTGGCGTTCCCGTCGCTCACATAGGCGCCGACGAGACGCACACCGTCGAGGTAGACACCCCACGTTGCCGCGCCGCCGCTGTTGATCACCGTCCAGCCGGTACGGAAAGCAGACGGCAGACCGGTGGCATTCAAGCCTTCGAAGTCTTCATAACCGTACACCTTATCCGTCTGTACGGTCATGACGTAGGTCTCGCTGTCATTGGTCGCATCGGCATCGCCGGTATAGAATGCACGTACATACAGCGTTTTCGGACCTATTGTCGCGGGCGTGTATGGCGTCGAGAAGACCAGCGTCGCGGTTCCGGCAGCCCAAGTCGGGGTGAAGGTCTGCGCGGTGCCGTCAAGCGCGCTTGCGGGCATGCTGCCTTCCTTGTAGACAACCGTCACGGATGTCGGGGGGGCTTCCCAACCGTTGGTCTTGATGGTCGTGGTAACCACATGCGGAAGAGTTTCAACTTGCGCCCAGCGATTCAGGCCGTAGCCAACGCTAACGGTCAGGACTTCGACGTCTTTCTGCGGGAAATTACCGATAGCGATGTCGTCGATAGCCCAGCCGCTGTTGGTCACTGAACCATCCGATGCGCCGCGGAAGCGGAGCTGGACGCACTGCTTGCCGGCCAGGCCGGTGAGATTGTGAACCGCCCGCTGCCAGGAGCCGTAAAAACTCCCGTTCCAGCAGGGGCCCGCATTGGAATAGACACTTGCGGTATTGTACCAGTTCAACGGTCCCGATGGATCCGGCGGGGCCGTCCCGAGCGTCACCCAATTGCTGCCGCCGTCGGTGGTGTATTGCACGAAACCACCGTCCCATGAACTTTCGAAATCGTACTTTTGCGAGAACGCCAGAACAGGATCGGTGACCATGGAAGCGAAGCTCATCGGAGGGCTCATCGCCCACGACTGCTCATTGTTGTTGTATACGAAACTCGTGCTCTGCATCAACAGCGCACTTGGCGGCGAGGCGGCGGTCGTGCCGATGGTCCCGCCCGGTGTACCGACACGCCAGCTCGAAGCAGTCCCGCCAAAGGTCCAGCCGTGACCGACCGCATCGAAACTCTGGTAATACGGCAGGGCCGCCGCTATTCCGTAGGAATACGGTGTCGCGGGAGGCGTCGACCCCGGGGGTGTCGTGCCTGAACCACCGAAGGGCAGCGTTGCAACGCCATTGGAGTTGTCGCGGGCGCCAAGATACCACCAGATCACGTCGCCAAGCACAACGCCGCCGACGGTCGCGTGATTGATCGTGAAGGTGTAGCTGCTGCCGACAACCGAGGTCGCTGCAGCATTGTACCACGAACCGGTATTCTTGCGGAACCAGATGGCCGTCGCGGCGATGGTCCCGTTATCCGTAATCGTTGCAACGACCGTCTGATTGGCCGACGAGCCGCATGCAGGAGAGGAGGTCAAACTGATGATGGGAGGGGGATCGCCCAGGCCAGTGACATTGATCGTGTAATCCTCAACCTCACCGTAGGTTTCGACGCCGCAAGGATTTCCGGGGCTAACAGCATAACTCATGCGAACGCGCATCCGCTTCGCGCCCGTCACGGTGCCAACGGGGCAGAGGATGCTGCCTGAATAATTGTTGCCATTCGGCGTGGTGGTCGTGAAGTACTCGCCGGCGTCGGCGAACGATCCGTTGCTGTTCCAGTCCACCCAGATATAGGCATAATCGTCGGGGTAATATGAAACCGGATTGTAGACCGTGATCGGATATGCTGAGCCGGCGGTCATCGCGCCCGGCGTCCCGCCTGTGTAATTGGAATACCCGCCGACAAGGCCGCAACCGGTGGAATTGTTGATACCCGCAACGGTGACGTTGCCGATGTACTCATCGCAGTACGATACACCTGCTGTGCAATACTGCGCGGAGGCGGTGTGGGACAACACCGGGAGCAGTAAGCACACCAGCAACGGTATGGGCGTCAGCCTCTTCGCCGCGCGTAAGAAGAAAACAGTGAGTGAATGTCGCATAACAACCTCATTTGTCGGTTTATGAAGGAAGCGGATTTGACGAATGTATATTGTTTAAAGCTCCTATACTCTTTTATTGGGGAGGCAATGTCCTTCATGTTGACTCAGCCCTCGCTACGTACCCTCAGGGACCCAATACGAATCGAATCATAACGTTGCGAACCCCCGTTCAACTGCGACCGCCCGTTCGGTTCTTGTTGATTGCGACCGCGACCTCAAAGGCATTCATCCTCCTGATATTTCACGAAAAATCCCGCATATCGGAACAATGACAAAACGACCCAGCGCCGGCACAATAAGCGAGAATAATGAGCACTGTGAATTCCGGCACAACAGAGCTACCAGAGAATCTACAGGTTAGCGCACGAACATGCAACAGACGGGGTTCGAATTCAATATTCGCCGTCTCTCTCCTCCCCCATGACTCCGAGAAATTCCATACCGGGGATCACCCAAGGTTACAGGTGTGTGAAGGCGTTCTCTGTGCCTGCTGGATTCTCCGTGGTGACAAATATTGAGCACTTTTTCTGCTCATAACATTGTGGAGAAGCGTGTTGTCCTGGCGTCAGTCAACCTCGTCATGCTGAGTGTGCCCACCAGTCAGCCTCAGGCTGACGCACCGGTCCATTTCGTGGGTGACATATGGTTAGTCTTAGCAGCGTCAACCAAGTTCGTCATCCTGATCAGCCTGAGGCTGCTCGCAGCAAGATGTGTGGAAGATGCACTGACGTTTACGGGCATCCCGCTACTGCGGGAAAGGAGCAGCGTTCGTCCTTCTCGGTGTTCATAGGTCCGGAGTATCACATGTCATGAGCAGTGCAGCGCCTTAGAAAATGGTGGTGTCGAAGCACAAGCGTCGTTCGGCGCTCCGCTACTGCGGAAAAGGGCCTGCGTCCGGAATCCGCAAGTCCAGCAAATCAGTACCGTCTCCTTGATGTCATTAACAGGTATGAATGAAACTACACAGCAGGAATTGTCGAAATTAAAGACAGTAGCAGCGAACTCCCGCCGATGAATACGTGCACGGATTTTCGCGGATCGAGACGGATTTTCGCGGATGAGAGTTTTTGAAACCACGATACGAGAAACTTTAGGATTTGAAGACAGAAAATTTTTTCTCCGTGCATATCCGTGTTCATCCGTGTAATCCGTGCACGTATCCACACCATCCACGTGTCGTGCCCGAAATGGACCGGCGTCAGCCTCAGGCTGACTGGTGGGTATACTCAGGATGACGAGGTTTGTGATCGCTGTTTCGACCAAATGATGTCACCCATGAAATGGACTGGCGCGCTGTCAGCCTTAGGCTGAGTAAACACACTCAGGTCGAAGACTCGCCGCGGCATGGTGACGATAGCGGCACATCCAGAAACATCAAAGGCCCGCCGTAGCGGGCCTTTGATCAGGAGGGCTGAGCGATTTCGACTGTGCTGTTATTTCGAAAGCACCATCTGAATCGTCTTGACGTAATCGCCGGCGATCATGCGGCACAGGTAAGGACCCGTGGCCAGATCGCTCGCGTCAAACGTCACCGTGTAGCTGCCTTCCGGCATGGTTTCGCTGATCAGTTCCGCCACCTCGAGACCGAGCTGATTGTACACCACCAGACGCACCGGACGCTCCTCGGCGACACTGAATGCGATGGTCGTGGACGGATTGAACGGATTCGGGTAGTTCTGCTCCAATCCAAACGCCGCGGGTGCGACGCCGTCGGACTTCACGAAGATCCCGTACGGATGCGACAACGCGATATTTCCACCGATATTCAACGAAGTGAAGTTGAATACCTTGACAAGATCGGCCGACGGATTCGATGTGGAGGTTGTTCCAACAATCGGATCCTCCCACTGCCCGAGGTTCACGGCCTGGCGAACACCGCGCAACTGAAGCGGATCGGTCACCATGGAGGCCTCGGCGGGAGCATACGGGAAGGTGATGTCCGCCGTCCAGGCCGTGCCGACATGCGTGATCTGCCAGTACCGCTTCACATAGCGCATGCGCGCGAGGTTTTGCGGTAGCTGGTTCGGGAAGACGCGGATCGTCATTTGATCGATCTGGCCGCTCGTCACGTGCACGGTGGCGATCGGGTCACCAGTCGTCGGATCAGTGAACGGGTACGAATTCACGGCCACAAGCGGGCCGCGAGTTTGCACCATGGATGCCGCGCCCGCGCCGCTGCCGGCCGCGATGATACGGAGTTGAACCGTTACGTTGAACGGCTCGTTCGTCGCGATAAGACCGCTCGCGGGAGGCGGGAAGTCGTTGTTGAAGAGGATACCGTAGAACGTCAGTTTGCCAAGATGCACGCCAACCGGCAAGCCCGAAGGATCGATGCTCATCGTGAAAGTCTGGAACTGACGCGGACGCGGCGGGGAGAAGTTGTAGCCCTGCAGCGTCGGGTCGGGAGTCGATTTCGTGATCGTGATCCACGGCGTCGTGCTTTGGACGTCCCACAGGAAATCGCCAAGCGTACCGAAAATGTTGGTCGTCGTCGTCACCGCGTAGGTCTTGTCGATCATGCCCGGCTGCTTGTAATTCGCGGTCACCACGATGGGGATCGCGGAATCATCCACGAAGGTAGTCACGGGGGAACCCGGGAAACCGTAACCGATTTTTGGCGGCGGCGAGGGATTGTCGTCCATGACGATGTCGTCGATCGCAACGCAACCGGTGCCGGAAGGATTCGTCACCTGGAAGGCGATGTAGTAATTCGCGGGGGCCGACGGATCGGTGTTGAAGTACGGCGCGGTGCCGGGAACGACGCCGGTTGCGTCCACGTAATTGCTGACCTGAGGAACGATCCAGGTATTCACAACCGTCATCTGTGCGGGATTCGGCGTCTGGCCGTACATCAGCACCAGTGTCGTCGGCGCCGTGCCCCAACTGCAACCGCTGTATTTGAATCGCACGCGATAGCTCGACCCGGCGCGGAGGAGCGCGGGCGGGCTGATAAGATGATCGTTGGCGTTCCCGTCGCTGATGTAGGCGCCGACATAGCGGGGACCATCGGTAAAGACACCCCACGTGTTGGGGCCTCCGCTGTTCATGTAGGTCCAGCCCGCACGGAAGCTCGATGGCAAGCCGGTAGCGGTCAAGCCTTCGAAATCTTCGTAGCCATACACCTTATCGGTCTGAACGGTCATGACGTAGGTCTTGCTGTCGTTGGTCGCATCGGCGTCGCCGGTGTAGAATGCACGGACGTACACCGTTTTCGGACCTATTGTCGCGGGCGTGTACGGCGTGGCGAATACCAGCGTCGCGCTTCCGGCCGCCCAGGTCGGGGTGAAGGTTTCCGCAGTGCCGTCAAGCGCGCTTGCGGGCATGCTGCCTTCCTTGTAAACAACCGTCACGGATGTCGGCGGGGCTTCCCATCCGTTGGACTTGATGGTCGCGGTAACCACATGCGGGAGGGTTTCAACCTGCGCCCAGCGATTCAGGCCGTAGCCGACACTGGCGGTCAGGACTTCGATATCCTTCTGCGGGAAGTCACCGATGGCGATGTCGTCGATCGCCCATCCGCTGTATTTCACGGACGTGTCCGAGTTAAAGCGGAAGCGAATCTGGACGCAGGCCTTACCGGCCAATCCGGTCAGCGCATGGACGGAGCGTTTCCAGGATCCGTAGAAATCACCATCCCAGCAGGGACCGGCCCATGAATAGACGCTCGCGGTATTGTACCAGTTCAAAGAAGTCGGAAGAGGAGGGTATGTGCCAAGCTCCACCCAGGTCGCCCCCCCGTCGGTTGTGTATTCCACCCAAGCACCGTCCCAGGTACTCTCAATATTGTGTTTGTGAGAGAAAGCAAGAACAGGATCGGTAACCAGGGCGGAAAAATTCATTGGGGGACTCATCGCCCATGATACTTCATAGTCGTTGTAAGTAAACGAAGTACTCTGACATAGAAGCGCGTTGGGAGGCGAGGATGCGGTTGTTCCGATAAGACCGCCCGGCGTACCGACTCGCCAGCTCGAATACGTCCCTCCCATAGTCCAGCCGTGTCCGACTGCATCGAAGCTCTGATAATACGGCAGAAGCACCGCGATACTGTAAGAATTGAATGTAGCGGGAGGCGTGGAACCCGGCGGAGTTGCACCGCTGCCGCTCGATGGGAGCGTGGTCACTCCGTTGTTGTTATCACGTGCGCCGAGATACCATTGCACCATGTCACCGAAGACGACTCCACCCATTGTGGCGTGATTAATCGTGAAGGTGTAGGTATCTCCGACAACGCTCGTCGCCACGGCATTAAACCATGAGCCCGTGTTTTTCCGGAACCAGATCGCATTCGCTGCAATGGTACCGTTGTCGGTAATCAATGCAACGACGGTCTGGTTCGCGGTGGTGGCGCAGCTTGGAGAGGATACCAAGGCAATGATGGGAGGGGGATCGCCCAGTCCCGTGACATTGATCGTGTAGTCCTCCACCTCGCCGTAGGTCTCGATTCCACACGGATTGCCGGGAACTACGCCATAGCTCATGCGAACGCGCATCCGCTTCGCGCCCGTCAATGTACCCACGGGGCAAAGGATGGAGCCGGAAAAATTGCTGTAGTTCGGAGTCGTGGTCGTAAAAGACTCACCCGCGTCGGTGAACGACTGATTGTTGTTCCAGTCGACCCAGACATACGCCACGTCCCCATTATAGGGCGTGGGATTGTAGATGCTTACAGGGTACGTCTGTCCGGCGGTCATGGCGCCCGGTGCCACGGTGGTGGTGTAGTCGGAATACCCTACGCAGCTAGTGGTATTATTGATTCCAGCAACGGTGACGTTTGCGAGATACTCGTCGCAATACGTTACTCCGGCGGTGCAATATTGCGCCGAGGCGGTGTAGGACAGCACCGGCAGCAGCAGGCATACCAGCAAGGGTATGGGTGTCAGCCTTTGCGCCGCACGTGACAGGAAAACAGTGAGTGAATGTCGCATAACAACCTCATTTGTCGGTTTATGAAGGAAGCGGATTTGACGAATGTATATTGTTTAAAGCTCCTATACTCTTTTATTGGGGAGGCAATGTCCTTCATGTTGACTCAGCCCTCGCTACGTACCCTCAGGGACCCGATACGAATCGAATCATAGCGTTGCGAATCCCCGTTCGACTGCGACCGCCCGTTCGGTTCTTGTTGATTGCGACCGCGACTTCAAAGGCATTCATCCTCCTGATATTTCACGAAAAATCCTGCATATCGGAACAATGACAAAACGACGCAGCGCTGGCACAATAAGCACGAATAATGAGCACTGTGAATTCCGGCACAATTGAGCTACCCGAGAATCTACAGGTTAGTGCACCAAAATGCAACAGACGTGGCTTGAATTCAATATTCGCCGTCTCTCTCCTCCCCCATGACTCCGAGAAACTCCATACCGGGGATCACCCAAGGTTACAGGTGTGTGAAGGCGTTCTCTGTGCCTGCTGGATTCTCCGTGGTGACAAATATTGAGCACTTTTTCTGCTCATAACATTGTGGAGAAGCGTGTTGTCCTGGCGTCAGTCAACCTCGTCATGCTGAGTGTGCCCACCAGTCAGCCTCAGGCTGACGCACCGGTCCATTTCGTGGGTGACATATGGTTAGTCTTAGCAGCGTCAACCAAGTTCGTCATCCTGATCAGCCTGAGGCTGCTCGCAGCAAGATGTGTGGAAGATGCACTGACGTTTACGGGCATCCCGCTACTGCGGGAAAGGAGCAGCGTTCGTCCTTCTCGGTGTTCATAGGTCCGGAGTATCACATGTCATGAGCAGTGCAGCGCCTTAGAAAATGGTGGTGTCGAAGCACAAGCGTCGTTCGGCGCTCCGCTACTGCGGAAAAGGGCCTGCGTCCGGAATCCGCAAGTCCAGCAAATCAGTACCGTCTCCTTGATGTCATTAACAGGTATGAATGAAACTACACAGCAGGAATTGTCGAAATTAAAGACAGTAGCAGCGAACTCCCGCCGATGAATACGTGCACGGATTTTCGCGGATCGAGACGGATTTTCGCGGATGAGAGTTTTTGAAACCACGATACGAGAAACTTTAGGATTTGAAGACAGAAAATTTTTTCTCCGTGCATATCCGTGTTCATCCGTGTAATCCGTGCACGTATCCACACCATCCACGTGTCGTGCCCGAAATGGACCGGCGTCAGCCTCAGGCTGACTGGTGGGCATACTGCTTATGACATCAGGGAGGCACCTACTCTCCTCATGCATTACGGAACGAATCACCCTTCGAGACGCCGCCGTGCAAACACAGTGCATAACCGAAAGGTATTTCCGCAGCTGCCCTGCTAATGACATCTTGAAGACCGTACCTACAAACACCGAGAAATCCGAACGCCGCCCTTCGACTGCGCGCCCGATAACGTCGAGGATTACCGAAAATTTTTACCGGGCGCTGCGCTGCTCATGACATAGGTGCTCTTGTTTCCGAAGAGTCT
>CAYJMN010000039.1:0-50777 GCA_964371045.1 uncultured Chromatiales bacterium | reverse complement strand
ATCTTCAGACAATCAACGGCTGCGCTGACGAGCTTCGGCGGACAGGTAAAGCGGATTAACGCGGATAAGAGTTTTTGAAACCCAGATACGAGAGACTTCAGGATTTGAAGGCAGAAAATTTCTTCTCCGTGCATATCCGTGTTCATCCGTGTAATCCGCGCACGTATTCACGTCCACCTTCGCTTTGATCTTCAGACAATCAACGGCTGCGCTGACGAGCTTCGGCGGACAGGTAAAGCGGAGTAGCGCGGAGTTTCACAGAAACGCGCCTGACCCCCGGGGGATGCAAGAAATATCCACACCATCCACGTGTCATGGACGAAATGGACCGGCGCGCAGCGCTGGTGGGCACACTCAGGTCGCAGACTCGCCGCGGCGAGGTGACGATGTTTTTGGCCTCTGGATCAACTCACATCTCCATGATGTCCTGATCAGCCTGAGGCTGACCGCAGCAAGATGTGTAGAAGATGCACTGACGTACACGGGCATCCCGCTGCTGCGGGAAAGGAGCGGCGTTCGGTCTTCTAGAGGTTTAGCAACTAAGGAATCTTCGATGTCATAAGCAGGGCTGAATTCTCCGGAAAATTGTCGGCATGAGCAACGAGAGGATGTGTTGCATTTTTCCAGTTGCATGCGTAAATATTTTGGAAATCCAATTATTCTGTCCGAGTACTTGACATTCCATTATTCGATCCATATATTCATCTGCAAATCAGGACCCATTTCATCTGAAATGAACCCCTCCCGGGTCAGCCGTCATCAGCGTCCGGGTGAAGCGTTATCCTGCACGAGATGATGTTTCTTCAGCACTGCGCTTGCACCGAAAATGCGCAGCATTCGTTCGATCCCGTATTATAATTCGCACCTCCCCACACAACGTGTATCACCAGCACCGTAAATCATGCATGCCCAAGCCGGGCTGTGCAAATTTGGTTATGTATGTGAAATAGTACTGCATCGAATTTACAGGAGGTCGCATGAGACGTCATTTACGATTTCTTCTTCTGAGCATATTGTTTCTTGCCTCACCTATGCTCGCTCAGCAATGGACGACGCGGTACAACTCTTCCGGTGGCGCCATGGACGAAACGGCATCCATGGTCACTGCCGATGAGCGAGTGTATATCGCCGGATCGTCGTACTCTGCATCGGATGGCTGGAACATCGTCACCATCTGCCTCGACAGGGCCGGCGGCACCGTCTGGGAAAAATCCTACTCCACTGCCGGTGACGAAAAAGCTGTTGCCGTGGTGGCGGATGCTTCAGGCAATTCCTATGTTCTCGGCAATGTGTGGGAAAACGATAACCGCCGGCATCTCGTGCTGCTCGCTTACAACAATCTGGGTGTGCTGCAGTGGACGAAAGTATTCACGGCGCAGGCTGCTTCCAGCGACATCGGCGTAGGTCTCGGCTTGCTGTCGAACGGGACGCTGGTCACAGCTGCCGAATCGCGCATGAACGACGGCACGTCTTCATCGGTGGTGACGGCGTTCAATCCGGATGCCGCTGAATTATGGAAAGATTCCTACACAGGTACCGGCAGCGCGTTTCCACGTTCGCTTGTCGCCGGTTCACGCGTCGCCATGTCTGGTCTGACCACGGGAGGCGGCGACAGCGACGGCTTTGTGGTCCTCTACGATGCAGCCGGCGCGCGCATCGCCGCCAATACCTTTGACGGCGGATCGGGACTGGACGAGATATTTGCGCTGACGGCATTTGACGCACAAGGCAAGCTGTATTGCGCGGGATGGACAATGCTGGCGCCTGCGTCTACACGTGTATTGCTCGCGGAGTATAATCCGGACGGATCATTCGCCTCTGATTTTCACTACAGTCCGGGCAACGACGGCAGGCATCGCGCGACTGCGCTCGACATCGATCCGGCAGGCAACGCGCTTCTGACGGCCCGGCTCGACGCCGGTTCCGGGGATTTCAATGTGTTCATTACTCGACGTGGACCGAACCCGTGGGAGCGCGTCTACAGTCCCTCCGGCGGGATGCCCGGAGACCAGACGCCACCGTCGTTTATGGGCGCGACAGCCGCGTATTCTTCAGCGACGGGAAGTCTAACCGTTGTCTGGCATCCTGCTGAGGATGATCAGGCGATGCGCGATGAGCTTCAGTATCGGGTGTATGTCGCAACGTCTCCCGGCGGACAGAATTTCTCCGCACCCGACGCCGAGGTCACCGGCACCGATGATGCGACGATTAGCGGACTGCTGCCCGGGGAAACGTACTACGTCGTAGTGCGCGCTTCCGACCCCTCATCCAATACCGAGAATAACACGCGCGAATTCGTGGTCACGCTTGCACCTCCTGCGCTACGCGTCACAACCGTCAGCGTGCCGGATGCCATGCCGGGGCAAACGTACAGCACGATGCTCGCTGCGGAAGGGGGGCAGACTCCCTATACCTGGTCTCTCGTCGAAGGGGATATTCCTCCAGGTCTCGTAGTAACCGGCGCTGGCCTCATAAGCGGCACACCCCTTGATGACGGTTCCTATACATATACCGTACAGGTGCGGGATGCAGTAGGCGACTCCGCATCCTCGGTGCTCGTTCACGAGTCGCTGCGGCCGCCCGCATTGCGTGTTTCAACCGATATGACGATCCCCGGAGGGGAGCATTGGTACTCGACGATTATCATCGAGGACCCTGCGATCCTGACTATATCCGATGATGCCGTGATCCATGCGGTTGATTCGATCCTGGTGGACGGCACCATCACTGCGGACTGTCATCAGCTCGAGCTTCGAACGACGGAAAGTCTCACAGTGGGTGGTTCGATATCCAATGCCTGCCCCTTCGTGCCGGAGGACCCTCCGGGCATAAAGATAGTCGCCGATGGTGAGCTTCTGCTAGGTTACGTCCCGGGACCAGATCCAAGCGTGATTTCCGATGGCGATATCATGATAACGGATTCTTTTACCGAAAATGCCGACCTGACGCCTGTATTCGTTGAGGAGTTGTTCGAAAAAACCCCGGAGCTTCAGCGGTTGAGTTCTGATCCTACAAGGGTTGCGAAAGGCGGCGGCGCAAAGGTGAACCGTCCGCCCCAGGCAGGAAAGGGCAAAGCGAATTCCCTTCCCCGCGACGGCGACATTGACGTCAATGGAGACATGGATACCGAAAATGGCGCGGATGCCGGCGGCCCTACCGTTGTCGGTGGAATTGGTGGGACACTCAGCATCGCCTCCAGGAACGGCGTCCTTACCATTGCAGCCGGACTCACGCTGTCTGCCGGAAACGGAGGCAAAGGCATGCCGGTGGTCACCACAGGCTGTCCGGCGGTTGCCGACGCAGCGGCGGGCAAGGGAGGTCGGGGAGGTTCGCTCTTGCTTGGCGGTAATTCTATCGTCTTCGGTGCCGGAGTCGTACTGAATCGCGGAAACGGAGGCGCCGGAGGTGATGCCACGGCGACAGGCGATCCGGCGGCCGGCCCGTGCGCGGATGGCTGCGGTGCACAGGCCACGTCAGGTCCGGGTGGCGATATGGGAGGCATCGGCTACATTCTTACGCATCCCGGCGCAGGCATCGTCGGTGCTCCCACCGAAGGAGGAGGTAACGGCGGGAAAGGTGGAACCGCGACCGCGACGGCATCCAACGGAGCGGATTGTCCGACATGTCCCGGTGGAAAAGGTGGCGACGGAAAGGACGCGACGGCCACGGGGGGGAAGGGCGGCAATGGAGCGAAAGGAAAAATTTGGCCCATCGTCGCCGGTACGCATAAGGCGGGTGACGGCGGTGACGCCATTGCTACCGGAGGAAGTGGTGGTGCGGGCGCTGATTGCTGTACACCTCCCAAACAGGGGGGGAACGGAGGCAACGGCAAGGTTGGAAACGCCACGGGAGGCGATCCCGGTCCTAACGGAATCACTCCGGGCGCACCAGGGACCTATACGGCACAGGGCGGTAATGCCGGACCGGGCGGCGACGGCAAACTCAATGGGACGAAAGGTACTCCCGGCGTTGGCATCGGGGCCGGAACAGCCGGCACCAAGAACGATGGCGCAGCAGGCGCTGACGGCGTCGTGTGCTTCAACATCCACTTCTGGTTCATCTATTTCAGTACGCTTTCGAATGGTTTCATTACTCCGGGCATTCCGATGAAGCTGAAGGCGTGTGCGACACAGGATACTTCATCGCAGGAAGCGGAAGCGGAAGTAGCGTTCCTGACACAGAACGAGAATCAAGGAATGGAAGTACAGTATGAAAAACTGAACGACGACGTGATTATTTTCGGCGGGGGGTTGAAGGTGATTCCCTCCGGAACCACGCATCCTCAGTTTCCCGGTGCGACCTGGTGGAATGGCGGTATGACGTTGGATTTCCGACCGATCGATCCATTATTATCTGGCCAGGTCACGATAGAGGGGCTCAATCAACTCGGTGAGGTGATTAATCAATCGGTGACGCTGATTTCCCCGTCGAGTCCGCCAGTCGTCACCGCGGCACTGCAGCCAGTGCAAGGAACGGTATACCATGGGGTGGTTGTCCGGACCACGGTTCCCATTCGTTTCAATCACTGGTGGCTTGGCGGCTGGTTCATCGATCCCTAGTCCGGAAGCGTGTACACAAAGGCAAACAGAATCAGGCATTGAATGGAGAACAACCATGATACATAATTTCTCCCGTACCGTCGTCACCGTCGTCGTCGCGTTGCTTTCGGCTACAGCGGCGCTCGGACAAGGAGCGGACATCCCTCGCGCGATAACTTCCGACGAAAATGGTTTCGTCTATGTCGCGGCCTCCAGCGTCAATTCACTCGGACAGACATCCATCGTCATCATCGCGTATGATGCGGACGGAAATCTCTGGAGGGAATTCGCCCTCCCGGCCGATGCGGCCGGTCCGGCCCTGGCGGTTGATATCGACCTCATCGACTCAATGATCGTCGTCGCAGGCACTTCCACCGCCGCCGGCACCGGAACGGATATTTTCGCGGCGGGATTTCTGCGGCCGGGCTTGCTGTCCGCGGAACCGGCGCCCCAGGCTCTGTCCTCGTTTACTCTCGATCAGAATTATCCCAATCCTTTGAGGATCGGATCCGCGGCGACAATCAGCTACGAGGTGCCCATACGCAGCGACGTGCGGCTTGCCGTCATGGATTTGCTGGGACGCGAGGTCGCGGTGCTTGCTGAAGGCTTCCATGAAAAGGGAAGCTATCAGACGCATTTCGCCCCGTCGTCCTTGCCCAGCGGTTCCTACCTGTACGTCCTGACGTCGTCCGCCACCTCGGAGGTGCGCAAGCTCATTCTGACGCGGTGAGCAGGGCGGCGTTGGCGCGATCAGGCTGTTAGGTCGGGGTTGCTGTATCGCGTACACCTTCATCGCGGACGTAGTCGGCGTTGTGTGATCATCCGCACGGGCGCATCCACCGATCATGCGATTCAAGGGGATTCCGGAGGGGCGAAACGTAGCATAGGGAGTTCTCCGTCTTTACTGGCGCGGGAGAATTCCGACCGCAGCAGGGGTCTTCCTTGTATCCTGATCGGAAAATCAGGATTTTCCATCGGTGAATTCAGGATTGATATGGAGAAGCCGACAGGCTTCCTGCCGACGCTTCCCGGCGCGCGTGTGCTGCCTGGGCTGAATCCGTAACGAAGATATGTACGGAGAAATTCGACGATACCTGAGGAAAGATCCTGCAGTTCGCACCAGTCCATAATTAATCTTTTCTATCCTCAGTGAATGGGAAACCGTATGACAATGAAAAAAGTCTGCATCGTCGGAGCATCCGGCAAACTTGGCCGCTACATGGTGCGGCACGCGCTGGACAAAGGGTACGAGGTGGTGGGTGTTTGCCGCGAAAAAAGCGTGCACAAACTCGACGCGTTCAGGGATCGCATGACAATCATTCCTGGCGCAACGAACGACCGCGAAGTCATCGGAAAGGCGGTCGCGGGTTGCGACGGGGTTCTTGTCGTCCTTATTCCATGGGGACTGCGGCAGTACTCGTCGGGAACGGCCCAGGCGGTACTTGACCATGCGGAGCCGGGTGCCCGCCTCATATTTTCATGCGGATGGCACATAACGATGGACGGCAGGGATGTGTACTCGCGGACATTCACGTTCGCTCTCAAGTTCATGACCTGGTTCGCACGCTTCCTGCGTTTCGCTGAAATCGACGACCAGGTCGAAGCCTGCCGGCGCATATTCGCCAGCGATACAAAATGGACCGTCGTGCGCGGCAGCGACCTGGAAGAAGGCGAGAGTCAGGGCTTGCCTGTATGGAGCCGGCATGTGGATGATCCCATTCTCAAGAGCAACAAAACCCGCCGTGTGGACTTCGCATTGTTTATGGTGGATGCGCTTGAGAACGAAGAGGTGATTCACGAAGCCCCTGCGATTGTCGGTTGCCGCACGCCATCCGCGCTCGAACATGCAGCCGTCGCGCAGCCCGCGTAGGATCGCCGAGCCAAAGCGTCTGTGAATGGTTATATAATAATTTCGCAAAACGACGGGTACGCCCGATCGTGCATCATGTATTCAGCAACAGGAGGACACCATGCAACTTGGAAATTTTTCCGTCAGCCTGGCGGTAAAGGATATAGAAGCTTCGAAACTCTTCTATGAAAAGCTCGGCTTCACCGTCTTCATGGGAGATCAATCGCAGAACTGGTTGATCATGAAGAATGCCGATCACGCCATCGGTCTGTTTCAGGGCATGTTCGAAAGCAACATCCTAACCTTCAATCCTGGGTGGAACAGCGACGCACAGCCCCTCGCCGAATTCACCGACGTGCGCGAACTGCAGCGACAACTCAAAGCCGGTGGCATACCGATGATTGCCGAAGCCGACGAAGCCACCACCGGCCCCGCCAGCTTCATGATCGCCGATCCGGACGGCAATACGATACTGTTCGATCAGCATGTGTAGGACGGCGGGGGTGCAGCGGTTCCGCCGGGTGAATCCATGCGATAAACGGCGTCGTTCCGTATCTTTACGGCATGAAGAAGCGTTTGGTAATATCGGATCGAGCAATCGGAAGCGCATCGGATGAAATCAACGAATATTATCCCATCCGTTTTTCGGAAGGGTTTATGACGACAAACATTTGCCACCGCCTCCGTCTTTTCGCATGAAGGCTATGTATGAGTGAACATTTGCTCACGATCCCTCTCGAAGATCTCGCCGTGCTTTGCGGACGATACCATGTGAAGAAATTATCTCTTTTCGGATCCGTACTCGGCGAAAATTTCACAGATTCGAGTGACGTCGACGTGCTCGTCGAATTCAGGGAAGGGCACGTTCCGGGGTTCGCATTTATCACGATGCAGGACGAATTGGATGCATTGCTCAATCGACGTGTCGATCTTCATACACCGAACAGTTTAAGCAAATACTTCAGGCGCGAGGTCATGAAGCAAGCCCGGGTTCTCTATGCAGAATAAAGACCTCATCCGAATGCGTCATATTCTTGACGCAACGGAGAAAGCCTTGGGATTTATCGACGCCAAAAGTCGAGCGACAATTCAATGAACGATCTTTCCATACTCATCGCGCAAGGGGAAAGTGAAACCCTCGAATTCAAGAAATCCACGAGCCAACTCCCTCGCGCAATCGAGACGTTGACGGCCTTTGCAAATACCAAAGGCGGTACGATCATCTTCGGTGTGGACGACAACGGCACCGTCGTCGGGCAATTCGTTTCCGATTCCACCATACGCGAAATTTCGAACACGATCACCCAGGCAATCTCACCGCACCTCTATCCTTCGATTGCCGTCGAAAAAATTGATGGGAAGCATATTCTCCTCGTCTCGATTCCGGAAGGGGCGTCAAAACCGTACGTGACGCGCGGTCATCCCTACAAGCGTGTCGGGTCTACAAATCAGGCGATAACACAGGAAGAATATGAACGTCTGCTGATTGAGCGGAACCGCCATCTCATGCTGTGGGATATGGAACTGAACGAGCGGGCAAAGATGACCGATCTCGATGAGGACCTCATCAGGAGATTTGTTCAAGTGGCGCAGACGGCGCGAAATCTTGCAGTATCGCCACACCTTCTGCTCAACGAGATACTCACAGGGCTGGATCTGATGAAGGACGGAGTTCTCACGAACGGCGCCATCGCGCTCTTCGCAAAGAGTCCTCACAAATTCTACATCCAGTTCCTCGTGAAAGCCGCTCGCTTTGCGGGGACAACGAAGGACGAATTTATCGATAACAGGCGTTTTGAAGGAAATCTGTTTGAGCTCTTCGAAAGCATTCAGCAATTCATTTCATCGCATATCCGTGTGGCGGGGAAAATACCTGATGGGTTTGCATTGCGAATCGACACGGCGGAATATCCCTTGGACGCTCTTCGTGAAGCCGCGATCAACGCCATCGTGCATAGGGACTACTACGATCCTGCGGGATACACGGAAATTGCAATCTTTGACGACCGGATGGAGGTCTGGAACAATGGCTCTCTACCCGCAGGGATTTCGATTTCGGACTTGTCGAAACCTCATCGGTCCATATTGCGGAATCCTCTCATCGCAAAGGCGTTCTTTCTCTACGGAGCGATTGAATCCTGGGGACGCGGGACGCTGAAGATTCTCGAACTTTGCGAAGAAGCAGGACTACCGCAGCCGATCTATTCCGAAAATAGCGGTGGAGTTGAGGTGAAAATTCTGAAACCGAAAACTGATTCACAGATTCCGGAGAACATGACCGAAGTTCAACGAAAGATCCTCCAATACTTCGAATCCAATGAAAAAGGCCGTGTTAGCGAATTTTCCGAACTATTTCAAGTGTCGAAAAACACAATACGACGAGCATTGAAGGAAATGGAAGAGCTTGTCGAATGGACCGGAACAACGAGAAACGATCCACGCGGCTATTTCCGTAGAAGCCGCCGGTAGCATGTGAAGTACTCTGGCCCGGTGATACGCGGGATAGAATAACAGACATAGATGCGATGGAGCAGTAATGGAGCAGTTATGGAGCAGTTATGGAGTAGTATGGAGCAGTAATGGAGCAGTTTGGAGCAGTATGGAGCAGTATGGAGCAGTAGTGACGTAGTATGTCGCAGTACAAATCACGGCCGGAAAACTGCAAATACGGCAAAAGGTACTGGAAATCAGCAATTATTTTTCCGGGAAGCAGAAAAGCGCGATCTAAAGGCGATTCGTCCCGATCCGGACAAGTCGCAGGCATGACGCAGTAGTGACGCAGTAGAAATCACCGCCGGAAAACTGCAAATATGGCAAAAGGTAGCGAAAATCAGCAATTATTCTCGACAAAGAGCAAGAAAAGAGCAGCCTGAAAACGAGGCGTGCCGACACCAGCATGACGCAGTAGTGACGCAGTAGCGTTCCGGTTCAACAACGGAAATCTTCTAAGGACGATATGCTACCCGAACACTCGACCTGTTCACAAACATCCATACCGAAGGAGCCCTCCTTCCGGTGAACCTTCTGCTGCGAATTCTGGAGCGCACGGTGTAATGAAATCTCAACAAACTGGAATTCCTGGTGAAATGGGTCGGAAAATCGAAAACCGATCCAACAGGATATTTCAAACGGGGACGATGATGCACTTGCACTACACGCGATGAAGCACTGATGAGATTGGACATGGTGGCATGCGCCGCTTTCCTTCATTGTCCGGGTAGTAGGCGGGTAATGTCCGAGTAATGTCCGAGTAGTATCCGACTCGTGGCCGAGTAATGTTCGAGTAGTAGTAGTAGGTCGTCGTACCTCGGCTTGCGTCGCCATGCCCCGACACCGCTCGGCATGCATCGCTGCGTCGCAGAAATGACCCTAAAGGGTACTTCATGCTGAGTGTGCCCACCAGCGCTGCGCACCGGTCCAATTCATGGATGACACAACGTAGGTTCCATGTAACCGCCGCGCATGCATCCGCATGTGTGAAATATACACTGAATTGTACTTCATCCTCCCCCTCTCTCGTGAGAGAGGGGGCCGGGGGGTGAGTTGTTCGAGATCCACAGAGGCCGGGGTCGAGGGGTCGAAAGCCGAAGGCTGTAGACTCGCCGCGGCGAGGTGAGTTTACGAGGTTAAGTGGATTCAAGCCGATTCGGGCAAGATGGCATAAGAAGGCGTTGATTGCTTCTTCGTTGCGCAGCCGTTGCGCAGTTTTTGCGCAGTATGTCGCAGTAGAGGTGCGGTAGCGTCGCAGTAGTTCGTAGTACGTTCGTAGTAGTTCGCACTAGCTCGCAGTAATGTCGCAGCAGTTCACAGATCGCGAGCGCGGGATACCCGATAGACTAAACCAGAAAAAGTTGAAATCGTCAGTGTTTCCGCATTTGGGTAGGAAGGGCGTTGGGGGCGCACGATTCCAGGGTGAGTGAAATCCATACGATATACCGGCAACCAACTCCTGAAGTAGAAACCGGTACCTGCCCCGAAATCCGATTGTCCCACCTTCGGGGATAGGGTGAAAAAACCTTGTTTTTAAGCGATGGTTTGAGTATGCTTTCGGTATCAAACACCATCGAAAAGCGAGCGACGCAATCCTCAACCTGAAGAATCGCCTGGTCTGGATCAATAAAAAACACCCTAACCGCTGTCACGCGGGCACATGACGGAGCGCATGCGGAAACCGATCGGTTACAGCCCCCGCGTGCATGGCGCCGATACCCTCATAGGTCGTGCGAGGAAAGATAACCTGCATGTATTCGTGTCGACGCCATCCCGGTTCTCGGTAGGGCGGCCGTTGAAGTCCTTGACGAAGTACATCGAGTTACAGAATGTGGAATCGGATGATGCTTATTTTAGGATCGACAATGCTTGGTAACGGGCTTCAACTTTTAGGATCGACAATGCTTGGTAACGGGCTTCAACCCGCTCCCAAGCCGCCGGCTCCGGCTGGTGGTTGGTGTACTCCATTGCCATACCAGGAGGTATTATGACGCCCACACATACTCGATCGAAAGGTGGGTGTCGAAACGGACTCGCTGCCGCTGTTCTTGCATCCTTGCTCATTGCCGGAATCATCCCCGCACACGCCCAAACACCACAGTATTCTTTCGGTAACGGGATATCGGCAAACAATATTCCCTTCAACCCCATCTTCCCCATTGCCTTTCAGAAGCATCAGGGTTTTTACAGCGCGGGCCTGTTCACCGGAGCGCCCGCCGGATATATCACGAGGGTGTATTGGCAACGCGGTACTTTTTCGACGGCGACGACGTATGCAAACGCCGCATTTTTTCTTGAACAGTCCACCCAGACGACCTTCCCGACGACGCAGTTCTTCGCGCCGGTGACGCAGTGCTTTTCCGCTGCGTCGCATACGATTCCGTCGGGGGGGATCGGTGAGTGGTTCAGCATACAGTTGCAGACGCCGTTTTATTACGACCCCGGCAAGATGCTTATCACCCAGTTCTGTTCTGATGGTATGACCTCCGGGGGCGGAATCAATATTCGGAATGGTTCCGCTGTCATCCCTAACAGCACGAGTCGTATGTGGGGTGGTCTGGGTTGTAACGGGACACTGTACAATTACGCGATTGACTCGTACCAGAACTTCGGCTTCGATATGGGACCGGTACATCTGAATGATGCTGGTGTTTCCGCCCTCCTGTCGCCCGTGAATTTCTGTTCCGGAACGCATTCGTTGCAAATCAACGTGAAGAACTACGGCGCCAACACGATCAACACGGTGACGATCAACTGGACGTATGACGGCGTGCCGCAGACGCCCGTCATCTACAATACTCCGATCCCGTCATTGGGCGACGCGGTCGTTACCCTCGGTTCGCATACGTATGCAACCGGCGTTCCGCACACGCTGCGCGCATGGACCTCAATGCCCAACAACGCGGCCGATACCGCTAATCAGAACGACACGCTGGATGTAACAATAATCCCGGCGAACTCCGGCGCGAGCATCACGGTGGGCGGTCCAACCTCGTTTTGTGTCGGCGGAAGCGTGGCTCTCAACGCAAATACCGGCACCGGACTGACCTACAAATGGCTGAAAGACCTTGTCGAGATAAGCGGCGCGACGTCATCGGTCTATGTGGCTACGCAGGCGGGGAGCTATCGCGTTATCGTGACGAACGCAACGCCATGTTCGGACACATCGTCGTCGTCGGTGGTGACTATTCTTCCGGCTCCCGGAGCATCCATCACGGCCGGGGGACCGACGTCGTTTTGTGCGGGTGGGAGCGTCGCGCTCAACGCAAATACAGGCATGGGACTGACCTACAAGTGGCTGAGGGATCTTGCCGAGATTAGCGGCGCCACGTCCCCGGGCTACACGGCGACGCAGGCGGGCAACTATCGGGTGATCGTGACGAACAGCAATAATTGTGTCGACACCTCAGCCGCCACGGTGGTGACGATTCTGCCGACCCCCGGCGCGAGCATAACACCGGCAGGTCCGACAACTTTCTGCGCCGGCGGAAGCATACTGCTCAATGCCAACACGGGACCGGGGCTGACATACACATGGCTGAAAGACGGCAGTGCTATACCTGGTGCGACATCGCCAAGCTACACGGCGACGCAGGCGGGGAGCTATCGTGTGCTCGTGACCAACGCATCGCCATGCTCTGATACCTCGTCGGCAACGACGGTAACGATTCTTTCCGCTCCCGGAGCGAGCATCACGCCAGGCGGTCCGACAACTTTCTGCGCCGGTGGAAGCGTACTGCTCAATGCCAACACGGGCGCTGGGCTGACGTACAAATGGCTGAAAGACGGCATCGCTATCACGGGTGCGGTCTCGCCGAGCTACACGGCAACGCAGGCGGGCAACTACCGTGTGCTCATGACAAACGCATCACCATGTTCGGATACATCATCGGCAATGCAGGTAACGATTTTCCCGGCTCCCGGCGCGAGCATCACACCAGGGGGGCCGACGGCATTTTGCGAAGGTGGAAGCGTGGTACTCAATGCCAACACAGGCACGGGTCTGAGCTACACATGGCTGAAAGACGGAAGCGCGATCCCGGGAGCGACCTCATCGAGCTACACGGCGACGCAGGCGGGCAGCTATCGCGTTATCGTGACGAACGCCGCTCCGTGTTCCGACACATCGACGGTAACAGTGGTGACGGTGAGCACGGGTCCCGGAGCTTCTATCACAGTCGGAGGTCCGATTATCTTTTGCAGGGGCGGGAGCGTTGTACTCACCGCCAACGCGGGCACCGGACTGAGTTACATGTGGCTCAAGGACGGCTCTGTAATTAGCGGCGCATCGCTGCAAAGCTACACCGCGACGCAGGAGGGGAGTTACCGTGTGATTGTTACGAAGGCATTGTCTTGTTCGGATACATCTGCGGCAACGGTGGTGACAATTCTTTCCGGTCCGGGCGCGAGCATCACCGCGGGAGGCCCCACGTCATTCTGCGCAGGCGGAAGTGTTGAGCTGAATGCCAATACTGGTGCGGGCCTGAGCTACACATGGCTGAAAGACGGCGGCGTAATTTCAGGGGCAACATCGGTAAGTTACACTGCTACCGAGCCAGGCAGCTATCGGGTAATTGTGACCGGAGCATCACCCTGTTCGGATACATCCTCGGCAATTATGGTGACGATTATCGCAGCCCCTGGCGCTGATATCACTGCGGGTGGTCCGACAACGTTCTGCGCGGGTGGGAGCGTTGTGTTGAACGCGAACACAGGCGCGGGATTTACCTACCGGTGGCAGAAGGATGAGCTAGACGTCCCCGGAGCGACGAGCGCCAGCTACTTGGTCCTGCAAGCTGGCAGCTACCGGGTGATCGTAACGAATCCAGGTAACTGCTCCGACACCTCGGTCGCAACCACGGTTGTAATCCATGATGCCCCGGTGGTTGCGGCGGGTGCGGATGTTGCGATCTGTGACGGAAGCAATACGGTGATCGGCTTCCCGGCCACTGGCGGTACCGGTCCCTACCTGTATAGCTGGAATCCGGCCGAAGGACTGAGCAATGCATTCGCCAGCCAGCCGGCAGCTTCGCCGTCGGTCACTACGCAGTATGTTGTGACTGCGCGTGATGCCAACGGCTGCGAAGCAAAGGATACAGTTATCGTCACCGTGCGTCGATCACCCGTGTCGCACATCACGCCGGCGGGACCGCTGCTGCTCTGTTCGGGCGATTCGGTGGAACTATCGGCGCCGCCGGGAATGAGCACCTACAACTGGCTGCCGAACGGCGAGACGTCGCGAACAATCATCGTTAGCTCCGCGGGTCTGTACACGGTGGAAGTAACGGACGCATTTGGTTGCAACGATCAATCTCAACCGGTCCAGGTCTCGGTACATCCACGCCCTTCCTCTATGATCGCGGGTCCGGTAGCGGTGTGCCCGAACTCCCAGGCGCAGTATGAGGTGCCGACGGAAAGCGGTGTGCAATACAATTGGATTGCGACAAACGGGACGATATTGTCGGGTGCGATGACGACATCGGTTCGTGTGCAGTGGGGATCATCGGGCTTCGGAATCGTGCAGGTGATGGTGACGAACCCGGCAACGGGCTGCTCGTCTACTGCGGCGGACACGGTTCAAATCCGCTCCACACTTAAGCCAAAGATTTTGCCGGCCCGTCCGGCGATCTGCGCGGGCGGGAGCGTGGAACTGGACGCGGGACCGGGGTATGCGAGCTATGCGTGGTCGAGCGGTCAGACAACGCGCACTATCACGGCGCTAAACGCGGGTCGGTACATCGTAACCGTGGACGACGGCTCGGGTTGCAGCGGCAGCGATACGGTTGATGTGACCGAGCTGCCACCTCTGAAGGCGAATGTTGATATCGGTGGCGCGACGGTGTTCTGCGAAGGGGAACGCACCACTCTGCGCACGCGCGAGCAATATACGCGCTATCGCTGGCTCAAGGATGGAGCGCCCACGGGCGACACGCTGCGATCCATTGTCGTTGCGTCCCCGGGCCGATACGTCGTGGAAGTGGAAGACGCGAACGGCTGCCGGGGCGCATCATCGGAGACGGTGATAACGGTTCATCCCCGGCCGCAGGCACGCATCATCGGCGCCGCGAGCGCGTGCGTGCAGAGCGTACTCAGCTACAGCGCCCTGCCCACTGCGGGATACAGCCATCAATGGCTGGTAGCCGGTGGTACAATCGAGAGCGGGCAGGGTACGGGCGCCATGCGCGTGCGATGGAGCAACGTGGGTGCGGCACTGGTGCAATTAATCGTGCGGGAGACCGCGACGGGCTGCGCGGACACGACCGACCTGATGGTGACGATTTCACAGGGATACAATCCGCAGATCACAGTCATCGGCGATACCATGCTGTGTGAGGGCGACTCCGTGGTGCTGGAAGCGGACGCGGGGTACGAGACCTATGAATGGAGTACGGGTGAGCGGACCCAAAGCATCACGGTGACCGCGGCGGGCACGTATCAGGTGATTGTGGCGGACTCATCTTGCGAAGGGCCGTCACAGCCGGTGCGCGTGGTGGTGCTTCCGCGGCCGTCGCCTTTAATTGTTCCATCGGGTCCGACGACGATCTGCGATGGAGACTCGCTTGCGCTGGCTCTCGCGGAGAGCTACGCCGGGTACCTTTGGTCGACGGGCGAGACGACGCCGTCGATCACGGTGAGAGACGGCGGAGCGTATCGCGTGACCGTGACGAACGCTGCTGGATGCGTAGGGCAGTCGGAGCAGCTTGTGATTGCCGTTCATACGGTCGACACGCCGCGGATAAGCGGTCCCCCTGGCGTCTGCGTCAATGAAACGGGAAGGTACGAGGTTCCACTCGAAGCGGGAATCAGCTACCAATGGACGATTACCGGTCCCGGTACGCTCCAGTCCGGTCAAGGTACAAACATCGTGACAATACTCTGGACAGGGCAGGGTATGGGAACGGTGGAACTGATGGTGACCGACGATGCAAGCACCTGCACGGCCAGGACCAGCGTCACCGTCGATGTGAATACCGTACTGACACCATCCATCACCACGGAAGGTAGAACGGTACTCTGTTCCGGTGAGACCACAATTCTTCGCGCGCCGGCGGGATACCAATCCTACCTCTGGTCTACGAACGAAATCTCCGACAGTATCGTCGTTTCCCAGCCGGGAAGTTACACGGTCGCGGTGCGCAGCGCAGGAGGCTGCAGCGGAACCTCGACCGCAGTGGTCATCACGCAAGCGCAGAGTCCCGCACCGGTGATCACAACGCAGGATGCAACGAGTTTCTGCGCGGGCGACTCGTCGCGTCTCGATGCCGGCGGGGGATACGCCACCTACCTCTGGTGGCGGGATACGCAGCCCGTCGGTGGCGCGGAGCGATATTTGACTGTTTCGGAAAGCGGCAACTACACGGTAACGGTAACGAACGGCAATGGCTGCGAGGGTACATCGCCGCCGCTGGCGATCACGGTATTCCAACCGATGACACCGGTGATCACGCAGGCGGGAATGCAGCTGCTATCCACCGCGGCACAGCAGTACCAGTGGTTCCTCGACGACACGCTAATAACGGGCGCGACGGAGCGTGATTACCTAGCGCAGCGATCCGGCTCATACCGTGTGAAAACCACCGATGGCAACGGCTGCACGGCATACTCGGATCCCGTGCAGATTCAGACGGGCATCGCCTCCTCTGTAATTGCGATTCCGCGGTTGACGGCCACGCCGGGTCAGGTGGTGCGAATCCCGATCATCCTGGAATCGTCGCAGTATCTGGAGGCGGCGGGCGTGCGGAGTTTCACAGCCACTGTCAGCTTCAACCGGACGCTGCTGCACCCGCTCTCACTTCCGTTCCTCGACCAGGGCGAGAGACGGCGCGTGCAGGTGAGTGGGCAGTACGCGCAACCGTCGGGCACGCTTGTCGAAATCGAGTGCATGGCGCTGCTCGGCGACCGGGAGATAACCGACATCACCTTCGAGGATTTTGCATGGGATCAGCCGGGTGTGCTGGTGTCGCTTGCACCGGGCGAGGTGCAAATGAATCTCTGTCTCGAAGGAGGAACCCGTCTCTACTACTCCACGGGTCACACGCTTCTGAAGCAAAACTGGCCGAATCCCTTCAACTCAATGACGATGATCGAATACGAGGTGATTGAGCAAGCGACCATGCAGCTCTTCGTGATGGACATGAATGGCCGACGTGTCGCCACACTGGTCGACGGACCTGTACCTCCAGGCCGGTACCTGGCCGGTTTTGACGCCGGTGATCTCGCTTCGGGGCAGTATCTGTACATCCTTCAGACGTTTTCAGAGCAAATAGTGAGAATCATGGAGGTGATCAAATGATCAAATCGGATCCATTTCTCCAGGAAAACACCACCTCGACTATCATCCGCATGAGTGTTGCATTCCCGAATACAACTACGGTTCCGCTTCTGAATCGAGTAAAACGGACAACGCCGAATTCGTCGGGTCCGCAACACTTGGACGTTGAATTATGATGAAGTACGTTCGATGTATCTGTGTTCTATTGGCATCCATGTGTATTACCGAGAATGGTGCACAAGCCCAGTCGATGGTCGAGGGGGACAGCCAGCCGATGCTTGGAGGATTCTCTTCTTACAATTTCAACCGGCATGCGGCGGATTTCCGGAGCTTGCCGGGCGTACCCAGTTGTTGCCCGAACTTTGAAAGCGGAAACGGCGCGGGTTTCATGCTGGGCGGACTCTACGAATTCCGCCTGACGGATGACCTCTCACTCGGCATGCGTGCGGATTATGCTAATCAGGGTGGAACCATATCCGCCATCGAGCGAACGCTTGTGGATGGTGCAAACGGGACGATACTCAACGCAACCATCGAGCATCTGCTGGATGCGCGGATCGCTTCCATTGGCATACAACCATTATTGGGGTACAGACTTTTCGGCCGACTCTCAGCGCACGCCGGAACACGGTTCGGGTATGTATTAGCGAAAACCTACAGCCAAAAGGAGACACTGCTCGAACCGGCCGGAACCGGAACGTTTGAGAACGGCTTGCGCCAGCGCAATTTTTCCGAAGGTGCAATCCAGGAGGCATCTTCCCTGCAGGCAGGCCTTGTTGCTGGTCTGAGTTACACCTTGCCCCTGAACGAACATGCTTCGCTGTTTCTGGTGCCGGAATTGTTCTACCACTACAGCCTGACACCCGTTGTAAAAAACCTGACGTGGAGTATTCACGCATTGTCCGCAGGTGCGGCCATCAAGTATGTACTTCCGCATGCCGTGCCGGAGATGCCAAAGCCGGCCGAACCTCTTCCTCCTCCGCCACCACCACCGGTGCGCCCTGCGCTCGCGGCTTCGGTCGAAGCCGTCGTCGTCAACAGCGACGGGACCGAAGGACGGGTGGTGAAGGTGACGATAGAGGAATTTGAAACGACCAACTTGCGGCCGCTTCTGCCATACATATTTTTCGATGAGGGCGCCACTTCGATCGCCGCACGCTATGCGACTCTCCCGCCCGAGCGGACATCCGCATTCGCGCTTGACGATCTGCACGAAGCCGGGACGCTCGATGTGTACCATAATCTCCTCAATATTGTCGGACTCCGCATGAGGCAGCACACGAAGGCGAAATTGATGCTTGTCGGCTGCAATGCGAACACGGGTGTGGAAAGCGGGAACGATCTCATCTCGCGGAAGCGGGCGGAGACCGTGAAATCCTTCCTGGTCGACACCTGGGGCATCGCGCCGGGAAGAATCGAGATCCAATCGCGCAACCTTCCGGAGCGGACTTCCCCTGTTGATGATCCCGACGGTATCGCCGAGAACCGGCGCGTCGAACTGTCGTCCACCGACGGCCGCATCCTTGAACCCGTCCGGACCACCATGGTGGAGCGGGAGGTCACACCGCCTGTCGTGAAATTCATCCCGCTTGTCCGGAGCGAGGCGGGAGTCCGTTCCTGGTCGCTGCGGATCGACCATGAGCAGGCGGTCCGCTCCTTCGATGGCGCGGATGACGTCCCGGCTAAGATCGAATGGAATATTCGCGACGATATCGCAAGGCTGGATTCGACACAGAAACCGGTGCGATTCTCTCTTTCCGTAACGGACCGCGTAGCGCAGACCGTGGAAAGCTCTCCGTCCATTCTGCCGATCGAACAAATCACTCTCCGCAAGAAGCGCGCATCGATGGTGGGGGACAAGGAAATCGCGCGTTACAGTCTGATTCTGTTCGATTTCGACAAATCCGACATCTCCGTCGCCAATCGTACCGTCGCGAACATCATTCAGTCGAGCATCTTCGAAATGTCCACCGTGACGATCACGGGCTATGCCGATCGCACGGGCGAGCCGGAGTACAACCGGAGGCTTTCCCTGGAACGGGCCGAGAACACCGCGAAACTACTGAAGACCCCCGGAGCGAAGATCATCGGCCTCGGAACCGAAAAAATTCTCTACAACAACGATACACCCGAAGGACGCTTTTACTCCCGCACCGTGGACGTTGTTGTGGAAACCCCGGTTCAGGCGCCTTGATGGATACGTCGGTGCAACGGGAGTTCCATTCGGATTTCACAATGCGCAGTCGTTGCGCAGTGTGTCGTAGTAATGTCGCAGTATGTCGTAGTATGTCGCAGTATGTCGTAGTATGTCGCAGTATGTCGTAGTGGCAAATATCAGAAGAAAACGGCTAAAATGGCCAAAAATAGAGGAAATCAGAAATTATTTCCTCAGGAAGCCGAAAAGAGCAACCTGAAAACGATTCGTCCCGATCCAGGCGCGGTCGCAGTAATGACGCAGTAGTTCACAGTAATGGAGCAGTATGGAGCAGTAATGACGCAGTAACGTCGCGGGGCAACAACGGAAATCTTCTTGGAATAAACGATCAATGGCGCCTCTGATTCCGCTGGACGGAGGGATGTCGAAATTGTCGATTACCATTGAGCATACGCACCATGAACGCACTCGCCCCCGTTACCCCTGGAGAACTCCTGTTTGAGGATTTCCTGCTTCCCATGGGGCTTACACAATACCGGCTTGCGAAAGACATCGGTGTACCGGCGCAGCGCATAAGCGAGATCGTGTCCGGCAAACGCGCCATCACCGCAGATACCGATCTGCGACTTTGCCGGTATTTTGGACTCTCAAACGGCTACTGGCTTCGCGCACAAGCCTTGTTTGATCTCGAAAAAACACATCGACGCATCGGCAAGGAATTGAACGCCATCGTCCCTTACGCCCGCCGCGAAGCGACGTGATGTATGGAGAATATTGTTGTACGGCGTCCATTTCCGTCCACATTGAACTCACACAAGATTCGATGCCGATGATGTATCAAGGAATTGTCAATCCTGGCGCCAAACGATAGTGAGCGGCGATTGCGGGATTTAACGACATCGTTCCTCCACAACGCTGAAAAAAGGGACCTCTCGTTCTCCATGGTATTTCCTATGGGTGGAAGTGGAACTGGAAGCTGGGGCAGGGTTACCAGCGTGTTTCGGGCAGTCGGCACCCCGGGCGCAAGCCTGCATGCAGCACATGTGCATCATCGTGAGAAATCTCCGCAAAACACAGCGATTTATTGCATTTGTTCTGAAAAATTGTTACATAATGTCATCTGGCACACTCTTCTGTATGGTTTAGCCTCACCAGGTTGTTCACCCAACATCCGGTTTATCAGAGGACAAACAAATGCATGTAGTACTGCGGCTCGCCTTCCTTTCCATCCTTGTGTTGCAAAGCGCCTTGTCCCAATCGGTAATCGTGTTGCAGCCTGACGCCACCTGCGGCAAAGACGCGATGGTATGCGACGATCCGCTGTATATGAAGTCGCTCCGCAATTACGGTGATAATCCGGATCTGCTCATCTATGCATGGACTGACCTGGGAGGTCCTGTGTACGCTCGTAGTTATCTCGATTTTCCTCTCCCTCCCATTGCGGACCCCTCGCAGGTTCTCAGCGCCAAACTCAGCCTCTTCAACAGCTCTGACTCGCCCGAGCTGGAGGGAAAACACTGGCCTATGACTGGATCGAACGCGGGCTGGATACGGCGCGTGACGGGAGCATGGGATGAGCACGGCATCACCTGGGCAAATCAACCCTCTTCGACGGACCTTCGGAAGGTTGACATACCTCGATCATTAAACGCGCACCAGAACTACATCGATATCGATGTGACGCCGCTGATTCGGGACATTATCAGCGACCCGGCTCATGGGCACGGACTGGTTGTGATGCTTCAGAACGAACAGGAATACCGGGCGCTGGTTTTTGCATCAAGCGATAATGAGGTGCCCGAGCGTCACCCCAGGCTTGTGCTGGAGTTGAGCGACAATAAACCTTGGGGACCCGTCACGATTTCTATCGAAGGCCCAAGCAAGGTGGATTTCGCAGGAGGCCATTTCCAGCCAAACCCGATTACTCTCCGCTGTACCTTGACGAACACGGGAAGCGTGGCGGTGGAATTGAGTAATGTTCATCTGTTTTTCCAGGGCCTGACAGCGCTGGATCCGGTGCTCCTTTCGGGCTTCACTCTCGCGCCAAGCGAATCGCGGACCTTCGAATTTCGTTTCTTACCGCTCTACACAGAACCCGGCTACGAAGCCATCGTCACGCTCGAGGCAAATGATCGTTGCGGCTCGCTTGGCGCAATCGGTTCGCATCGCATTGCAATTCCAGCCGCTCCGGCCCTCTCCTGCGATATTATCGCAGCCGATACGCTGCGCTTTAGCTGTGCTGCATCGGCATTTCTCCCCGACCCTTTGCCAGTGACCTGCGATCTGAAAAGTGAAGTTACTTCCGTCTTGTCAAGGATAGAAGTGGATCTGGACCTTTCTCACGCGCCGGGACTTCTCCCTGCTCAGGGAGAATCTCTGCATCGGGTGCAATTCTATCTCGGCGGAGGAAATACTGCCCGGTTCGAATGGATGCTCGTGCCAGCCGACCCGCTTATGGAAGGCATGCAGGAAATCACCATTCATTATCGGTACGGCGACAAGAGCGAATGGCAGGATTGCTCCCGGACTCTTTTCATAACGCGCGACAACACGCCTTCGATGTTGCGCTGCGGCATCACCGGCCCGGAAGCGCTGCGCATCGAAGGTGAGCAGTTGCACCCCGATCCTGTGGAATTCATTGCAACGGTAACCAACACAGGAAGTGCGCCACAATATCTTGCGCAGTCAATCTGGAGCAGCACCGGTATCAGCGAGATCGAAGCAGAGTCGTGCCAACCCGGGCTCATCCCGTCTGGACAATCGATCAGTCTGCGTTGGCGTGGAACAGCCGCGCTTTTAAGCGACGCAAGTACCGCCACGATATCGTTTTCCGCGCTCGATGCCTGCGACACCATCGCCGTGGCATGCTCGCAGGAACTGAGGATCCCTGGTACGCAGGGATTACGGTGTTCGGTCGATGCTCCCGACCTTGTTCGATTCTCGTGCGCCACCGCAACATATGAACCGGCCGCGATACTTGTCACTTTCCACATGCGAAATCCCAGGGACGCAGACGAGCTCTCCGTGGGCGCCACGTTGGATCTCAGCCAGGCTCCGGGCCTGACGTTCGCGGATGGAGAAACTGCCTCGCGGGTCATTGGCACGATCCCCGGGCATGACGAGCGAATCGCGACTTGGTACCTTCGCCCGGCCGGCCCACAAATTTCAGGAGTCCAGCGCCTGTTGGTGCACATCCATAGCGACACTCAGAAAGATCCTCAGGTTGTCGAATCCACGCTTCTTCTGAAAAACGAATCCACAGGGATCGATCAACTCCAGTGCTCCATCGAAGCGCCGGTACAGGCGGGAGTGTCGGACTCGACGTACCAACCCGATCCCTTCGTCATCGCCGCGCTCCTTGGCAACATTTCATCGAAACCAATCCATCTGACACGCATTGTCCTAAATGCGCCCGGCTTGCAACTTCTGGACCCCAATACGATGAGCGGGATCGACATCGCCGCAGGAAACACCTTCCGCGCCGAATGGAGAGCCAGCGCGCCGACTTCACGATTTTGGCAGGGATCCCCGATTTCACTGCTGCTGTCCGATTCCTGCGGTGGCACAGAAATCCCGTGCGCGGGCAACGTCATTCTCCCGGGCATCGACGCGCTGCGATGCTCACTGTCCGCAACCGACACCGTACGATTTGACCCGAAGGCCTCAGTGTTCGTACCCAATCCACTGCCGGTACGAATCACCATCCGGAATGTGCTCGATACAATGGAGACAGGCATCAGGGCGAACATCGATCTCTCGCTCGCGCAACGTCTTCATCTGCCAGCCGGTGTTTCCAGCGAACAAACGGACCTTCTTCTCAGCGGACACGAACAGTTGAGCTTTACGTGGCCGCTTGAGCTCACCGAAGCAGAGCAGGCTTCGGACGAAAAGATTACCATCCGCTTCCGCAGCGACCAGCAGAGCGAGTGGGAAGAATGTTCGATATCCGTCCACGTCGAAGCAGTGCCGCCATCCGTAATCTCGAGTTCATGCTTCAGCGCAGGACATGATTCTGTGTTCGTTGATCCCTCGCTGGAGCAATTCATACCGTCCCCTCTTCAGGCTTTGCACACAGTGACGAACACCGGCACCGTCCCTTTGACGGAATGCCGCGCACGCATCGTGCTCCCTCCGGAATTCCTTCTGGCTGGCTCCCTTGAGGAACAGGACTATGGCACGATACTACCTGGCGACTCGAGGACGAAAAGCTGGATGTACGTTCCCTCCAGCGCTCTGAACAGGTACGGCGCATTCCGCATTGATTGGGTGTGGGAAAGCCGAGAGCAGGGTGTCGTCAGCGGATGTCCGGACAGCATTGAAGTCGTCGACGGTGCTCCGGATGGATTGGTCTGTTCACCAGTATGGCTTTACTTCACCGCGGTTGCCGGCGGGCAGCTTCCCGCAGTGCAGCCACTGGAACTCTGGAACGGATTATCCGGGAACCTGTCCTGGGAATTACGCTCCGGGGCAACCTGGCTCGGGGTACATCCCTCACAGGGCAGCGGGAGCGCAACTATCGACGTGCAGCCGACGACGACTGCGCTCGCGGACGGACTCTATCACGCCACGATCGGTACATTCGCGGCAGCCCCTGTGCTACCGCAGACGGTGCATGTGTTCTACGATTTGACGTCCGTCACGTCTGTTGACGAGGCCTCGAAACGGGAGATCTCCGGAATAACGGACGTCTGGCCAAATCCCGTGCAAGCCAGGGCGGTTCATCCAATGTATGTCCGCTTCCGGGTTTCGGAACCTGCGCATGTGCGGCTGGATCTGCTCGATCTCCTTGGCCGGACGATCAGTACAATTTCACCCGGATATTTCGAGGGCGCAGCTACAGTACAATTTCCACCTCTGAATCGAGCGCTCGTCCCGGGAACCTATTTTATTCGTTTCATTGCGGGGAATTATCTGGAGTGTCACGCAATCGTAGTATGGTAGGTCACTGAAGTCACACATGAGCAATGCACCTGTGCCGAACCGTTCATACCCTTCAGCGCGCTTCCCTCAACAGGATTCGCATTTCAGGCTAAAGGCGCTCCTGCGTTACCTGAGCCTCGTCGCGGAATACGCTCACCCTATAGTACGGTCGATGAAGTGGGTTCGCGATGCATAACACAAGCAATCAACACACAGGCGCGCGTCGAAGGATGCGGCGATCGAAGCATCGAGACACAACTCGCACCCCTCACCGCCGCACGACGAACGGCCGTACGAGTCGTGTGTCGCCCGTGAGGAGCTCGATGAGGTACCCACCCGGCGCGAGAGAGGACGTATTCACCGAGAGGAGATGCTCTCCTGCGCCGGAAAGATCTCCGCCATCAATGGAAAGTACTTCCTGTCCCGTCATCGCGTACACGGCAATGCGCACGGACCCGGCATCCGGCAGCGTGTAGCGCATCGATATGCGGTCCGTTGCCGGGTTGGGATAGGGGGCATGCAGCGCAAGCGTATGCGGCGCAGCGCCGATGCTGACCTCCACCACGGGCGAGTATGCGAACGTGCCATCATAATCGAGTTGCCTGAGGCGGTAGAAGAGCGTCCGCGCGGTTGCGATGCCGGGAGGGAGCCCGTCCACGTAGCTGTATGCGAATTCCTGCGTCGTCGTGCCATGGCCGGGGACATAGCCCGCGGGTTGCCACGATGCCTCGTCAGGCGAACGCTGCACCTCGTACCCCGCGCAATTGGTTTCGGAGACTGTCCGCCACAGTACGGTGACGTTGCCGTTGAGATGGTGTGCCGAGAGGCTGAGGAGTTCCACGGGGATGACGGCACCGCAGATGCGCGCGGGATCGTTCCCGTAGCTCAACGTGCCGTAGCCGGGATTGTTCGCATAGTAGCGGTCCGCGCAGAGCTGCGCCAGTGCAGGCACGGTGATTTCCGCGCCGGTGGGAATGGTGATGTCGCCGAGCTGCGCGAATGCGGTGGAAGCTGCGATCAAAGCGCACGCAAGGAAAATCAATGGTGTTTTCATGACAAGCCTCGTTTCACTTGCCCGCTTCGAGCGATGCATGCTTCAGATTTCCGCTAGGGGATTTCTCCGTGAGAAGCATTTCGAGTGCGGCAAGGTTGTTGTTGAGCAGTTGCCCAATGCGTATACGGCTCATAGAACCTCTGAGAAAGCCGATCTCTGGAGATGGCATGCATGTTGCTCGTTGTAGAGATCGTTGATCCTGGGGATTCTGTGATGTATGGAGGGGATTCTGGAGTAAAGGGCATGGCTCCTTTTGAGGCTGTTTAGGAAGGTGGTGGTGTGAGGTTCTACATCCTTTCATTTTGACAATTTCAGATTCTCTATTTATATTATTGCAATTTTTATCCACTAATTCGTTACAGCAATGAAAAGAGAAATTAAAAAGACGAAGAAAAAGTCGTTTTACTTCCTAAAACTGAATATTTCATTGCTTGAGATGATTCTTGAGATTGCGGAAAAGCATGAAATATGCACAGAGAATTTCGTTCAAGATGGTGGTTACGAGTATGATTATGAGGGATGGAAAGCTGAGAAGCTCAGATTATCGGGAAAGGTAAAAGTACTTAAATGGATTATACGTGATGCAGATGATGGAGTGATGCAAGTAACGTATAATTCTGGAGAGTTGATTTTGCAATATGATCCATTCAACCAAAAGTGTAGTTCCGCATTCAGGGAGATTGATGATGTGCTAAGTAAGGAGGAAAAGTTCACAAACAGGAGGTTGTTAGGATCAAAAGTGTGGGCATTCGTATCATGGTTGCTATCTCTGTTCTCAGGCCTTCTAGTGATTTATGATACTACAGTTGGTTTTTTATGGTGTGGAGCATTTATAGTTTTATTCACATTTACGACTTTCTATAGTTTTTTTTCACGAATAGAGTTTATTGAAGTTGACAGACAGAGCTTTATTCAAAGAAACATAGACTCCATTGCAGTTCAACTTGCAGTAGGATTAGTCTTATTGATGCTAACGCTCATTGTGACAAAATTGCTTTTATCCTGATCGGAGCATTTCTTTCAGCACTTGCGGCGTGGATGTTTTGTTGTAAATAATCTGCATAGGAGAATTGTATGGAATCTAATTATGATAGGGAATTACTGAGAATGCAGATTCTGGAATCAATGCAAAGTAAGGCTGCATATGGCCACATGCTTCATAATATCAGAGATCATGTCATCCCAAAATATCCAATTGAGAAAAGGGGGGAGAAGCTTAGAGATCGAATCTTTGAGGAGGTGTTTAGTCTATTGTCTGATGGGTTAATTCAACCATATCTTCATATTTCACAAGGATCTGTTGTCCCGAAGTGGGAATCATTCCAACTTACCACTTATGGGAAATATATCATTGAGAAGAAAGCAGAGCACCCCTACTTTGAAAGGGAATATCTCAAGCGTCTCTCATCCATGGTTCCAGAGAGTATGGAACTTGATGAGGTAGTGATGTTCTACGCTAAGGAGAGCGTGCAATTGTTCAGGCAAGATTTCCATACTTCATCTGTGGTGATGTTGGGAGTGGCATCTGAACAGGTTGTTGAACTGATTGGAAGGGCGATCCTTAACACTCTCAGTGACAAGACAAAAGGAGATTTTAGAAAAGTGTTGGAGCACAGAAATGTAAAGGATAAGATCGATAGGGTCTTTGAATTATTTCAGTCTACTTGTGATGATTCAGCTATCAAGGATTTCTTTGATCACACTTTTAGGGGATTCGTAACGCTTCTGAGAAAATCCAGAAATGATTATGGACATCCATCAGGAACTTCAGCAACTAGAGATGAAGCATTGGAATACCTGAATACATTCCCTCAATACATCCGGAGAATGTATCAGGTGATACAGTATTACTCACAAAAACTGGATTCAATACAACAATGAGGACGAAATGAGAGAGATTGTGGTTGGGCTTGCATTGGTAACGCTTGCATTTATTGGGTGTACTAAACAGCAGGACCAAGTTGAATTTCTCCGCAGTTTGTCGTACTATTCTTGTCTTAAAGGAGAATCAGATAGGATGCTTGCATGATTACTGGTGAACTCAAATCCAAAGTCGATAGAATCTGGGACGCGATGTGGTCCGGAGGCGTTTCGAATCCACTGTCGGTGATTGAGCAACTGACCTATCTGCTTTTCATCAAGCGGCTGGATGAGCTGCATACACTCAAGGAGCGCAAGGCTGCGCGGACGGGAAAGCCGATCGAGGAGCCGATTTTCGGGAAGGGACAGGCCAAAATACGTTGGTCCCGTTTCAAGGAGACGGCGCCGGAGGTGATGTTCGCCACGGTGAAGGATGAGGTGTTTCCCTTCATAAAGAGTCTCGGACGGAATGGTGATGGTGACCAGGACGACTCCACCTACACGCATCACATGAAGGATGCAATCTTCATGATGCCGACGCCGCGGCTGCTGGCAAATGTGGTGGACCAGCTCGATAGCATCGACATGGCGGACACGGACACGAAGGGCGATCTCTACGAGTACATGTTGGGCAAGATCGCCAGTGCGGGACAAAACGGGCAGTTCCGCACGCCTCGGCATATCATCAAGCTGATGGTGGACATGACTGTGCCGGCACCGAAGGACATGATCTGCGATCCGGCCTGCGGCACGGCGGGTTTCCTTATCGCGGCGTCGGACTACCTTAAGACGCATCACAGCGATTCCATTTACAAGACGACGGAGGCGCGCAGGCGCTTCAACGAGGGGACCTTCCACGGCTATGACTTCGACACGACCATGCTGCGCATCGGGAGCATGAACATGCTGCTGCATGGTGTGGAGAATCCCGATATCCGCTACAAGGATTCGCTGGCCCAAGCGGATGAGGACGATGCGGAGAAGTACACCCTTATCCTCGCCAATCCACCGTTTGCCGGCAGCCTGGATTACGAGTCCACGGCAAAAGACCTCTTGCAGATAGTCAAGACGAAGAAGACGGAGCTGCTCTTCCTCGCGCTCTTCATACGGTTGTTGCAAACCGGCGGCCGCGCGGCGGTGATCGTGCCGGACGGCGTACTCTTCGGTTCCAGCAATGCGCACAAGGCGCTCAGGGAAATCCTGGTTGAGCACCAGAAGCTCGACGCCGTAATCTCCATGCCCTCGGGAGTGTTCAAGCCGTACGCAGGCGTCTCCACGGCCATCCTTCTCTTCACAAAGACGAATTCCGGCGGCACGGACGAGGTCTGGTTCTTCGACATGAAGGCGGATGGCTTCTCGCTCGACGACAAGCGCACACCGCAACCTGACAAGAGCGATTTGCAGGATATTCTCGCGCGTTGGCAGAACCGGAAAGGCGAAAAGAAACGCAAGCGAACCGACAGAAGCTTTCTAGTTCCGAAATCCGAGATCGCGGGCAATGACTACGACCTCTCCATCACCCGCTACAAGGAGGTCGAATATGAGGCGGTAGAACACGAGTCGCCGAAGCAGATACTGAGGCGCCTCGCGAAATTGGAGGAGGAGATTGCGGAGGGGAGAAAAGAGTTGAAGGAGCTGCTAGGATGAGACTCCTGAGGGTGCCGTTTGACGCAGTATTTCTGGATGTTTCAAGTGGTAATTTGAAGACTCCGCAAAGTGAATTTTTAGACGCGGGCACTTTCCCGGTCGTTGACCAGGGGCAGAAACTCATCGCTGGCTACGTGAACGACCAATCAAGACTCTGTAATTCCAAACCACCAGTAATCGTATTTGGTGACCATACGAGGGCAATAAAATACATCGATTTTGAGTTTGCAATGGGTGCCGATGGGACGAAGGTTCTCATTCCGAAGATTGAGGCGGATGTGAAATATCTATATTTCGCTCTTCGTTCACTGCGAATCCCGAGTGCTGGATATAGTCGTCATTTCAAATTCCTGAAGGAACAGAAAATCCCCCTCCCCCCACTCGCCGAGCAGAAGCGCATTGCGGGCATTCTCGACGCGGCGGACGTCCTGCGGGCCAAGCGACGCGAGTCCATCGAGCAGCTCGATGCACTCCTTCAATCCGCCTTCCTGGACATGTTCGGTGATCCCATCACGAATCCGAAGGGGTGGGAGTTGTACACGCTTCCCAATATTGCAGAAAAGTTTTGCGATGGTCCCTTTGGATCAAATCTAAAGTCCGCTCACTATGTAGAATCTGGCGTCCGGGTTATTCGACTGCAAAACATTGGTGTTGGTGAGATGATCGATGATGATCTCGCCTTCATTTCACATGACCATTATGCGAGTCTGCCACGAAATCACTGCAAACCGGGTGATGTAATTATCGGTACGCTTGGTGAACCGAATCTTCGTGCTTGCATAATCCCGAAACGATTGCTTCAGGCATTGAACAAGGCAGACTGCCTGCTTCTGAGAGTCGATTCAACCAGGGCCACACCAGATTATATAACATGGCTGCTGAATAATCGCTCAACGGTAAACAAGGCCTTAGAGCTCGTGCGAGGACAGACTAGAGGGCGAATTAGTTTAGGCCGCCTTAAGGAGTTGCCAATTCCAATCCCACCGCTTAATATCCAACAGCAGTTTTCTCGGCTTGTGAAGTCCAAAGAACATTTGAAGAAGGTGATACAGTCACACTTGACGGAAATTGACACATTATTCTCCTCCCTCCAACACCGCGCCTTCAACGGAGAGCTGTGAGCATGAGCAACTTCGCCTTCATGCCTGCTGGACTCAGCGACATCGCTTCCGCAGCGATGAAGGCGGAGAGCAATATCGTCGGCGATCCGCGGGTGGCGTGCTTTCATGCGCGCTTTGCGCTTGAGACGATTGTCCACTGGTTGTATCGGCACGACAGCGCATTGAGGATGCCGTACGAAAACAGTCTAGGCGCCCTGCTGCATGAACCGACCTTCCAGAATCTGCTGCCGGAGGTGGTGTTTCAGAAGGCGCGTGTGATACTGAAAGTCGGAAACCTGGCGGTGCACAATGCGCGCAAGGTGTCGCAAGGCGAGGCGATGGAGGTGGTCAGGGAACTCCATCATCTCTGCTACTGGCTCGTCCGCACCTTCATGCCCGAGGTCTGCCGTGAAGGCGCGGCATGGCAGGACGACCGCGTGCCCCAGCCAGCTGGTGCGGTGGCGTCGGTACCGCGCGCGAAACTGCAGGAACTGGAAGAGAAGCTCGCCGAACAGAGCAGGGAAGCGCTCCGGCGCAAGCAGGAAATCGACGCACGCGACGAGGAACTGCAGATGCTCAGGGCACAGCTCGCGCTTGTCCGTGCCGAGACGGAGAAGCGGCCTGACACGCATGACTATTCTGAGGGCGATACCCGCCGCCATCTGATCGATGTAGACCTCCGCCGCGCCGGGTGGACCCTGGATCAGCCGCGCGACCGCGAGTATAAGGTCACAGGCATGCCGAATGCAAGGGGCATCGGCTATGTGGATTATGTGCTGTGGGGCGATGACGGAAAACCGTTGGGCGTGGTCGAAGCGAAGAAAACCACGGTCGATCCGAAGGTTGGCCAGCAGCAGGCGAAGCTGTATGCGGACTGCCTGGAAGCCAGGCACGGCCAGCGACCGGTGATATTCTACACTAATGGATATACGACCTGGATGTGGGATGATGTCTCGTATCCGGAACGCCGCGTGGCGGGATTTTACATGAAGGACGAACTCGCGCGTCTCATACTGCGACGGACGGAGCGGAAGGCGCTGGACGTGTCGACTGTGAAAAACGCCATCGTCGAGCGCCCCTACCAGAAGCACGCCATCGGCAGCATTTTCGAGCATTTAACCCAGTCGCGCCGGAAGGCATTGCTCGTCATGGCCACTGGTGCCGGCAAGACGCGCACGGCTATCGCGCTGGTGGACGCACTGCAACGTGCTGGCTGGGTGAAACGTGCACTATTTCTCGCTGATCGCATTTCTCTGGTAGGTCAGGCTGTGGGCGCGTTTAAAAAATTTCTGCCTGAATCGAGTCCGGTGAATCTCGTCACCGAAAAAGACACCGAGGGCCGGGTGTATGTCTGCACCTATCCGACCATGATGGGACTGATCGATGAAACAGACGGCGGGGAGGCGCGCTTCGGCGTCGGCTATTTCGATCTCGTCATCATCGACGAGGCGCATCGCTCGGTGTACCAGCGCTACCAGGCGATCTTTCGTTATTTCGATTCATTGCTTGTCGGGCTCACAGCTACGCCGAGTGAGCAAGTGGATAAAAACACCTACGAGCTCTTCGACCTCGAACCCGGTGTACCTACAGACGCCTACGAACTGGAGGAGGCGGTGAAGGACGGGTATCTCGTTCCGCCCACCGTGCAGCAGGTGGACCTTAAGTTCCCGCGCGAAGGCATCGATTACGATTCCCTCAGCGATGAAGAAAAGGAGCAGTGGGAGAGCATTGACTGGGGAGACGAGGCGAACGAGAACACGTTGCCCGACCGCGTCAATGCCGCCGCTATCAACAACTGGCTCTTCAACCGCGATACCGTGGACAAAGTGCTCAAGCATTTGATGGAGCACGGACACACGGTGGAGGGTGGCGATCGCTTGGCGAAGACTATCATTTTCGCGCGCAATCACGACCACGCAGTCTTCATCGCATCGCGAATCGATCATCACTACCCTGCATATAAAAGTCATTTTGCTCGCGTCATCGACCACTACGAGACGTATGCGCACAGCATTCTCGACGACTTCAAGATAAAGGACAAGGCGCCTCATATCGCCATTTCTGTAGACATGCTCGACACAGGCATCGACGTGCCAGAGGTGGCGAATCTCGCCTTTTTTAAGCCCGTGTATTCGAAGATCAAGTTCTGGCAGATGATCGGTCGCGGCACGCGCTTGTGTCCTGATCTTTTCGGTCCGGAGGTCGACAAACAGGATTTTCGGGTATTCGACTTCTGTTTCAACTTCGACTTCTTCAACGAGAATCCGAAAGGCATCGAAACCGGCAGTGGCGCGCCCCTCGGCGCCCGGCTGTTCCGCAGCCGTGTTCAGTTCCTGCGCAAACTCCAGTCCTCCCCCGAACTCGATCCCGACAGCAGACTGACGGAGGCACTGGCCGGCATGCTGCACGCAGAGGTCGCGGCGATGAAAAAGGAGAACTTCATTGTACGTGAGCATCTCGAGGCTGTGGAGCGTTTTCAGAAGGCCGCGCACTGGACGAAGCTCAGCGATACCGACCAGGCTGTACTCGAACGCGAGGTCGCCGGTCTCCCAAGTGCGCCTTCGACCGAAGACATCGAAGCACGGCTGTTCGATCTCACCGTAGTCCGCATGCAATTGGCTATGCTGATGGGAGACGTCATGCAGTTCGAATCGCTGCGTCAACAGGTGATGGAAATTGCTTCTATGCTTGAGGAGAAATCCACGGTCCCCGTAGTGAAAAAGCAGCTCGAGTTTCTGGGAAGTGTACAGGATACGGTGTTCTGGGATGGCATCGACCTCGCGGCGCTAGAGGATCTGCGCCTGCGCCTGCGCACGTTGGTTGTTTTTCTTGAAAAAAAGAAGCGCAAGGTCGTGTACACGGATTTCCAGGACGAGATACTTGGTGTCAGGCCAACCCGTCCAATTGCTGTTCCCAGAATGACCGCGATCGCATACGAGCGGAAGGTGAGGGACTATCTTAACAATCACCTCAACGACCTCGTCGTGCACAAGGTCCGCAGCAACCAGCAATTGACGTCCAGGGATCTCGTGACACTGGAACAGACACTCGTCACAATCGGCGAGGATGACGGTAAGACGCTGTTGTCGTCGCTGCTGCAGCGGACTGAAGCACCCTCACTGGTGCATTTCATCCGTGGCCTTGTAGGCATGGACCGCACAGCCGCCCACGCCGCCTTCTCGGAATTCCTTTCAGACCGCAGTCTCACCCCGCCGCAGATCCGCTTCATCGAGCTCATCATCGACCAGCTCACCTACAGCGGCATCATCCAGGCCACGGCACTGTATGAACCCCCATTCACCGATCTTCATTCCGGCGGCCCCGATGCGCTCTTCGCCGGAAAGAAGAATGTGATCGAGGGGATATTCGTCAAACTGGACGTAATTAATCCAAAATCATCCGGGAGGGCAGGATGAGAGTGTATGATTGTTGGATCAAGGTGCGCTGGGAAAGTATTGCTCCAGATTAATCAATCGCGAATTGATAATTAATTCTATCGGCACTAACGGAGAGAATAAAATGAAAAAGGTTCAGATCTCGATGCTTCTGATATTAGTTCTTGGACTTCCCGCTATATCGCAAGATATTCCTAAGGCAGAGGAGCAGGCCGACATAAACAAAATTATTTATGACCTAAGTCGCTGTGTTGCGTATATTGGCATCCGTGATGAGAGCATGGGAGGTTTTGCTCCACAAGGTACAGCTTTCTTTTATGTTGGAGAGGATGCAACCATCTATCTTATCACCGCAAAACATGTTGTTGCGGCTGAGGGGAAACAACCAACAATTTGGGCCGACCAGCAGCTGTTACTTGCGTATAGGGGTGGAAAAGAAGAGAACATCCTTGTGCCCATTTCTCACCTTAAACAGAAATACTCAACTGAGTGGATCGAGCATAGCGATATGAGTGTTGATCTTGCTTTGTTACCGTTACCAACAAATATCATCTTGCAGGAAAATATCGCTCGTGTTTGGCCATTGGTCGTATCGTATAAATTCAGTGAAGTTCACGAGTTGCTGGAGGCCTTTACGATCTCTTTTGAGCCAAGTCTCTTCGATCCTTTGAATCCGATGTATCCGACCTATCGCAACGGTTACATTGCCCAAAAAAGACACAACAGAACGCTTGTCTTTGACGGGATGCAGTATCCAGGAAACAGTGGAAGTCCTGTTTTCTCCAAGGCTCACCTTATTATGGATACAGACATTCGGAGAGTTAGAGAGAGGTTTATCGGTGTCGTAAGTTCGTATATTCCGTATGTTGATCAAGCTATTAGTCCTCAAACGAAAAGAGTACGAGTCACTTTCGAGGAGAACACTGGACTGGCAATAATTCATCCAGTGGACGTCATTCTTGAAATTATCGAACAAGACGATTGCAAGAGTATGGTGTCCAAGTTTCCTAAGCTTAAGCTTAAGGAATGACAGACCTAGGGATTGAATTTCTATGAATAAAACCACGCGGATGCACTTGGTTCGACTTTTTATTATTCGTTTGGTATCTCTTCCTCGAGTTCATGGACTCACAAGAGGAGGGTCGTCTCTTCTCGATCTGTGATGATGGGTTGCCCAAGTCCTGATTCCGTGAGTTTTATTGTATAAGATTGGCGTTTCGCAAAAACCACTGCTTTTGTCCACTATTATCGGCTACAAGCGCAAGCCGACACGAGAAATCGCTCAGGGAATTGTAATGTACAGATAATCCAGACATACTTGTCCCATTGAACCATCGAGTCCGACCTTTTCCCACATGCTATTCTCCCCGTTTCATGATTCATAAAGCCCTACGCAGTTGAATACGATGCATAACTCCATTGAAACGCGTTCGCCCACGCATGTTTCGAACTTATGCGCAGCGTCACGGAACCGCCATGATAGGTAAAAAGTCCAGCCATATACATTACACTCTGAAGCACCGTACGAAGGCGTAGCCGACGACCACGTTTCCCGGGTGTCTTCTCGCTCCTGAGCAGGGTCATCCCAACGCGACGAAGGAGATTGAAGGCGATCATCGAAAACAACAGCGTCATCATGTTCGCATGGAATTTGCCGGATGGCAATCGCTCCACTCCCATATCGCTCTTTAGTTCCGCATGGTACTGCTCCATCGTGCCGTGCATGTGATATACTTTTTCGATCTGCAATTCCGTGGATGGAAGATTCGTCCAATACATTTCTATCTCCACCTCCGGCTCGATCAACAACTGATTATTCTCGTCCCAAAGACGCTCGCGGGCAACAACCACGATTCTGATGGTCCGTTCCTGTTTGCCAATGCTGATATCACGCGTAACACTCGCATAGTAGATCGTGCTGCCATCGCGGCCCTCACGGGTATGTTTTTGATGCGTTTTCGCTATTTCCAGCCAGTCTCGGGTAGATTCCTTCCTCATATTCCGCTTGACGACGTAGTATGTAGCCTTCTCTTCAAACAAATTCAAGAGTTTCTTGTCGTCGTTACCGGAATCAAGGACGAATAACAGTGGAAGATCCGTGACCTGTTTTGCCAACTCGATTGTCTCTTCAAAATATGCTATGGTACCTTCCGCATTCGAATGCATGCTGCCTTCGCGCAGTTCGCAATTAAGCATGTAACCGCTGGCACCCACGTAGCTGAACATCGGCGCATACCCATCACATTTCTTGTAGGTCCACGAGACGCCTTCCTTGCGGGATCCGGAGTTGTCGAGAACCGACACATCACTATCGATGACCGCGTAAGCGGTATCATCGATGGTAACCGACTCTTGATAGTTGCGTGCGCTCTTGGGGTGATCCTTTGCAAGTTCGAATGCTCCTGCAATTATCGCCCGGTTGAAATCTCGGAGAATCGCCGAGAGAGTTTCTGGAAGACCTTCGATACGTTGCCACAAACAGGAGGATGATGGAACATCCTGAAGGTCAAGCATCAATTTGAAGTTCTCGTCTTCGCGATATTCCTCAATATTTTCGTAATCATTCTTCCCCAAAGCAAGCAGCGCGATCCAGCAGCAGATGATATCCACATCGCTAATGACGCCTGAAAGCTTTTTCACGCGAGATGCTAAGCATATACTGCTGCGAAACTCTTTATTCTTCAAATAGGGCGCGATCAGGGCGAGACCAGCGTGACTTGTAAGTTTTTGGTCGGTGAGTTCGAGTAGTGTTTTCATACCTGTTGGGTGAGATTGTGGATAGGATCTCACATACAACATAACCCTATAAACACTGGTTCCAACGAGGATGACCCCATATTTATCTCACGGAATCAGGCAAGTATTAAGCTCAGTCTACATATAAACAATATAAAATATCCACCATACTGTTAAATACGGAGACAAATAGTGCGTTATTCGTCGATTCTGTTCTTGGGACTGGTCTTTAGCACGGGATGTGGTACATCGAAGGTCACTCATGAGACTAAAGACTCTCACATTTTTGTTGATGTAAAGAATGACCAGATGAATTACACCATGATGACGAGAAAAGACACTATTGGAATGAACTCCAATGATGTTGCATTCTGGGGAATCAACAATATATTCTCGCCTGACTTCGATTCATTGAAACAGAGCATTTACTTCAGTTTGGAGAACGATTACAAGGACAACAATGGTAACCGTTGGATGGAGTGGAACTTTGATAGTCGAGGCGCAAAGGGAGATGAGTATCGTTTGATCCATGGAATGGTTCGGAAAGACCAAGGATTCGGACAGCTTCTTGAGCTCAGCTGGGGAAACATGTCCTTCAAGAGTCCTCTTCGAAAAGAACCGTTTCTGACAATGAAGGAAGACGGAATTAGTATTGGTGCTCCAATGATCTACTCAGCAATCGTGGAGAAGCCGGATGATAAGGATGAAGTGACGCTTAATTGGGACGTACTTGATAATTTCACAATCAACCTGGTAGATCAAAAGAATGGAGTTCTGAAAGTGAACTTTGAAGGCAAGAACTCAAACCAGACTGTGACTGTCTTTGTGTTTACAGGTGTCCGTGCACAAAGAGTCCAATGGCCTGCTGATTGTGGTGGTGTCCCTCTGTTCTGGAAAGATGGCGTGGTAGTCGAATCTGTCCCTGCTCAGTCAATTGCTGAATATGAATTTGCAAGAATTCACAAAACGATTCAAGAGGTAGTGTATGTGGCGAAGCTGGTAACTATATTCTCCAAACCATGATCCCACTACATATCTGCACGAAATGGATCACATTGAACTTCGCACTTACCACCAACGATCCAGCGACAAGTGTCAGGTGTGATAGGATGCCACCTGAGGGATCGATATCAGTGTGTACTCGCTTCGCCGCTAGGAAAGAACTATTTACAAAGACCTTTGGCGATGGCCGAATCGCAGGCCATCTGTATCTGTTTAGCATAGTTTCCTGTCGTAATTGCACTCAGCATGCTTTGTGTGTACTTGTGCTCAATTACACGAGGAACAACTCCCATCCGGGTTGTGCTAACAACAGAATCGCCAACCATGGTTTTGTTTGTTTGAGGTATAGTATCGAGGACGGTTTCATAAAGCACAATTGGTAGATTCGTGTAAATTGTAGATGAAACTATTCCGACCAATTCGTTGTCTTCATCGTAAACTGGGCTTCCAGAATCGCCTCCTACCGAGTAGATGTCAAAGTTCAGGTATGTCAAAGCTGTTCGTGAAATAATACCTTTACGTGTAATCGGATGGTATAGGCGATCCGTCAGACTGTAGTCCCCATTCCTTTTCGTACCTATGCCATTTGGATACCCTGCAAGGTAGATGTCTTCGCCTACACGTATCTCGGCTGGATTACGAGCGTCATCTATATTAAAGATTATAATTGACAGAATTGGCAATTGTTCGTCTTCGTACTGAATTATCATTGGTAATTGTATCGGGATTACACTGATATCAATTTCGTAGTTGAAGGTGCCGGTTGCGAAATCGCGATTTCCCCATACGTATGTATAATGGAAAGCGGTGCTGCTTCCGTCCGTTAGTTCTACAACTGTGCTAATTCCATGGTAAAAATCAGCCACCCAGGACCGGCCTTTATGATGAAAGGCTCGATTAGGACTGCCAGAACGTACTTCTTTTGCAAAATCCATAACAGCCCATGAGTAAAGATCGTCGATGGGCAAAGTTAGAATGAGCCGTTCTGCTGGGGCGTGGCTTGCGGAATGAAGAAGAAGTTGTGATGGTTCAGTGGCATCAATCTCGTGAAAGATCACATGTGCACAAGTTACTAGGAAAGTGTATCCTTTTCTTTCAACAAAGAAGCCCGTCCCTGATGCGGAGTTACCGTCCCACTCTACCGTGATTGGAATTGCAGGAGTTTGACCACGAAAGACCCATGGAGCGTGAGGTTGGGAGCAGCCGATGAGTAAAAGTGTAATGATGTAGAACGATTTCATCGTTATCGCCCGATGTGTGATTGTGATATTCAAATATGCTCTGCGGTAATATCAGCGTCCAAAATATACAAAATGAAAATTTATGACATCTTGATGAGAAAGACAAATTTAAGCTTCATTGAATATTCAGGTTAGGAGCCCTTTGTTTCACAACATAAATCATTTTCGTCACTCTCTGTATTTGCGTGAGGAACAGTACAACTGAACCGGGCGTGAGGATAAAATGCATTTCATCACTCATAACTCACTTTCTTTACAATACTCGCGTTCGATTCTATTGAAAGGTGGTTTCAACACAGAGGCTCAAAATGGGAGACCACGAGACATCGAATGGGAGTGAGAATAGAATGAAGATCTGCAATTATGGCCATGTACCCTTCCTCTGACGATTTGTCCCCAAATTCAGAACATCTCACTGCGATTAGCCCACTGTAATCAGGTGCGTAGCCCGATGTCTACCCGGTTACCTGAATGTGAGATCCGTTACAATAATACTTGGGAACACCTGATGATGTACCTGAAACCGAAATTCAAACCATTACATGGGTCCCTACCTTCCATCCCACAAATCACCAACCGCCTCCTTGAAACACGACCGAAAATATTTGCAGGCCCCCCCCCCTACGACCGTTTCCCCAGCCAGTCGAGCAGGGCGTTGATGAAGGTCAGCGGGTGCGGGGGACAACCCGGGACGAACAAATCGATCGATTCGCGGTCCAGTACTCCACGGTCGATCTCGGGGGAGTGCTCGAAGATGCCGCCCGAGATCGCGCAGGCGCCTGTGAGGATGATGATGCGCGGATGCGGTACGGCCTCGATGCAGAGATCGAGCGGCGCAGCCATTGCGCGGGTGATCGGTCCGGTAATGACGATGCCGTCCGCATGCCGGGGGAAGCGACGAATTCAATACCGTAGCGTCCCATATCGAAATTCACATTGCCCAGCGCATTCAGTTCCAGCTCGCAGCCGTTGTAGCTCCCAGCAGAGACCTGCCGAAGCTTCAGCGATGATCCGAAATATGAGCGGATGCGCGCGGACGCCTGTTGCGGAGCAATGTGCGACGCTTCACGCGTGACGATGAGTCCTTCCCGCGAATCCGATCCCATGCGGTAATCCGGCGTGAAGGTGATGGTGTGCTCGGGACAAACCTCCTCGCATACGCCGCAGAATACGCAGCGCTCGAGGTCGATACGCACGGGATCGCGTTGTATGGCAGCCGTCGGACAGGACTCCATGCACACCATGCAACCTTCCGCGCACACAGCGTCACTGATGAGCGGGAGCGCCCGGTAACGCTGGGGAATAGTCGCGACGCGTGGATCGGTGACGACGGCCGCGCGCAGCAGCAAGCTTCGCACACCCTCACCGCCGCACGACGAACGGCCGTACGAGGCGTGTGTCGCCCGTGAGGAGCACGACGAGATACCCACCCGGCGCAAGAGAGGACATATTCACCGAGCGGAGATGCTCTCCGGCACTGGAGAGTTCGCCCCCTCCGATGGATATCATTTCCTGCCCCGTCATCGCGTACACGGCAATACGCGCGGACCGGGCATCCGGCAGTATGTAGCGTACAGTGATGCGGTCCGACGCGGGGTTGGGATAGGGGGCATGCAGCGCAAGCGTATGCGGCGCAGCGCCGATGCTGACCTCCACTACGGGCGAGTATGCGAACGTGCCATCGTAATCGATTTGCCTGAGGCGGTAGAAAAGCGTCCGCGCGGTTGGGATGCCGGGAGGGAGCGCGTCCACGTAGCTGTATGCGAATTCCTGCGCAGTCGTGCCGTGGCCGGGGACATAACCCGCGGGTTGCCACAATGCCTTGTCAGGCGAACGCTGCACCTCGTACCCCGCGCAATTGGTTTCGGAAACTGTCCTCCACAGTACGGTGACGTTGCCGTTGAGATGGTGTGCCGAGAGGCTGAGGAATTCCACGGGGATGACGGGCCCGCAGATGCGCGCGGGATCGTTCCCGTAGCTCAACGTGCCGTAGCCGGGATTGTTCGCATAGTAGCGGTCCGCGCAGAGCTGCGCCAGTGCAGGCACGGTGATTTCCGCGCCGGTGGGAATGGTGATGTCGCCGAGCTGCGCGAATGCGGTGGAAGCTGCGATCAAAGCGCACGCAAGGAAAATCAATGGTGTTTTCATGACGGGCCTCGTTTCACTTGCCCGCTTCGAGCGATGCATGGTTAGTGTTTCCGACAGAGGATTTTACCGTAAGGAGATCTTTGAGTGCGGTGAGGTCGTTCCTGAGTTGGCGTACTTCGGCCGCCTGAGCAGCGTACTGTGCCTGCGCATTTTCAAACGAGGATATTTTTGCTTTCAACAGTGCAATCTCATCCGTCTTTTGCTGCAGCTCCGCCGTCTTCTTGTTCAGTTCCTCCGTCCGTTTTTCCAGAGCCTGTATCGCCGCCATGTTCACGCCGTCGATCGAGATGCTGTTTATGCCCAGGCTGTCCGTGCCGCCAAGATGAAAGGCCTGCCAGAAGTCTTGCGCCATGGGGCCAATGTAGCGGACAGACGCCTCCGTACCTTTGTAATTCCATTCGGAGACGGGGACGGCACGCAGCCGTGCAAGGATGGATTCTCCATCGATAGCTGTAAAATTCTCCTTTTTATTTCTGTCGCAGAAATTCGTCCAACCGCTCACACTGCCATTCATATAGGCGCCGGTCGTTGCGGCTGCATTGGTGTAGAAGCGGATGCCTCCGGCAAATCGCGCTATCCATTGGTTCGCAGCGGTATTCGTCAGGACGTTGGTCGTGCTGTTATCTCCAATCGCCATGGTACCCGCATACCCTCCGGTACTCGCGTAACTTCCCATCGCGGTGGATCGGAGGCCGCTGGCGGTTGTGTGGGACCCCATCGCGGTGGAAAAGTCGCCGCTGGCGGTTGTGTTGGATCCCATCGCGGTGGAGCTGTTCTCGCTGGCGGTTGTGTTGGATCCCATCGCGGTGGAGCTGTTGCCGCTGGCGGTTGTGTTGTATCCCATCGCGGTGGAGTAGTCCTCACTGGCGGTTGTGCCCCATCCCATCGCGGTCGAGTAGCTGTCGTCGGCGGTTGTTTCGCGTCCCATAGCGGTGGAGTATAGGCCGCTGGCGGTTGTGTTGGCTCCCATCGCGGTAGAGTAGAGGCCGATGTTCGCATCATCCCATTCCGTTCCAATCGCGTATCCAACTCGGAATGCACGTTTCTTTGGATACCACATCATCCGTGCTCCTGCTCCGCTTGCCGGTATAGTACCCTGCGTGGTGCCTTCTCCTGTCACGAGTAAACCGTCCACTCCGGCAATTACCACCGCCCCCGCATCGGCGGTGATCGTGCGACCCGCGCCCGCGCCGCCCTGGTCGTATGCCTGGTCGAGCGTGCCCCCGCCTGAAGCAGGCGTCGCCCAGGCAACGCTGCTGCCGTTGTATCGCAGCACCTGACCGGAGGTGGCGCCTGTCCCACCGATCTTGGCAGCCGTCACCGCCGCATCGGCGAGATCGCTGGTCACGATCGTCCCATCGGCGATTTTCGCCGTCGTGACAGCATTGTCCGCCAGGTCCGCAGTGGTGACTGCCAAGTCGAGGATCTTTCCCGAGGTGACCGCATTGTCCGCCATGTCCGCCGTGGCCACATCGCCATCGGTGATTTTTAACGATGTAACAGTGTTGTTCGCGATCACCGGGTTGGGATACGTACCTGTGAGATCACCTCCCGCAGGCCCGCTCGGTGGCAACGACGAGAGCATCGTCCATGCCGCAAGGCCATTCGCATCGGAGGTCAGCACCTTTCCCGCGCCGGGCGTGCCGCCGGTGATCTTCACTTGTCCTGCCACGTGCAGCAGCACATCGGGATTGAGAATACCGAGTCCGATTTTACCGTCTCCCCGAACGGTGAACAGCGGCGTGCCGGCGTTGCTCTTGACCGTGAATCCCTGCGTCGTGGTGTTGCCGGCGAGCGTTGCTTCGATGTCCTGCGCCTTCGTAACAGCCGCATAGAAAAGGAGCATGGAGGTGCAGATGATGAAGATCTTCATGACTTCGGTCCTCGCGTGGTGGCTAATTAGTCTTGTATGGAGAATCTCCAGCCAACTTGCCTTTTTTTCTTATGAAAGTCAACATCGGAGGAAGAAGTAAGATACGTCAGATGCCCATTTTCATGCGATGGCCCTTTTCACCGAAAAGGACGGCGGCGCCGTTGACGAATCCATAGCGCGATACGGAGATCCATCGTCGCCGCAGAGAGTGCCAGGAGCGCTTCTTGTGCGTCGCTTGCTTATCGCTTGCACCTGGTACATAATTATGACGCAATTCGCGATGCGTTTTCGGAAGAGCTGTCATTTCACATTCCATGGCTTTATCGTACATGTAAAGATTATCCACCCCGGTATTCAGGTGCATAGCCCGACGGCTATCCGAATAGTGTGGTTGGTCCCGAAAAGGTTGAAAAATCTGAATGCTCCCCCTGAATATGGAATGAAATCCTATCACTTTTTACAATGATTTCTGGGAGAATCCGTCGTTCCATCGTCATATCTGGAATGGGATCACAGAATACATGTTCAAACGCTGACAGGCCCACGCGCGCTCACTCATCCGTGGTGGAGACTTCGTGACGTGCATCGCAGAAGCGAAGGGAAGAGAAGACCGAAGAAATGCAGGATGCGCTTCGTGGCGACCTCGGGAGAGCTCGATTCTGATGGACGTTGTCGCCGAGACGGGCTCGGCGACATTGCCCGTGCTTGCATCGTTCCCCGCGTCCGCCACGGAGCGGACCGCGGTGGACGCTTGTGACGCACGGCAATCGGCGAAGCGGAAGAAGAACGCCGGTTGCCGTTATGGTCTGATATTTCGAACGGACGAATACGGGGCACACTTCACGATCGCCCGCAACAGTTGGCGCTCGCGGCTACCGGACGAGCACGGCTACCGGCAATGTCCGGATGGACGAGGGCGTCTTCATCACCACGTACAGGAAACGCGAGGCGCTTTGCGCTGTCGTTTCCGGCGTTTCGAAGACGATGTCGTGTCTGCCTGCATCGAAAAAACCATCTGCGATCGTCGCGAGCTTTCGACCGAGTGGATCGTACGCTTCGAGCACAACGCGCGTGGCATGCGCAAGGGTGAAGCGAATCGTCGTGCTGCCGCTGAACGGATTCGGGAAGTTGCCCAACTCGAACGAAGTCGGCTCGCCCTGGAGAGCTTCGACAGGGACCGCAATCGACGAAAACGTGTGCCAGAAGCCGAACTGCGCGTTGTCCGAACCGACGGACACGCGCCCGATGATCGTCTGGCCGATAGTTGATAACACTGTATAACTGCCACCCGCCATTGTCAGGCCACCGCATGCCGGCACGGAACGAGGGACGCGCCATTGCGCATGGAGGCACTCGCCGGGGGCGAGAAGCAGAAACAACATGACCACGGAGAGGAAGATCGCGTTCATGGGCGCACCGTGAGCTGCTCGTTGCGGTGTATCTGGTGGTCGTACTCGCGAAGGACCTGTTCCAGCTCGCGATTCGAGAGGTTGCGGGACGGTGAAGCGCCGTGTTCGACGGGGTGTAGATACCACCCGCGCTCGTGGGCGGGTTTCTCGACTTCGGGCGCGATCGGATGGGCTTTCGCGTACGCATCCTGTCGGATTCCCGTCACCTGCCACGAGACTTTCAGCCCGGCCTTTCCGCCGGCGATACGGAAGGAATTGTTCGCCACTTCCCCCGCGATATATACCGGCGCGTACCCGCCCACACAGGTGAGCTGATACCGGAAGTCCTTGTTGAGCGCCTCGAAATATGTCGGCAGCGGCACGGTCGCCTCGCCGTTGGCGTCGAGTATGGCGATGCCGTTGTAGACGTTCATCATATCGGGAGATTCGACGAAGGAGTGGTAGAGATACTTGTTTTCGGGATCGAGCGGATGATCGATTTTAAAACTACCGCTGCTTTTCGAGAGGTTGCCGCTTATCTGTACATTTCCGGAGAAGAGTCCTGCATAATTCAACATACCGAGATAGCCGTAATTGTTCGTCGGGATGTGTCGTCCAAAGACCCCGCCGTCGCTGAAGCCGAGCATGCCTTCGTAGTCGCCGCGTTTTCCCCATGCGCCATATTGCGATGCAAGATAACCGAGTGCCGTTGTTGAGGTATTATTTCCATAAACGCCATATCCGGAGTTATTAGTCGATACACCGAAAACGCCGGAGGAGGTTCCACCACTCGATTGTCCTCGGGTGCCGTCGTTGTTCGTGCTTATCCCGAAAACGCCGTATCGATTGGTGCTCTCTCCGGAAACACCAGCCCACATTCCGCTCGCGGCGCTCGTCGTACCTCGAACGCCATCCCCGGTGTTGCTCGCTCCTCTCACCCCGGGGTTGCCTTCGCCGTAGACGCCGGACGCCGACGCGCTGTACCCAGCAACTCCTGCGGTGATTGTACCGATGTTTCCGTAGCTGCCCGATGCGATATTGTGCCCGTGGACTCCTATATGATCGGTTGTGATTCCCGCCACACCGATCCTGCCGCTGCCGGCCCGTCCATTCACCGCAACGGGGATGGTCAGGGTCTGTGAAGGAGCGCCGCTGGTCAATCCTAGCACGCCCACACCGCTCGTCGTCTCGCCGTGTACACCCGATCCTGCTGCGCTTGATCCGAAAACGCCTCCATGCGCCCCTGCAAGCTCGCCTTCATTACTGTTGCCGGCATTAGTTCCGGCGACGGCTGCGCGACCAGCGCTTTGCGCGTTGGCACGTATGGCATCGTCACCGGCGCTTTGCACGAATAATCCGCGCGCTGACGTGGCTCTGATATCGGCGCCTGTGCCATTGCCGGTATTGCTCACATTGAACAGCGCTTGCGGGGATGTGTTTCCGGTGATATCTACAGGGAGAGCGAACTTTTGCCCGGTCACCGAACCGTTTGCTAGCCGTTGCGTAGTGACGCCGAAATCCGCAAGAGAGAGGTCCGCATCGCCTGCCTGCACGCCACCCAGCAATCCGGAGCCTGCGGCAGTATTCACCGCGGTGATGTCGCCTCCGCCGCCACCCGGCGTCGCGGAAATGGTGATCGTGCTTCCGGCCTCGTTGATCTGCACGTTGCTCCCTGCCTGCAGAATCACGTAGTCCGTCACGGCATTGATGCTGCGCACGACCGCACCGTTAGCAAGGTGATTCGCGGTGACGCCGTTTTGGTCGATAGCGAGCGTCACGTCACCCGCGGTTCCACCGCCGGTGAGCCCACCACCCGCCTGTACTGCTGTGATGTCGCCGCCTCCTCCGCCCGGCGTCGCGGATATGGTGAGCGTGTTCCCCGAGGGTGTGATAGAGACGTTGCTTCCGGCTGCCAATGTCACATCGTCATGCAGCGTGTTGATGCTCTTCACGATCTGATCGGCCGCAATTTTCGGTGCGGTTATCGAACCGTCATCTATGACGGCGGGTACGCCGGGGATGGCGGATGCGGGGAACTTTCCGCCGGCATCGAGCGGCAGGATCTTGTTCGCCGCCGGGCTGGCGCTTGCACTGAACCCGTTGACGGATCGGGCATCGTCGGCAGTATCCGCGCGTATCGCCCGGAACGCCGTCGAAGCAGAGGCAAGCGGGATGCGTGGGACGAGATCGGGTCCGCTGTTCACCGAAAGAGCGAGCCACAGCGGTCTGTCGAACAGCAGCCGGAGGGGAGTCATGGTGCCGAGCTGCGCGTTGAAAACCCCTTTCGAGGTCGTTACGACCTGCTGTTCGTACCATGAACGCGTACCGCCGGTCGGGACGTCGAAGAGCGTCAGGTTGAGCGTATAGCTTCCGTCGGGTACAGGTGTGCCGGACGCATCGGTCAGCACGCCCTGATAGCTGATTGTCCTGGGGATCTGACAAAAACCGGGGACGACAGCAGTGAGCGACAGAATGACGAAGAAAACCACTGTCCATGTGCGCATGTTGGTCTCCATGTAATTGAATAATGGATCGGGATGCATCGAAACGGGCGATGCATCGATGTTATATGATCAAGACATTCATGTATCAGCACCGATGCCTCACCGAACGCGTACCCGGGAGAGGACAGACGAGAATGAATCAGATGGCACTGCGAAGGTACGATCTCAATGCAGTACTGTCATGCGTCGCATGACCGCATGTGCCGGCGTCGATTACCGATGTGGCGATGGTCGGTGGATTGTTATCGTAAAACCCGCGCGAGGCGAATTTCGTGGAGTCGCAGTCCTCCCGAAAGGAGATCTGCCGGGCTGCTTCCGGCCAAGCAACAAGCACGGCGGGCAGCTCGAGAAGGAGGATGCGTGACCGGGAACGACGGACGCGCGGGAGAAATCCGTCGGTCTTTCTCGGTGGAGCAGATTCTATGTTCCTGTGAAGGGACATATCGGCATTGTATTATTGCGAGCAATATACACTCTTCCGCCATCGGATTCCAACAGCTCGGGGATGGTGGTGACGCGGGCGTCGGAGCGTCCCCTGGCACAATTCCCACTGGCGATTCATCCTGAAATGCAGTACATTTCAATGCTATCCGCCCCCGTAGCTCAGGTGGATAGAGCGACGGTTTCCTAAACCGCAGGTCGGGTGTTCGAGTCACCCCGGGGGTACTATCCAGAACAGTTCGTAAGCGTCAATCTCTCCGCGATACGGGGCGGGAACAGCCTTGGCTGCGCAGACAGCTGGCGAAAGCGTAACTCTTTGTGGACGCTTGAAACCACCATGAAAAATGATTGCCTGATGCGGGATTTTCATGGTGTGGCCGCCGAAGCGCATGACGATGCTTGGTTCTGGGCCACGCATCAGGGTGCCGAAATAGACCTGTTGCTGCGGCGGGGCGACAAACTCTTCGGTGTAGAGTGCAAGCGCGGCGATGCGCCAACACTCACGCCATCGATACGCATCGCAATGGAGGACCTCGGTCTCGAGCGGGTGACGGTGGTATACCCGGGCTCCAGGCGCTACTCCTTGAGCGACCGCGTCGAAGTCGTACCGCTCTCCGCACAGGCCACACCTGGCAAGCTGTTCGATGGGGCGGAGGGATAACAGTCGGCTGCCTCCATTCCGTACACGATTCCCACATATCCGACTGCGTGCATTATCTTCGACCAGGTACGCTGCTCCATGAGTACACAACGCTTGCTTTGGCCTTGCAGCGTCGCCTCAAATGCAGCAGCGGCACGCCGTCATTCGGCGGCCTTGCCTCAACATCGAGCGACAGTGGTCGCTACCGTTTTCAGGCAGGACGGGTATCGGTAATATGCACCGCAGGTCATCGCTGCACGGCACGCCTCAGCAGCGTCGGTGATATGAACGCGGCATTCCCGGGCATTCTGTGGACTGACTTGCTATAGCGGAAATCGGAGAGCCTGGCGCACGCTCGGGCTCGGCGGCATAGGCGACGGTCGCCTGAACCGGCCTGCCGCGGTTCGACGCATCCGGTGAGCGGACTTTATCAAGAAAACATGGAAATGGCGGCCTTCCGGTCGCCATTTCGTTCTGCGTTTCAGGGATGCTGCTATCCTGTACTAACGCAGCTTCTCTTCGAACAGCGCCCTGCCGATGGCTTCGTAGAACGTATTCTGAATGCCTGTTTCGATGGTCGGAACACCGCCAGCGTGGAACCCGCCGATCACCTGACCATCCTCGTATTCATAATGCACATAGAAATTGTGCAATTTCGTCACCTGATTCAGGTAGTCGTACTTGATGCCGAACTTGAAGGTCGTCGTCGGAACACCATCCTTCAGAATCTTCATCACTCCGTCCTTTACGCCTTCCTGTGCCGCGGGTATGGCGTCGATCACATAGCTCCAGGCGAGCATGGGGTTGGTCGATTTCTCCACTTCGATGGTCGCCACAGCCAGCGGTTCGGTGTCGACGTATTCCAGGGGAATCATCCAGCGCAGCTCCGCTTTGTCGTAGTACTTGAGTTCCGGTGCCTCGCGCCGGTAACCGGCTACGTGCACGACGTAGATTTTCCAGCCCGGCCGGGCCCGGTTCATCCAGGAAATAAGCGCGGTCATGTCCGCCCGCTCTTCAAGCAGCGTAAAACGGCTCGATACCCATTCCGCTGCCGGAGCGTAGTTGGTCTCGTTCGTCGCTATCTCCTTCCATTGCGGGAGGTCTTTCGGAGAAGCAGGCCATTGCGTGTACAACTGGCTGCCGGCTTCGTCGTGGGAGACGTAGAACATCGTGCGGAGGTACTCGTTCTTCAGGGTCGCGGTTTTCTTTCCCGTCGATTTTTTCAGAGCGCTCAGATACTGGCTGTAGGTTTTTCCGCCCTTGAGAAGAAAACGGCAGTGCAGATCCTGGTTCTCTCCGGCAGTGATGTAGAATTTCCCGTCCCTGAAATGAAAGAGCTTCGAATCGTATTGCGCGAAGGCGGGGGCCTGATCCTGAGCGACGGCGGCAATTCCCCAACCGAAGGCGCTGATATACCCCTTGTCAAGATCTTGTGAAAACAATTGCGATGAAATGCATGCGACCATGACGGCCGTCAGGAGAAGATGCGTTCGGACCATTTCCGGATTCCTTATGCGAGTAGGAGTGGATAAATAGACCAATTTCTCATAATAACGTGAAGATGCATGAGATACGCAAGTGTTATTATCTTCATTCTTTCAGAGATCTAGCGGGCAACTACTTGGCGGCTATGCATGTACGCATTGGAGAGAGTCGGAGCGACGCGTCTTCGGTTTCTCGACGTGCCTGAGATCGCATACGGCTTTCCGGAAACCCATGAGGTGGAATTGGACAGGGCGAGCAACAGAATCCGACTCGCAACGCGAGATGAATTATCGCTTCGGATCACCTCACCAGACGTTCATCCCGATTCCGTTCCCGCGGTGGAACCTTGCGTTTTCTAAGGAATGCGCAATCCTTATTCCCCGCAAATCCCAGATTTCAGGATTGTGGGGTCTGGCCCACGACGCAACCCGGGTATAAACACACAGAACCGCGTACGAAATCAATGCATTTAGATGAAGAATTTGCGTATCTGAACCCATTGTCAAGTTTTTTTGTTACCCTTTAACGGTCAGAAACACATAACCTGCGCATACGTCGGCCGTGAATGAAGACGATTAACTGGTACCAGACGTGTCAAAAATGGAGCTCTTTTCAGGAGTTCCGTTACGCTTCGGTGTACGTTCGTCGATACCGGTGCAGATACAACCCGGAATACGCACTATTTGGATAAAGGAGGAATACCATGCGATATGCATTGCTTATACTCGTCGCGTTACTCATTTCGACCACCGGTCCGGCTGTGGGACAGGTACAGGTAACAATCAACCTTGGTTCGCAGCCTGTGTGGGGCCCAATCGGGTACGATTATGTCGAATACTATTATTTTCCGGATACCGAGGTCTATTACTACGTCCCCGGGCATCGATATTATTATTACGGTGGTGGGCGGTGGATAAGCGCCACGCGTCTGCCCGGCAGCTACGCTCATTTCGACGTGTACAACTCCTATAAAGTCGTCGTGAACGAAAAAGAACCCTGGCGAAATCACAAATCATACCGCGCCAAATACATTTCCTACAAAGGGCGGCGCGGTCAGACCATTATCCGCGACAGCCGGGACCCAAAATATTTTATCGTCAAGGGCCATCCGGAGCACGGCAAGGCGATCAAGCAGCAAAGGATGCAGAAGAGTGGCAGAGGTCCCGATGCGGTGCGAGGCAACAAGAGCAGTAGAGGAAACGAGATGCTGAAAGGCAATCGCGATGAAAACAGCAGAAGCAGGAAACCAGATCAAAGGCAGAAAAATACGAGGAGTCGAAAAGGAAACGAGGGAAAAAAATAAGCGCGGTCATTCCGATCGTTCCTAATAGCGCCGCGCACCGGTCCAATTCGTGGATGACATCTGGGTACGGATCTCCGCCAACCAAGCTCGTCATGCTGAGTGTGCCCACCTGCGCTTCGCACCGGTCCATTTCGTAGATGACATGAGGTTATAGCGACGCCAGCAAACGTCGTCACCCTGAGGGCCGCCGTGGTGTGAGTATCCGTGGCTCCGTGAGCGTGGGTCGGCGGCGTCTCGAAGGGTGATTCGTTCCGTAACGCACGAGGAGACTCGAGAAGATTTGCTGGCCAATCACCCTTCGAGACGCAGCCGAAGAGGGATTTCGCAATTACCGGGTTTTTTTTTGCGGTGGCTCCTTCTTATAACATCTTGTAAAATCGGCTTGAATAGGCCTGATCTCATAAACTCACCGCCACGACCCCGGCCTCTGTGGCTCTCGAACAACTCACCTCGCCGCGGCGAGTCTGCGACCTGCGAGACGCCGCCATGTGACGCTTAATGCAATTACGAACGACCATACCGTGGCGGCCCTGCTAATGACATCATGCAAAATAGGCTGGGATACTCCATTCTGCCTTAATCAACTCACCCCCCCCCCGGCCCCCTCCCAACGGGAGAGGGGTAGACCCGGCATTGGATAACGATGACTCCATCTTTATAGGTGTGAATTCCCTCTCCCTGTGGGAGAGGGGCAGGGGCATAGGCGCTAACTTAAGCTCTTGACTTCTGACAGCCG
>CAYJMN010000038.1:0-51865 GCA_964371045.1 uncultured Chromatiales bacterium | reverse complement strand
AACTCCGACACCATGATCGGTTATTGATACGCTCACGACAAATTTGTCGCACACCTGCAACGGACGCATCGGTTGAATTTCACACTGATTCACACGATATTATAAAACGTCGTTACGTGTTCGAACCGAAGCCCGGTCCCTCACCCCAGCAATCGCATTTCGACACCGTCGCCCATGTCTCCGATCACATTTCTTCTTGTCGCTCTCTCCGGTGTTCTGACCGGGGTGCTCGGCGCGCTGCTCGGCATCGGCGGGGGAATCTTTCTCATTCCGGTATTGGTGATCGGCTTTGGACTGCCGATGCACGAGGCCGTGGCGGCGAGCGTGATCACCATCATCGCGACCTCGAGCGCTTCAGCCTCCGTGTATGTTGATAAAGGGATCAGCAATATCCGGCTTGGCATGTCGCTCGAGGTGATGACGACCATCGGCGCGGTGATTGGCGGACTGTTGGCGAATCAGCTTCCCGGTGAGACGCTGAAAAAATTTTTCGCGGTATTCCTTCTCTTCATGTCGGGAGTGATGATCAGCAAGATGCGCAAGGGCAGTACCGCCTTGATCTCCTACGATCCCTCACTCGGTATCCACGGCCGGTACTTCGATGAAGCAGACCAACGAACCATTGAATACAGTGTGCGTCGATTGTCCGCCGCCATGCTGGTCTCGTTCGTGGCGGGCAAGCTCAGCGGCTTGCTGGGCGTTGGCGGTGGATTGGTCAAGGTACCGGTGATGCACCTGGTCTGCGGTGTGCCGATGAAGGCGGCGACTGCGACGAGCAATTTCATGATCGGTGTAACGGCCGCGGCGAGCGCGTTTATCTACTTCTCGCACGGTCATGTCAATCCGTTGTACACCGCCGCGGCGGTGCTGGGCGTGCTGGGCGGTTCACTGCTGGGCACGCGCATCGGCGCGAAAATCCGCTCCGCGAACATCATCGTACTGTTCATACTGCTCATGCTTGCGACAGCAATTCGGATGTTTTTCTGATGCCCCCTCACGATCACGATAGCGACCACATTCGCGAGCACAAGGTCAGTTTGCTGCTGCGCGCCGGCGTCATCGCGAGCGGAGTATTTCTTTTGCTGGGTTTCCTGCTTTATGCGGCGCAACCGGCCTGGCACGATATCCTGGACGTGACAGTGATGTGGCGCCGGTTGCTCTCCGGTGATGGCGTATCTCCGTTGAATCCCTTCATCTATCTCTATTTCGGTCTCATCCTGCTCATGTTCACTCCGATCGCCCGTGTCGCGATGACGGCCTGGATGTTCGCACGCGAGCATGATCGTCGTTACACGCTGATCTCGCTTGCCGTGCTGCTGATACTGTTGGTGAGTATTGCTCTGTCATATATTCTGTCGTGAGCTGGAGGGGAGGCATCCCGCCCACAGTGGTCGGCACTTCACGATCGTCCCTTCGCATCCAGGTAAAACAATGGCCTCTATTCGAGGCCATTGTCGTACGTACAGGGAAATCATTCGGGATCACTGATAGGCGAAGACCATTGCGTACACGATCCAGATGACCATGCTGAAACCGATGATGAGCGCGGTCCAGCCAAAAGTGTGAATAGCGCGTATGACGACGGGCGGGTAGGCCTCGACGAGCATTTCTTCGAGCTTGCCTTCTTTTTTCAGTTTCTCGTATTCAAGCGGTTTGTCCAGCTTCAACTCGTGGAGCGGCATGCGTCCGGTGAAGATCACGAGATCCATCGGAAATTTCTCGGGACGGAGATGCGTGTTGAAAAAATGCACGGTGAAAATGAAACCCGTCGCAAGCAGGGCCTCGTCACTGTGAATGATTGTGGCGACGTTGATCATCCATCCTGGGAGCAGCAGCGTGAAGATTTCGGAAAACCAGAGTAGAAGACCGGTGGAACCGATAACGAAGATGCCCCAGAAAACGGCGAAGTAATCGAACTTCTCCCAGTACGTCCAGCGGCCGTATTGTGGCCGGGGTCCCTTGCCGACGAACCACCTGAGTGAGCCGGTAAAATCCTGCCAATCCTTTTTTCTCGGCAACATGCTGTTCTCGCTGGTCAGCAAGCGCTTCCAGCCGCCGTACTCCTTTCGCTTCTTCACGGAAAGGTCGTAGAGATGCGTGACGAAGACGCCGAACATGATCACCGCGGCGGTACGGTGAATAAACCCGGCGAATTCGAAGCCGCCGAGCATCTTCGCCATGATGACGGCCCAGCCGGTGTAGGAGAACTTCAGCGTCAGGCCTGTGAGCGCCAGGCTGATGAAGCTGACGATCATCAGTATGTGTAACAGCCGCTCAAGGCGTGTAAAGCGCTGGAACTGCCGCGGGCTTCGTGGAGTCCGGATATCAGCCATGGATCAATTGTGCTCCTTTTCGTGCTTGCCGGTATCATCGCCAGCTGCGTGAGGGACGTCTGGTCCGGAGGCGTCATCCCCGTCCGTCCTGGCCGAAGCCCCGGATGACAAGGAATCGTTGGACGGATCCGAATACATGTCATCAACATCCTCCTCAAACTCACCGGCCTCCTCCATTTCTCGAAGCTGCTTGCGCCACTGCAATGACCGGGGCAACCACATGAGGGTGTGAATACCCCCGATGACGAAGGTGGAAATCAGCAGCAAGGTCATGCCCCAGAACGTCCAGAAAAGGTACGGATACTTGTCCGGGTCGTGATGCGTGGCATGCGTCAGATAACCTGCGAAACGCCGGTTCGCACCGGCATGACATTTCTGACACGTCTTGACAACGTTTGCGCGGCTCAAATGCGATTTGGGATTGGTGACGGGAAGGATGTCATGCGAGCCGTGGCAATCGTAGCATGTCGCCGTCTTGGTGTAACCGAGTCGCGATACCTTGCCGTGGTAGGTGTCGAAATAGGTTTCAGCGATGCGTTCGTGGCAGCGGCCGCATTTGCTCATGATATCGCGCTTGAAGCCCTCCGAGTCGGCGCGGCGGATGGTATGCGCGCTGTGGCAGTCGTTGCAGGTCGGCAGTTCCTTGTCCGTCTTGTTGGCGAGACGGCTGTGAACGCTTTCCATGAACTTTTCTTCGATGCCGTGGTGGCAGGTCCCGCACGTGGATGCGACATTGTTCGGATGCACGCTGGATGCGGGATGATCGCTCTTTTGCACTGAGTGCGCCGTATGGCAGTTGGAGCATTGCGCGGTCACGACCAGTCCACTCTTCATCAAACCCTGGCCGTGAATGCTCTCGAGATAATAGTCGTCGACGTTTTGTTTGTTCGTAACCCGCGCGGCGCTTGTTTTGCCTGTCTGATGGCATTTGCCGCAGAGCGCTGGAACGCGTGTCGGGTAGGTAGGCGATTTCGGGTTCTTCTGCCCGAGGACGCCATGCGTGCCGTGACATTCAACGCAGGTAGGGGCGTCGGGGTCGCCAAGAACGAGCTGCTTCCCGTGAATGCTGGCGGCATAATGTTCCCCGGGTTCGGTATGACAGCTCGCACAGTCGACACGCTTCGTAATCGTGTCGCAGGGACGTTTGTGCGACTGGTTCACGCCGGAATGGCATTGGCTGCAGGATACGGTTTTATGCCGGGAGTGACCGATCATGTTGTAATCGACATGCATCGACTTCCCTCCGCTGCTGCGGAGGCCGGGTTTCTCATGGCAGGAAAGGCACTGCTTGTCGGCCATTCCCTGATCGTAATACACATTGCGGATCTCGTGCGGCTGATGACAGTCGACGCAAGCCGGAAGCAGATGCGCCTGCTTCTCCCAGAGTTCGCCTTTTATCACCTTCTTGTGAACCTGCTCGATCTGGGTGTGGCAGACTGCGCAAGTTTTGGCGATATTTTTTCGCGCAATGGATGAAACAGGATCCGTGTGCGGCAGCATCTCGTGGGCCGTATGGCAGGAGACGCAGGTTGCGGATACTACCAATCCTTTTTTTAGCAAACCCTCGCCGTGGAGACTTTCGGAATAGTTCTCGAGAATATTGTCCTTATGAATCACACGCTGTTTGGTGACCGGCGAACCTTCCCTGTGACAACTCCCGCAGAGAAAGGGGATGTTGAATGGACGTACCGGGGACTTTGGATCGTCGCGCTTGACGATATTGTGACTGCCATGGCAACTGACGCAAACCGGCGCGAGTTGATCGCCCCGCCTGGACGCCTTGCCGTGCAGGGATTTCGCCTGTTTCTCGGCGACTTCCGCGTGGCAGGGTGAACAATCCACAGGCGCGAGATCATCGGCATGTGGCAGATCGTCGGGATTGACATCGGTATGGCACATGACGCATTCGAAACTCCCATGCACGGACTTCTGCACCACGCGCCCGTCGACGAACATGGAGCGTGACCTCCCTTTACGTGTTCCGTGAAGGTCTTTGTCATCATGGCACGCATAACAATCGGAGTTGTCCTGCGCCATCACCGGTGCGGCGATCGCAAGAAACAGAAACGAAAGCACGATGGTCAGGAACAGCCCACCCGCCGCGCCGATGGATTGCTTGGCATGGAGATTCGGCATCGAACGTCCTTTAATAGGGTTCATGCATCCGTTTCCGGTTTATCTTCCTCCGTCGAAATGACGATGATCTCGTCATCCTCCTTTTCGCTGTCGGCGGCGTGGATCTGTTCAAGTTCGCGAGGATGCTCGTGCTGCATCTCCTCTTCCGTAAGCGAACCCTTGATCCATGCGAGGTTCATCGGGTAGACATCGGGATTGAACATCACGAAGTAAATATGCCAGACGATGATGGCGAGTGTCGCGAGCCACGCTTCATAGTAGTGGACCGTGCGTGCGATGTCGTAGCCGAGTTTGAAGAAGATGCCCATGAAGTAGTTGTCGAACCACATGAACACGCCCGTCGCGGCCATAACCAGCGTGCCCCACACGAGCGCCCAATATTCGCTCTTCTCGATGTAGGAAAAGCGACCGAACTTCGGTTTTACTGTCGAGAAACCGAGGTTGTATTTGAGCATGGCGATGGCTTCCGTAAGGTCGCTGATCTTGGGCAGTAAATCCATGAACAGCTCCCGTCCGCGCTTGGTGAAGCCGAGATAGTACACGTGGTACAGGCTCGCGATCACCATCACGACAGCGGCGACACGGTGGATAACGCTGCGGAAATCGAAGGCCGAGGAGAAGTTGTCGCTGATCAACTTGACCCACCAGGCATCAGGGAAACGCAGCATGAAACCCGTCACTACGAGTACCCAGAACGAGAGCATCAGTGAAACGTGCTGCAGGCGCTCATTACCCGTCATGCGGACGTACAGGCGGTGCGACTGCACGTGATGCGATGGAAGCAAGCCGCGGCGCATCATCAGATTGTTCTTCGATTTCCGGTAGAAATCCAGAATGTTATGGGCTAGCATTCCACCGATGATTACGAAAATGAGGATCAGATACAGCGTCGATATCCAGTACAGGAGAGGTTCTTCTTCCTTCGAATCAAGGGCGATGTGCACCGTCCCCTGTGAAAACCGCTCGTTTGCTCCAGGGTGACAGGATCCGCAGGTAGCGATAAGATTGTCTTTGTGTACAAGCGACCGCGGATCGGTGGAGGAGAGAATGTTGTGTACACCATGGCAGGATGCGCAGTTGGCCACCTGCAGGGAACCGCCGCGAATAGCGAGCCCATGGTAGCTGTCCTCGAACGTGTTTATCCGATTGCTGGCAATGCCGTACTTCTCCGAAAGTTGCAACGAACTGTGACAGGGTGTGCAAACCTTGCCGGAGACGTTCCGCGGCGCGACGGGCGACAATGGATTGGACGGAGAAAGGATGGTGTGTTCCCCGTGGCAATCGGTGCATGAAGGTGCGTCTTGTACTCCTTTGGCCAGCGCGGCGCCGTGCGAACTGGTTGCGAATTCCTTCGCGATGACGTCGTGACAGGCACCGCAGGTAGTGGGAATATTGCGCCTGTTAACGAGTGAAACCGGATCACTGCCCTTGGCCATCTGATGCGCGCCGTGGCAATTCACGCAATTGGCCGCATCGCCGTTACCCTTGTGCAGGGACATGCCATGCGCGCTATGATCGTAGGTCTTGATAAAACCCGCACTGACGGAAGTGCGTGAGCGTATGTCCTCATCGTCGAGATGGCAGGACAAGCACAGTTTTTCCTGCACGATCTTGAGTTCGGTTTTACTCAATGAACTGTTGGAAGTGATCTCGCTCGAGTGGCAGGTGATGCATGTCGGTGCGCCCTTGACCTTGCTGGCGAACGCCTTGCCATGATCGGAAGCCGTATAGTGTTTTACAGCGTCCTCATGGCATTTCCCGCAGGTTTTCAGTTGATTCGATGCATGGAAGGAGGAAGACGGTTTCTTCGTGTCCTGTACGTTGTGCGTTCCGTGGCATTCCTTGCACTGTTGTTGGAGGTTGCCCTTCACGCGGGCCGCTTCGAGCATTGAGGAATGGAACTTGTGACCGCGAACCGCATCTTTGTGGCAACTGGTGCACTGCACTGGGGAAATGCGTTCCTTATGCGGGATTTCTTCAGGATTGAAGCCCACATGACAGGAAACACAAGCATGTTTGCCATGCGGTGACGACAGAAGGACTTTCGGATTCACGTAGAGCGAGACAGTTTTGCCCTTTCGCTCGGCAGTCAGTTCAGGATCGTTGTGGCAGGCAAGACAGTCGTCGGCGGTCTGCGCCTGGGAGGGATAGCCGCCGAGCAGCATCGTGATGGCGAAGACTAAGGATAAAATGGTCTTATTTCTGTGCATAAAGGATGGACCTTTTCGGATGACCCGGGTGCGGACTGGGATTACTGGTGCGTCGAATTGTGTGCTACTGTCAACAGTTTCATCTGCAAACTATTGCTACTCCAAGTTCCGAAAAATTCCAAGTTTTTCCAAGCGGAACGAAAAATTCCACCAAGGGATCGCGTACGGAGGATGGAGAACTTGTTGACAAAGCAATCCCGGCGATCGGAGAATGCCTTGCCGGATACCCACATGGGGTAGAGGAGATCTAAAACCGGAGGCGAGAGTACTCAGTGCCCCGTTCCGCTCAATTGCCGAGGTGGCAGTCAGAACAGTTGACCTCTTTCCAGACGCCCTCGATATCCGATGGATGTCTGAATTCCATACCCGCGAGATCGGAGACGGGATTGGAAATCGGTCCCTGCCTGATGATGGTATGACATGTAGAGCAGTCGTTGGTGAGCACGCGGCCGTCATCCGCGACATGCTTGTTGTCGTGGCAGCGGAAGCAGCCGACATCGTACATGTGCCCGATGTGATTCGGATACGCCTTCCAATTGATTTTCATTTCAGGGAAGAAATTTCTGGAGTAGATGTTCACCACTTCCCGAATGCTTCGTTCGAGATCGTTTTTTCTGTTGATCAGGACATCCGGCGCGGAAGAGCGGTATTCGGCGCGCATGAGTTCGGGGATGCGTTCTCTGGCCTGACGCGCCGAGGCGAATTCCCTCGTCATGGCATACGATGCGATACCGCGAATGCCCGGGAGACTCGCGTCGATACTTCCGTTGGTCATCGCGTCGTTGAGCGTTCTGAACGGCGGATAGTAGATGTGCGAAGGTCGATTGTGGCAATCGATGCAATCCATGTTCCGCTCTTCCAATTTTTTTATTTCGGCATCGGACATGGAAAATCCCTCGGCTTTAAAGATCCGGGTCTCGCCTTTGAGATTCGTGCTCTTTACCCAGGGAATCGTTTCACGTTTCTTGTCGGTTGCGATATAGGATACGCGGTTCGCGGTGTTCATGTGCCAGTGAATGCCTTCGGTGGGCCCGAGTTCGCTCTGTCCTCCGCCTATTTTCAGATCCATCTGAATAATCCAGGGTTCGGCGTCGGTGGTGTCGATCGGATAATAGATTTTCTGGAGTTTTTTATCGCTGCTGAATTTGCTCGGCCAGTGACATTTCTCGCAGGTCTCGCGCGCGGGCCGCAAATTCCCGAGCGGAGTCGAAATCGGCCTGTGGTATTTGTCGAACATCACCGAATACACCTGATACATACCGCTGATTTTGGCCTTGACGAACCAATCCGCTCCCTCGCCGATATGACAGCTTGCGCAGGCAACCCGCGCGTGCGGAGAGTGTTGATATGCCGTGTACTCGGGCGCCATCACCGAATGACAGATCTCTCCGCAGAATTCCACCGACTCGGAGTAGGTGTATGCCTTGTAGGTGCCCGCACCCGAAATGACGACCAGCAACGTGGTCGCGACAAGGAAGACCATCATCGCTGTCCGGTGCCGAGGCTGATTGAGATCCAGCATCATGTACCTTCGCGCTTCGCCGTGGTGCTTTCGTTGCCGGCGTTTCTCGATGAAAATTCCGACGGGTATCAGGAACAGCCCGAACAACATGACGCCGGGAAGCAGCATGTACGTAAATATTCCCATGTAGGGCGATGTCGTGTACCGAAGCACATCCATCAGGAAAAAGACTGTGATGCTGCCAAGCATGACCAGGGCTATGGCCGCGCCAGCAAGGCTGATGGGATTGTACACGCTTTCCGGAAGTTTTCGCATTGAGGGTCGCTCCTGTCTTGTTGCAGCTTCAAGGTACATCATGCGTACCTATGTTTCAATACCTTCGGTGTCCGAATATCTCAATCAATCGCACACGACGTTCCATTCGTTTTTGGGAACGCAGCCGTATTGAATTCGTGCGTGGACGCAGGTTTATCCGCCTTCGCTTTGATCCTCGCATACTCGTACGGCTGCGCCGACAGGCTTCGACGGACAGGTGTGACGGATTTTAGCAGATAAGAGTTTTTGTAACCCTGCCTGCCCGTTGCCGCTTGACATAGTATTCAGGATTTTGTACCATCCCTGGTGGAACGTTACAGACCGGAATCCCTGAAAATCGTATCGGGCGGACAGACCGGTGTCGATCGTGCTGCACTGGATATAGCCGTCGAATCCGGACTGCAGAGTGGTGGATGGTGCCCTCGCGACAGGCTCGCGGAGGATGGAACCGTACCGGATCGGTATATGTTGCATGAAACGCCATCGTCACGCTACGGCCAGCGAACCTCATGGAACGTTCGCGATTCCGACGGCACGTTGATTCTCGTCAGGAGACTTCCTCTCTCAGGCGGCACGGCGTTTGCGCACGATATTGCTCGTGAACACGGCAAACCCGTGTTGGTGGCGATCCTCCCCCAGTCGGATCCCGCCGGGGTCTGTGCCTGGCTGCTGCGCGAACGTGTGGCTGTCCTGAACATCGCAGGTCCACGCGAAAGCGGCGATCCCGGGATCGGAAATGAGGCGCGGGATTTTCTGCGCTCCGTGTTCTCACTATTGGCTGCATCACGTACATCCAGGTGAACCATGCGCTCCACATCGATCATGCACCGGCTCATCCTCTGCCTGTCGCTTACTATACTCATTGACTGTACCGGGAGCCTGCCGGATAATGAACGGAGATCAGCGGCATCGAAGCGTGCGAGCGAAACCGTAGAACGATTGACTAGCGGTTTACTGGGAGAACTGACGCTCGCGATGAAACAGGGCGGTCCGATTCGTGCGATCCGATATTGCTCGGAAAACGCACAGAACATGACCGCGACCGTGGGAAAAGAAATGCTGCTGTCGGTGCGACGCGTTACGATCAAACCCAGAAATCCCGCGAACGCCCCCGATGCGTGGGAAGCGGAAGTCCTCAATTCGTTTGATCTGGAAGCGAGAGCGGGGGTCTTGAAGACCGATATCCCGTATGAGGAAGTGATGACCCTCGATGGCAGACGCGTTCTGCGATCGATGAAGGCGATTGTACTGCGCGATCCGTGCCTCGTGTGTCACGGAACTGAACGCGATATCCCGGCTGACGTGTATAAAATGATCAAGGAGCGGTATCCTGACGATCAGGCGACGGGATATGTTTCGGGCGATTTTCGTGGCGCCGTCAGTGTGATCGTGCCCTTGCCAAAGGAATGACTCACAGAAAACTGAAGGTGAATCCGAGAACCGACTGGAGCTGAACACTGTTGTACTTTCCGAATCCCTTCAAACCCCGCAACTGCAGATCTATGCTTCCATGCTCGTACACCAGCAATTGAATGATGGTGCCCGCGAGGACGGTCGGTACGATTTGTGCTTCGAATAGTCCGAGCACGGCGGCGTCGGTATCGATACTGGCATCGAGATATTGCACTCCACCACCGAGCATGATCGAAATGCGCGCGACCGGTCCGAATACGAAGATCAGGTTGCCGCCGTAGCCGGCCAGTGTTTCCACAGCATCGACGCGACCTTCCTCATCGGGAAAATGCACTTCGGGTTTGTCCTTGGTCCATCGCTTGGCAATGCGATTGTAATAGCCGTCGACACCAACCCAGATCGGTAGCACCAGGGTGTCGAGACGAATCAGGCCCTGTACGCCGAGCATCAGGCCGCCAGTCGATGAAAGGACGGTATGATCGAACGCATCCTGAATTGGATCCGCAGGTTCAGTCATGCCATTGTACCCTGCGAGAATGGAGACGTTGATGGGGATGCCTACGGTTTTCGTGCGCTTCAGTTGGAAACGGCCCTGCGCGGGTGCGTCAACGTTCGCCAATAGAATCAGCGCCAGAATTGCCATGATGCTGATTCTATGCTGAACCACTGCGAGGTGCGTGTCGGATTGTCGAGTTTGCTTGTTCTCCATTCTCTCAATTTCAACCATAACGGAACGATTTCCAACCCTCATTCAGTGGAAAAATGCAGCCCGGACCTGCGTATACCCATGCTCCAATGCATTGGTTATGCCGGCGCCTATCTCGCCCAGAGCGGAACGTTGCCGAAAGCGATCTGGAACACGAACATACCGATGGAATACATCAAAAGCGTGACGAGGATAATTCCCAGCAGATTGAGCACAAGGCCCGTTGAAGCCATGGTACGGATACTCACCATTGAAGTAGAGAACACGATCGCGTTCGGGGGCGTGCCGACGGGCAGCATGAACGCGAACGACGCATTGAGCGCGGCAGGAAGCGCGAGCAGCAGCGGATGCTCTCCGAGGGCAACCGCGGCCGCCGCCATGACTGGAACGAGAATGCTCGCTGTCGCGGTGTTCGATGTCAACTCCGTCAGGAAGGTCAGCAGAAGGCACACCGATATTATGACAAGGAGTATCGGCACTGTGTCCATTCCCTGTATCCATCCGCCCAGGTACAGCGTCACGCCGCTGCGCCGCATGGCCTCAGCAAGAGAGAATCCGCCACCGAAAAGAAGCAGAATTCCCCATGGCACCCCTTGTTGCACGTCGTCCCATGTCAGCAAGCGGGCGCCGGACTCGCCCGGCATGAAAAACAACGTCACTCCCGCTGCGATGGCTATGGTTGCATCCGTCACCTGCGGCAGGATTTCGGAAATGCCTGGGACATGAAATCCGCCAAGATCGATCGGCACACGGAAAATCCAGCACGCCGCGGTAGCAAGAAACGTTACCAGCACGCGCTTTTCAACCGGCCTGAGCTTCCCAAGCCTCGCAAGTTCGGCATGGACGCTCAGGTCCGCCAATGGACTCCGCGGCGCATGCTTCAATTTTGTTGTCGGCAACACGTGAGCCAGCAGCAACCACGCCAGCGGAAGAAAAAGGACCACAAGGGGAACGCCGAACAGCATCCATTGGACGAAACCGATTTCCGGCGAGGCCGGATACAACTTGCGCATCACACCCGCGAGAACGATGTTCGGGGGGGTGCCGATCAATGTACCGACGCCGCCGATGCTCGCAGCGTAAGCGATGCCAAGCAACAAGGCTGGCGCGATGTGCGGGTCTGCGGTCTGCGAATCCTCGTCGGTTATTCGGGCGAGAACCGCCATCGCGATTGGCAACATCAGCATGACGGTGGCTGTGTTGGACATCCACATCGAAAGACCAGCGGTGGCAAGCATAAATCCTAGAACCAGACGCGACGAACCCGCGCCGGTGAGACGGATGACATGCAGAGCGATTCGCTTGTGAAGTCCGCTGCGCTCCACTCCCATAGCGAGGATGAAACCGCCGAGAAAAAGGAAGACAAGCTGATCCGCATAAGGTGTGGCCGCTTCCTGCATGTTCATGACGCCGAGCAATGGAAAAAGCAACAAGGGAAGCAGGGAGGTCACGGGAATGGGCAGGGCTTCAGTCATCCACCAGATCGCCAACAGGGCCGCAGAAGCCAGCGCAGCCTTGCCGTCCCAGGAAAGTCCCTCGGGTGCCGGCAGGATAAGGATGACGATCAACGCGGCAAGGCCGAGAAGCAGACCGAGGCGTTTCAGTGCGCGCGGCGTCTGTATACTACCGTGTTCACCCACGCTGCGTCATCCTTGCGCTGGATCCGATCGAGGTATGTTGCGCGAAGATCAAGTGTCGCACCGGAATCTCAGGCGAAGCGCTGAAGGAAATTCCGCACGGACGCGGTGAAGCGCACAGGACGCTCGAGATTGCTCAGATGACCCGAGTTGGGGATGATGTGCAGTTCCGCATCCGACGCCAGCGCTGCGATGCGTTCGGCTTCCACTGGCGGAATGAGCACATCTTCGGCGCCACCAATGGAACACACAGGAACGGTGCATGAGGACAGAAGGTCCTCCGAATCTTCGCGACCGGCCATCGCCGCCAGCATGGCGCGGCAGCCGTCGGGTGTTGCGCTTCTCATCAGGTCCTGTACCAGGGTCACAACCTCGGGGGCGACCTCTTTCGTGCTTGTACCGAGCAGGCGCGGAAGCATGCCTTCGAGTACCGCGGGAAGTTCCCCCGCATCGATGCGCGCGATCTGCTCCATTCTACCGGCTTTGCCTTCTTCCGAATCCGCGCCAGCCTTGGTGTTCGCCAGAAGCAGCCCGAGAACGCGTTCCGGGTGATGCCGGAGGATCGCCATGGCGAGATATCCGCCCATGGACAACCCACCTATCACCGCGCGTTCGATGCCGCAGGAATCGAGCAGCGACGCGGCCATATCCGCGCATCGGCGCAGGTCGAGGTCCGCGGGGACAGGACCACCGCGTCCGAATCCCGGCAGATCGAAGGTGAGGAGGCGGCAGTCACCGGCCAGTGAGTGACGCTGCGGCTCCCACATTGCCGCATTGAGCGGATACGCGTGGCAGAGAAGCAGGGGTGTGCCCGAACCGTCGTCGGTATAGAATACGGGGAGCATAGGTTCCTCCGGAGCAGAGTGAATTGCGAATGACGCGGTACGCGGCGTGTTCCGCCGCGCACCGTTCAGTTTCAGAGTCCGTGCGTCATTTTTTTGCGAACGGAATATTCGGAATATGCTGGTAGGATACCACCATCTCGACATAGCGGTCGACGCCGCTGCCTCGCACCATTTTCCCGACGGGGTCGCGCGTGATCAGGAGTCGGAAATAATAATTGTCCGTGCCGCGTTTGAGCCGCCCGTACAGCACCTTGCCGATCGTCACCGCGGCTGCGCTGATGGAGACGTCGTTTCTCGTGTACGTTGCGGTAGCGGGCGCAGTGGTCTGGGTCTGGACGTCGAGATCATCCGCATCGTAGGTCACCGTGGAGAATTGCGTTTCCATGCCCTTGTTGTTGACTGCCGCACTCGGACTCCTGATGGAGACGGATCCACTGGTCGCATCCTGCGCGAACAGATACAGATCGCCGCGATCACGGAACTCCTGACCTGCCTGAGAGATGACTTCCGCTTTGCCGTCGGGATTGAAGAGATCCACGGCGCTGTTGAACGTCGTCGAGGTCGTTGCATACACTCTGATGGCTTGTCCGTTGAGGTCGACGCTGCGGCGAATCGCGGGACTCCACTCAATCTGCGAGAAATCGGAGCTTTCCTTCCCGTTCTTCGTCACAGCGCGCACAACGACAAGATAGCGTGTGCCGTTGTCGAGGTTGTTGACCCTGTAGCCGGTACCCTTCGGGGCGACTTCGATGAAAAATTGATTGGTGCTTTGGTTTTGCACCCGTACCTGATAGCCGTCGAAATTGTCCTGCCCTTCACTGACGGAAGGAGTCCAACTTAGAATGAGGGCTTGGTCGGCGGAGGCGCCTCTGATGCTTGTCGGAGCGGAAACGTCGGGGTCTACCGGTCCGGTGTTGCTGTCGTCGTCGCATGCGGACATACCGATCAGCAGCAGCAGCAGTGCCAGCAAAGAGTTGATTGTGAGCTTCATACGTTCCTCGTTTCTGATGAAAGGACAGGGGAGGGGCGAAGGCTCCCGCCTGGAATCGTTGTTTCAGGAAAATAGGCAAAGGAGAGGAAAGATGCAGGATACGTGCGCGGATTTTCGCGGATCGGGGCGGATAAACGCGGATAAGAGAATGATAGACTCCAAATCCGTAAGCCAAGTGCTTTAGAGCCAACAGGTCAGAAGCACACCTACGAATTCCTGCGTTCGAATAACTGCCGGACCTAACGGCTACGAAGTTTAAAAAACTCTTATCCGCGTACATCCGCAATCATCCGCGTGAATCCGCGCACGTATTCATTCGCGCATGTCTCTTCCCGCGAAAATCCGCGTACGTATTCGTCCGTTCGGGAAATTGTACAAAAAAAAACCGCCCGAAGGCGGTTTTATAAGAAAAAGCAAATACGGATTATTTCTTCGAGAACGGATTGTTCGGAATGTTCTGGAAGCTGACCGTCAGCTCGACATAGCGGTCGTCGCCGCTGCCCTGGATAAGCTTGCCGTTCGCGCCCCTCTTGACGAGCAGACGGAAGTAGTAGTAATCGCTACCGCGAACGAGGCGGCCGAAGAAGACCTTGCCTGCGGCCACGGTGATATCGCTCAACGTGATTTCGCTGAGCGTGTAGGTATTCGAAAGGGGAGGAACGCTTGAGAGATGCGTGTTGAGATCGTCGGTGTCCACCGAGGCCGAGCTGGAGAACTGTGTGACCATGCCCTGGTTATTTGCCTCGGCCGGGCTCTTGAGGCTGAGAGGCGCAGAGGGACTTGCCGCGTCCACGTACAAATCGCCGCGATCCTGGAATGTTTGACCAGCCTGCGGAATGACCTCGGCCTTGCCGGAGGCGTTGAAAAGATCGATAGCGCTATTGAAGATTGACGTCGTCGCGTACACCTTTATCAACATTCCCGCGGCATCGAAGTTCTGTCGTACGGCCGGCGACCACTCAACCAATGCGAACGAAATGCTTTTCTTTCCGGCCGTTGTGACCGAACGAAGGGTGAATTCATAGCGCGTGCCGTTGGTCAGTCCATCAATGCGCAGACTGCTGATGCCCTTTGATGCGGTTTTCGGACTGAGCGCCTGGTTGGTCGACTTGTCGAGAATCGCTATGTCGTAGCTGCCGAAATTGCTGGCGGATTCGCTGGAGGAAAGAGTCCAGCTAAGGTACACCGCGCCGTCTGCGGATGAAGCTTTCAAATTCGTTGGAGCGGAAACGTCGGGATCGTTATCGATGGGATTGGTGTCTTCATCGCAAGCGATGAACGTCACGCCGACGAGCAGCGCGAGAGCAAGGGTTCGGATGAGGGAAAATGTTTTCATAGAGACCTCGAAAGAATAAATGTGGTTAGATCGATTGGAATATGCCAGAACGTTCAACGCGTGAATCTTGTTCCCGCAATGAGCGTGCTTGGAGAAGCGACTGCAAACGTGTACTTTCTGTTTGAAATACAGTAATAATAATCGCGATATTCCATGAGAACTGCAAGCGTCGGTATTCTGGCAGTGATCCTTGTACAGACCCTTAGCGCACAGGATCCGTCACCCGCCAATCAACTCTCCGCACTGCGATTCAGACCACCCCAAGTCGCGCAAACTGAACGGTTCTCCGTCATACCGGCTCCCGGTGATCTGGTCGTCGGTTTTCCGAACCCGAATGAAGTGCGTGAAATCAGCGCGCAGCTTCTCGTGGAAGGGAATGTCTTGGTGCTGAACAACGGACGTTTGCGCGTCACCGGAGCGCCGCTGCGGATCCAGGGCGATCTGCACGTCCTCAACAACGGCGGCGTGGAGGTTCAGAGCGGGAGGTTGGAATTCGTCCAATCGTTCCTTTATCAGAGAATTATCACAATTTCGAATACCGCCTCGCTGTGGCTCTCGAACAGCACTCTGGATCTGGGCGGATACAATCTATCCTGCGCCGTAACGGACACGGCCACGTTGCGCCTGGATGCCAGCGCGGTATCGTCGGGCGTCATGACGACGTCGGTTCAGAAAGAGGGGAGAGTGGATGCATCCGACAGCCAACCGCTCGGCGAGATATTGTTCTTCGATTCCTCGACAGGTTCGTTCAGCAATTGCGCGCTTCTGTTAACCTGGCTGGTGCTCCCTGACGGATCGACGATGCGTGGAAGTTTTCCGGGATCGCAGGTGCTGGACAACTGGGTGTTTCCGGATTCGCTGCAGTCGTCGGCGGGCTTCTCGGTGCGTGTGAACTATGCGAATTGCCTGAATCTCGCATGGGCGCTCATGCTCCTCGATGGTTGCGATGCCGTCATCGAAGACAGCGATCTCCTTGCCGTGGGCGCGATATTCCGCGCTCCGGGTTCCAGTACCGTGAGTGGTCTCGTCAACGGCACGACGCAGGGGAGCTACCAATTTCCCGCCACCGACAGGTCGGCGCGTTTCGATCGAACGCGCGTGGGCGCATGGAATCTTTATTCCATGGGGCAGCATGAACTGACGGTCAACAACTGCGTCTTCGGCGAGATCCTCGCGTTCGAAAACAGCAGCGCCACGGTGACGAACAGCATTTGCGACGGCAGCGGCGGATACATCGGCAGCATGGACGACGCGAGACTGCAGCTGGTGCAATCTTCGCTCCGGGCACCGGTCATCGCACGGCAGAGGAGCCGACTCTACACAATCCAGTGCACACTACAGAATTCCGTGGCCTACGCCTCTGAAAGCAGCGTACTCGCACTGCTGCACAGCACGTTCACCGCATTACCAACTGTGGATGCCGGCGCGGTCGCGGCGGTGCTCGGCATCGACGACCCCTCACAGGCGGCGGTGAACGCGCGCGTCCCGGTATACGGCACCGTGCGGTTCATCCCCGGAAAGGATGTGCCTGTCTCTTTTGTGTCGTACTGGCTCGACGGCATCCGCCTCGAGGATCCGGACGATCCCTTCCCTGTATCCGCACCCAGCATAAAGCAGCCGTATCGCGATACGCTGTGCGTTTGGAACACGGATGGTTTGCTTCCGGGCGATCACGCATTGCGAATATATATGCGATTGAGCAGCGGAGACACTCTGATGATTCCCTGGACCGTGCGGCTTACCCCCTCCACAGCGATCAGGGCGCTCCCGTCCGTGTCGTCACTGCATATCGGAGGAATCGCACCCAATCCGGCGCTCGCAGATGGCGCCGTCACGCTGCTGGTGGCGTCCCAATCCAATGCTGAAGCAATCCGGATCAGCGTCTACGATATGCTGGGTCGCCGCATGCATGAGCGGGCAATCGACGCGGCGGGCGTCGTTTCCATCGGTACCTCCGGCTGGCCGCGCGGGTATTACCGGATCACAGTCACGCAAGGCGCCGAACGCGCAGCCTCGGGGTTTGTGATACGATAACACTCCACGATCCAAGGGCGCTCCGCGGCCGTGAGGATCGATCGACTCCTTGAGTGAACAATGATAGCACAACAGCGAATGGAGCTGCGATGGAACTCTCGATCGTTCCGATTGAAAAACCCGAGGATCTGAATTTTATTCTCGGACATTCCCATTTCATCAAGACAGTGGAGGATCTCTACGAAGCGATTGTTCAGACCGTTCCATCTATGAAATTCGGGTTAGCGTTTTGCGAAGCCTCCGGGAAGGCGCTGGTGCGTTGGGCCGGGAACGACGGTGCGCTTTCGGATCTCGCCGTGAAGAATGCCTGGAATCTCTCGGCCGGGCACAGCTTCATAATCATGATGCGTGACGGTTTTCCCATCAACATTCTGAATACGGTCAAAATGGTACCCGAAGTCACGCGCATTTATTGCGCCACCGCCAATCCGACGCAAGTTATCGTAGCCGAAACAGAGCTGGGAAGGGCAATTCTGGGCGTCGTGGACGGCATGAAAACGCTCGGGATTGAAACCGGGGAAGACATCGCGGAGCGCAAGAGCCTTCTCCGGACCATCGGGTATAAATTTTGACAAAGCATTGACGGTGGACAGGGAATGTGCTAGCTTTATTGCCAGCATGAGACACGATGAAATTTCCCGCTGAATCCATACTTGTACTCCGCATGAGCGGGATAGGCGACGTACTCTGGACGACGCCGCTGCTGGCAAATTTGCGGATGGCTTACCCGCACGCACACATCGGGTACGTGGTCAGGACGTCGAGCGCCCTCGTGCTCGTGAATAATCCGCATGTGGACGAAATTCTGCTGTTCGAACAGGAAGACCTGCGCTGGCAAATGAAATTTCTGTCGCGGCTGCATAAAAAACACTTCGACCTCAGCATCGATCTGGTGTGCTCTCCCGCGACGGCAATCCAGTCGGTGGCTTGCGGGGCGCATACACGCATTGGATTTGATTTCCGGGTAAGGAAATATCTCTACAATCACAAGCTTTCGGCCGCGGCGGCGAATCACGGGCACGAGGTGGAGTTCAATCTTTTTCCGCTGCAGTATATGGGCATCCCGGTTCGCACAAGGTCGCTGGTATGGAACGTGTCCGCCGAGGAGCGGGCACAGGCGGATCGGCATTGGCGAGATCTCGCTCTGCCGGAGAATGAAAAGGTCGTCGGCATCATTTCCACCGGGGGCTTCCCGTCAAAGAAGTGGCCTGTCGCATACTGGCGAGAGATGACGCGCAGTGATGTGCTCAAGGATGTTCGTTTTCTGGCATTCTGGGGGAGCGAGAGCGAACGACGGGAGGCGGAGGAGATCGCCCGGGACAGCGGAGGACGGATTACCGTTGCTCCACCCACCACCTTGCGGGAAGACGCGGCGCTGATGGATCGCTGCGCGTGCTTCGTGGGCAACGACAGCGGTCCGCTGCATATCGCTACGGCTCTTGATAAACCCGTGCTTGCATTTTACGGACCGACGCGTCCCAAAAGTCAGGGTCCCTGGAGCGACAAGGCCGTGGTGCTGCAGGCCGATGACGTGGACGCGATCTGCTGCCGGCGAGTGGACTGCCCCGATCCTGTTTGCATGAAAGGTATTCATCCGTCGCGGGCCGCCGAAACTCTGCTGGCGCAGCTCGGGCAGGCGGGAGCGACGGGATGAGCATCCCCGCACTCTCGCTCGTCATAGCTGTATTCAACAAGCCGCGCGAGCTTGGCCTGGTGCTCGAGGCCTGTAGCCGCCAGAGCTGGAAGGAGTATGAAGTCCTGATTGCGGATGACGGATCCGATGAGAGGATCAAGGAGACGATCACCGGGTTTCAACCTGCGTTCCCGTTTCCGCTTACGCATGTGAGGCATGAAGATGAGGGTTGGCGAAAAAACAGGATTCTCAATGCCGCGATTCGAGAGGCGCAAGGCGACTGGCTCGTATTCATCGATGGCGACTGCCTGCCACATCATCGCTTTCTCGAAGACCATGCCAATTATAGAGATGCGGAAGCGGTGTTATGCGGTCGCAGAGCCGAGATGAGTGAACGCTGGTCCTCGCGGCTTACCGAAGAGGCGATACGGAACGGGAGCTTCGAACGCATAGGACTGCGCGAATGGTGGGAAAGCTCCAACGGCGAGGGTGCTCGCATAGAGGAAGCCATCCGCTTTGAAAGTCCGCGAATCAGAAACATATTGCACTCTTCCTCCCGCGGTATGCTCGGCAGCAATTTTTCTGTCGCGAGAGAGAATTTGATAGCGATTAACGGATTCGATGAAGAATATGACGGCCCGGGACTCGGCGAGGACAGCGACGTGCAATTCCGTCTGGAGATGCTCGGTGTGCGCTGTTTGTCACTCAGGCATCTCGCCATTCAGTATCACATGCATCATCCGCGAACAGTGATACCCGCACGCAGTGTGGAGTTGTACGAGCGCAAGCTTCGCGAAGGACGCATGCGCTGCCTTCGCGGCATCGTAGACGAAAGCGGCCACCCTAACGATCCTGCTACGTGAAGACAGTTATTCGAATACTTCGCTACGTTCTGCCGTACAAACGAAATCTGTCGTTTTCATCGGTTGCGATGTTTTTTTCCGTCATCTTCAATATGCTGACGGTTGTCCTGATCATTCCGTTCATCAACATCCTTTTCGACAAGACGTATCCCGTTTTCGAGCCGGTACCGGAATTCTCGCTGGAGAATCTGAAGAGCTGGGGATTCACCCAGATGAACAATCTTATGGCGTCCACCGATCCGTTGACGGCGCTCAAGGTGCTCTGTCTGCTCCTCGTCGCGGCGTTTCTGTTCAAGAATCTGTTTCATTACGCGCAGAGCTGGTTCATGGCGCCGGCGGAACAGGGCATCATCCGTGATCTGCGACAAGGCTTGTACGAGCATATGAACAGGCTCTCGCTGAGTTATTTCACCGAAGAGAAAAAGGGTATGCTCATGTCGCGCATCATCAGCGACGTGCAGCTCGTCAACGATTCGGCCATCGCCGTGGTCAACAGTTTGTTCCGCGATCCCCCGCAGATCATCGTGTACACGGTGTTGCTATTCATCATCGACTGGCAGCTCACATTGATCGCGTTTCTGCTGCTCCCGACCACCGGGTACGTCTTGACAAAGATCGGGAACTGGGTGAAAAGGGAGAGCGACAAGCTGCAGGAATCGATCGCTCGCATCACGTCGGTGCTGGACGAGGGGCTCTCGAGTATGCGCATCATCAAGGCATTCAGGACGGAGATATACGAAATACAGAAATTCCGCAAGGAGAACGACAGCTATTTCAACACCTTCGTACGCATCAAACGTCGTCGCGAACTCGCCGCGCCCATTACGGAGACGCTGAGCGTTCTCACGGTCGTGATCATTCTCTGGTTCATGGGCGACGCCATTCTCTCCGGACGCAGCGGAATGACCAGCGGGGTGTTCGTCGCATACATTTTCGCCATGTTGCAGATGATGCAGCCGTTGAAGTATTTCGGACAGACGATCAATCAGATCGCGCAGGGCGTGGCGGGAGCGGAACGCGTTTTCAGTGTGATGGACATTGAGCCGCGCATCACGGACAGGTCAGGAGCAAAGGAAATCGAGGGATTTCACCATCGCATCGTCTTCGAAAACGTCAGTTTCCGTTACGACACCGGCGATCCCGTGTTGTCCGGGATCGATGCGGAAATCCGGGCTGGCGAGGTCGTGGCTATCGTCGGGCCAAGCGGGGTAGGCAAAAGCACGATGGTGGACATGGTCCCACGTTTTTACGACGTTACAGGCGGACGTGTGCTCATTGACGGTACGGACGTGCGAGACGTCACTGTCCAGTCTCTCCGCCGGCTCATGGGCATCGTTACACAGGAGACGTTTTTGTTCAACGCGAGCATCCGCGATAACATCGCGTACGGCGATATCGACGCTCCGATGGATCGGATCGTCGCGGCAGCCCGGGCGGCGAACGCGCACGATTTTATTTCCGACACTCCGAATGGGTACGAAACGGTGATCGGAGATCGGGGCGTGAAACTTTCGGGCGGGCAGCGGCAGCGTTTGTCCATCGCCCGCGCAATATTCAAGAATCCGCCGATACTGATTCTGGATGAGGCGACAAGTTCGCTCGATACGGAGTCCGAGGTGCTGGTGCAGAAGGCCATCGAGAATCTGATGGAAGGGCGCACATCGATCGTCATTGCGCATCGGCTCTCCACCATCAAACGTGCGAACCGCATTTACGTGCTGGATGCCAGCGGCGTGGTCGAAGTAGGCACACACGACGAACTGCTCAGATCCGAGGGATTGTACAGCCGATTGTACCAGATGCAGTTTCACCTATGACACAGGCTCGCTCGCTCGACATACAACTGCGACCGACATTGTTCTACGCCGTTCTCGTGACGGCGGGTGGGATACTGTTCTCCATGGCCTTGTCCTCTATCGCACTCAGTGCGACGGCGGTGCTGTTCGCCGTGATGTTGTATGCAGGACGACGCGAGGGAGGCCGCAATCGCGTTCTCGTTCCCAGCGGACTTGAATGGTATTTCCTTGCCTGGGCCGCAGCCGTTGTCGTGATGGTATTCTGCGCTCAGTATCCCCAATCCGCCTTGGGGAGCGCAAAACGGGTGCTGTTGATAAGCATGGTGTATTTCCTCCCCGCGGCATGCCGTGATCGGGCAGACATCAGGCGTTTTGTCTTGTTACTGACGGCCGCAAGCGGTCTTCATTCGCTCGCGAGCATCGTGCTCTTCTTCCTGGGCGACGCAGCCAGATTGGGTGTGTTTCAACACTACATGACTGGCGGGGGTATACGGATGCTGCTGCTGTTGTTTCTGCTGCCGTGGGTACTTGATCGCAGCATTTCGCGGCGCGACAGCGCTGTTATCGGATCGGCGGTGCTCGTAATGGTATTCGCCCTGGTGCTGACACAGACACGCAGCAGCTGGATCGGATTTGCCGCAGGCACCGCGTTTCTCGGCTTGCTGCGCTATCGTGTCCTGCTTCCGGGTCTGGCGGTGCTGGCGTTGGGATTCTGGCTGTTCGCGCCGCAGCATTACAGGGATCGGATAACGCATATGTTCACGACGGATAGCAGCATTGTACAGGGGAGTAGCGGCGATACGGAGGCGGTGGTGGGCAGCAACCGCAGCAGGATACGCATGATTGAAACCGGCTGGCGGATGTTCAAGGATTATCCTGTCTGCGGAATAGGGGACGGAGAAATGCATGCCATGTACCGTGAGTATGTCCCGGATGCCATCAAGGACGAAGGCGGTCATCTGCACAACACGTACGTGCATGTGCTCGCCACGCACGGCCTCATTGGCTTCTTCGCGATGCTTGCGCTATTTTTTGGGATGGCCAGGATGTACTGGTTGACCTGGAAGCGGAACAAGCTGCGCGACGCGGGCATCATCGCACTCGGTGCGCTGGCGGCCTTCGCAGGTTTTCTTGTCAATGGTTTCGCCGAATACAATTTCGGAGATCATGAAATCGTACTGATTCTCTGGCTGATCACGGGTCTCGTCACCGCATCCGCAGTGACAGCCAAGGCTTCTCCTGCGGAAGCAAGGGCGCGTGTATGAAAAAAGAGAGCACGCAAGCCTCATATCCTGCATACTGTGACTTCAGTTGCGTGTATGCGGAGTTCAGCGATCCGAGCGCTGTCGGAGCTTGCCGGCGGGACGTAGGAGTGTGGTGCGGAGTGGCCGCTCGCTACAACAACAAGCACGCCCACTGCCTGATGAAGGAGCGAACCGGAAGGAGTAGTGCTGGAATCGGCACAAAATCTAAAAAAAAATGAAGGTTCGGGGAGTTCCAACAGCAAATACTACGATTCTTTGTGATTTGCTCTTGACAAATGCCTGCCCTTTCTGTATACTTGGCCCGAATATTGGTTCGATGCAATTCAACCGTAGTTTTTTACACTATAGACCATTTTTGGAGTATTGACACATGATCTGGACAATGGAATTGGCTTCGTGGCTTGATGATGCCCCCTTCCCAGCGACCCGGGACGAGCTGATCGATTATGCCTCACGTATCGGCGCTCCACTCCAGGTGCTCGAAAATTTGCAGGAACTCGAGGATCCGGACGAAACGTACGAGTCCCTCGAAGATATCTGGCAGGATTATCCCGTGGACGAGGATTTCTTTTACGGCGACGAAGATAGTGAAGATTATTGAGCGGTTGTGGGTATCGTTCATTACAACGAATCCGGACCCCTATCCGCCGCAGCGTTCCGGGCTGTCCCGGATGGACCGATCCGTGTTCGGTCTACCCTATCGGGCGGTGTGCGGCCGATCAATCGGACTGTGAGACTCGGGAAGGGCCCCTCCGAGTCGTCACGGCTGAGGTCCCCGCCGCCGTGGTTGAACGCGGTGGTATGCGCCATAATGCTATTCGCCCTCAATGGAGGCGGGAAAGCGAATGCACAGTTTAAAATCACGGTATTCGATTCTATCGCCGTATCTTCCATAACCTTCAAAGGAAACAGCTCGATCAGCGACCAGGAGTTTCTTGTGCGCATGCAGACACAGGAAACTTCAGGCGCCTTTTCGTCCTGGCTGTTCAAGGTGTTCGGTTCGAAATTCCCGGGCGCGCAGGAACAGCTCTATTTCGACGAACCGTTGTATCAGGACGACATTGCCTTGATCCGTCAGTTCTATAAAAACTACGGTTTTTTTGAAGCCTCCGTAAAGGGCGATTTCACTGTGAAGGATAAAGAGGTGGAGGTGCTGTTTGAAATCGTGGAGGGAAGGCCGTCCCTGATCGATTCCATTTCCTACCGAAATATCCACACACTTCCGGCAGACCTTCTCGAGAGCATACTCAGCGCGCCGATTCTGCGCGTCGGCAAGCCGTATCGCGCCGACGAGGTGCAGGAAGAGTGCTATCGCATACTCGATATCCTGGCGAATAATGGTTTCCCGCAGGCGACGGCAGACAGCATCGTTATCGAACGCAAGCTCTCGAACAACAACGTCGTCGTCAAACTCACCTTCAATACAGGGCGTCTTCTGTATTTCGGCGACATCACGGAAGTTATTTCCGGCGATGTCAAGCTCAATCTCTCGCGCCGGATCATTCACGATCGTCTCGATTTCGAAAAGGGAGAGGTCTATTCCCGCGAACGACAGAATCAGGGAGAGACGAATCTTATACGTCTTGGGGTGTTTTCTTCCGTGCAGTTGACTCCGACATTTCCCAAGGACTCGGCCATCGGGGATTCTCTCGTCCCGATCTCGATGGAACTGGCGCCGAGAGAACAATTCGAACTCGCGCCGGCAGTGCTGCTCAACAACCAGATGCATGGATTGTCGGCAGGCGGCGAAGTGTCCTTCACGATGCGCAATATTTTCGGAGGCGCCCAGTCCATCACATCAAAAATCAATGTGCTCGAGCGTCTGGCCAGTTTCCCCGGCACGTACCAGGCCGGAGCCCAGATTCGTTTCGATCAGCCGTATCTTTTTTCCAATACGAATTCCGGCTTCATCAGCGGTTCCTACAACCTTGTTCGCGAAGAAGATCTCGCGGACGGATCAATCACGCAGATTATTGTCGGCGCCAAGCGTTTTTTCTCCAACCGGCTGGTGGGACAGGCGAGCTGGACATATGAAATATCCGAATTCAGCGGTGATCCCAAAGCTCTGCTTGGAAACCGCCTCATCACCCTGGACACCACAGAGACGATCAATTTCAGGAACTCGATCCGGAGCGCCGGCATAGATCTGGATCTCACCGACGACCTGTTCAATCCCAGCCGAGGCACGGCCTTCAAGTTTCTTGGCGAAGAGGCTGGCTTTCTCGAGGACATCGGCGTCAGTCCGCTGCCTCAGGAGGATGTGGCTCGCGACATCAAGGCTACCGAGTACGTCAAGCTGGAGGGGACGGCGAAGTATTTCATGGATCTCTCAGCGAACCGTACCATGATCTTCGGAACGCGTGGACGCCTCGGCAGCATTTTCCGCTACGGGCGGAGCAAGGACGAAGATCTCCCGGTTCCTCCGAACAGGCGGTATTATGCAGGGGGCGCGTCGAGCATACGCGGTTGGACCGCGAGGGAACTTGCGGCCGATACGAGCATTGCTTCGTTCGGCAGCAACGCGCTGCTGGAACTCAGCGCCGAGATACGCTGGCATCTGTTCCCGACACTGAAGGACTGGCCGATTTGGTTCGTCCTGTTTGTCGATGCGGGGAATCTCTGGGCAGATATCCGGGACATGACCTTCAGTCAAACAGCTGTTGCATTCGGCTTCGGATTGCGGTATAATTTTTTCTTCGGACCACTTCGCGTGGATTTCGGCCTGAAAGGCTACGATCCATCGTTACCGGAGGATAAATGGTTTTATCAACGACATTTATGGGATGACGTGATCCGGAAAGGTGTGTTCCAGTTCAGCATCGGGCACGCGTTTTAAGAGCGGAACGCGAAGAGCCGAGAACGGAGAGCGGTGAGCGGAGAGCTTTCAACATTCGGCTCTACAACTACCTTACCCGATACCAAAAATTCCAATGAGGAAATTATAGCGCATGTCCTGGGATAGTATCATCAATCAGCAGCGGGTGAAGGGGCTTCTCCGGCGCATGGTCGAGCAGCAGCGACTGCCGCATGCCCTGCTCTTTTTCGGCCCGGAAGGAACCGGCAAGGATGCCGTGGCCATCGAATTGGCGAAAACGATCAACTGCGAGAGCGGTCTGTGGGACGCTTGCGACAGCTGCGCGAGTTGTATGGACATGGCGAAACTGCGTCATCAGAGACTTCGCCTGGTGTTCCCGCTTCCGGCCAAGGATGACGAGGATTCCGCGCTGGACAAGCTCAGTGCCGACGAACTCGACGAAGTCAACGCGCAAATAGATGAAAAGGCCGGAAACCGCTATCATCGTATTGTGATCCCAAAAGCTTCGGGCATCAAGATCAGCAGCATTCGCGACATACGGAAAGAGGCGGCCTACCGCTCGGCCGGGAAAGGGCGGACGGTCGTCATCATCATGGAGGCTGAGCGCATGAATCCCAGCGCAGCCAACGCGCTGCTCAAGACGCTTGAAGAGCCAGGCGGTGATCTGCTGCTGGTGCTGACGACGGCTCGCAAGGAGGCGCTGCTGCCGACCATCATTTCGCGTTGCCAGACCATGCGTTTCGATCCGCTCCACCAGGAGGATATTCGTTCGGCGCTTATCGGCAGGGCGCGGATCGCATCCGATATCGCGGAAGCGGCCGCTCGTCTCTCCAACGGCAGCTACGCCACCGCTCTTGAGCTGGCGGAGAGCGGCAATACGGTCGGACGTGAAACGTTGCTCGAATTTATCCGCGCAGTGGTCCTCGCGAATCCCGTGAAAATCACCGCGTGCATCTCGACCATCGTCGGAAAGGATGATCGCAGTCTCACCATTCGCTTCCTGGTGACTGTATCCAGCTGGTTCCGGGACGTGCTCACCATTCGGGAAGGTGCACCTGAACGCCTTATCAACACCGATCTGAAGGATCCTATCGAGCGTTTCGCCGCACACTATCCGGATGTCCGATGCTCCGATGCTATAGAGGAGATCGAGCGCGTCATTGAAATGATCAGGAAAAATGTGCATCTTGTCAATGTGATGATCGTCCTGTCCCAGCGGCTCAGGAAGTGCATCGTCAGCCCGAGGATCGCTCCGTAACAAGGACCACCGATGTTGCCCCACGAGATAGAAGCAGAGCACGAGACCGCGGATCGTCCGGAAGTTCCTCTCGAATTGCACAAGCTCGACGATGCTGTGCTCGTATTCACCAGCGAGGAAGGCGAGGTTCAAGACGGTGAACTTCCGGCTCCGGAAAGCGCCGCACCTGCAGGGTGCTGCGGGGACCCTGCCGAGGAAGATGTCGACGTTTCGCCGCATGTTGAGGTTGTCTTCAAGGGAGAGCGACGCGGCTATTATCTTAACGAGCTTGATGAGACCTTCCACATCGGCGATGCGCTCATCGTCGAAGCTGAAAAGGGCATCGATCTCGGTGAAGTGGGCAGCACCGGATCAACCGCATATATGAAGAGCCGTTTGCGCACGCGTCCATGCAAGGAATCGCCTCGACGTGTTGTACGGCGCGCAAGTGAATCCGATCTTCGTGTTGTAGCGTTCCATCGCGAGCAGGAGCAATTGGCCTTCGATATCTGCCTAGAGAAAATCCATGCATTGGCCCTGCCCATGAAGCTCGTTGATGTCGAATATCAGTTCGATCGCAACCGCATTACATTCTATTTCACAGCGGATGGACGCGTGGACTTTCGTCAGCTCGTCCGCGAACTGGCGGCGGAATATCGCACGCGTATTGAATTGCGTCAAATCGGTCCCCGCGACGAAGCGAAGCGCATGGGCGGCTTCGGGGTCTGCGGGCGCGAGCTCTGCTGCAGTTCCTGGCTTGGAGTATTCGAGCCGATCTCGACCGAGATGGCGCGTCTGCAAAATCTTTCACTTAATCCATTCAAGCTTGCGGGTCAGTGCGGGCGTTTGAAATGCTGCCTCAGTTACGAAGCCCAGCTCTATGAAGAGCTGCTGAAACGCTTTCCTCCTCTTGATTACAGACTGCATACGAAGCGGGGGGAAGGCAAGATCGAAAAAATCGATATTTTTCAGGATGCCATCTATGTGCACTATGCGGGCGAAAACTCCTGGGATCGTCTGACGCTCGACGAGTTACACGTCCTCATGGAAGCCACGACCGAAAGTACAAAAATGAGATCGTAAAAAGGTGAAAAGGTAGGAGGGATCGTGAAAAGGTGAAAAGGAAAAAAGGTGAAAAGGTAGGAGGGATCGTGTAAAGGTGAAAAGGGAGGAACGTGAAAAGGTAAAAAGGGAAAAAGGTGAAAAGGTAGGAATGTGGTCGGCTATGCTCGACTTCGTGTTTCTTCACCATTTCAGCATTTCACCTTCGCACCATTTCACGACCTGGTGCTCTTACCTTTTCACCTTCGCACCATTTCACGACCTGGCGCTCTTACCTTTTCACCTTCGCCCCATTTCACGACCTGGCGCTCTTACCTTTTCACCTTCGCACCATTTCACGACCTGGCGCTCTTACCTTTTCACCTTCTTCCCTTTTCACGATCCCTTCCCTTTTCACCTTTTTACTTTTTCATCCAGCTCATCCAGTATTCTTTCCATTCCACCTGCTCGGCGTCGGGAGTTACGTGAAGTTTGTTGGCGGCATCGAGCATAACGGCGGTTTCGTCCGTGCGCTTGATGTTGTGCATGTTGGCCAGAGCCTTGGGGTGCGGACCGTGATGCATGCCGGTGGGATGGAGGGTAACCATGCCCGGTTTGATGTTGTCGCGGCTAAAGAAGTTGCCTTCGTGATAGAAGAGCACTTCGTCGTAATCCGTGTTCCGATGGTAAAACGGAATCTTCAGTGCGTCGGCATCTTCCTCCAGGGGTCGAGGGAGGAAGGTGCACACGACGGCATTATTCATGAGGAAGGTCGTGTGCGCCGGAGGTGGAAGGTGAACGCGATGGCTCATGACCGGACGAATGTCGCGTACATTGATTTTCCACGGGAACAGATCGCCTTTCCAACCGATGGCATCCAGCGGATTGAAGGGATAGAATACGCTTGAAATGACGCCTTCACGCAACACACGGATTTCATGCTGCTGGCCTGCGCGCTCGTCGTACTGCTCGGGGAGTTTCGGAAGCGTGATCGCGGAAAGATCGAACAGCGCGTGCACGCCGATGAGACCTTTCTGAATGCTATTCGGAACTGTGAGCCGGGGAAATGCCTCGATGATGAGGAAAAAGGAATGCTCGGATGATGGGTGAATGCGGTACGTCGTCACGCGGGGGATTACGATGTAATCGCCTTTTTCGTAGTGCAGCGTTCCGTAGTCCGTCTCCATGCTGCCCTCGCCCTCGTGCACGAAGTACAGTTCGTCGCCGTCCCCGTTGCGGAAATAATAGGGCATTTCGGCGCCGCGGCGCGAGATGGAAACAGCGACATCATTGTTGTACAACAACCTCGTTCTGCCGCCATCCGCGTTGGCGAGATCCGAGGGCTCAACCTGGTTGAAGTCGAAGGCCTGGGGACGGAGCGGCCCTTCGAAATTGTTCCAATCCGTCGGAGGATGGATGCGGTAGAGATGGGAGACCGGTCCGAAGAAGCCCTCGCGTCCGTGTTCTTCTTCGAAGGATCCTTCGGGAAGGTTAACGTGCGCCTGGCGTGTATGTTTGCCTTGGTGGAACAAGTACATAGCGTCTTTCCAATGGTAGTGACTGTGAAGTTGCAGTTGTTTGCCGTGTGGAATTGAAATGCCGCCACTTCCCCCCGCACACGCTCGTTACGGGCGAAGCATACGCCTGTCATTGGGAGAATGGAGACTATGTCGCAATCATGTCGCCGCGCCCGGCTTCGCCTTCAGGGCGAGGACAAGCTTGAGAAATTCTCGCCGCACTCCGCGTATTCCTCGCCTCGGTCCCCGAACTTCGCACCGATGGTGAGCTGTTCGAGTTTGACTGCTTCCGGGCGGACAGTGACCAGAGCGTCGAGCGCCGGATGGCGGATGATCCGCTCGGTATCGGAGAATTATTTGCTCATCGGCGATTCATCGCCGGAAGTAAATGACAACACCGTGAAGAGCGGCAGTACGGTTGCGGCAATCGGGAGGTGCATGACGGCCCTCCTTCGGCGCTTACATATTGCGAATGAGCGCGTCGCCGAATTCGGAGCAGCGGACTTCGGTCGCTCCGTCCATGAGGCGCGCGAAATCATAGGTTACGGTTTTATTGGCGATGGTGCGTTCCATTGCCTTGACGATGCTATCCGCCGCTTCAATCCAGCCGAGATACCGCAGCATCATTTCGCCGCTAAGTATTACGGAGCCTGGATTGACCTTGTCGAGTCCGGTATATTTCGGCGCGGTGCCGTGCGTAGCTTCGAAGATCGCGACACCGGTTTCATAATTGATATTGGCGCCGGGTGCGATGCCGATGCCGCCTACCTGCGCGGCGAGCGCGTCCGATATGAAATCGCCATTGAGATTCAGGGTCGCGATGACGTCGTATTCCGCCGGACGTGTGAGTATTTGTTGCAGGAACGCATCGGCGATGACATCTTTTATAATGATACCGTCCGGGAGCTTCATCCACGGTCCGCCATCGATCGGGATGGCGCCAAACTCGTTGGTAGCGAGTTCGTAACCCCAATCACGGAAGCCACCCTCGGTGTATTTCATGATATTGCCCTTGTGAACGAGCGTAACGGACTTCTTGTTGAATTTCTGCGCGTATTGAATCGCCGCGCGAACGAGCCGCTCCGTGCCGCTTTTTGAAACCGGCTTGATGCCGATGCTTGAGTTTTCCGGGAAACGAATTTTCGTCACACCCATTTCCTCCTGGAGGAATGCGACGATTTTTACCGCTTCCGGTGTTCCCGCGCGCCACTCGATGCCGGCATAAATGTCTTCGCTGTTTTCGCGGAAGATAACCATGTCGACCTGCTCGGGACGCTTGACAGGCGACGGGACGCCCGTGAAATATTGAATGGGACGAAGGCACACGTACAGATCGAGAATTTGGCGCAGCGCGACATTCAGCGACCGAATGCCTCCGCCAACGGGCGTGGTGAGAGGGCCCTTGATCCCGACGATATATTCCCTGACCGCTTCGAGTGTATCCTCAGGGAGCCAGACATTCTCGCCATATTTCGCGACGGATTTTTCGCCGGCGAAAATTTCGAACCAGTTGATCTTTTTCTTTCCGCCATAGGCTTTCTCCACTGCGGCGTCGAGAACGCGCACCGCGGCCGCCCAAATGTCGGGGCCAATGCCGTCGCCTTCGATGAACGGGATGATCGGATCGTCGGGTACGATGAGTACGCCGTTTTCGATACGAATTTTGGTGCCTTCCGCCGGAGGTACGAGTAATTGATACGTCATGCCATTCTCCAATATAGATAAGGTTACGATTCAGGTCCTTGCAGGGGGCCGATGGTCATCAAGTTCGGTATGAATCGATTCAGGTTCAGTTAGCATGGAAATGTACGAAACAATGAGAAAATATCCGATGCGGTTGACCCTGTTTCACCAGAAAATGTCACAGCTCAGTAGAAATGCCAGGGTATACGCTCTTTAGAAATGTCACCAGAAAATTTCTTTGGAGCGGACACTGGGAGCACAACTGACTTCGGATCGGAAATGTAACGCCAGGGGAACATCAGGTCACATGGTGCGAGAGTCCAAAAAAAATCCCCGGCTGTTGCCGGGGATGATCTGTTGTCTGGAAAGTGCGGGGGTCAGCCTTTTGGGCGGATGCTGCCGGTCTTCCACTTGAGATACAGCGCTTTCTGCTCTTCTGTGAGATTCATCCCGTTGAGGATCTTGCCTTCGGTTTCTTTCTGGATCTCGGCGATTTTCTCGGCAATTGTGTTGCGGTCCGTGGTTGGATCCTTCATGAGCGCGTCGATCTGGGCCTTCTGCTCGGTGAGAAATTGCTTCAACTGAGCGGCCTGGGCCGCATCCAGACCGAGCAACTTGGTCAGTTGATCGACCTGCTGTTGAATGGGATCTACCTTATCTCCGGGGCGGACAACGCCAATACCACGCCAGCGATTGTACTGGGCGATTTGCTCAGGGGTGAGGTTCAGCTGGGCGATGATCAACGCGTCGGTATTCTTCTGGATCTCGGCAATCTTCGCGGCGAGAGTGCGGCGGTCCGTCGTGGGATCCTTCATCAGTCGATCGATCTGTGCCTGTTGGGCCAACAGGATTTCCTTCAGCTTGGCGGCCTGAGCTGCATCGAGGCCGAGTATTTTGGTGAGTTCCGCAACCTGCTTGTCGACAGGGCTGACCGGATCAACCGGTTTGATCGTACCGCGGCGCAGCCGGAGCCATTTTTCCCAGAGTTCGTTACCGATAGCAAGGCGCATCTGGGCATCGATTCCGGCGAGGATCTCCTGCAGTTCAGCCTTGAAGCCTTCAGGGTTATCCTTGTACTTCTCGCGAAGCGCCTTCAGCTGGTCATGCTGGCTTTTGAGAATGAGGGCGACAGCGGCTGCCTGCTGGTCATTGAGGCCAAGAGCGGCTTTCATGCGGGCGACTTCACGGTCGATGCGCAGCTGTTCCATTTTTTCCTGGAGTTCCTTGCGACGCTGCTCAAGGTCGCTGCGCAGCTTCTCCGCATTCGCGACCGCTGTTTCGCCCGCTTTTGCATTGATGGCGGCCATGAGAGCTTCATGCTCCGCCTTGAGAAGTGCTGCGATTTCCTCGCGGGTGCCGCCACTCTTGATAATTTCGGCGCGGCGTTCTGCTGACGCGGCGATAAGCCCGCGGAGTTCTGCAAGAAGTTCGCGACTGAGGTCCGGATTTGCCTTGTAGATAAGATTCAACCATGCCACCGCAGCCATGTCGACATTAAGGCGACGAGGGTCGCGATCATCGGAAAGTGAAGTGGTGAGCGTGTTGAAGGTGGTGAGCTGCGAGGGATTGAGGAGAATGGACATGTCCTCCTGGAGGTACGTCATTTCGTCGATCAGCGCCACTTGGGCGAGGTCGAGGTTCATGATCATTTCCGGAGCTTTCTGAAGCGTCGTACCCGGAGCGACCAGAGAATTGCTGGAGGCGGGATCATCGCTGCAGGCGCTGGCCAGGAAGGCTACTGCGAGCAGAGCGAGGAACAGCGTTTTCTTCATTGTACACCTGAGAGTGAAAGGTTGTGGATGGCTATGTAGGATGTCTCTGAACGACAGACTAAAGAAAGACCTCGGAAATGCACGGAAAGTTACATCGAAAATCAAGGAAATGAAAGATATTTCGAAGGATGTATATTTGTTTCAGGAAACAACTGGCAGGACCGATGGCATTCTTCAGAGGTATTCGCTGGATCCTGCGTGGAGCAGGCGTGTTTGTGTTCATCGCATTCATGAGCGTCGCGATGTTTCGCGTCGTTCCGCTGCCCTCTACGCCCTTGATGCACCTGCGCGTGATCGAAGGGCTGGTGGACGGCGAACCGGTCGGTGCCCATCGCCTTTGGACTCCCTACGAACAAATTTCACCGAATGTATTTCGCGCCGTGGTCTCCGCCGAGGATGCGCGGTTCATGAGGCATAACGGCATCGACTGGCGTGCGATGGAAGCCGCGATGAGGTACAATCAGCGTCAGAAAGGCGGGAAAATGCGGGGTGCGAGCACTATCACCATGCAAACTGCGAAAAACGCCTTTCTCTGGCATGGAAGGACCTATATACGGAAGGGACTGGAGGCCTGGTTCACATTTCTTATCGAGACGTTATGGGGGAAGCGACGGATTCTCGAGGTGTATGCGAACGTCATTGAAACGGGGCCCGGTATCTATGGCGTCGAAGCCGCTTCCAGAAATTATTTCGGAAAATCCTCCGCCGGGTTGACGCGCAGGGAAGCCGCGCTCATAGCAGCGGTTCTTCCAAACCCGCGCCGATGGTCTCCTGCCGCTCCCACATCCTACATCAAGCGCAGGACGCTTTGGGTGATGGGCAGAATGGGGAGCGTGGCGGTACCGTAGAATTGATAATTGACAATGGATAATGGATAATTGATAATTTGAAATCGTTAATCGTCAATCGACAATCTTGAAATCGTCAATCGTCAATCGGGAATCGCTCTGCGCTAGCCGGCCAGGAGGTGCTCCAGGAGGATGCGCAAACCGATGCCCAGCAGAATCACCCCACCGATGAATTCCATGTGTTGTCCGAGATGCACGGAAGCTTTTTCACCAATACGGATTCCCAGAAAAGACAGCCCGCCGGCCACGACGCCAATAACCACTGAAGGGATGATGATCTCCACTTTCAACATCGATAGACTGAGGCCAACAGCCAGTGCGTCGATACTGGTCGCGATGGAGAGATTGACGAGCGACCATCCCTTCGTAATGTCGCGCCGCACCCTGTCATGTTCGGTGCTGAATGATTCGATCACCATTTTGCCTCCAATGACAAGCAGAAGCAAAAAGGCGATCCAGTGATCTAACGCTTCGATCAGATGGGCGAATGCCGAGCCGGCAAACCAGCCCAACACCGGCATCAGAAACTGAAATAAGCCGAAATGGAACGCAAGCCGAAATGTCTGCCTGGCATCGGCCTTGATCAGGTGCGCACCCGCGGAAATCGATACGGCGAAAGCGTCCATCGCCAGAGCGAATGCGATGAAAAGAAGGGTGAGAAAATCCATGGGAGACAGTCAGTACCGCGGCTGCGAAAAGATGCAAAATACCACGGCCATCGGTCCTGAAAAAGATCGCTCTGGAGCGAGGGTGTGAGACGAATTCGTTGTGAGGATATCAGAGACCGATCTTGCCGACGAGGTTGTCGAACAACCGTACAAATCCGAACGCTGGCCTTCTGAGCTTTTGGGTTGCAACGTTTACACAATCCTGCGGACCCGAGGTGTCTCCATCGAACGCTCAGTTTCGTGCCCCGAGCGGATATCAAAACGAAAGGGCCGACAGGAAGCCGGCCCTTCGCGGGTTAATTATCTGCGACACTGCTATCTGACGATGAGCATCTTTTTTGTGATCGAGCCTTCGGCCGCGCGGAGCTGATACATGTACGTACCGGGCTGCAAGGCGACGAGCTGAAGCGTGACGCTGTGTGTGCCAGCCTCGTAACGACCTGAAACGCCGGTCGGGATTTCGCGTCCGAGCATGTCGAAGACGTGCAGGGAAATCTCCGACGTCCGGGGAAGCGTGAACGACACCGTCGACGCACCTCCGGCGTAGACAGGATTCGGAATGTTCTGCGAAAGGGTGTAGCCATCGGCTGTCGCGTTCCCGGCACTCAAAATGCCCATGGGCAGGAGTTCGAGCGGATCGGACTGCACCGCATTGCCCTGCTCATCGAAGGCGATGACACGGTACTGCCAGCCCAAGGCGCTGCTGCCGGGCTGATCAATGAACTCATACACACCGTCGGTCGTGCGATCGACGATGCCGACCGTCTGCCAGTCATCTTTGTCCAAAGTGCTTCGTTCGACGATGAAGCCGAGTTCGCTGATTGAAAGCTCGGCGATCCAGCTGACCTTTGAGGTCGACGGATTGATCCAGCGTGCGAAGGCGCTGTTGAGGTTATAATTCTCCGGCATGAGGAACGGATAGGCCATGCCCCAAATGCCATTCAGATCGGTGAGGCCCGTGGCGGTGACGGTCTGCTCCACAGGATCGGCGTAACCGGGAAACGGAAGCCAGAAATTCTGCGCGGGAATCTGCCGCCATGGACGCAGTCGCCACGGCTCGGTGATGCCCGTCTGCCCGAGTTCGTTCAACGTGTACCACATGGTCATATTCGCGGTGTAGGTGCCTGTGGCCTGCACGATGTAATGACGATATGCATAGCGCAGTTTGTGGATGTTGCGCGGCAGACTGTAAGGATTGAGGCGAAGCGAAAGCGTCTGAATCGTGCCGCTCGTCACCTCGATCCTGGTGATGCGATGCCCGAGATCGTTGTAGAACGTCGTGGAACTACCCATCGGCAGTGTGCCGACACTGCGGACCACGCTGTCCCAGGGCTCCACTTCCAGAAGCACGACGACGGTCAACGGAGAATTTTTTATCGGATCGCTTGTGACCGAGTTGACGCCCGCGATCGTGATGGTTCCGCTGTATGTACCACTGGGGAAGAGATGCGCATCGATGGTCAGTGCAAGGAAATCGCCCTCCAGCCCTGATCCGTTCGTTATCTGTAGCCACGGTGTGGTCGTGATGGCGTTCCATGCGATGACGCCAGGACCGAACGCTTCACCGCTGTTGATGACGGGAATGCTGGTGCTCACCTTGGGTTTTTTGTACGTCAGCTTGATGCGCAGGGTGTCCACGCCTATGCTGATCTCGCGTGGTTTGTAGATGCGGTAGCTCACCGGAACGGTCACGGGGCTGTTCACGGCGTGGGGGTCGGTGATGGTGATGGTTCCGCTGTACGTGCCCGGTGCGAGATTGCTTCGCGTGATGTTCACAGCGAATTGTCCGCTGTTGATTCCCATGGCGGGAGTCGGGACGAGCGCGATCCAGGCCGGCGCTTCGATAGTGGAAGAGGCCGCGGTCCACTCGATAATCGAGCCGTTGCTGAATGCGTTCGAAACGGCAATGTTCTGCGAAGCGGGTACCGGGCCGTCCATCTCCGTTTCAAAATAGAGTGAGACGGGACTTGCAACGATCATGCCTTGCGGGGGATTGGCGTGCATCGTCCACAGTCCGTGAATGTCTGAGAGATCCAGAACGAGGGTGTTGGCGCTGGTGTTGAGAGTTGCACTCCGGTTGGTCCACGCAATGCCGCTGTTCGTCGATTTGAAGAGATTGAGACTCGACTCGATCTGTCCGTTCAGATCGACTTGCTCGTAATCGACGGTCATCGTCACTTCCATTACCGAAGGATTGGCGTCTTCAATGGTGTACTGACGCAGTATCGATGGTCTGTTGTCGACCCAGATGTATGCGCCGCTGTTCATAGTCACTGTCACTTCACCCGGGACGACTGCGGGGCTGCTTTCGTACTGTCCCTCACCTTCAAGTGTAATACCGATGCCTCCGAAATCTTCGATCCCACCCCAGAATGCTCTGGTGGAAGCGATCTTTCCGATGAAGCGGCCGAGATTGGTGAACGTGCCGAAGGCGCCCAGCGTGACGATCTGCGGGGCGTTGACGACGAGCCAGGCTCCAGAGCCGATGGTCAGCGTGCCGAACACCGTTACAGGACCGCTGATGGTTTTCGGAGCACTCTGTCCGCCATTCAGGAGTCGGAGATTGTTGTACTCCGCGTTGAACACACCCTGCGCGGCCGTGTTATTGAATTCCACGGTCGCGTCGCTCGCGGTGGCACTGAACGTCCCGCCGATGCCGGCAAGATTCTGTAGCAGTGCGAGGACGGCTTCGTCATTCATGTCGTCGCCGACGATGAGATCGCCGGCGCCCGCACCGTTCTGTGGATTGCCGCTGCCGACAGTGGAGAGTCCCTGACCATTTTCGTTGAGGCGGCCATCCGCGATGAGCAGTGTGTTGCAGACATTCGTTGTTCCGGAAAGCGTCAGCACGGCGTTATTGTTCACACTGACATCCCAGAAAAATGTGCCGGAGAGCGAGCGGTTCGCTGTCACGTTGCGGGAGCGCAGCGTGCGAAGGTAAGCGCGGTTACCGTCCGTGTCGTTGGGATTGCCAATGGTTGGCGGTGCGGCGACCACGTAGTTGTTGATGAGAAAATCCGTGTAGGTCATCGGAGCGCCGCTGCGTGTAAAGGCGATGCTTTCAACACTGACGAGAGAGCCCGATTTCCAGCCGTGACGTCCGGTGGGAAGCGTGTTCTGATTGTTTGCTCCGTAGGCTAGTCCATGTATGAAGTTGCCGCCCGCATCGCGGATCGCGATGGCATCCGACGAACCGGCGAACGAGAGCTGATTGCTGCTGTATGAGAAGTACTGATTGCTTGCGTTGTTGACGGGTGCCTGCATCAGAAGCAATCCGTCTGAGACGTCCGTGTCGGGGATGGGTACAGCGAACATGCCGCCGATGACGATGATCGTTCCGGCAGCCAGGTTGCTCCACAGTGGATCGTTCGAAAACGTTACGACGCCATAGGGATACGTGCCGCCGCTCGTGGCGTCGGCAAGGCTGAAGCCGCGGAGATCGAGACCGTCCTGCACGACGTACAGCTCGACGGATTCGTCCGTGCCAAGATGGCCGTAAGCATTGAATGCTTCATTAACGATGACGGTCGGCATGGGCGGCGGGTCGTTTTCAAGAATGGTCAGAGTGTGCGTGGCCTGCGCTCCGGTAGAAGCACTGTTGCCTCCAGTGACGCCGGTGATTTCGAGGACGAATGTCTCGTTGCCTTCGTACGCTCCATCATCGAAGAGCGTAAGGGAAACCGACTGGTTTGCGCTGCTTCCGGCAGGGAAGGTGACCACCTGCGTGCTGTAGGCGGGAACGTTATCCGTGCCGTTTGTGGCCGTGCCTCCCGTGAGAGCTACAGTGGCTTGCGTCGCATTTGTCGCGTCCGGATTGGTGATGATAAGTTCCACGTTCACCGTACCCGCACCCTCGCCGAATGCGGAGCTGCTTAACAGAAATGCGACACTTGTGGGACCCGAAGACCCTTGCGGTGTAGCGCTGAAATCATCGATTGAAAGCCCGTGATCGCTGCCGGAGTGATCGGGATCGTACCAGCGCAGCATGATTTCCTGTCCGGGGGCGATAGTGACGGCCAGCGTCGTGCTTATCAGCACGCGGTTGGCCGAAGCATTGCCATCGAGCGCACCGGTGGTTCCGCTGATGATGGGACTCGTAAAGTTCAATACTGACGCAGTTGTCCAGGTACCGGAGGTGAGGCTTGTCAACACGGTGCCGACCTTATACGAAAAGGTGATGGTTTGCGCGGCGGCCGTTCCGGAATAGCGCCACTGCTCGCCGTAGTAGGAAATATCGAGCGCGGTGATTGCCGTGCCGGTATTGTTGATGAAACGGACGCCCCACCAGAGATTGCCGACAGCCGCATTGCTCGACCCCACCGAACCCAACGCGCGATCGGCGTTCGTACCCGTACCGAAACTGTACAGCGCTCCCGAGTTGCTGCTACCGGTTCCGGCAACGAGTAGATTGCCATTCCCCGTGCGTGCGTGATACCAGTCCGCGATGGTGGAATTATCCGTCCACACTGCATTGCCGCTGGTGACCAGCGTATTGAATGCCTGCGTGTACGGGGTATTGAGTGCGGTGAACGGGGCCTGCGCCACCCCGATGTGCGACACCACGCAGCACATCACACCGAAAATCAACCATGTAGCATGCCGGTTCATTGTGTATCCTTTTCCTGGAATTTAATGATGGGTAACAGCTCTCATTGCGAAAAATACGGAAATGCCGGTAATAATTGATAATGGATAATGGACAATGGAAAATGGAAAATGGACAATGGATAATGGATAATTTGAGATTTGTGAGTGAGGTAAAGGGTAAAGGGTAAAGAGGCCGGAATTCGAGGTATAGGGTAAAGTGTAAAGGCACCGGAATTCGTCGTCCTTCGTCGGCATCTTTCCTCTTCACTCTTCACCTTTTCCCCATCCTACCTTTTCCCGACCCTACCCTTCCACCTTTTCACAATCTCACATTTCCCCGTTAACTTACAGGATGCATTCCCTCAGGCATTTCTTCCGCTTCGGCAATGGCCCTTCCAGCAGCCACACCATTGGACCGCAGCGCGCGGCGACCGCATTTCTTGCCGATCATCCATCGGCGCAATCGTTCAAGGTTACACTGTATGGAAGTCTGGCATCGACGGGTGTAGGAAATATGACTGACGTCGGAATTACTCAGGTGTTCGCACCTCGTCCAGTCGAGTTTATTTGGAAGCCGGATGTGCTGCTGCCGGAGCACCCGAACGGCATGGAGTTCATTGCACTGGACTCTACGGGCGCGGAAATCGGTCGGCGCATCGAGTACAGCACGGGAGGCGGAACGCTGCTGAGCGACACTGCTCCCGAGCATGTGTATCGCGAGGAATCGATGACGGAAATCCTGCTGCACTGCCGTCAACGCGGGGAGTCGTTCTGGGAGTACGTCGAGCGCTGCGAGGGCGGCGAAATCCGCGGGTTTCTTGAGCAGGTGTGGGAAGCCATGTGCGCGAGCGTTGAACGAGGGCTCGAAACAGAGGGCAAGCTGCCGGGGCAACTCGGACTTCAGAGGAAAGCCCGATCTTTTTATCGCTGCGGCATGACGATGACCGACGGATATTTTCGTACGGATGCCTTGCTTGCCGCATACGCGTATGCCGCGGCCGAGGAGAATGCCGTTGGTGGAATGGTCGTCACCGCGCCCACGTGCGGATCGAGCGGCGTGCTGCCTTCGGTGATGTACCATCTGAACAGCGAACTTTCCTGCAGCCGCGACGACATCCTCCATGCGCTCGCCACGGCCGGGTTGGTCGGCAATCTCGTCAAGCATAACGGGTCGATTTCGGGGGCCGCAGTCGGTTGCCAGGGCGAGATCGGCACGGCCTGCGCGATGGCCGCCGCGGCAGTGACCCAGCTTCAGGGCGGGACGCTTCCGCAAATCGAGTATGCCGCGGAGATGGGGTTGGAGCACCATCTCGGCCTCACCTGCGATCCGGTGGGTGGTCTCGTGCAGATACCCTGCATAGAGCGCAACGCTCACGCAGCGGCCCGCGCGCTGAGCTGCAGCAGCTTCGCCATGCTTTCCGACGGGTTGCATTGGATCAGTTTCGACAATGTCGTTTCCGTCATGGTCGAGACGGGCCGCGCATTGCCCTCAATGTATCGCGAAACATCGGCGGGCGGGTTGGCGGTGGTGTATCGAAGGAGGATGGCGGAATAGGGGAATTTACGAGGTACGATTGACGATTTACGATTTTTGATTTTGGATTGAAGAGTTGGTGAAATCCTGAATCGTGAATCGTTAGTCGTTAATCGTTCTCAGCCTGCTGGGCACAGATCTATTTTGTGGATGACATCTTGTCTTCAAAGAGCGAAAATAAGCCCGTCACCTCGCTGCGGCGAGTCTGCGACCTGAGTCAGGTAACCATCGCTGCGCGACGGTTTATATCGGAGTGTGACATGGAATGAATGTAAAAAAGTACCGTCATGCTGAGCGATGGACCGGAGAAAATGCTCGGATCAAGGGAAAGCCGCAGGGAGGGGAATTTAACGCAAAGACGCAGAGGCGCAGAGACGCAGAGGGATGTGTGCGAGATTAACTGGGTTGGACCATCTACATGCGAAGTGCGTAGGGAAGGGAGAGTGCGCCGGCGTAGACCTTCGCGAAGCCCGACGCAAAGGAACGCGATGCTCGCCTGGTACGACAATCTCGCATGGACATGACGCGCCAACGGTCCTGATCCAGCGTACATTATGCCGTTCATCGCTCATCGTCAAATCAAAAAGAATCCCGGCGACGGAGTGGCAAGTTGAGCGGGTATTTTTTTGCTCGAATGTTGCAATTGGATGTAACGTTCACGTGATTGAGGTGTTATTCTATGATACTCGCACTCCGGGAATTGAATGATCCGTAGCGTGTGGGATGTGCAGCCCAGGGTTTATGAACAGTCATCACCATTTTGCGCCAGAAGAGCCGGCGGAATTGGATAACAGAGGAGACACGCCATGAGAGAAATGCTACGAATCGTTGCCCTGATTTCTCTGATATTCCTTCCATTTTCACTGGTTTTTGCTTCATCTGGCGGCGGGGGCGAGGTGCCACGGGCGAAATCGCTGTTCTCGGGCAATCCGCTGGGCGGAGCGTTTTATGAAAATCGCGGCCAGATCGCCGATGCCGACGGCGAGAGCACGCCGGATATCAAATACTACGCGTTTTACAACGGCGTGCGGGTGTACTTCACTCCGCAGGGGTGGCATACGGTGTACACCGTGGCCGGGCAGCATGATGATGGTGTGAGCGAGGCGACGGGGATGTCGATGAATAATCCGCTCCCGGATCCCGCCGCGATGCCGGGCGACCGCCTCCCCGATCAGGAAACACGCTTGTATCGCCTTGACATGACCTTCATCGGATGCAATACTGATGTAGAAATCGAAGCGACGGGCAGGCAGCCCCGCTATCTGAATTACTACCTGGGGCACTGTCCCGACGGCATCACGAAGGTACCGGGTTTCGGCGGGTTGCGCTACAAGAACCTGTACGACAACATCGATCTCGTGCTGCACGCCTCGAAGGAAGGCCTGAAATACGAATTCGAAGTACGTCCCGGCGGCAGGGTGGAGGACATTCGGATGCGGCACGATGGACAGGACGGTATCGAAAGCATCGCCGATGGCTCGCTGCGCCTGCACTGGCCGAAAGGATACACACAGGAGGGTCAGCCTTTTTCGTATCAGGAGGACGCCGATGGGCTGCTGATGGTACCATCGCAGTACATCACGGAAGGCAACGATGTGCGCTTCGCGGTGGAGAAATACAATGCAGCGCGGACTCTCGTGATCGATCCTTGGTCGACGTATTATGGGGGGAAAGGGTACGATCCACCTGCTGGTATTGCCACTGATACAGCAAATGCGGTGCTCGTCACTGGGGGGACATACAGCACGGATTTCCCGCTAAAGAATGCATGGCAAAGTGGGTTTCCGGGCTCGCTTTCATATATGCTTTTCGTCATCAAACTCGATGACGCGGGAGGTCTTCTGTGGGCCACATTTTTTGGAGGGGACTTCCGCACACACGGCTGGGATGTCGCGAGCGACCTCGAGTGCAACGTCATCGTTGTGGGGCATACGTGCAGTTGGAATTTCCCGGTACACAATGCCTTTCAACCCCTGCGAAGAAGCGCTGCGTCTGATGTCGCTTCCGGTGTCATTGCGAAACTCGATGCCATGGGTATCCGCGTATGGGCGACATATTTCGGTGGACAGACGGACGCAGCGGTAGGGGGCGTGGACACAGACGGTGACGGAAACCTCTTTGTGGCGGGTGGGACGCGAACCTCATCATCCTGGCAAATCGGTTTCCCTCTCTACCGGGCGCATCAGCCGCAAGCAGGTGGGGAATATGAGGCATTCTATGCGAAAATGGACAGTGCGGGACGATTGATTTTCTCCTCCTTCCTCGGCGGAAGCGGCGAGGATAATGCATACGGGATTGCAGTTGATACGAACGGTAACTTCGCCATTGGCGGGTCGACAGAATCCCTCGACTTTCCTGTTCGGCGGGCACGGCAGCCCGTTTTCGGGGGCGGTACGGAAGACGGATTTATCGCTCTTTTCGACAGCAGTGGAGTACCGCGATGGAGCAGTTACCTTGGAGGATCGCTCGGAGCGATTAACAAAGAACGGGTGCGTGGTGTCGCGATGGACATGCAGGGGAATGTACTGGCTACAGGAGTGACCACCAGTCCCAACTTCCCGGTCAGGTACGCCATACAGGATACACTCGCCAGCACTAACGGTTTAATGAATGCCTTCATCACCAAATGCGACAGCAGCGGAGCGCTGCTATGGTCGACATTCTACGGTGGTACAACCGAAGACGAGGCCGCCGCGATCAGCACGGATGATTCGAGCAATGTCTACGTAGCGGGGTCCACGAATAGTGTGAATTTTCCTTTGCTCAATCCCACGTACCCTGTTAAACCCGGAAGCCAGGATGCTTTCATCCTCAAGATTGACAGCAGCGGCAGGAGGAGGTGGGCAAGTTGGTTTGGTGGAAGTGCTTTTGAGGAACTTACGGCTATAACTAGTAATGGTAGCGGGAATGTCACAGCCACGGGTATGACCGAGAGCACGAACTACCCTATGATCAATGCTTGGCAACCTACCAAGGCGGGTCACAGCGATATGTTTATCACTCGTGTACTGCCCGATGGCTACATCCCCGTCACCCTCTCGCGCATCGCCGCACAGCGCGTATCCGGCGGTGTGGAGTTGGCTTGGCGGACGGAGAGCGAGGTCAATGCATACGGCTTCATCATCGAGCGCGAGTTTGAGAGCAAGGCGGGAGCCGCGAAGCCGGCTTGGCGGGACATCGGTTTCGTACCATCCACCACGCAAGGGAACGAAGATCGCGACTACAATTACCTCGACCTCGATCCCGGTACAACGGATACACGTATCTTCTATCGCCTGCGCATGGTGGATCTCGATGGGACGTTTGAGCACTCGCCGGTTGTGGAGGTGGCACCTGAGAGCGAGGCGCTGGCCGTCAGCTTCGAAACGGCTTATCCCTCGCCCGCGAGGGATTGGCTCACGCTCAATTTCACTCTGCCGGAGGAGAGTGTGGTGAATCTTGCTGTGTATGACGTCAGCGGTCGTGAGATTGTGCGGGTGTATGACCAGCACAGCATTCTCGCTGGTGCGCGTAGTGTTGTGCTGCCGGTTGGCGAGTGGAGGTCGGGGCTGTATTTGTGCAGGCTGGAAGCCTGCGGAACGAGGATGGTGAAGAGGGCGATGGTGGTGAGGTAATTGACAATGGATAATGGACAATGGATAATGGACGGGTGTGATAGATTGTAGAGACGTTGCACCAACGTTTTGACATTTTGAAAGGCATTGTGCGATGCAACGGGGAGAGACGTTGCCCGTAGAGACGTTGCACCAACGTTTTGACATTTTGAAATACATTTTGCGATGCAACGGGGGAGAGACGTTGCCGTAGAGACGTTGCGCCAACGTTTTGACATTTTAAAATACATTTTGCGATGCAACGTCTCTACAAAGACACCACACGCAACGTCTCTGCAATTCGTAAATCGTAAATCGAAAATCGTAAATCCTACAGTTCCCACAATGCGTGAAGGGGGACGGCGAACAAACGGTCGCCGAAGCTGACGATGCTTTCGCCGTCGTAGAGAACAACGCCGCAGGTGAAATGATCGCTGTGCGCGTCGCGGAGTTTGGTCAAGCCGCGGAAATCGGATTTTGTCACAGAGGCCGAAGCCTTGATCTCGATGCCGGCTATGTTGGATCCGACCGCTTCCAACACAAGATCGACCTCCACGCCATCCTTGGTCCTGAAGTGATAGAACGACACATCGCCGTCGCCTCGACTCGCTTGTCTTCGCAATTCCTGAAGGACAAATGTCTCAAGCAACTGCCCCAGAAGCACCCGATCCTTGCGGAGTGTGTCGGCGTCCGCTCCGAGCAATGCGGCGGCCAGACCGGTATCCGTGATGTGAAGTTTCGATGATTTTATCAGCCTGCTGATGCGGTTGCTCGACCATGGCGGAAGCTGTTCGATCAGAAATACCCGTTCGAGAAGCTGCACATAATCTCGTATGGTCGGCCGTGAGAGTTGAAATGCCGAGGCGAAATCTGCAATATTCACCAGCCGCGAGGTTTGAGCCGCAGCCAGGCGGAGCAGACGCGGCAGGGAATCCAGCGAAGCGATTCGCGCAAGATCGCTCACATCGCGCTGCGCTATCGTGTCGATGTACTCGCGGTACCATGATGCTTTTCTAAAGGGACTTTCCCGGAACTGTACCTCGGGGTATCCGCCGTTCACTATGCGATCCGCCAGGTCAAGTCCCGAATGGGGAATTGTTCTACTTTTAAACGAAGCCGCGAACAGTGTACCGAGAAAATCCGATTCCTTCGCCGCCAGCTCTTCCTGAGAAAGTGGATGAAGTCGCAAAACTTCAACTCTGCCGACGAGCGAGTCCGCGAGCCTGGGCAGCAGCAGTACATTCGTGGACCCGGTAAGTATGAAACGGCCGGGCAGTCTGTCCCGGTCAACAGCCGCTTTCAACGGCAGGAAAAGCCCAGGGGCGCGTTGAATTTCGTCGAGTATGACATGCCCGGAGAGACTGCGGATAAAACCCTCCGGATCACTGTTGGCGCCGTCCAACTGAACCGTGTCGTCGAATGTGACATATTCATATGATCGTTCGTCTCCGAACGTCCGCGCAAGAGTGGTCTTTCCGCACTGCCGCGGGCCATGAATCAGGACGACAGGCGTATCCCGGGTCGCCTCCTCAAGCCTGTGCATCGCAAAGCGCCGATATTTTTCCACCATGCGTACTATCTCCGGTAATTGTGCTCTAAGACAATGTAAAAAAAATAGCGGCCAAATGAAAGGTTAGGTGGCGTCCAAATGAAAGGTTGTTTCGGAGTCGCTGATACGTACACGTTTTCAGGATTGGATTTGGATGGGAAATGATGCAAATATTGTAAATACAGGCTCTTTTTAACTGTTTTAGGTGAGAACAATTTTTACTTACCAGGAGTAAGACCCCGGCCAATTGAAAGGTTATACCATGGCCAAATGAAAGGTTAAGCTACGGCCGAATGAAAGGTTGTGATACGGAGGGGTTCGAGGGGCGGTGGGGATTGGTGGCATGTGGTTGGCGAGGCGATGCATATAGATCCGGAATTTTAGGACGGTATTTGTAGAGACGTTGCATCCGACAGAGACGTTGCACCAACGTTTTGACATTTTAAATACATTGTGCGATGCAACGGGGGAGAGACGTTGCCGTAGAGACGTCGCACCAACGTTCTGACATTTTAAATACATTGTGCGATGCAACGGGGGAGAGACGTTGCCGTAGAGACGTTGCGCCAAAGTTCTGACATTTTAAATACATTGTGCGATGCAACGTCCCTACGTGATGCAACGTCTCTACAAAGACACCCACATTCAACGTCATCGACAAATCGTAAATCGTAAATCCAAAATCGTAAATCAAAAACGGCGCCCTGTGGGAGGACGCCGTTTTGCTTAGACAACGTGCGTGTGGTGTCAGGCGATGACTCGCCAGCTGTTGAGGGCTTTCATGTAGTTGGCGCGTTCGAAGGCGGCGGGCTCGGCGACGGAGCGCTGGCTCATGCTGCCTTTCATCTGATTGACGGATTCGTACTCCTTTTCTTCCATCCAGCGCTGCATGCCGGCGAGCACGGTGGCGATGTGGCCGGGACCCTTTTCCAGAAGGGCGGAGCACATCATGGTGACGTCGGCGCCAGCCATGAGCATTTTGAGGGCGTCCTGCGCGGTGTGCACACCCGTGGTGGCCGCCATGTTGGCCTTGATCTGTCCGTACAGGATCGCGATCCAGCGTAATGGGAGGCGGCCTTCCGAAGAACTGCTTAGATTGACGGTGGGAACGACCGACAATTCATCCAGATCAAAATCCGGCTGGTAAAAGCGGTTGAACATGACGAGCGCGTCCGCGCCCGCGGCGTCGAGCTTGCGTGCCATGTTGGACATCGAGCTGAAATACGGGCTCAGTTTCATGGCGACGGGAATCTTGACCGCGCTTTTCACGCGTTTTAGATCCTCGACGTAGATGGTTTCGATTTCTTCGGCGGTGTACTTACTGTCGGTGGGGATGTAGTACACGTTGAGTTCGAGACCGTCTGCGCCTGCCTGAGCGATTTTCGTGGCGTACTCAAGCCAGCCGCCGGCGGACACGCCGTTCAGACTCCCGATGATGGGGATGGCAGTGCTTTCCTTGGCCATGCGGATATGTTCGAGATATTCCTCGGGACCGAGGGGGAAATCCTCGACCTGCGGAAAATAGCTGATCGCTTCCTGATAGCTTTCCGTGCCTTGTGTAAGGAAGTGGTCGAGTTCGGCCTGATCGTGCATGATCTGCTCTTCGAAGAGCGAGTACATGACGATGGCGGAAGCGCCGGCATCCTCCATCCGTTTGATGTTTCCGAGGTCTCTCGACATCGGCGAAGCTGAAGGAACCAACGGGTTCTTGAGCTTCAGTCCCATATAGGTTGTTGTGAGATCCATTCGTCTATCCTCGTGTAATTTCTGATGCAATCGTAGTGCTGAGAGGTAAAGGGCGGGAGACCGACGGCCTCCCGCCGCATCCTTTACGCCTGTTCCACCGTTTCCGCGGGAGCGGCGGGGAGATGGATGGTTTCGTACAGCTTTTCAAGATGCTCGTAATACTTGAAGCGCATTTTTACCTGATCCTGCGCGAGGTCCAGGAAGCGTGCGGCATCGTCGGGTTTGCTCTTGAACAGCATGCTGAAACGTGTTTCCGACATGACGAAATCCTTCACGAGGATCTTCGGCTGCTTCGAATCCAGCTTGAAGGGATTTTTACCTTCTTTCACAAGATTCGGATTAAAGCGGTACAACGGCCACATGCCGCTCTCGACAAGGGCTTTTTGATGTTCCATGCCCTTCGACATGTCGATGCCGTGCGCAATGCAATGGCTGTACGCGATCACAAGAGACGGACCATCGTAGGCCTCCGCTTCGAGGATGGCGCGCAGGGTCTGTTGATCATTGGCGCCCATGGCGATGGAGGCTACAAACACATTGCCGTAGGCCATGGCCATCAGACCGAGGTCCTTCTTGCCGAGGGGTTTGCCGCCCGCGGCGAACTTGGCCACCGCGCCGAGAGGGGTGGCTTTGGACATCTGTCCACCGGTGTTGGAGTAGACTTCGGTATCGAGCACGAGCACGTTGACGTTTTTACCCGACGCCAGCACATGATCGAGGCCACCGAAACCGATGTCATACGCCCAACCGTCGCCGCCCATGATCCACACGCTGCGGCGGATGAGGAAGTCGGCGACGGACAAAAGGCGCTTCGACACGGGAGTTGAGAGACCGTTCAGCTTGTCCTTCAGTGCGGCTACGCGTTTCCGCTGTTCGCTGACCCCGATCTCCGTTGTCTGATCGGCTTCGAGCAACTCGCGAACGAGGTTTTCGCCGAGATCGGCCGCTTGATGCAGGAGCATTTCACGGGCGAACTGATTCTGCTGATCGATGGTGAGACGGAAGCCGAAACCGAATTCCGCGTTGTCTTCGAACAGCGAATTCGACCAGGCCGGACCGCGGCCGTCGTTGTTGACGGTCCATGGCGTAGTGGGCAGGTTGCCGCCGTAGATCGAGGAACAGCCGGTAGCGTTCGCGACGATCATACGATCGCCGAAGAGTTGGCTGACGAGTTTCACATACGGGGTCTCACCGCAACCCGAGCAGGCGCCGGAGAACTCAAACAAGGGCTGCAGAAGCTGCGATCCCTGAATGGTGTTGAGCTTGACCTGCGTGCGATCGAACTCGGGAAGATTGAGGAAGAAATCCCAATTCTCGCGTTCCTGCTCGCGGATAGGCACCTGCGGCACCATGTTGATCGCTTTCAGACGCACTTCCGATTTGTTCTTGGCCGGGCAAACTTCAACGCAGAGCGCGCAGCCCGTACAATCTTCGGGAGCGACCTGGATGCTGTATTTCAGTCCGGCATATTCCTTGCCGCGTGCGTCGCAGTATTTGAACGCCTCAGGTGCATTGGCGACCTCTTTTTCCTCAAACACCTTGATGCGAATGGTGGCGTGGGGGCACACCATGGCGCATTTGCCGCACTGGATGCACGTGACGGTATCCCATTCGGGAATCTCGAGAGCGATGTTGCGTTTTTCCCACATGGTGGTACCGGTGGGGAAGGTGCCGTCCACGGGGAATGCGCTCACCGGCAGATCGTCGCCGTGACCCGAAATCATCATCGCGGTAACGTTGCGCACGAACGCGGGCGCCTTGTCGGAGACGACCGGAGGCAGCTCAATGCTGCTCGTGGCGCCGACGGGAACCGGCACCTCATGCAGATTGGCCAACGTCTGATCAACGGCATTGTAGTTCATCTGGACTATCTTGTCGCCCTTGCCGCCGTAGGTTTTCTTGATCGAAACCTTGATTTTCGCGATGGCTTCATCCTTGGGGAGGATGCCGGAGATGGCGAAGAAGCAGGTCTGCATGATGGTATTGACGCGTGCGCCCATACCTGTGGCTTCGGCCACGGAATAGCCGTCGATGATGTGGAATTTCAGCTTCTTGTCGATGATCTGCTGCTGCACCGGGCGAGGCATTTTGTCCCATACCTCGTCAACACCATAAGGGCTGTTGAGCAGGAAAACGCCGCCTTCGATAATGCGTGTAAGCATATCGTACTTTTCGAGGAAGCTGAACTGATGGCAAGCAACGAAATTTGCCGTTTCAATCAGATAGGTCGAGAGGATGGGTTTCGGACCGAAGCGCAGATGCGATGTGGTGATTGATCCGGATTTTTTCGAGTCATACACGAAATATCCCTGAGCGAAGTAATCCGTTTCCTCACCGATGATCTTGATGGTGTTCTTGTTCGCTCCCACGGTGCCGTCGGCACCGAGGCCATAGAACATGCTGCGGAACACCTCCACCGGCTCGCCGCGCCATGCGGGATCGTAGCTCAGGCTGGTGTGCGTGACGTCGTCGTTGATACCGACGGTGAAATGGTTTTTCGGCGCGGGTGCGTTGAGGTTATCAAACACAGCCTTCACCATTGCAGGGGTGAATTCCTTGGATGAAAGGCCGTAACGTCCGCCGAGGACTTTCGGGAACGCTGCAAGCGTCAGCCATCCGTCGCTCATGGCTTCGGCAAGCGCCGTGAGCACATCCTGATACAGCGGTTCGCCCGCGGCGCCCGGTTCTTTCGTCCTGTCGAGGACTGCGATAGAGGTCACGGTGGTCGGCAGGGCTTCAATGAAATGCTTTACGGAGAAGGGGCGGAAAAGGCGAATTTTCAGGAGACCGACTTTTTCGCCGCGTTCGAGCATGTACTCCACCGCTTCTTCCGCCGCGCCTGCGCCCGATCCCATCATCACGATTACGCGATCGGCATCGGGTGCGCCGACATAGTCGAAGAGGTGGTACGAGCGGCCCACGACCGAAGCGAACTTGTCCATGGTGTCCTGCACGATGTGCGGGCAGGCGTTGTAGAAGGGGTTCACGGTTTCACGCGCCTGGAAGAACACGTCGGGATTCTGCGCCGTACCGCGGAGCACCGGTTTTTCCGGGTTCAGGGCGCGGGCGCGATGTTCCGCGATCAGATCGTCGTCCAGCATCGCCAGCATGTCGTCGTCGGTGAGTTCCTCGATTTTCATCACTTCATGCGAGATGCGGAATCCGTCGAAGAAATGCACGAACGGAATGCGGGCTTTGAGTGTGGCGGCCTGGGCGATTAGCGCCAGATCCATGACTTCCTGGACGGAATTGGACGACAGCAAAGCGAAACCGGTCTGGCGTACGGCCATGATATCGCTGTGATCGCCAAAAATCGACAGTGCGTGGGCCGCGACCGTGCGTGCGGAGACGTGGAACACGGTGGAGGTCAGCTCTCCCGCGATCTTGTACATGTTCGGGATCATCAGGAGAAGGCCTTGCGACGCCGTGAACGTGGTGGTCAGCGAACCGGCTTGCAGCGCTCCGTGCACAGCGCCCGATGCGCCGCCTTCGCTCTGCAATTCGGCCACGACGGGGACGGTTCCCCAGAGATTCTTTCTTCCAACTGCGGACCATGCATCCGCCCACTCGCCCATATTGGAGCTTGGAGTGATCGGATAGATCGCGCAGACTTCATTTGTTTTGTGAGCGACGTATGCGGCGGCTTCATTGCCGTCGATCATCACTTTGTTTCTGTTGCTCATACGGTACCTCAGTATATCAGGTCAATGTGACATCGATAACGGAACAGGCGCATACGCGCCGTGGGTGGCGGAGACGAATTGTTGTCCAATTATTCAATGGAGGGGATGTTTGAAAACTCTCGAAATCAGGCGACCATCCTTTCTGTTCGTTTTGCGAACGTTGTTACCACAATCGAGACAGGTGTGAGCCCCTGGAATCGTACCTGCTTCCATTGCGGGTGTACGGCGGGTGACGCATGGATACGTTTCGCCGGATGGCAGGTGCGGAGGGTTCTCGTGTATTCGGGACGGTGTGCAAGTCTGTCATAGGATATACGGATAGCACTGTCCAGTAACAAAGGTACTGGTTTTTAGAATGAGAAAAAAATGACAATCGGATCTGCCGGAGATCTCCCGCGGAGTGTGCCTGTCAGCGCCGTGTGCCGGGCCATTTCGGGGATGACACGTGGATGGTGTGGATATTTCTGTATCTCCCGGAGGGACAAGCGCGTTTCTGTGAAACTCCGCGAAAATCCGCTTTACTGTCCGCCGAAGCCCGTCAGCGCAGCCGCCGATTGTCTCTGGATCAAAGCGAAGGCGGACGTGAATACGTGCGCGGATTACACGGATGAACACGG
>CAYJMN010000037.1:24717-52391 GCA_964371045.1 uncultured Chromatiales bacterium | reverse complement strand
ATCCGCGAAAATCCCACGGAGTGACAAGCGTGCACGTATTCATCCGCGGAGGTTCGCTGCTACTGTCTTTAATTTCGACAATTCCTGCTGTGTAATTTCATTCACACCACAGCCAGATCACTGAGCACACGAAGATGTCATAAGCAGGTAACGAGGACGTGCCTTGAAGAGTATTCTCCGTCAGTGCTACCTTTCGTTTTTTCCCGGGCCATTCATCGTGTACGGTGTTCGCATCAAACCGGAAACCAACAGGAGCCCTCATGAAAACACTTTGCATCTGCCTGCTCTTCGTATCTCTCGCGTCATGTTCATGGCGCATGCGCGATAAAACAATCACCTGCGACAACGTTCGGGAAATCGCGGCGGAAATCGCGCAATCGGACATGTCTGCCGCGGAAAAGAAAAACATTCTCGGCTACTACGAAGCCCAGGCGATCATGCGAGTTCTCGATAATCCAGATTCAACCACGTGGCTGCCGGATCTTACCATCGGGGAAATCCTTGAGATTGAAAAGGATTGGAAGTCTACCCAGGATGCGAAGATTGCTGCCCTTGAAAAATTGGGTGAATCGTTCCGCATGGAGGGCGGCGATATTGGTGAGACGATGGATATCGCGACCTTCGCAGCCATGGATCTCTCAAGGGGGAAACATCTCTTTCATGTGCTCGAGTCCCAACGTGCCGCGAGGTACATTCGCTCCGCGTTCGCTCCGCTTTATGCCTTTAGTCCATCGAAGAACGACGTTTCTCATCCCGATTCTCTCTTGCCTGTCATACATTTCGCCGACGGCACGATTATGGAGCTGCCAACGTGGTGAGAGCGGTGGAAGGGAGGGACAACGCGACTCTGCCGGGCTCAGGGATAGCAGCTTGCATGGATGGGCAGGAGTTACAAAATAATTGGTACCGACCATACTGCTTCTTCATGCCGCCATTTCTCTCCGTATCAAGATCTGGAGCAAACGCTTGACGTTCATGACGATGCATCGCATACAATATTTCAGGGGAGTCCGCGCCTCGCTGACACTATTGTGCATGCTGCTAACCATCGCGACCGCCGCCGCCCAGAATTCCGATTCCGCTTCCTCGACAGAAAGCGGGACGCTCCTTGAAAGAATTCATGTAGATGCGACGTCGGCATTATTTATTACGTCCATCGCGATCGCGGCCGATATCTCGTACTTCCGGAATCCTGAGTACAGCCTGGGCATGCAGGCGGGTCTGGATTTTCTCGCTACACCTGCACTGATGGATAAATCCGAGGGTACTCCTTTCATCGACGTGGACCTGCTGGGACGCTTCGTATTCGAGCCAAAGGGGAGCTTCTCCTTTGAAATCGTTGCCGGGTATTCGTATCGAATAAGTCTCCCGGATGATGTAGAATATTATCCGACGCATCAGCTTAAATTCGGCGCCGGAGTGCAATGGAATCTCTCCCGCCTCGTCAAGCTGCACGGGCGGCTCCGAGGTGTACAAAATGCATCAGACTTCCGATTATCCCAGTGCGGACTGGGCCTCTCGATAGGATGGCAGCGCGATTGAGCCTGGATCGAGTATGAAATGTGTTTGGGGCGGCGTAAACAAGCACAGTCAAACTGAGTCAGGTAACCTTCGCTGCGCTCAGGTTTATTTCTTGGATGACATGACAAGAGCTCTATGGAACCGCCGCACATGCATTTTCATGTATGATTTATACACTCAATAAAACCTCTTCCTCCCCCTCTCTTCCAAGAGAGGGGACCGGGGGGTGAGTTGTTCGAGACCCACAATGGCTGTGTCCGTAGCGGTGAGGTTATGAGATCAGGCCTATTCAAGCCGATTTTACAAGATGTCATAAGAAGTGTGCCCACCAGCGCTGCGCACCGGTCCATTTCTTGAATGACATGATGCAGGTTCCATGTAACCCGTCGTGCATGCATCCTCATGTTTGAAAGAAATACTGAATAAAACCTCCTCCTCCCCCTCTCTTCCAGGGGGCGAGGGGGTGAGTTGATTGAGAACCACAGGAGCCAAGTCCGGAGGGATGAGTTTGTGAGATCAGGCGGATTCAAGCCGATGTTACAAGATGTCATAAGAAGGAACCGCCGCGAAAAGAAGTCCGATAATTGTGGAAACTTTATTCGGCGGCGTCTCGAAGGATGATTCGTTCCGTCTCGCACTCGGAGACTCGAGATCAATTGCTCACCAATCACCCTTCGAGACGTCACTCTGCAAAGTATTGAGCTTCCATCGTCGTATATCTTGTCGTGACTCCTGCTAATGACATCTTGTAAAATCGGCTTAAACAGGCCAGATTCCATAGTTTCACCAAATGGGAAAATTATGAACTCGGCGGATAGATGTCACCCAAGAAATGGACCGGTGCGCAGCGCTGGTTGGCTCACTCAGGGTGACGATGTTGACTGGACCACTCGGAAACATGACCACCTATGTCATAAGAAGGAGCCACCGCGGCAAGATCTCAATTGGATGCTCTGACGTTGTTCGGTGGCGTCTCGAAGTATGATTGGCTCCGCAACGCACGAGGAGAATAGGTAACGTGAAAATCGAGACCTGCAAGGGCAACAAGCTGCGCTACTTTGCGGACAACAAAGCCGCTAAACAGGAGCAGGGGAAAAGCGGACGAAACTCCGGAGTGAGCTACTCTCGCACGCATACCCTGGCGCAAATCCGACCGGCCAGGACGGTCCTGTCCGGTTCTGAGAGAACGACTTGGCGGGAAACGGCTTCCAGAAAAAATATTTTCGCTAGCTATTGCGTTGTCTTGTTTTTTTAGGTTAATCTCAGTTGCTCATTCAGTTTCGCAAGTTGTTGTAAAAAAACCGCTGTCTTATCAGGATATTATAGTGTATTTATCCGGTAATAGCCGTTCCTCGAGGTGAGTGTGGAAAGGACGATCCAGGGCATGAGATTCGTCATGGGGCCCTTTTTCATTTGCTCCGGTGTATTCAAGATCCTCTCACCCGAAGCTTTCGTCGAGGCCGTCGCACGTTTTATCCCGTATCCATCGTTACGCATTGCAGTCGTGATTCTCCTGCCTGTATGCGAGGTATTTGCGGGCTTTGCTACCCTCTACTCGTATCGTTTGGGCATAGTCCTTCCGGCGATGTTTCTGGCACTCACCACGGGCACGCTCTATCTGCGTATGCACGATGCTTTCGCTAACGTTCCCTGCGGATGTTTCGGAAGTATTGTCGAGAGCACCGTTTCGACCGGCTTGTACATTCGGAACGCCGCAATCGGTCTCGTACTTTTGTTGCTTCAGGCATTATTACTATACAGAAATCAGCAAAGATGCTCACACATCAAGGAGAGGTTATGAACAGTTCATCAGCAGCCGGAAAGCGTACCGCGTTCTGGGCTCTCGGCGTCATCGTGCTGGCAATGGGTGTTACCCAGCTCACTCGACAGGCGGATACCCCCGTTCTGGAAAAGCTCGAGTCAACCGATTATCAACCGGGCGATACGGTACAGATTCATTCGTACTATCTCTACCGCTACCTCGGCGCGGAATATGATTCGGTGACGGTATCCTGCATGTACGGCGAGTTCTGCATCCCTTCACAGGATAGCCTCGTCGTGGAGTACCGGAATCTTGTCACGGAGGGACCGGTGAACGGAAGCCGGGACTCGATCAATGCTTTGAGTCGTACAAAAGCGGTTACTTTATCGATGTCCGATACGATTTCCTTCTATCGAAATATGGGGCTTTCAAACGGGTGGTACCAACCTGGCATGGATACGAACTTCCCGGATACCTTGGTGTGGACGCTCCGGATGTACGATGCCGCGACGGATGAATACCTGTACACGCTTGACAGCATCGGGATGCGCAGGGAGATGGGACCGGATTTCCCCGCCTACTTTGGGACCGGTAATACCAACACTTGGGGTATAGTGACTGTGAGTTTGCTTAATTTTGCCGCTCTCGCCACGGTGGATTCGGTATACTTTCGCATGAGTATGGAGAGCACAGACAGCTATCCAACCAACTTCTTCATGTTCGAAAGCGAGAGTTTGAACTACAAGTACTCCGACGAGATGTCTCAACCCAAAGCCGCGACGAGGCCCGGGCATTTGGATAACAGCGTACTTCTGAAAGCATTTCCCAATCCCTTCAGGGAGCAGGTTTTTATTGACCTGTCCACCAAGGGAGACCAGAGCAGAAGTGTCAGTGTCTATTTATACGCCATGGACGGTCGGCTCCTCTCGAAACTGTATCAGGGAGAGCTACGGAGTACAATCAGGCGCATCGTGTACAACCCCACCGCCACGCTCCCGAGTGCTTCCTACCGCATCGTCGTGAAGGACGAAGCGAGCGGCAAGATCCTCGACAAACTCAACCTCGTAAGGACCAAATAACTCAACGTTCCAAAGTATTGCATTCATACAACCGTCCAGTGCTGACCAATATGGACTGAGTGCTGACTTCGTGCGGCCAGCACGGTTGGAATGCGAATCAGCGCGGAAAAGTAGCGCCGCGCCGGGGGTTGGTTTACATCTCCCGGCGCTGCACATTTGAAGGAACTTCAGGACGGTACAATGACCATGATGCGGATTAGCTTACTCGCCCTCGCCTTGTTGCTGTCGTCCTCCTGTGATCGACCGCAGGCGGCAATAGATTTAAGCGAGTACGAGTGGGAAACGCTCCGCTGAGGGAAAATGACCACGATTCGCGTCCGCCAGCCCGACGCGAGCGAGCTGATGCCGGGAATTCAAATGAGTTCGGTACAGCACTCGTCGGTCGATAGTATCGTAGACCATTCCCTTTCAATTGCGCAGGGTCGGGTGAAGTATCTGACGTTTGTTCCGCATCCCCGTCAAATAAAAGATGTGAAGGTAGTTATTGTCGCCGCGGCCGCAGGGAGTGGAGACGATGCTGTTGTATACTCACGGAGTATTGCCTCATTTGCTAACGATGTCCACACGCTCGTACCGGCTGCAGGCGGAGGGGCGCTCCCTGTGAACATTCTGGGCGAACAGCTCGCATGGCTGATTAAGAAAGTGCACAGCGATTACAAGCAGGTTCGCCTGGCCTCGATCTGTGGTCCTGAACTGCTGGAACTGTCGATGCTGCTCGCCGGATGGCGCGAGTTGCAGGGTGAGAACGCGGGGTTGAGCATGCGCAGGATGTATGATCGCCTGGTCATCCGGGGGGCGAATGCTCCGGATCTGGGCCTGCTTGCATCGTTCACTCCGGCAAAGGGCAGCGCTCCGCTGCTCGTGTTTGCCGACCTTTCCCATGCCGATGCCGGTGATGTACAGGATATCAGGGAAATGCTGAACACGCGCTTGCCGTCCTGGCCTGCGGGAACGCGAGTTGCTCTGTGGACGATCACGCAGCCGCAGTCGGGAGAGGCGCGCCGCGAAACGGAAATGCGCTTGACCGAGAGCTTCCTCCGCTTCAATGATGCCGCCGCCATACTCGGTGGGATATCCGACGCCAAGGAGCATTTTTTGAAATTAGGAGGAGAGTTGTACTAGGGATATGCCTGGTGGTTGGTTGATCCAGCATATGGTATCGCCCTTCCTCGTTTCTATCCGCGTCTCGGCGCCTCCGCGTCTCGGCGTTTCATTCTTCTCATCGCCAATGTAAATCATTGATGAAAGATCGCGACAAACGTATTCCCCTTTGCAATCCTAATCCATTCCATGTAGAGACGTTGCATGCAACGTCTCTACATGGAATGGATTCGACCTCCCCCCGCGCCTCTTACCCAACGCATTCTGCTCCGAGCCCACAACCTCCGCACAACCTTTCGAGAACCGCTTAAAAAACCTCTCCCCGCTCTCATCGCTCTCCCCGCTCTCTTTCAACGGATTCTGCTCCGAGCCCACAACCCCCGCACCACCTTTCGAGAAGCGTTTACAACAATCTCCCTCTCTTTTTACCCGACGGATTCTGCTCCGAGTTCACAACCCCCGCACCAATCCTCAAATCGTAAATCGTCAATCGTAAATCCAAAATCGTAAATCGTAAATTGTAGATCCCTAGATCTCATACTCCACACCAATGATCGGCAGCACCCCCCATTGATACAGGCGCTTCGGCTGCTTGTTGACGGTATCCCAAATGTAGGCGGCGACATTTTTCCTGTTATATACATTCCACACGCTGAGGTAGAGGACGAGATTCGAGGAGACGAAGTGAAAGCGCCTGTCCACACGCAGGTTCATGGAATGATAGGCCGGATGCCGCTCGCGGTTGATGCGCGACTCGTCCAGCACTTCGGTGTCGTTTGCGCGCGAGGCCTCGATATCGAAAGGTGTATAAGGTACGCCACCGGCATAGATCCAGCGCAGACTGCATTCCCAGTTCTCGTCGAATTTGTACCCACCCTCGATATTGAATTGCACACGATTGTCGTACACCCGCGGATAGGTCGCGCCGTCTGCGCCGGTGTATTCGGAGCGCGACAGCGATGCGCTTGCGAGTCCATAGACGTCCCGGGCCAGCTTTTTCTGCAATATCACTTCTCCTCCGTACGACCGCGACGTACCGGCATCCGTGAGCTGACCGTGACCGGTGAAGAAACTGTAACGGTACGACAGCTCATCCACCAGAAACAGCGCCGGCTGCTCCGGATCGATCGGGAAACGCTCGCCCTGCTTGTAATAGCCTTCCACCGTCAGCATGGTGCTTTCGGTGAGAAGCTGCGACACACCCAGCACAGCCTGCGTGGAGCGCGGATTGCGAAGCGTCTCGTTGCTCCTGTCCTGCGCAAGCAGCACGAGTGGCAGCGTCTGCGTGTACATGCCTGCGGCGGCGCTCAACGTGGTCGCAGGACCGAGACGATACGAAGCAGATACGCGGGGCGACAGCTGCGTGCTTTTATTCCGGCTGCTGTGATCCGCCCGAAGTCCGAGCGTGACGCTGAGTGGCGTTGTCGGCGTCATCGTCATGGAGGTATGAATTCCCAACAGCGCGGATGCGACGTCCTTCGCAAACAACCGCTCCGGCTGCATCACCCCATGCGCATCGGGAATGGCCGCGTAACGGTTTTCGTAGGTGTTCCACAAGCCTTTCGCATCGAAACCGACTTCGAGCGATGCAGCGGCGCCAAGGCGAATGTGTGTCGCGCTGCGAAACGAGAGCCAGCTTTCTCTTGAATCGTTGAAAAACACGTCCTCGTTCGAACCTGTCCTCTTGAATTTCTCCTCGAACCGCATGCCTGTGTACGAGAGCGTGCTGCTGCTGTACACCCTGTCGCTCCACATCGCGCGCCAGGTGATACCCGCTGTGCCATTGAGGATGTCCTGAGGACCATAATACTGCATGTCGTTGTCCACGGCCGCCTGCGCGTCGGGATCGTTATGGTCGTCGCTGAATTGCGCCAGAACGCTCAGCCGATGCATGGTTGAAGGATTGAGCACGACTTTCGCATGCAGGTCTCCATACCAGGGAGCGACAGTGCTGCCTACATCCACAGCTTTCACCAACAAATCGAGATAGCTTCGCCGCGCGGAGAGCAGATACGATCCGCTGCCGAGCGGACCCTCGATCTGTCCGCCGAAGCCCGCGAAGTTGAGATCGAGCTGGGCGTCCGTAGTCTCGCGGTTGCCGTCGCGCAAGGTGATGTCCATGACGGCCGAGAGCTTGTCACCGAAACGCGCCGGGAAGCCGCCTGCCATGAAACTCACGTCGCCGATCATATCCACGGGCAGCATGCCAATGGGTCCGCCCGAACTTCCCTGCGCTGGAAAATGATTGATGTTGGGAATTTCGATACCGTCGATGAAAAAGGCGTTTTCCAACGGGCTCCCGCCGCGTACGATCAGGCTGTTGGACTGATCGTTGACCTTGGCCACCGAGGGCAGCACCATCATGATGCGGCTGACGTCTCCCGCGGAGCCGGGCGAACGGCGGATTTCCTCACCGGAGAATCCCGCAACGCTCACGGTTTCGGCTTCGCGCTTCCGAAAATATCCCGCCGTTACCTCTACTCCCTCCGTTTCGAGTGTGGTCGGCGAGAGCCGCACGTCGACGAAGGTAATGCGTCCGGGCCGCACCACCACGTCGGTAATAATCGCAGGCTCATACCCCATGAAGGTGACGCGCAGAGACCAGGTCCCCGGCGATACATGTTCGATGTTGTAGCGGGCCTCCGCATCGGTAGCGCCGCCGAGCGTTGTATTGAGCAGCAGGATATTTGCGCCGGGTAACGGAGCGCCGCTCGCAGCATCGACTACGCTTCCATGAATCGCACCCCCGGAGGGAACCTGTTGAGAAATCGTGTGAGACGCGAAGAGGAAAATCATGAGAATAATTGTGATGGCTGAAATCGGGGAGTACGTGTACATGCGACAATCCTTTGTTTTCTGAAAAGCGACACAATGGCTGCATGATAGTGCAAAACCGTACCCGTATCGCCCTTTCCCATAGGGAGGTACCTCGTGTACAGGTTCGATCCCATCGGTTGGAACGGGTGGAAGCCCGTAACCGTCAATGCCACCGTTGCGGCAGGCTTGAGATTGCACAAAACACGTGCGCCGATTCCGCGGATATTGCGAAGGAACACGGATACGTTCCGGATCCGACCGACACTCATGCCTGTTCGTCGCTCCCTCCCGTGGGATAGAACCGGGAGTGTGCGCGGGACCTACGGTGATACTGCTCATTCCAGAGTGGCACGTGGAGTGTTTTTGCAGTAATTTGCGGTCTGTCAGTTGAAACACAGAGTATCAATGTCGACGCGAATCGGTTTTACCCGGATCGCTATGGAAGGAGGGCCTGAATGAAGTCTGCATACGTACTTGTCGTAGTTATGACCATGCTGATTCCCGGCCATATACGAGCGCAAGGCCGTGACGACAGAGAGGCTTTTTTCACGCCGGAATTGCGCTCGATATGGATCGAAGGCTTGGTGGTCGGCACGCCGTGTGCAGGACTTGGGTTTGACTTCGATGCTTCCCGAGCGTATGAAGATTCGGACTCGAGCGCCTCTTATGGCTTGGGTGTACGCGGTTGGTTTGGCATGGGCTATAGTGTATCGCCCTTAAGTTCGAGGTTCGGGAAGGATTGGTACGAGGACTTTGACGTATTGCTGCGAGGATCGCTTGTAGTTGAGAATTTTTCAGCCGCTCTGTTGACAGGCTACAGCTATCGGATCTGGGACGGAGAATCCGGTCTGCCATCGGGTCATCGCCTGAAAATCGGGGTGGAGTTGAATTACCCGATAGTGGGCGGTCGTATTGTTCTCAGGGCCAGGGCAATGGGAGTGGCCCTCGCTTCGAATGGCGAATTCGAGTATGGCCCTGTGGCGCTGGGCGCCGCAATCGGTTGGTTCAGGCTGAAGTAGGGGCATGGCCCGCTGCGCAGAGCATTGGATGGAGGGGCATGGGGCACTGCGCAGAGCATTGGAGGGAGAGGCATGGGGCACTGCGCAGAGCATTGAGGAAAGGCATGGCCCACTGCGCAGAGCGCAGCTCCGCCATGCCGGTGCGGGCCGGGGTGGTCTTATGCAGGCGTAGTCCGGTAGGAGGAGGGTGTCATGCCGGTGAATTTTTTGAAGATGGTGTTGAAGGAGGTCTTGGAATTGAAGCCTGCATCGAAAGCGAGGGAAAGCACTTTGTATTGCTGTTTTCCGGGATCGGCGAGATCGCGTTTGACTTGCTCGACGCGGTAGGAATTTATGAAGTCGAAAAAGTTCATGCCGGTGCGGGTGTTGATCACTTCGGAGAGGTTGTGCGGCGACGCTTCGAGCCGCTCCGCGAGCCGGGGCAGCGTGAGGTCGCTGTCGCGGTAGGGATGTTCCCTCGTCATGAGGTCGAGCAGACGCTGCATGATGTCGTCAGCGCGGGCATCGCTCAATCCGGATTTACCGTAGCGCTTCCGCATTTCCTCCGTGTCGTCGGCACCATGTTCATGACGCGATGCGAGTTCGCGAAAGCTGGCATCCACTTCAGGATCGGAGAAGATACCGGAAGAACCAAGGCCGAGATAGCCCATAGCATACACGCACACGGCGCCAAGCATGCCGGATACGCCGAACCACTCACGCGAATGCATGCCCGCGACTTGCAGAATGTTTTCCACAAGAAACGACACCCAACCCGCGAGCACGATGAGCGTGATGTTGCGCAGCCAGGTGAGGCGAACGCGATCGACGCTGGAAAATAGATCGCACACGTCGCGCTGATGGCGGTACAGCAGCAGCAGTGTAGCGACAAGATACAGGATGGCCTGCGCGACGAGGACCCAATTCAAAACGACAAAGCGCCAGGGGAAACCATACCAGGGATGCCGAAACAGCTCGGGAATAATATCCCCGGATGCAAGGAAAAATAACGGGGCCATAGCGAAAAGGTACGCGATGTAGGGCAGCGAGTGCAGCGCATCCATCCATCGCAACCGCCGTGCGGGATCGATGAGATGACGGGCATAGAGAAAATGCAGCGGACCCGTCACAAGCGATAGACCGCTCAGCAGCAACATGATTCTCGGCGCTGCACCGTACCAGTCCCGGTCCGCGATGACCAGATGCAGAAGCACGACCGAGTAGATCAGCAGCAATGTTGCGAGGAAACGCGTCGCGTACAGATGACGGTGGCGATGCAGCAGAAACGCCGCAAGGAAAAATCCCTGCGCGGAACCGATGAGAAGCAAGATTTCTATCAACGCCATGTGTATATCGAAACGATGAGAGGATAAACTACGAAAAATTGCGGACGGGACCTCTCACTATCCACGATTCGAATTCGCGCCGGCAACATGGCGGCGAAGCAGCCCGATAGATGGATCCGGGGAGTCCGCAATCATCCGCATGTGGAAATTGCGCGGGGATGCATTACCCGGCGATCCTCATCGCGTGATCGCCACAATCCTCTGCATATCCACACTCCGGCCGTCGGTCATGCGGATGAAATACATACCGGCCGGACCACTCCGCCAGGTGAAGCTATGCACGCCCATGTTTTCGAGCGTACCATCATGCAGCACGGCGACGCGTTGGCCCGAGAGATTCACAACCTCGATCATGAAATCCCCGGGTTCGAAGACGTTGCATGAAATATTGATGCTACCGGACGCAGGTACAGGCCAAGGACGCTGCAGACGGAAGCTCCGGTCCCGCGCATCGTAGTCGGCCAGAAGCTCCTCCACGCCCGTCGGTGTCGTTGCTTCGTAGTACGGATTCCCCAATTCTATCCAGCGCCATTGAGCGAAATCCGGTGCGTGGATAACGTGGATGTCGGCATGCACATGCTGCTTGTTGTCCGCATCGTTGGCGAGGCGCGTGAAGCTCCCGTTGCCGGTCGTGTACACAAAGCCCTGCTTCCCCGACGCATGCGCAAGGCCCGCATCCGGAAAACCGATACTCCTCACGCGGTAGCTCTCCATGACTTTGCCCGCGAGATGCGTGAAGTACGCCGTCCCCACCACATCCAGCTTGCCTTGATCCCGCAGCGAGAACAGCAGGTCCATGGCGGTTACGACTCCTGGCTGGAAGGGGGATCGGTACAAGGAATCGCGTCCGCGTTCCCGGATGCCGTGCGATGTGACGGCTACATCGCGCCACGTGCGCGACACGGTGATGCGATGGCTTTCGGGGGGATTGCCCTCATAATTCGACGGATTGATCGTGATGCGCACCTGTGGAAGCATGTGTCCGTATTGCCGCTCCCGCTGAATTTCCTCACGATACTCCTGCTTCAGCTCGCCGAGCGCCTCGCCCGTTACAAGCTGCACCCATGCACCGGGCTGGTGGAGGAGTTCGTCCCAGCGAATCTGGCGCTTGTTCTTGAGTTCATTGCTCGTTCCGCTGCCGGCGTCGTAGCTGAAACGATACCAGAAATCGCCGGCGACTCCGTCCACCGAATCGATGAAATGCGTCTGGCATTCCTCATCCCAATGCGTGGCGATGCTGTGTCCGTTGCGCCTCCCCACCTCCAGCAGCACGTCGAACAGCGAGTATGCGCCTTCGGCAAAAATATCAGGACGCAGGGTGGTGATGCGGGATGTGCTTGGATCAAAGGGATACGTCGTTCCGCGGATGATGACCGCCGAGCCTTGTGTCGCCGGTCGCACGGCCACGGTATTGAGCGTTCCGGGAGTGGCAAGCCGGTCGAGAGCCATCGATGCCGGATAATGGTGGCAGTGTGCGCAATCGTTGTCTTGCGGAATCTCGGTGTGCAGTGGCGTCAGGTGTTTCGTTCGTCGTGCGTCGGTATTCCCTCCCGCGATGTGACAGGTGTTGCAATCGCGCTGCTCCGGAAGTGCGTGCCAGGTCCTGCTGCGCAATTCGCCCAGACGAACAAGATACCGCCCGCTTTCGATTGCAGGCGCATGGATGCGTCCTTCGTCGTCGGATTCGGGGAGTGACACGCTGCCGCCATCCATGCGATGCAGCGACAACCTGGCTTGCTGCGAAATCGCTCCGCCATCATAGTTGGTGAACACCGTGCCCGCCAGCGCGAAGGTTGGGTGACAGCTGATGCAGGACTCGCCCGGATGATGCTGCGCCGAGGCGATCGAGAAGAGGAGTGCCGGTACTGCGAGGATAAAGAAAACGATGCGCATGTCGGCTCTTGAATATGCTCTCAAAAGGTAACGAACCCCGAAGTACCGTGCCAGATACACCCGAATGTAATGTACATGGGACGGATTTTTCCAGGGGTGCGGAAACAGGAGCCAATGTGCAGCCGGAGAAGCACGACAGCATCCCGCCGTCTCTCCGTCGCGTACTTGCCCCTCAGTTTTTTCGAATATCTGTACTGTGCGGTAATTCATAAAAAAAGGCGGACATCACTGCCCGCCTCGCGAGAGAGAGTGACCTCACTTGTTCAGCGTCATTTTGATTGTGGATGAATAGCTCACATCGGATTCGATGCCTGTGATCGTGATGAAAGCCAGGTAGTTCCCGCTGGGCAAGCCGGCGGCATCAAAGGTGGCGAGATGAACTCCAGCCTTGATGAGACCATCGGCGAGTGTCCTCACGGTGCGGCCGAGCAGGTCGTGTACCTCAAGACGTACGAAACTCGCTTCAGGAGCGGCGTAGCGGATGGTCGTCGATGGATTGAAGGGATTCGGGAAGTTCTGCTCCATATCGAAACTGCTCGGGAGGAGCTGTGGATCGCTCTTTGATCCATTCCCTGCATTGGTCCTCATCCAATTCAGCTTGATGGCGAGGTAGTCGTAGTTGTCGATCACGCCGTTGCCGTCGGTATCCATGTAGCAGCCGTTCGGAGTGTTCCACGGAGCGCTGGGCTGCGCCGCCCAGCGCAGATAATCAAAACCGCCGACGATGCTGAAACGTGACGGACCGGTCAGCCAGTCGCTGCGCAGATTCGATTCGAGGATGTACCCGTGCAAGGCCTTCCGGTCCGCGTAATTGACGATGCCATCGTTGTCGGTATCGCCAGGCCAGACGATGCACATCGTCGCACCTGAAGGCAAGAGCAGAAGCGTCGAAGGTGCCGCGTAGAGATTTGCATAGTCCATGCAACTGTTCTTGGTATTGAACACGACTTCGACTTTGAAATAGCCGGTTCGAAGAGTTCCGGGCAGGGGAATGTTCTCGAATCCAACGAGCGATTGCCCGGCCGGTTTGAGCTTCGAGAAGGAATGCGAAAAGACGATCGCGTCAGTCGCCACGTTGCGAAGGTTCATGGTGATGCCGACGCTTGTCTCCTCATCGGGAAACGTGACGTTGTATTTGAGATTGATTGATCCGGGAATGGACACGTACCCGGTGGGCTGCAAAGCTGCGTCCAGCAGTTCGTAACTGGCCATTCCTTCCGGGAAAAAGCAGCCCTCGTCATACGTCACCTTGCCGCAGAACTGCCGCGGGTAGAAACCGAACGACGGATTTGGCCATGAACCGGATACGCCGAATCCCTGGGTGTTGATGCTGATGTAGCTGTCGGAAAACACGTACGGCGCTGCGCCCGTTCGATAGCGCAGCGACCCATTGGTGCGCCACAGGATGAATCCCCACTTGTCGCCGGGATCCATCATGAGGTCGAGGGTAAACGGAATTTCATTATACGCAGGGCTGCCGGCCGCGTTGAACGTGGCCTCGCCCAATTTGTACCAACCGGTGGTACGGGCTACACCCGGAGAGATAAACATGCCATCGGGATTAGCCCAGATTTCGATCGTGTTGGAACCGGCATTCGTCTCAACCCAAAAGCGATGAAGCTTCGTCGACTTTGTTGCCTGAATATCAAAGCTGACGCCAGTCTGACCGTTGTTTGCGGAAACAGTTGATAACGACATTGTTCCTTGCGCAAGCGTGTTCCCGTTCACAAAAAACGGGAAAATAAATACCATCGCCGCAATCAGGCGATGCAGCGTACCGTTGTTAAACATTGGACCTCCATTGGTTGATGTGTGCTCTATATAACCCTGAAACCGTTGTTGTCCGAACTATGTCATTGTCATTTATTACTTCATCAAGGGCTCATAATATTATTCTTGAGTAACAACCAGGAAGGGAAAAAGTTACGCTGCGACGTGATGTTCACCACAATTCCTGATTGATGATCGTGCAGTCTCGCTTCGATATGTGGATTGCCCGAATCAACGTATAGGCGCGCGCGGACACTTCGACCACGACATCTACGTCCGGTATATATAATGCTTCCGTTTCAATGCCGATACATCGTAATCGAAGAACGCGTTGTACGGAAGAAATCCCGCAGAGTTGCACGCTTCGCGGTCCGGTACATCCGGAATTCAGGTGTCACTCTCAGGGGGTAATGCGAGCTTGCACGGAGGCGTTCGAGGCGGGAGCATGGGCGACCGCCTGACCTGCCGCGAAAACTTCCGGGCGAGCAATTCTGCATGCCATGGCACGCTTCCGGCTTGGCCGAATTGAGCGTATTTTACATGCGATGAAAACCACTGCGCTGATACTGACATTTCTGCTGTTCACGTGCGCTCCGCTACTCAAGGCGCAGGAGGATGAGATTCCCCTACCCGGTGGATTGAAGGAAGCCTTTCGCAATACCTGGCATGCGACCGCGGACGACAACGGCGAAGGTGTGTTCTTCGTCGCCTGGGCGGAGAGGAGTCGCGCAGGATCGCGGATACGGGGCTCCTTTTTGGAAAACGGGCAGCGTTCCGGTTTCACCGCGATCGATATCAGCGAGCCGCCGCCTGGCTGTGAAGATGTCCGTCCCTCCGTCGCCTGGCTGAATCGCGATACGCTGCTCGTGGCCTGGCAGCGCGGAGGCGACCAGCGCCAGATTCTCCTCCTCCGGCTTCTGCACAGGGAGAGCGGAATTATCGGCGAAGAACTGCCGCTGAGCGACTCGGACAGCGCCGCCATGCTGCCCGAGCTGCGCCGCGTGCAGGGAGGCGCCATCGCCGCGTGGCAGGATTTCCGCAACCGCAATCTGGATATCCGCATCCGTAAAATTGATGAGACAGGCACCCCCTCTGGTCCCGGCTTCCTGCTCAATGACGACAGCACCGAGGCGCTGCAGGGCCAACCGCGGCTCTCGCTGGACAACCGGGACAAGGCCATCGTTGTCTGGTCCGATAACCGTGTGGATGGATTCTGGAAATTTTACTATAGGCAGGCGGGCGACCGTCCCGAAGGGAAAAACGTCCTCCTCGATTCCGCGCAGCGCAAGGCGATGACCACTCTGGCGTCGGTGGTCTGGATGTCACGCGATACGGCGGTCTTCACATGGAAAGACTATCGCGAAGGACACAGCAACATTTACCGGCGCATCGTGCTTCCGGCATCAGGCGTACAGACACCGGCACAGCGCATCAACGACGACACGGGGGAACAATGGCAGCGGCTCCCCGTCATCGACGGAGACTGCAAGGGTAATGTGGTGATGTGCTGGGAAGATTATCGCAACACCGAGACGAATCAGCGCGGCGACATTTATATGCAGGTCTTCGCCCGCGATGCTTCATTGCACGGACCGAATCAGCGCGTCAATGATCGTGAAGACCGCATCGCGCGAAAAGTCCCTGTGCTGGTGATGGGAAGCGATGGCGTGTACATCATCGTCTGGCATCAGGGTGACGAGGGCGAATTCAATCTCGCCGGCCAATGGTTCCGCTATCCCGACGAGCGAATTGGTGAGAATTTCTGCATCACATGCAATGATGGGAAACGTTGAAATGGATCGACGCCAATTCATGCGTTTCGGATTTCTTCGCGCGCGCGACACCGTACACAAGGCGGCGCCCGAGGTGATTCGCAAGCAATTCAGTCCGGTGACTCTCGATGTGAGCATACTCACCGATCGGCCGGACGATGCGGACAGACTGGCCGAAGAGTCGCTTCCCGAACATTTCACGGGCAAATTTTACCGGCTGAAGCAGAGCCGGCTCAACGGTACGTTCAAGGGCGGGATCGTTCTGTTCGAGCATCATCTCCTGCGCGATTACAGGGACGGTGCGTCCATGTTCTATGCGGCGCTGCGCCAGATTCACGATGATCTCGAACTCGGCCGTCCGCAAACCGATCCGGTTCTGCTGCGCTTCGTCAACATCATTCCATCCTTCAGCCGCACCGCCGAGGTGTATCATAAAAACGTTCTCGTGTCGGCGCTTCCGTTGCACGAAGACGGCAGGTTCATCGTTGAAGGCACTATTGGACCGATGCACATCGTCGTCGCAAATCAGCGGCTTGTCGTCGTCGACTCCACCTGCGCGCACGGCATCTGCAAAGCGCATCCGCCCATCATCACCCCCGGCCAGCGCATTACCTGCGTGCCGAACGAGATCAGCATCACGATAGGATGAGGGAATTTACGATTTACGATTTTTGATTTACGATTTACGACTGACGACCCCGTCACCCTGAGTGCAACGACCGCGGCACAGCGTGAATGTTAGGTACTGCCGTTCTCGGTCGTGGAGTCGAAGGGCGCACGTCCGCGCTTCTGCGAGTTTAGCCAGTTCGGACCCCTCGATGTCAAGAGCAGCGCGGCACCTGCGGTAGAATGTGGGGCGTTGGGTATGTATTTCCCGGCGCGCAGTCGTTCTTCGACACGCCACTTGGGGAGGATCAATCCGAAAAGCGGAATTTATTGCGCGGTGGCGGCTCAGGAGACGGCGTTCGGCTTTCTCGGTGTTTGCAAGTACGATCCTGATGATGTCATAAGGAGGAGCATACGCGCGATGAGTCCAGATCGAAGCATTGATTCATCACGTCTGCGTCTCGCATGTCGTAGACTCGCGGCGGCGGGGAGAGGGCGTTTCCCGTTTGCCTCTTCGTTTTTCCACTCATTTACCCGACCCCAGTATCACCACGCGCGCGCTCACCATTCCCTGCGCCGTTTGCGCGGTGACGAAATACACACCCGCCGGAAGGAGTGCGGTTGGAATTATGGTCGCACCGACACCTGGCTGCGAGGCGCGGTAGACGGTACGTCCGCCTGCATCCGTCAGTTCGATGGCGGTGGCCGGCTCCTCGCTGCTGACGGTAATCGTACCACACACCGAGGGATTGGGCCAAACCTCAATCCCTGACGGATGGTTTGCGACCGAATGCGAGGTGACGGATGTCGTGCTGGTATCCGGTATCCACGTCCTGATACCATCACTGTTGGCGGTAAACACCTTGTTGCCATAGATACCGCTTGCATACCATCCGGGAGACGATACCGGGGGCTTGTTACAGAGCAAGTTTAATTCCCGATCATAGACCCACATCTCATCACTCACATAACTGATGAATACGACGTTCTCATTTCCGAAAAGGGGCACCATATCCCCAATGGACCAATCTTCGGCCGAGCCGGGAGCGAGTTTGAATCCTTCGGGTGTTCGCATCAAAGCGCGCCAGAATGAACCATTTCCCACAAATAGGTTGCCAAAGCGAAAGAAAACTTCTTCCCACCAACTTTCATCATTATCGAGACCGGCTGAGGCGGAGTAGGTAATCTTCCCGTTTGCATCGACATGATAGAACCGGGTTTCATTGTCCTCCGAGGATAACAGGACGATCGTATCGCCGTACATATCCCTGGCCCCGTCCGCTTCCGGCCAAACAGTATAGATTGACATCGAATCAATACAGGTAACGGAAGTACCGAATCGCAGGAAGCTGTAAATTGAGTACCTGCTACTCATGAGGAAGACGCTGTCATTCACGACCGTGAGCTTACGACCACGCGGAGTGCCCACAGTACCAAACTTCAGCAATGGAATACTGTCCAATGCCGTGGGTATTTCCGAAACGACCCCGTGGAAATCCACATTGAGTATGCGATAAACATCGCCACCTTCCCAGCTTACCACGAGCAGGGAATCGAACATGAGGATATCTGATACCCAGGCATTGCCAAAATGTGGATGGGGATAATATTGTTCTGTTAAAAAGCTAAAAAGAGTGACTCCTGTTTTGAAATTATAGTAGCGCAACGAATGGTACCACTGTCCGAAACATGTCGAGTCCGTCATCGGCTTCACAAAGTTATTACCTATGACGAATTCAGAGGTTCGCTTGTAACACGGCTGTGCTTCCACCACGGCGGTGAGGCCATCGGAGGCAATGAGGAAACAGAGGAAGAGTCGGGATGGGCGCATAAGAAAACCTTACATTGTCGGCGAGAGAGTAACGATTCACAAGCTCTCAGGGCGTTCGAGGCAACTGCGCGAACGGACCCTCTTCATAGTCTCTGCCCAACATGGTTGTCGAGTGAAGGTGAGGATACAATGAACACCGAATCACGAATCTTGCTGCCCATCAGAGGAATAGCCCGAGTCACACAACGACGAGAGACAATAAATTCTTACTCGGGTAAACGTAGCCGATTCTCCTGTCAATGTCAACGGATTGCAGGCGAAACGAAAACATGAAACAAAATTACTTTCTCAGAAAAGAGACTCGAGGGTTTGTTTTCCCCGGATTCCTGACATTCGACCCGCGCCGTAGTTTCCAGGAACACCGGCATTCATGCGAATTGATGAAATGGAAGATGAGTTGGCGGTGCAAGCAATAGAAAGCGCGGCACGGAGCTCGTGCCGCGGCGCACTTTGGGGATGATCACATCGTTTTACCGGGCAAGGTGATCCAGCCGGCATGTACTTCAATCGCACAACCGATGGCCGGCGCGTGGATATGCGGAGGGTTGTGACTACAAATAACGAACAGCTCAAATCGTCAATCGTAAATCGTAAATCGTAAATTCCTCTACCCGCCGTACTCTTCCTGGTAATCCTCCATCGCGGCGCGGATGACAGCCTCGGCCTGCTCGCGGTTGTAGGTTTCGCCGATATGTACGTGAGGAGACTCGCCAGGCACGAGCTTGTATGTGCTGAAATAGTGGCGGAGGCGCTCGACAATGACCGCGGGAAGTCCCGAGACATCCTGCACGTCGGCCCAGAAATAATCGCCATTGAGAACGGCGATTATTTTATCGTCGGCTTCGTCCCCGTCGAGCATGGGAAGTCCACCCACCACCCGCGCCTGCAGCACGACGTCGGATCGGTTGATCGGCCGCTCGCTGAGGACGCAGATATCGAGAGGATCCTTGTCGCCCTGGCGCGCATGCGGCATCAATGCGCCAACCCGGCGGCCGCAGTAAGTGCGGGGAATAAAACCGTACAGCGTGGGCGGGAGAGCCGACGAACGCTGCGGCCTGTCCACATGCAGATAGCCGGTGATTTTATCCAGTTCGTATTTGACCATATCGAACGGGGTGATTTCGATGTATGCGTGAACGAGCGTCGGTGCATCGGGTCCGACGTTGAGACCATGCCAGGGATGGGGTCTCCAACGATAAAATGGCGAAGGGAAGGGCATGCGGTGCTCCTGAATCAGCCTGGCGAAAACGCCGGACAGCGATGAAAAATAATGGTTTTGCTACTATGAATGTCAGACTTTGTGGAGAGAAAGGCAAACCGCAGAGATGTGTTTGCGGACAGCACGCGCCTCCACATCTTGTCGTGAGACGTCCTCGCGACACTGCCGGTAAGGAGGCGATTTCAAATCCTGAACAAGAGCGTGCCCACCTCGGTCACTGTCCTTTGAGTATGGGCTGATCGGATGACCAGGGGAGCGGCAAGGGCTGCGTTTCCGGTATCGAGGCGAGCATCTCGTTCAGCACATCGCGTGTCGCATCGGATGGATTGAGCGCGAGAGCCTGCCGCAACGCGGTCAAAGCCTGCCCGTGGTTGCGCTGAAGCTGTATCTGGGTAGTGGCGTACGCGAGGAGGAAACGGGGATTCGTGCGATGCCAACGCGATGCTTCAATAAAAACAGCATCGCCTACGTCGGTCAAACCCGCAAGCGTAAGCGCGCTTGCGTACATTCCATCCACGCGGGGATCACGGAAACGGCTTTCCCAGGCGCTCCGCAGCGCTTCGCATGCCTCGGGAAATCTCTCGTCCAGGTACCAGCCCGTGCCCATGAGAATATCGTGGCCGAGCTTCAATCCTGATCGGTTCATCAATGCCTGCACGGGACCGAATACTGCTTTCATCGTGGAATTGGAAATGGCCTCCGCCGCGACTGTCGCGACGAGCGAATCGATTTCCCATCTGCTTATCGCGTAGCTTCTTTGCTGAGTCGTCAGGGTCAGCCTCTCCGCCGCACGTTGCAGCCGATCCAGCACCCAGAATTGCGTGGCCATGCTCGCGTTCGGGTCCACCGGGAAGCGCGTAAACGCATTGACAAGCAGCATGCGGTATTGTTCGGGGTAACCCACGACGTCCACCATGCGCTTCAGAATACGATCCTCATCGACCAGTCTGCGATGATGCATATAATGCTTGCGCAAGGCTTCATATCCGCTGAGCGCGTAGTCGCCGTACATGCGCTCCTCGTCGAGCCGCATCACCACCTCGAACCGCCGGGCGGCCGCCTGCTCATCCACGTTGACAATAATCCAGGGCAGCACCGAAGCGATGGATGCGCATGCGACCACGGCGACGACCGACCGACGCGCGCCGCTGACTATCGCCGTGCGTGTGTGCGGGACCAGGAGCACGAGGATAACACCCAACGGGGCGGCGATATCCCAGTCACGCGCGAGTCCCAGCGAGGTATTTGCAAAAAAGATAAATGTGCCGAAATACAGCAGGGCGATGAGCAGGAAGCGCTGCTCGGCGCTCGATTCCCCTCCGCGGGACACAAGTGGCGAAATGAGCAGGAACAACAGCGGAACGGCATCCAGCAACAGCAGGATATTGCCGAAATCCATAAGATGCGCCGCCGACAACAGCGTGTACGACAGCGTCCCCGCAGCGGTCGTCACGTCGTAGAGCGGCATGACGATGCGGCTGTCGGAAGTCGCGAAGCCGAGCAGCCAATACAGCAGAGCAATCAGTCCGATACTCGCGATCCATGTCGGCAGCAGCGCGCGTCCGCCGCCGGCCAGCCGTCCCGCCAACCCGCGTCCCCGCAGGAGCACGAACAGCAGGGCGGGGAGCAGCGCCAGCGCCATGTAATGCGAAAGCACCGCAATGACGAACAGCAATGAAACGGCGGTGAGCGAAGATTCCCCGCGAAGCGCACGCTGTCCGGCGATGAGAAATGCGGCGATGGCGAGCGTCACGGCGAGATACATTTCCGCATGGGAAAAGAACAACACCGCGCTCCCGCTGCCGACAAGCAGGGCGAGTGTGATGAAGCGCTCCCGCTTCCCGCGCAGCCGCAGAACGATCAGGTACAGTACGACCACGCCTATCAGGGACACGACGTAAAACGGAAACATCACCGAATCGGGCCTCGCCATACCGATCGCATGCATCACGGCGGGAATGCCCAGCGCGATGGAATACAGGAGCGCCCCGGCGAGCGGCGCGGATTTCAGGTTCAGGAGCATCGCGCTGCTATAGCCGTCTATCGCGCCGAGTTTGTACACCTCAATGACAAGCGAACCTCCGTCACCGTAAAAGACTGTGCGCATGGGGAAGAACAATGCCGCGGCAAAGAGCAGACCGGCGAGAATTTTACTGCGCGTACTCCATCGCCGGTCGTCCCGAACTTCCATCTCCGCCGCTATGCGCGACTGAACCGGAGGCAAGGCGAAGGCCAACAGCAGCAGCGTAGAGAGCACGATGATGACGGTATCGAGATAGAGAAAGGAATCCATCCCCCACAACCGCGCCTGTGGAAAAGCGAGCGGAAGCAGGCGCAGACCGGCGACGAGAACAATGGAAATTGTCGCAGGCAGAAACGTGCGGATGGCGGAGCGGGATTGTTCGGACATGGTTTCCTCGACGTACATACCCTGTAATGTACGACACGGGAAAACTCGGGTGAAAACATGAGATCAGGCGATGCCGGAACAGGCGGACAGGGGAAAGAAGTTTTTCGTACCGCCGATTTCCCCTGACTGATAGTGGACGAGGTACAGCCGAATTTTGTATCTTTCATGTTTGCTGAATGCTGGTACAACATTCCCGGCTATGGATTCGGAGAACGAAGAAACACGAAACACGAAAGAAGGCGGCGAGAGGGAGATGTCCTTTCTCGATCACCTCGAAGAACTGCGCTGGCGAGTCATTTATTCGCTGATCGGCGTGGTGGTGGGGTCGTTGGCCGTGTGGATATTCATCGATCCGTTGATGGATGAGGTGCTTCTCCGTCCAGCGCGTCTCTACAACATGCATCTGCAGAACCTGCGTCCGTTCGGGCAGGTGTTTCTCTACATGCAGGTCGCCATTTTCGGCGGCATCATCGTCAGCATACCGAACGTGGTGTACCAGATATGGAAATTCATCGCACCTGGCCTGTATCCGCATGAGCGCAAGTATGCGACGCGCATCGTATTCTTCACGTCGCTGTGTTTTCTCGCCGGCGTAGCCTTCGCCTACTATTTCATTCTACCGGCCGCCCTGAAATTTTTTGCCGCATTCGGTTCTGCTTCCATCGAGAACGCCATCTCGATCGATTACTATTTCGAGTTCATCTTGACGCTCATGCTGGGTGCGGGCGCGGTGTTCGAGCTGCCGATGCTCTCGTTTTTCCTTTCGCGTCTCGGCATCGTCACGCCGAAACTCATGCGCAAATACTGGCGACACGCGATGATCGTCAGCGCATTGGCCGCAGCGCTTCTTTCACCCGGTCCTGATCCGATCAGCATGCTGCTCATGGCCATACCGCTCGTGTTTCTGTACGAGATCAGCATCTGGATTTCGAAACTCAGCCAGAAAAAACGTACAAGGGAAGCGGAGTGACGGCATGAGCAAGACTCTCAAGCTCGATACCATCCTCGATCCGGTCCGGAATGAACTCAGGGACTTCGAAGCGCATTTTCGCAAGGCCCTTACCTCCAACGTGGGTATTGTGGATACAGTGGTACGCTATGTCGTGAAGCGCAAGGGGAAGCAGATTCGTCCCGCGCTCGTGATGCTGTCGGCTGCCACCTGCGGTTCGATCAACGAGAGTACGTTCCGCGGCGCGGCGCTTGTTGAATTGCTGCACACCGCCACGCTTATTCACGACGACGTGGTGGACGAAGCGGCGACGCGCCGGGGGTGGCCGTCAATCAACGCTATCTGGAAGAACAAGGTCGCCGTGCTCATGGGCGACTATGTCCTGTCGCGCGGCCTGCTGCTCTCGCTGGATCACGACGATGTGTCTTTTCTTCGCTGCACCTCGCGGGCGGTGAAGCGCATGAGCGAAGGCGAGTTGCTGCAGATTCAAAAATCGCGTCAGCTGCGGAATGACGAGGAAACGTATTTTCGCATCATCGGAGACAAAACCGCATCGCTGCTTTCCACCTGCTGCGAAATCGGGGCCCTGAGCGCGACTGATCGGCAGGAAAACGTCACAGCCATGCGTGATTATGGAGAAGCGATCGGCATCGCATTCCAGATCCGCGATGACATTCTCGATTTTCTCGGCACCGAAAGCACGTTAGGCAAACCCGTCGGCGGCGATCTCAAGGAAAAGAAATTCACGCTGCCGCTGATCCATGCCTTCGGCAACGCACCATCCTCGCGCAGGAAGGTTGTGCTCCGCCTTCTCAAAAACGGCGTCGGCCGCAAGGACATCGAGCACATCGTCGAGTTCGTACAGGAATTCGGCGGCATCGCCCACGCGGAACGCGTCGCCGGCGAGTATCGCCTCGTCGCCCTGAAACAGCTCGAGATCTTTCCCGACTCCGCCGCGAAGCGATCGCTCGTCGATCTCGCCACCTTTGTCGTCACGAGAGCAAAGTGAGCGAAGAAACCCGCCGCGGTTCGTCGACGGCCCACGAGGACGGAGCAATACAACGCCGGATTCGCTGAAATACCACGAAGCTTACGCCCTCATCGCGGAAGGCGCGGCGCCTCACCCTCCGGATGCGGCGGCGATCTTCCTTCCCGCAGCGGAAATTCCAATCGTTCAAACAACAATGTTCAATTTGCCATGAAGCGACACACTCTGTTCCTCCTGCTCTTTCTCCTTGCCGCATCGGCCTTCGCACAGACGCAGGTTCAAAAAATCGAGCGCGCGCCCGAAGAACCGCGCCGACCCCTCACGTTCGCCGACATGTACGCCATGGGACGCGTCGCCGATCCGCAACTCTCTCCCGACGGACAAACCGTGCTGTACGTTGTCACCTGGTACAGTGTGGAAAACAACAACTCGAACAGCGATATTTACGCGATTCCTTTTCTGGGAGGCGAAGCGTTGCGACTGACGGAACAACCGAAAGCGGACAGAAATCCGCGCTGGTCTCCCGACGGCAAGAGCATCGCGTTTATATCCGCAAGGGAGAACGGCTCGCAAATCTGGATGATGGATCCCGACGGATCCAATCAACGCCGCATCACAAATATCTCGACAGGCATCGATGGATTCGTCTGGTCGCCGACGGCTACGCATCTGCTTTTTTCTTCGCAAGTGTACCCTGATTGCACCACGGACGAGTGCAACCGCCTCAGGGACGAGAAAAAGGAAAGCGATCCGGTCAAGGCACGCCGTGTCGACAAGCTGCCGTACCGGGTATGGAATTCCTGGAAAGACGACAAGTTCAGCCACGTGTTCGCGATTCCCGCAGCGGGCGGAATCGCGGTGGACCTCACACCCGGCGCATTCGACACTCCTCCGATAGATCTGGGTGGTCATCAGGATTTTGTGGTTTCACCTGACGGCAGAGAAGTCGCCTTCGTCAAGAACACCGACGCACTCGTCGCCGCGAGCACCAACAACGACATCTGGGTTGTCGGCATCGACGGCAGCAATCCACGCTGCATCACCCCTGCAAACAAGGGTAACGATAACCAGCCCGTGTATTCACCTGACGGCAAATACATCGCCTACCGCGGCATGGCTCGCGCAGGCTACGAAGCGGATAAATACGATCTCAAGATTTTCGACAGAAAATCCGGCGTCACGACGGTGCTGACCGATGAGGTGGATCGATCGGTAGATGAAATTTTGTGGAATAAAAACGGCGAGAGAATCCTCTTCACCGCACAGGATGGCCCGTACATCTCCCTGTTCGATATCCCGACAAAGGGTGGAGACGTGCTGCGCGTGCTCAAAGGGATTATCACCTTGCAGTACAAGCATATGGACACCACCAGGACTCTCGATGTCGGCACGTATCGTCACGATTTCCGTATACATCCGGACGGAAAATCCCTCGTCTTTATCGGGGAAAGGATGACGTACCCCGCCGAAGTGATGTCCATCGAATACGAAGGCATGAGCATCGGCAACATCAGGCAGATCTCGAACACCAACGCGGATTTGCTCAAGACGCTCGACATGCCGGACGGGGAATCGTTCACCTTCAAAAGTTTCGACGGCGAGGAGGTTCAGGGTTGGGTTATCGCGCCGCCCAACTTCGATCCGGCAAAAAAGTATCCAATGATTTATCTCGTACACGGCGGGCCGCAGGGCAGCTGGTCCGACAATTTCCATTACCGTTGGAATCTCCAGCTCTTCGCCGCTCCGGGCTTCGTCGTGGTCGCTGTGAATTGCCGCGGTTCGCAGGGTTACGGGCAGGCTTTTACCGACGGTGTCAACGGTGAGTGGGGCGGCACCCCATACAAGGATTTGATGAAGGGGCTCGATCATGTATTGAAAATCTGCCCATTCATTGACAAAAATCGCATCGGCGCAGCGGGCGCATCCTACGGCGGATACATGATGAACTGGTTCCTCGGCAACACGACGCGTTTCAAAGCGCTGTTCTGTCATGCAGGCGTGTACGATCTCGTGAGCATGTATGGCGGCACCGAGGAGCTGTGGTTCCCCGAATGGGAGTTCCGTGGGACTCCGTGGTCCAACCCGAAGATGTATGAAAAATGGTCGCCCAGCCGCCTCGCGAAAAATTTCAAGACGCCGACCTACGTTTCACACGGCCAGCTCGACTTCCGCGTCCCTGTCGAGCAGGGCATGCAGCTGTTCAGCACGCTTCAGCGCCGGGGAGTCGAAAGCCGCTTCATGTACTTTCCGGACGAAGGGCATCTCGTGCTCAAGCCGCGCAACGCGGAGTTATGGTATGGTGAGTTCGAGCGCTGGTTCACGAAACATCTGATGAAATGAGGCTGGACACACTGCGGGAGTCCTGTTCCCCGTTGTTGTCCAGCGGAATCCGCTAAAGAAAAAGAGGCCATCCATGCGGGTGGCCTCTGCCGTTTTCGAGTCATCGATCCAGTGTCCGGATCCATGCTCGAAAGCGCCAGGATGCGGCATTGTGTGTCGGCAGCTTTTCAGCAGGAGCTGCCGTCCCTGTTTCCTCCATACTCCATTTCCAGTTGAATAACACCCGTGAATGCGCCGGGAGTCTGAACTCCATTTGCACGACCCGATTGTAATCCGTCTTCGCTCGTCCTCTTCACAAGCCGGTGGGCACGGCGCTGTTCACGGGTGGGTACGAATCCCCGGATCGAATGCTGTGTGACCCGGGATTCATACCGTATGTTACATGTTTGCCGCCAGCAGACCCTGCCTGAGAAGAATCCTGGCTTTGTGATAGCGCTGCTCCGACCGCGGAAACGATGCAACCACCGGTTCGTCGCCGCACAGAAGTTCGCGTACACAGGATTTGATCTGCATCGAAACGGCGCCTTCCCTGATCGTGAGGAGAATCGTTTCGTCCGCCTGCATGTCCAACAGCGCAGTGGTCATACCGTCCTGCGTCTTCAAGGAAATCCTCGTATCTCCGAGAATCCGGTCGGCGACGAATGTGTAGCCCCGGAACATCAGGTAATTATCGGAAATGATTACATCACCTTCGCAGGTGCGCAAGGTCAGGGGCTGAGCTTTTTCCCAGGTGGTCTGCGCATTCACAACGCAGCAGAGACCCAGGAACAGTATTGCGATAAGACGTTTCATGATACCTGTCTCCATCTATGGGCAATCGGAAATACTCGCCGGACATCGCCACGCCACATAACCTCGTGGTCGCCGAGTTGTACCGGACAATTCTGGAACGACCGCCTTCACGGTCGGCCAGGATCTCGGATGCAGGGAGCATTGACGATCCCAATTAGCAAAAATAAATGTACTGGCGCAATAGGTGTTCCCACCCATTTTTATAGGTAGTGACGCCTATTCTTCATCCGGTCCGGCTTGTTACTGGGATTTATATAGAGTTATACTTCCGTTTTTATTTATTACGTCATGCTGAGTGTGCCCACCAGTGCTGCGCACCGGTCCATTTCATGGATGACATCTATGCGCGGTGTTCATTATTTTTCCATAAGGCGAAATTGTGGAATTTGGCCTGTTTTAGCCGATTTCACAAAGATGTCATAAGAAGTGTGCCCACCAGTGCTGCGCACCGGTCCATTTCATGGATGACATCTATGCGCG
>CAYJMN010000037.1:0-24617 GCA_964371045.1 uncultured Chromatiales bacterium | reverse complement strand
CGAAATTGTGGAATTTGGCCTGTTTTAGCCGATTTCACAAAGATGTCATAAGAAGGAGCAGCCGCGCAAAGAGGTCGAATCGAAGCACTAATCCAGCATGGCTGCGTCTCGAAGGTCGCAGACTCCCTCCGGGACATGATTCGTTCCGCAACGCACGCGGAGACCAAATACCTCCATGATGTCATAAGAAGGAGCAGCCGCGTAAAGCGTTCGGATCGAGACACTGATCCAGCACGGCTGCGTCTCGAGGGTCGTAGACTCCCTCCGGGACATGATTAGTTCCGTGACGCACGTGGAGACCAGGCCCCTCCCTGATGTCATACCTTCCGCTCTCGCGGAAAAGAGCGGCGTCCGGTTTTCATGGTGTATGCAAATACGGTCATCGGAATGCCATTAGTAGGGAGTCGCACAGAACCGGGCCGTTCTCGTCCGTCCCCTCCCGTTGCCTCCGGCACCCGGAAAATTGATTTGGATCTCACGAATTGCTTTCTTACATTGCCGTCGAATTTAAAATCAAACAGTCTCCGACGAACTAAACAGTAGATGGCTGTGAAGGTTAAAGGTTTCGATACAGCGATGGTAGAACAGAGCCGGATCAGATTCGGCGGAGCGATGTATGTGGCCGTAAACAGTACCCCATACTTGGCGAATTGGAAAATCTTGATAATCCGGTCTCGGAGATTTGGCCGATGAAACAGAGAAATCTCCGCATGATTTACAAGCTCGAACGCAAGGTGCAGTTGAAATCCGGAGACGTTAAAGAGAGTACGGAATTTACCAAGTGTGTTTGCGCGGCTGAGAACCGTGCCATCGAACGACTGTTAAGGATACTCTAGGCCTTTAATTTAATTCATGCTTACACAATCAACGAACGGAGGAGCTATGAAAAGGATCAACGTACTCGACTATTCCGTTGCTTTTTTATTAGTGATACTATGCAGTTCGGGCTTTGAGCCAATTGCGCAAGCGCAAAATCTGAATTGCAACGGTGAAGTAATATTTGAGTTAACAGATTATCAGGGCTCAAATAATGAGGTTTGGATAACTGTTACATTGGATGGAGCAGTGTTTAACGAAGATGGCGATTATAAAGACATACTAGGGGTTAACCCTCATCCTCAAGCGGGGACCTACAGCACAAACAATCTGGATGGAACGACAAATGTGGTATCAGACGCGAGGCCTCTTATTTGTTGGGAAAGCGTTTATCCTAATGATAATCCGGCGTCTAATACCATATGTAATGGTATGATTGGGTGGGGTTACTATGCTGTAGACATCTTATACGATGATGGATTTACATGTCACGTTGTTCCAACATTTTATCTTAATTTGATAGATGGGAACTGGATGAAAGGAATAATGTATAATAACTATCCAGTTGACGTTTTTAATTTTAACGTCGTAATTGATATTTCGGGAAATCTGAGTGTATATCTATTTGATCCGACAACAGGAGGATGGCTGGATTTGAATTTGTACCTATCGAGCGAACGGGTGGTGTCATTTTGGGATAAGCCGGGTAATTCTTATAACAGAAATAGAGATGATATAAGCATAATTGATAAGCCATTTATTATATCAGGCTGTACAGCAGGGATTACACAGGAGGGCTACTCTCAGCCTTGGTATCCGTTCTTTTGCAATAAAGCAGTAATTGATGTCAATATAGCAGAATGCGGATCATTTGTTGTAGACGTACAAAAGACGATTGTAATAAGTGATTTTACGCATGGTGCTGCAACTTATCCAACCAATATAAAGTTTAATGAAATGGGAGGCATAATAGTGAAAGAGGGTACGCTTGAGCTTTCTGGTAAAAACATTTCTCCGTTGACATTGATTCTCGAACCAAAAACGTGGAATTTTCATTGGCGCGGGATACTTGGCTCATATCGACATTTCGCACCAGTTTATCATCCTGTTATACATGCCAATTATGCCGGAATTATTGGTGCAGAAATCGGTATTAGAATGCGTGGACAGCATGCATCACTTCCTCCAAACGGACAAAGCCTATACCTGCCGGATAATAATTCTTGCGTCATAACTGGTGCAGGCTTTTTGTTCTGTAACACTGGAATATCATTGGAAAAGATCCCTTTTAAAATTACATCTACCAACCATTCATTTACAAAATGGAACGCGATTGAAATAAATGGACAAAATGAATATCGTAACAATTGCAACAAGATAATAGACAGCTGTTATATTTACGGATCGGGAGAATACGGGATAAATGTAGTTGGGATTGGTCCGGAGGCGGTGGATGCTTACCCGGAACCAAATATTATGCAGATTAGTAATTCGCATATACAGCTCCAAGGGAAAGACGGCGTAAAAGTTAAGTATAGCACTTTAAGGTTATTACATAACTATATAGACTCAAGCGGTTACGCTTGGAGGAACGGTAGGTTATCTTCATCGACTGTAAGTACAAGTGGGCTCTACGGGTATTTTTCGGATGTCTCGGTACATGATAATACCTTTCGTTATAACAAAAACTTTGGAGTTGAGGCAGATGTTCAGAGTTTTTTTACAGGAGCTGATGTAGCATTTAAAGCAAACTCAAGTACGCCTTTATCGGAAGAACAGAAGAAGGGTCTAAATTGCTTCCAGTATAATGGAACTTCCATTGGCGTGAATAAGTCTTCATCTGTTACAAGATTCCCAACGAGAACATATTCAATATTCGGGCAAGAAGCGAGTCTGTCCTCGGAAGACCCAAGTGTAGGGCCATTTATTAATTGGGGTGGATTTAACGCCCTAATGTTTCCGAATGATATTGACGATAATAGTACATATAATTTTCGTATGTGGAATAAATCGTCATTATATGTTTGCAGAAATATGTGGTCGCATAGAACGTGGCAAGTGAATGGTATAGAGCCAAAGTACTTTGAATCGGGACAAATATTTGATTATGATAGTGTAAAAGCCTGTGGATATTTTGAAATTCCGGTAGGATCCGGAGGTATTTCTGACAGTGAATCAGCGATCATCGGATATATTGCTAATGGATTGCATTCTGGTGAACTCGATTCTGTTATGACTGTAGTATATGATGCATTATGCGATGCAGACTCCTCGGTAATCGTTTCGTCATTCGGTAACGCATTGTACTGGGCCTATGTTTACAAAAATGAGACCAAGGCATTAGATTCTCTGCAATGGTATGGGATGAACCTCGATCAAAGTCGAGGTGTTGTTACAGATAAGCAATTAGTGCTTCTCAATTTCTATTTAAAGGCGTTATGGATGACAGGACAGTACGAATTGTCATATTCTATAGCTGACAGTCTGATGAGAAAAACTTATTACTCTGGAGATTCGCTTAAAGCTCGATTTTTACAAGCGATAGTAATAAGTAAAACTTTTAAAGACACTTTGCTGGCTCTTTCAGTACTGGACTCGCTACATGCAAGATTCCCATATGATGCAAACATTACTGACGAAATTAGGTATTTATTGGGAAGCGACTCGCTTTATGAAGCAAACTATTATATTCCAAAATATGCTAGTAGCGAAAATCCAAGAGTGTTTTCATCAAAGTGTTTAGTATTTCCAAATCCATGTAAAGATCGTATGGTCGTATTAGCTCCTATCAACGGAGAGGAGTCAATAATGAAAATACAAATATTTAATTTGCTGGGCAGAGCATTATATGAAGAAATATTAGATCATAATTATATCGGTAATATCGCAATCCCTCCGCATTGGGAAAACGGAGTCTACATTGTAGTTATTAAGACGGATATCGGAAATGTTGATGTTAAGAAAATATTATTAGTAAGATGAAAATGCGAAAATGCTTGTTTCTTATCGTAATTGTCGCAGGGCTGATCTTCGTTAATGAAAGTAATGCCGATGCGCAGATTTTACTTGAGCGCATAACAAAAATATTTAATTTCGCTACTGATGCTGTAAAAATACGGGACAACATAGTCTCGTCAGTTGGAAATGACATTGTATTTTGGAGGATTGCAGAAGATTCATGTGTGTATGATTATCAAAGAAGAGTTACTGCGTCGAACCCAAATTCATGTATAGTGTATGATATAGAAATACTTGATGAGGCTTTGCTCGTCTCAACTTCGGATGGAAAGATATCGGTATTTACCGACAGTGCAAGTGTATTTGTGAAAACACAAGAATTTCAACTTAGTGATGCGTATGCCAGAATCAAACGGACAAATAATGGCATTCTCGCAATAAGTAGACATAACGTCTATTTCCTGCATACTGTTAATAGTCGGGTAGAATTAGATACATTAGACGAAAATATTAATGACTCTTTCAAATTTATTGGAACGAGCGGTGACTTTGGTTATATAGTCTTAGCAGGTGGGGAGGAAATTGATATTTATAGACAAGATCATAATACCATGAGATTGATTTCCAAAAATTATGGATGGTGGCCGAGTTCTACAGAGGCCGTCTATTGTAATGGTAACACGGTCTACATTGGGGGTGCATCCAATGAAATACGCCGTATTGACTTGGAAGTAGACGGGAGCTGGAAATCAAAGACACTCAGAATATCGGATTCGTTTGTTACAGACGGTCTTATATACAATGGATATCATATTTATATAACCGAACAGGGAGGAGTCTTTGCCGGGAAAGAAACACTGGACGATTCAATACATACTGAATACCATTACAATATTCCTATCAATCCAACAGAAAGAGAGGATTATAGAAAAGTACGGTTATTTAACGACACGTTGTTGGTGTCTTCCCATACTGGCATAACGATTTTCAAGATTTCAGTTCAACCATTGATCTGCGAAAAATTTGAAGATGAGAACGTTGTAATATTTCCAAATCCGTTTGCGAATAACCTCTCGATCCAATACAGCTTATATCATAGAGCTATGGTTTCAATAAAGCTTTACACAAGTTTTGGTATGGAAATTGAAACAACCGGGCCGATGGAAATGCTACCGGGAAATCACAAGTATTCTGTCAACAGGTTATTTACAGCAGGCATATATTTTTATATGATACAAATAGGCGATAAGCGGCTTACCGGGAAAATAATATGCTATAAATAGAGAAAAGCTGGCATTCTGAGACGTAATGCGTATACGATCCTTGCTCACGAGATCTGGATCTCGATATTGAGTGGTCTTCTTATAGCTACACCAGAGCGGACGAAGGAGCGGTGGCTCCAATGCACCGTTGAGATCATTGAGAAGTTCGCATTGAAGTTGAGGCGAGATGACACACGCGACTTATTGAGGCTAGCGGACCGTAGGGAAATGGAGCTTGTGCTGAATTGTGTGTCGTCCCACATGAAAGCGGCGCGCGCAATTTGGTTTGAAAAGTGCCGTCAACGAAGAGTCCCCATCCCGTATCCATGGCGCATAATATCTGCCTTTTTCGTAGAATCCTCGCCACGTACATTGTTGGTTACGTATAACTGATCATGTTCTGCCAGGGAGCAACGCATGAACGACACAGGACAATTCAACAAAAAACGTCTTTCGGACCACGACTACTCGCGTCCCGGGACGTATCATCTCGAATTTGAACCGGATGAACACTCCTCGACGTTCGGCTCGATGCGTAACGGGGTGCTAAAGCTGAACGCCTACGGGGAGATTTTTTTTCGGTGTACTTGGTCTCGCACTTCAGATTAATTCCTGCCTGCGCCTCGATGCCATCGACATTCGGCCGCGATGCGTCGTGCTGATGGTCACCATCCTGAAGTGGCGCAAGCCATTTTTGTCGCGATTCATATCAGATTCCGACCGATGGCATTACCGCCGTACGATGACGATATCCACGTTTTCCGAATACCTGAAAATGAACAGTGGACGGAGCATCAACAAGAAGCGCAAGCGGAGCGGTACGCATTTCTGGGCGCTCGGTTACAAGGATCGCGTGTTGACCGACAAGCGGGAGATTGCGAGTCTTTGCGCGGAGCTCAATACGAGCTTCGCCCGCGTGCGTTTTCCCGCCGCCCCAGTCGTGGCAAATAAGAGAGCCAAGACATTGATCTCTGCGATCGCCACGGCAATGGGCGCGGCGGTGGATGCGACGTTCGGAGCTCTGTTCAGCGATGCGCCCGAGGTGAGTCGCACGCTTGATGCGCCTGTGCGGCCGTGCGATACCAAGTTGCTTGGGAGCGCGCTGTTCCTGAACACCTCGCTGCTTCAGCCGTTGCCCGGGAATGCTTTGACGGAGTCCGGTGGAAGCGACGAAATTTCAGGTGCGCAGGGAGGTCGCACCCCGGAACCGTTGGTATTCGGGATTGGTCCCGGCCGGATATTTCTGTCTGTGCCGACTGAGCGATAAGAACGGACTAATAGAGCTCTTGTCTGCTGTACAAATCGAGAAGGTGTCCCCGGGGTGTTCACGGACCCGAGCGGTGTGGCGGAGCGTTGGGGAGTTGTGGGATGGGTAGGAGAAAGGCTGATGGGGTAGGAGGATTGTGAAGGGAGTGATGGGTGGTGGGAGGGTCGAGGAGGGGAAAATTCGAAGCATAACACGGAAGTTACCTGATCCATTTTAGTCATTTCGATTCATGAATCGAAATTTGTATCGTCGGAATCGGATATATCGAGCGGATACCCTAGGAGAAGCTTCCCCGCAGACTCTCGGCTCGAAAAAACGCTTACCTGGAATAAAATTTTCGATTCATGAATCGAAATACATTTCACCTGGATGGGATTTTTCGAACCATGAACCCCCAAGAGCAACTTCTCCGTGGACCATCGGTCGGAAAAATGCTTCACCAAGATGGATTTTTCGATTCATGAATCGAGATACGTTTCGTCTGGAGGGGATTTATCGAGTCACGGCACCACCAGGAGAAGCCGTCTCCCGGCGCGCGCTTGCAGACGGAACGAAAATGCCATTAATTACATAGCTGTACTTTTGTCAATGACGCGCCGCGATGATTTCACTCAACAACATATCGAAGCAATACAACGGGAAGTATCTTTTCAAGGATGTTTCCCTCCGCATTGGAGATAACGAGCGCGTCTCCATCGTCGGCTCGAACGGAGCGGGGAAATCCACGCTCATGAGCATTCTCATGGGATATCTCGAGCCGGATTCCGGGGACATCGCGCAATCCCGCTCGAATACCGTCGGCTATCTTCCGCAGGACGGGGTTCTTCATACGGGCAGGACGCTGTTCGACGAAGCCTCCACCGCCTTCGACGACATCATCGCGCTGCATGACCAGGTAGACCTTTTGAGCGACCAGCTATCTCACCTGACGAGTCAGGGGCAGTCCGATTCACCGGCGGTGCTCAAATTGGTGGATGACCTTGGCGAGATACAACACTTGCTGGAGCATCGCGAAGGATACAATATCCAGGCCAAGGTGGGCCAGGTGCTCTCCGGACTGGGTTTCGCTGAAAAGGACTTTTATCGCGGCACGGAGGAATTCAGCGGCGGCTGGCAGATGCGGATCGCGCTGACCAAACTTCTGCTCAGGGAGCCCACCATCCTGCTGCTCGATGAACCCACGAATCATCTGGATCTCGAATCGCTGCAGTGGCTTGAGGCATATCTTCAGGGATATGAGCATTCCATCGTGCTCATTTCCCATGACCGACGATTTCTGGATAACCTCACGAAACGTACCATTGAAATTTCGATGGGTAAACTGACGGAATACAGCGGCAACTATAGTTTCTATCTCGATGAAAAAGAGCTGCGGACCACACAGCAGCGGGCGACCTTCGACAATCAGCAGCAGCATATCAAGCAGACGCGGCAATTCATCAACCGCTTTCGCTACAAGTCGACGAAAGCACGCCAGGTCCAGAGCCGCATGAAGATGCTCGATAAAATGGATCTCGTGGAAATCGAGGATGAGGAAGGCGGCATTTCCTTCGACTTCCCGGCGCCTCCACAACCGGGCCGGATTCTGATGGAACTGTCCGGCATCCATAAAGCCTACGGGGAGCTTCAGATTTTTGACAAACTGGATCTGACGATAGAGCGCGGAGACCGGATAGCATTTCTCGGCGTCAACGGCGCCGGTAAATCCACGCTCGCACGCATCATCGCAGGAACCGAATCGTTTCAACAGGGGGAACGCAAACCCGGCTACAATCTGCTGGTAGGCTATTACGCCCAAAATCAGGCCGAGGAACTCACCCCCACCAAAACCGTGCTGCAGACCCTGGATGATGCGGCGGTGGGAGAAATCCGCAAGCGGCTCCGCACGCTGCTCGGCTGCTTCATGTTCTCCGGCGACGATGTGAACAAACTCGTCTCCGTGCTCTCCGGCGGAGAAAAAAGCCGCATCGCGCTGGCGAAAATGCTGCTCACTCCGTCGAACCTCCTCATTCTCGATGAGCCGACCAATCACCTGGACATGCGCTCGAAAGCTGTGTTGCAGGATGCGCTCTCGCGCTTCGACGGTTCGTTTGTGATCGTTTCACACGACCGCGATTTCCTGGAACCGCTCGTGAACAAATGCATAGATTTCCCCGACGGCAAACTTCGAGTCACTCTGGGCACGGTCAGCGACTATCTGCTCAAGCGCGCGTCCGAACTCGCGGAGGACCGGGGCCGTCGCGATCCCGCCGGACAGACGATGCAAAAGCGCAGCACGACGCACACGGATCGTGATCGCAAGCGGGAAGAGGCCGAGCGCAGACAGGAGCGCTACAAGCTCATCAAGCCACTGAAGAACAAGGTGGATCGTATCGAAAAACGGATTGAAGTTCTCGAGGGTGAAAAAGGGGCGATCGAGTTCGCACTCGGTCAGGAAGGGACCTACAAGGATGAGGCGATGGTGAAAGCGCTGAACCTGCGCTATCCGGAGATCCAGGAAATGATCGCAGCCGAATACCGCGAATGGGAAATCCTGCAAGCGGAAATCGAAAAGCTGACAGCGGACATCGAGTAGCGCCGGGTTGACTTCGCTGCTGTAAGCGCCTTGGCACACCAACGAATCGATGTAAAAGTTGCTCCTGCAATATTCACTGTTTGTGCTCGATCCGTGGGAACAAAGCGTTACGCCAAGCAGAGCGTGGAACGGTGTTGCATAATTGACTTTCATCTCATCGGGAAAAGCGATAATGTTGCTGGATGTTCCCCCGATTACCAAGGTACGCCATGAACAGATCCATTGTATCCCTGCTATTACTGATGTTGTTGCTGCCTGCCTGCGGAGAGGACGACGTCACTCCTTCGAATAACGCTCCGCAGCCGACGGGCGCACTGGTGAAAATCGATGGCTGCAAACAGTTCTTCAACACTGGAGGCGACGAAAAAAATAAGTCCTGCCTGACGTGGACGTACGATGTCAACAGCCGTGTTCTCGAGCTGGTCCATGAAAATGCCGCCTTCAATTGTTGCCCCAAATCCATCAACGCCGCCATCGAGATCGATGGTCAGAGTATCACAGTCTCCGAAAGCGAAATCGGTCCCGATTGCCGATGCAATTGTCTCTACGATCTGCACATGCGCATCGAAAACGTGGTCGCGGACCGGTACACGATCCGGATTGTCGAGCCGTACAAGAGCACCGGGGATGCGGAGCTGCTTGTCCCGCTGGATCTGCGTATCCAGGCGACCGGAACGTTCTGCGTCCCGCGCGACAATTATCCGTGGGGCTCTTGACGCTTGCATCCACGTTGAAAAAGCTCCCGTCCGCAGCCGTCCGGGATTGAGTAAATTGAAGCTGCATGAAAGCTGGTCTGGCGAATCCTTGATTACCATACGTCGAGCGGAAACGACACCTGGCGTTGCTTCAACTCATTTCTGTTTACACTCAAAATTCGTCGATTATCGAGGCGCCTCATGAACCGAGCCCTTTCTCTCTCGATCACGGCCTTGCTTCTGCTCGCGCTCTCCTGCACGGAGGAAGCGGCACCTCCTGTAACCACGACTCCCAAGCCGACAGGCGATCTGATCAGGATCGTGGGATGCAAGCAATTTTTCCGCGCTGAGGGCGACGAGAAAAACAAATCCTGCCTTACCTGGACCTACGATACCGAGACCCGCGTCCTCGAATTGGTGCATGAAAATGCCGGATTTAATTGCTGTCCTGAATCAATCCATGCCTCGATTGCAATCCAGGATGGGATCATCACTGTTTCGGAAAGCGAAACCCGCGCCGCATGCGACTGCAATTGTCTCTTCGATCTGCACATGCGGATGACGAACGTTGTCGCGGACCGGTATACGATCCGGATCATTGAACCCTACAGGCACACGGATGATGCGGAACTCCTGGTCCCGCTGGATCTGCGTATCCAGGCGACGGGAACGTACTGCGTCCCGCGCGAGAGTTATCCGTGGGGATGAACCTGCGATTCGGATGATGTGGGGTGTGGATCCCGGTTGGCGCCCATAGTATCCATGAAATGTCAGGCCAATCGAAACACATTGCACGAATTGCCGCGGAAAAGCCGGGATGTTCGACCCGGTCTGTTTCATCCGCCAATTGTGAGCCGCTTCCGGAGGTGCATGGTAATGCGACAGCTTCCAGAGGAAACCGCTCAGGTGACAGACCTGCCGGATGCCAAAATATAGCGGAACATACATCGCGCCCGCGACGGAGCCTTTTATCAGATCGCACAAAGCGATACACCTGCTCGATGGTATTTCATGTATCGAGGTGACCCATGAACCGATCCATTGTTTCCCTGCTCCTTCTGATGTTGTTGCTCCCCGCCTGCGGGGAGGATGACGTTGCACCTTCGGACAACGATCCCCAGCCGACAGGCGCAGTGGTGAAAATCGATGGCTGCAAACAGTTCTTCAATACTGAAGGCGACGAAAAGAACAAATCCTGCTTGACATGGACGTACGATGCCCCCAGCCGTGTTCTCGAACTGGTTCATGAAAACGCCGGATTCAACTGCTGCCCAAGATCCATTGATGCGTCGATCTTGATCGATGGTCAGATCATCACCGTCTCTGAAACTGAAATCGGCCCGGAATGCTTATGTAATTGTCTCTACGATCTGCACATGCGCCTGCAAAACGTGAACCCGGACCGATACACGGTGCGTGTCATCGAGCCGTACAGACACAGCGACGACGAGGAGCTTCTTGTCCCCGTGGACCTGCGAACCCAGGCGACGGGAACGTTCTGCGTTCCGCGGGCCAATTATCCGTGGGGATGAAATCGCAGATCGCAGAATGTACCGGCCCTCCGCGCAGTACTGTGACATGATCTGGGAATGTATTTTTCAGCGATGTGTAACAACAAGGGCGGCCATGGCCGCCCTCATTGTCTGTGTCGCCGTCCCCCCTCCTCGGGAGTTCAGGTGAGAATGGTCAACGTTAGCGTGTGAACGACGTCCCTGCCGATGATCCGAAGGAAGTACACACCGGGCCGGACGGCGAGACCGTTGAGGGTCTTGCCGTTCCAGCGAACGATGTGTTTCCCTCCGGGAAGCTCGCCTTCGTGCAGGAGCGCGACTTCGCGTCCGAGCATATCGGTCAGCACGATGCGGACCCCCGTGCGTTCGTGTACCTCGATCGGTATGGATAGCCCACCACTGGAGCGCGACAGGAACGGATTCGGATAGGGTGATTGCACGCTGATGCTCCGCGGCAGCGATGCCAGCGTTTCCTCCACGCCCGTCGGTGGATCGATGGTATTGGTCTCCAGAACCAGGAATGCCGTATAGGGAGTGAGTATCTGATGCTTGATGCTGAGATTGACGACGCTCAGGATAAGTTCGGGCGTACTGCCTTCGTTCTTGATTTGATCAAGCAGTTCGTCGATGCGCTTCGCCGCCCAATATGCGCCAACCTGTTTCAAATCGGTGGACCATTGCGCGAAATCAATGTCGCTGCTGATGGAGCGCGGCTGATCGCCGGCATCGATATAGCGCAGCGTGGCACGCTCCTGAGTTTCGCTGAGTAGTCTGCCCGTCGTGAGCATGTTTTCCATGCTGGTGAGAACAGGGAAGGTGCGCGGGTAAACGAAGTAGGTGTGATTCATCTCGTACTCGACAGTCGGCGCTCTGATGCCGGATACATCGAGTTCGAGCATGACGCGTTGGAGGACGGTCTGCAAGTCCGTGCCGGTCTCGACAAGCGTGACCTTCCCTCCTCGCTCGGAGGCCAGATCGTAGAGCAGGTCGATTTTGTCGCTGAACACGATGACCGGATTGAGAATCACACCAGTGGTGTCGAGGGTGCGGATAATGTTGAGCAGACCATCATAGGTTCGATTCCCGGTCGTTGGCTGTCCATCTGTAAGGAAGAGCATGCGTCGCGTGGCATTCGCTCTGAACGTGGCGCTGAAGCCGGCGGTGAACGCGCGTTCGTAGTTGGTGTTGCCGCCGCTTTCATACATGTGCTCGATATAGTCGATACCGGCGTTGATATTCTCCGCCGTCGCATCTATCATTCCCTCGGGCGTGGTCGGCCAACCGACGGCAAAATCGCTGAACAGCACGATGCGGAACCGATCGGCCGGCGCCAATTTCCGCAGCACACCGATTACGGCGTCCTCCACCATGCTCCTTCTGTTCTCATCCATGCTCCCCGATGCGTCGAGAACAAACACGAGGTCACGCGGAACGGAATTCCCGTCGTTTACCAGCACCGGATGCCAGCAGATGAAATAGGGATCATCGCCAGGTTGGTCCTCATCGTTCCAGAGCAGCGCTGGAAACACATCGAACACGTCTCGCGGTTTATAGCGGACCTCGAAATCCTGCGTGTACATCTGCTGCTCGAGACCGAATTCAATCCGATAAGAATTTTCATTGAACCTCGTCGTTCGGCAGAGCAAGGGATTCGCATCGAAATTCGTCGCGAGTTCATCGACAGGCAATTTCGACTCGACGTCAATGCGTAATAGTGTTTGCTCAACCGGAACCGTCTGGTAGCCCGTAAGATTCAGGGGATAGCGATAATGGACCCAGCCGTCCGACGTAAGTGGCAGTGGGGCGAAGTACTGGATTTCGACGCGTCTGGAGCTGTGCGGATTGATGGGAAAGACTTTCAGCTGAAAGCGGTTCTTCCCAAGAGATTCAAGTATGGCGGGATCTCGCCGTTGACCCACGACGACGCTGTCGTAGAGCCTTTGCGCTTCCTCCTTTGTCTTCACGATGAAGGTAAGGCGGTTGCCATCCACCCACAGCCAAAGGCCATCCACTTTCGCGCCTTCGGGCAGCGAGAACGCGTAAAAGCCTTCGAGGATCTGGTTGTTTTCGTTGTAGAATTCCTCGTCCACATGCGTCACCGCCAGCTGGCCAACGATTCGCACCGTGGTGCGGATGTGGCTGATGCGCAGATTATAGACCGGGGTTTCCGTCCCAGGACGTCGCGCATACAATACTCCTGCCTGAACATCCGCCGTGATCAGCGCCAGCAGCAAACCCAAAAGCAATAGCTGTTTCATTGTTCCTCCTGTGCCTCGATTCTCGTAACATCGGGTAGACACATGAGCATGGCGAGAAATTCCCATTTCGGAAAATAAATTTTCAGGGCGCTGCAGGGCGGACGAGCGGATATGGCGTCTGAACCTCGCCGCATCGTAACATCGCCCCGCTAGATTCTGCGAGGCGATACGGCTGAACGGCGATCCGCTTACCCAGTACTCGGTCGACTCTTCACTTTCCTTACCCACCGCGGCGCAGTGTGACCTTCCCGGCTGAGTATGAGGTTCAGCTGCGCCGCATGGTGCTGTACGTGACGCATGTTGTAGAGCAGCATTTCAGCGACGGACAGGTCCAGCCAATCGAATCCGCAGCGCTCACCGGCCCGCCCTTCCGTCATATTGACGATTGTCGACCGGCATTTTTCGCGGCCATGTGCGAGATAGTTCAGCAGTTCCTGTTTCGAGTACACACGGTCCGGCAGGAGCCCGCGTTCATCCAACTCGTCCAGCGTGAAGGGCGCGGGTGGAACGAAGGCACGCTCCGATTCCGACAGATAACAATCGAGGAAGAAGAGTGTGTGGAACGCAACATACCAGAATTCCGGACGCTTTGTGCGATCACCCCAGAGGTCCTCGGGGCAAGCGATGATGGCATTTTCCAACATCTCTATCGAGGCACCGGATTGCCGCCAGATCAGGTTTTTCCAGTCGGGTATCATGATGTACTACCTTAAATGTTTAACGGAAGCGGCGCGGAGATGTACTTGTGTATCTGCAATAGTATCACAACGGATGTTTGCTTGCAATCTATACCGGGTCCGCCTTTGAAAACGAGCGCCTGATCCCGCTGGCTTTCGCGCCGCCGGTAGTCGAGACTCAGTCCATTCCGGGCTTCAGCTTTTTCCGTTTATTGCCGGCCAGTAGTTTGAAATTGTCACCGGATATCACCGGTTTTCCGCTCTGTGCCTCAATATCCTTGCGTGTGCGACCAGACACCTCGCCGCCGTCCCGTGCGTCTTTCTTCAACGGCGTCATCCCTTGCGAGTCACGGTCACGGTGCAGTTTCGTTGTCGTCGCCTCGGCTAGCATGGTCAGGATCAGCTCCAGGTCTGTCATGTGATCGCGCAGGTTCTCCCTCGTCAGGTCTTTTACTTTCTTGTATTCCTCCACCTTGAGATCGAACGTTCCCTGCATGATTTCATTGGTGAGGATGGCGAATTCCCGAGTTGAGCCGGCGCCGCGGTTTTTCCATTCATCGGTCAAATCCTGCCTGACCGCAATACCGCGGAGGCGCTTGTCGATCCAGTCCTTTGGATAGCCTTTCTTTTCGTACAACTCCTGCATTCGGATCATGGAAAGTTCGGGGTTTTCAATCTCGTCCAGGCGCTCCTTGCCCACACGTGCCAACCACCGTTTTAATGGCTCCACTTTGGGCGATGGAATGGCCTGAATGATTCGGACAGGGTTTCGGTGTTGGCGCAGTCCGTCGCATAGAATTTACCGTCGCTGGATTGCATTTTCAGTTGTCCGATTTTTTCGGACAACTGATCGTAACCCTCTTGTGATAGCTTCTTTTTCAAATCGTTCCAGTATTTGCGTGGACGGTCGCCACCGATAAGAGCTTCGATGATATCGATGATAGAAAACCACCATTCGTCCTCATGGATGGTTTTACGAATTTGTTTGCCGGCAAAAACAGCGGGTTTTGATGATTGCTTCTCGCTCATAATGTACCTTCCACAGTTGTTCCCTTTCTCGAATTGAATGACCGGAAATCTACTTGGCTGACCCGACATTGTAATGTCTGGCGAAATGGGAGGCAAGCCGTTTCACGCTGACCTGCTCTGGATTGCATTGCGAATGGTCGCGCTGGCTTTCGTGCAATCGCCGGTAGTCGAGACTCAGTCCATTCCGGGCTTCAGCTTTTTCCGTTTATTGCCGGCCAGTAGTTTGAAATTGTCACCGGATATCACCGGTTTTCCGCTCTGTGCCTCAATATCCTTGCGTGTGCGACCAGACACCTCGCCGCCGTCCCGTGCGTCTTTCTTCAACGGCGTCATCCCTTGCGAGTCACGGTCACGGTGCAGTTTCGTTGTCGTCGCCTCGGCTAGCATGGTCAGGATCAGCTCCAGGTCTGTCATGTGATCGCGCAGGTTCTCCCTCGTCAGGTCTTTTACTTTCTTGTATTCCTCCACCTTGAGATCGAACGTTCCCTGCATGATTTCATTGGTGAGGATGGCGAATTCCCGAGTTGAGCCGGCGCCGCGGTTTTTCCATTCATCGGTCAAATCCTGCCTGACCGCAATACCGCGGAGGCGCTTGTCGATCCAGTCCTTTGGATAGCCCTTTTTCCGATACAGCCCCTGCATACGCGTCATGGCGAGTTCGGGATGTTCTATCTCATCGAGACGCTCCTTGCCGACACGCGCCAGCCAGTGCTTGAATGGCTCGGCCTTCGGGCTGGGAATGGATTGAATCAGGCGGAAGATGCCTTCGGTATTCCAGCACAGTATCTTTTGCGGACCACCGACGGTGTCAAACTCCAGGGGAAGGGGGGGGACGGATTGTCCCCCCCCTTTGAAGAGGTTGGATAGCTCGGGATCTCGTTTGCGCATTTTCTTGAAGTAATCTGAGGGTTCTGCGGAATCCGTCAAGGCGGCGATGACGTCAACAACGACAAACCACCATTCGTTATTGTAAATGGTTTTACGAATTTGTTTGCCGGCAAAAAAAGCAGGTTTGGATGATTGCTTCTCGCTCATAATGTACCTTCCACAATTGTTCCCTTATTTGAATTGAATGACTGGAAATCCAGATAGCTAACCCGACATGGTAATGTCTGGCGAAATGGGAGGCAAGCCGTTTCACGCTGACCCAGGCTGATTGCGGGTTTTCCACGGTATTCGGATACTGCCCGTACCAACGAAGCGATCCACATCAAGCGCCTGCGGCAACAGTTTCTCAAAGCTCGTACTCAAGCACAGAAGATCAATGCAGAATCAGCGTCCCTGGTAAGGGCCCCAGCCGATCACGACTCGTGTGCGCCGCACAGATTGCGATCCCATCATGGTGAAGAAAAAGACGCCCGGACGCAAGCGGGTAGCATCGTACTCAAAGCGCTGAAGATCGGAAGCCTGCAAGTCCAATGCAAGCCGATCCACTTCCCGTCCCAGGCAGTCGTGCACACTCAGCGTGCGGACGGTCTCTGCCGCGTCCCAGGCGAGTGTGAGTGTATTGCGCGCCGGCTGCGGCCAGCATCGCAGGTCGTTGCTCGCGGACGCCGCCACCGGTGCGAGGACGTCGACAGAGACCACGCTGTGCCTGCTGCGGAAGAATCCCTCCGATTCGCTGGCCAAATACATTTTTCCGTCGGTAAGAATTTCGAACATGCTGTAGATCTGGAAGGGCTGAGGCAGTTCCAGCTTCTTCCAGGTGGCGCCGTGGTCAGCTGTTTCATAAAGTAGCGAAATCCAGGATCTGCCGTAATTTCTCGGATTGTCAAGAATGCGGAATAGACAGAAAATCTTGCCTCGCCCGTCGGTATCCATCATCCAGGGTGCCAGACGCATTGTATCGGGCAAGCTCAGCGTTGTATCGGGCAAGCTCAGCGTGGTCCATGAGTCAGGAGCGCCCGAAGAATGGAACAGCCCTTTGTCCGCACTGACCAGAATCGAGCTGTCCTCATCGACCGAGATCGAGTATAACGCACCTGTCGATGAAACGGACAGTGAATCCTGAACCTGCGTCAGAGCACCGTTTACGCGTAGAACGCCTTGTTTTTCATGCAGCAGAAATATATCGCCATCAGGAGCTATCGCTGCATCAACGACAGTCGACGTTACCAGGTTGACCGTGCCTGGTGTCCATGTTGCGCCGACATCCGTGCTGCGATAGAGCGTGCCATTCACGATGCCGGTGTACAGTGTACCATCGCTTCCTTCAACAATGAACGCGGAACCGCCATAATTCAGCACTCGCGACTCCCATGAATTCCCGTTGTCGGTACTCCGGCGGATTCCGGTCCCCCCGCATGCCAGGATCGTTCCGTCGCGGTGCACATGAAGCTCTCCGGGATAGAAATTATCAATCAACTGATCCCAGGTGCCTGCCGCCTTGCGATATGCAAACACTCCTCCCCTTGCACCTGCCAGCACATCGCCGTCCTTTGATATCGCCGCGTTAAGACATTCCATTCGCCTCGCGCCTTCGATGGCCTGCAACCAGTACGAACGTCCGGCGTCTGATAAGAGAATGCTGAGCTGCTGTGCGATGAGAATGCGTCCCGACGGCATGGCAGCCATGGAATATACCCGGCTGGCATAATTCCATAGTGTGTCCAACTCGGTCCACGTCCGGCCAGAGTCGAGTGAGTGTAATACATACGTAGACAAGAACGCATCCTCGCCGCTCATGTACCACCCGAACTTACCCATATCAAACAGTCGCTTATTGATCAAGCCTCCAAGATCCGTGGTCTCCAACCAGGTCTCACCATCGTCATCGGAGATCAAATATCCTGTTTGATTGGTGAGGAAAATACGCCGCGAAGTACGGTGCAGGTAGGATCCGGAAGCAGCGGTCTTCATCCATTGTCCGCGATCCGCGAGCCACGTGTACATCACCTGATAATCGCCCACAATCACATTGCCGTTATCCGCGGCGAGGATCGACTGAAAGCGAACCTGGGTGGTGTCTATCCGAACAGACGACCAGGTGCGTCCCATGTCGGATGAAAATAGCACGGTGCTGTTGACGGATGCGATATACCAGGTATCGTTGAAATGATTGTAACAGACATCCCACAACTCGAAATCGTCGTACGCGCCATCCGGTCGTACAATACCCTGATTGCTCTGCTTCCACGACATACCGGCATCCGTGCTGCGAAAGACTCCGTCCTCGGACGAAATTGCGATCAGCGTCCCGGCGCTGTCGGCGGCCATCGATCTCAGGGATATGGTTGTGAGCCCCTTCGTCCTTCTTTCCCACGTCATGCCTTCATTGGTCGAGAGCGCGACGCCACGCTCCATCAACACGAACACCGAATCGCCTCCGCGGACAATCAGTTCGTATGCGCCGTAGATGCGTTCGGAGTTTGACGGGCCTGCTAACTCTTCCCAGAATCCTTGTGCGGAGGTGATGCGCGGCAGCATTGCGTTCAGCGCGAGGACGATAACAATGAGGCGCATGAGTAACCCAGGGTTTGATCGAATAAAATAACAACACCTGATACTACGAAAAGTTACATCGCGTATCGGAGCTTCCACGATGCCTCGCTATTCGACCGTGTCCTCACCAGCGAGACCTGTCCCTCAAACAAAACCGGAGGCTCACCCGCATGTACCTCCCTATGCTGCCTCGTCATCGAAGCCGGGACGCACGAACAGGCGGGCATTAGGGAAAGTGCGTTCGGCCACGGAGCGGAGCTTGTTGAGCAGCAGCAGCGCACGAATCGCAGCGTCCTCCTGTTCCGGCAAGCAGCGCTGCAGCGTCATCCATGCTGCGATGGAGCGGTCGATGCCGATGAGCGCAACCTTGGCGGAACCATCGCTGTCGGACGGATAGTCATCTCCGACGACCTCGTCGAGGCTCTTTCCATGCACGGCCCGTCGTAGCTTCGCGAATATTGACATGTGATAAAACGTGATGACCTCGAGCATACCGCGAACGGTGGCCGCCGATGACGCGGCGTCCGCTTGCGGTACACCGAAATTCGCACGTTGACTGAATTGCTCGTCGCTCAACTCTTCAAGATGTTGTGCGCCCTGAAACCAGGCGTGGACCAGATCAAAGTATTTGCTGCCGCCAGTTATGCACGGATGCTTCTCGGTCTGCTTTTTCTCCATTTCCTCCATGAAATCCGCTTCGCCGAACAAACCTCCCAAGTCATCATCGTCGTCGTCATCGTCACTGTCGAAACCGAGTCCGATCTCAATGCTCTCCGCTTCCGGATCCGCGTGTTCGTCTCCAACATTTCGATCAAGCTCATCCCAGAACATCTCGTTCATCACCTCGTCGATGTCCTCACCCTCACGGAAGCGCTGTTCCGCCGCGAAGGTCATGCAGCGCGACGTGAGCGTGCAGCGCTCGCACCAGCGGTCGCAATAATTGTAGATGCCGGGGATGAAGTTTTCGCGTTCCGGTGTGGGCTGTGATTGTGAGGCATTCATGATTGCTCCCATGTGAATATGTACAGTGCTGTAGACTTCAAGACAAAAAAATAAAATGATTCAACGGATACGGCGATAAAGAATTTCCTGACGTGAACTCTCCGCTGCACGAGCGGACATCCTCAAATTCATTCTGCTCTCGCAGAACCCCGGATACGAAAAACTTGAATCGCACGGCCTTGGCGAAGCACCGGATCTCCACGACAACAATCTTCCAGAAGGCCACTTCTACAGTCGCACCGTTTCCGTGGAGGTGGCCACACCGGTAGAATAGTGCTGAAAGCGCGGCAAATGATCAATTGGAAGCGCGGAGAGGGTTCGTGCCGATGCGCCCGGACAATTCAGGTTTAGCGCGATCGCAAAATTCCGCCCCCCATGCGTTATAAATCAAGATGTTCCGCGCCACGTGTCCAGGGCCTGTCGAACATCATCCGGAGCACGAAGGGGAGCATGTGGCTGTAGAGCGAAGGATGTCTCCAGCGAAAAGCTCGGAGCCGTTTCTCCAGCCATTCAACGGGTGTGTGGGGAGATACGTAAAACCGGGCTTCCCATAGATCGTCGTCCTCATCGACCACACCCTCCTGAATCGCGATGCGATGCAGCGGGGTGTCCGGCTGAATCCGCCATCCGATTCCGAACTCGGTGAACAACGCCTTGAGCGAAGGCGTCAACCGCAGCGTCTCTTCTGCGGTTTCCCGTGTTTCCCCAGGACTACCGAAATTTGGCATGAACATGAAACCCAGACCCTCCTCGCGTATCATGGCGGCGTCCCTGAATATCTCGGCCGTGCCGAACGATTTGCCCAAAGACGCCAGCACCGTATCGGAGAGGCTCTCCGCGAACAGGGTGAATCCGACCCCTCCCGCTCTGCGATACAGTTGGAAAAATTCCCGATCCGCGGGTCCTGGATCGAACACGCTGTAAAAACGCATCTGGGCGCCGCCGCGTATGATCTCGCGAAGTATGGCCTTCGCATGATCCAACGGACGGTTGAAGCCGGCATCGATTAGCCAGGCCGAACGTACGTTCCCCGATCGCTTGAGCGACAGCAGCTCCGCCACTATATCCTCGGGTTCGCGCAAAATAAAATCATGTCCGAAAGTTTTGAACGTATCGCAGTATGCGCATTTTTCCGGACAGCCGGCGCGGGTGATAACTGCAGCGTGCCAGTAGCATTTACGATAGCGCCGCCGCTCGATCAGAGTGTGATAATCGAATCGGACACGGCTGTATCCCTCAATCGAGAACGGATTCACCTTGAGTGTACCGTCCATCCCTCGATATACGAGTCCGGGTGTCTGCAAATCAGGTTTCCGCTGTTCGACTGAGCGCACGAAATTTGAAACAGCGTCCAGCGCATCACCCGCGATGCCATACTCCACCGTCAGGTAGTCCAGCATCCTGAGCGGGAACGTGGTGAACGCGGTTCCGCCAAGCAGTGCGGGCGCGGAGGTGACGGCTCGCACCGCTTCGCAAATGCGCTTGATCCCCGGCATGGGATCGTCGTACCCACGCATCCACTGGTTGTCCCGATTGCGTATGGAGTAACACACCAGATCCGGTGTTGTATCGATCGCCGCCTTGCGCGCCGCTTCCACCGGATCGCGTTCTCCCATCAGATCCAGAAAATGCACGGAATGTCCGTCGTGCTGGAGTCGGCGTGCGACCATAGCCGCACCGATCGGCAGCGGCATAAGCAGACGGTTGGTGTTGGTTTGAACAAACAGTATCGTCATGGTCAAGGGGCCTGAGTGATTGACACTCGTTGATACGATCGTCAGACTGAAGGTCGTTTCACTGATCGCGCCCTTCGGTTGTCACCGATGAGCGTTGATAATGAGCATGTTTACATGAAACCAGACACTATTACCAATAATAATGTCGAGACTCACGCGCGTCCTGAAGTTCAATTCCATGCGGCATGTCGTGAGCAATGCCGGCTGAGACGACAGGCGAAGCGCCTCTTTCAAAGAATGCTGTTCATCGCCTCCTCGTCAAAGCCGACAACCACTCCTTTGGGTGTGCGTACGACCGGACGTTTGATGAGCATCGGATCGGCGGTGAGTGCCTCGACAATGGCCTCTTTTTTCAATGTTTCGATTTTATCCTTCCATCCCCCGGCCTTGTACGCTCCCCCTGAAGTATTGAATGCTTTACGCACATGATCAACGACATTCAGTATATCGGCGATGAGCGTTTCCGGAACGCTGGTTTCACGCAAGTTCATATATTCAAATGGGATTCCCTTGCTTTCCAGAAATTTCGCGGCCTTTCTGGTCGTGCCGCATGTTGGAAGTCCCCACACTTCGATAGGATCTCGTTTCTCTTCCATAATTGATCTCCGTTGAGATATCGTGTATCTGTACAATTAGTGAAATTGCGTCAACCGATAGGTGGCGAAGGGAAGCGCCCGTGCAAAGCTTCGCGGATGATGAATTTTGCGGATTCGGGAAAACTTCCCGATAGCACCCATTCGAGGTAATCGCGATGCGATTGAAGAAGTATATTCAGCGATTTGCCTCGATGCTTGCCGAAACTGATAACAGCCTCACCTTTCTGCCATATAAACTTCCCCTCGTCGTCCACCCAGGAGGGATCCTTCGGGTGGATGAACGCTTCCAGCTGCGCGATGTCTTTCGGCAGGTCCTGATACCGGACGAGCTGCGCCGCAAACACTTCCGCAGTGGCATGGACGTCCGCAAGCGCGCCGTGCGCTCCCTCGTGCTCCTTGCCGCAATAGAAGCGCAGAGCCGCAGTCAGATCACGCGGCTCCTTCGTATGAAAAATGGTGAGCGCGTCGATCACATGCCGACCGTTCATGTCCAGCTCCATCCCCACACGCTTGAATTCCTCCATCAACATCGGGAGATCGAAACGGCGGAGGTTGAAGCCGCTCAGGTCGCAATCACGCAGGAACTCCATCAAGCGCAAGGCAAGCTGTGCGAAAGTCGGCTCCAGCGCGACATCGGCGTCGGTGATGCCATGAACCGCGGTGGCTTCGGCGGGAATGGACATTTCCGGGTTGACCTTGTGCGAAAATTCCTTCGTCCCCCCGCGTGGAAGAAATTTTACCACCGCAATCTCAACGATACGATCGGACTGTACGGAAACACCCGTGGTCTCCAGATCGAAAAAAGCCAGCGGTTTATCAAGCTGAAACGGCAAAGATGGTGCGGAAAGGGTCATGGGTACCGACTGTACTGTGAAAAGGAATTCAGGTCGTACCCGAATATTTGTGTCACCCGGGTTTTCTTTATCAGGTAATTTATGTAATAATGCAGCACACACCAATCTGATCGGAGAGTATAATGGCGCGAAAGAGTAAACGGGAACGGAAGCAGGCGGGATTACCGCCCGGCACGATGATTTACATCGGCGATCACGGAGGCGGAGCATCCAATTTGCGGCTCATCCGTTATTCGGCCGCCGGCGCCGTCGAGAGCAGTCCGGGGAGTATCGATTGCGTCAAACTGCAAGATCCCGCTTCGGTATCGTGGTTGCACCTTACGGGATTGAGCGATACGTCCGCGGTGCGCGATGTTTCAGAATGTGTTCACCTGCATCCCTTGCAAATGGAGGATGTCGTCAACACGGAGCATCGCGCAAAAGTCGAGATCTCCGAGTCACTTCTGTTCGCCATTGTGAAACACTGTAGCAGAACGAATGGAGAAATCGTCTTCGAACACTTAGCAATTGTGCTGACTGCCGATGGCGTGATCAGTTTTTCCGAACACCATCCCGAGATGTTCGATTCAATCGTCGGTCGTATGCTTACGACTTCCTCGAGAATACTCGGTAGGAGAGCCGATTATCTTTTCTACACGCTGCTTGATGCGATCGTCGATCATAACGTCGCACTCATGGAGGAACTCGATGATGAGGTCACCGAGCTTGATGAACGTTTGCTGCGCTCTTCCGACGCCGATGTTCTCCGCGATATCCATGAATTACGCCGGAATACGCTTCTCCTGCGGAAAGCGGTGATCCCGCTCCGCGATATGGTGATGGAGGTGATGCGTACGGAGACAGCTCTGATATCTTCAGATACACGAGTGTTTATCCGGGACGTGTTCGATCACACTGTGCAGATTCTTGATACTCTGGAGCATAACCTCGCACTTCTTGGCTCGCTTATCGATCTGCACATGTCGATTGAAGGCAAACGGATGAACGAAATAATGAAGTGGCTAACCATGATCGCCACAATTTTCATTCCTTTGACCTTCATCTCGGGTGTGTACGGCATGAACTTCGAACACATGCCTGAGCTGTATACCGTTTGGGGTTATCCGTCGTCAATCGCACTCATGGCGGCAATCGCGGGCGTCATGCTTTTCTATTTCAGGAAGAAACGATGGATATGAGTCCAGGTGTCGAGTGATTTCCGTTCAGCTGTAAGGTCTCTCGTCCACAGAGGCTCCCGACATCTGCTGTGCGACAACTACGTTGCGCGTTTCAACTGCGTCACGATCTCCGGCAAAAGTCAATCCTCCGGCCGTACGGCTCCACAGATCGGTATGGAAATGTGGTATGGCTGAATTCATGGACCAGATCTCCCTGGATTACCGTTTCTGCTTTACGACGGTGGTGACGCCTGCGTGGTTGGACGAAGCAGCGACTGTGAGGGGCGGCAACGTCGGAAGCTGAGCGGTGAAATGACCCTGGATTGATTTTGAGGATTGATTTCGGATAATTCGGGATTTATAGGTCGGAACGAGAAAACGGGCGATTCATGAATCGCCCGTTTTATGTTTCCGGGTAAAAATCCACGTCCTCGCACAGTGAAACTTCTTTGGGTGTGCGACACATTTGTCGTGAGCGCATCAACAACCGATCCCGGTGTCGGAGTTGTCGAATACCATCGTTCGCGTGCGAAGAACCTCCGATCACCATCAGTGGCGTGTTCAGACTGCGTCCGATTCGTAACGTTGATCCTCGCAGGGATAGTGCTGGAGAGAGGTCCACGCTTGCGACAGATCAGATTCCCGCCGTCCCTCCACTTCGCCGATTGCCGTGCCGGGGTTGCATGCCGCGGAAAGGTATCCCGTCTTTTCTGACTGTCGCGCTGCCACTGGTTGTGGTAGATTTGATATTCTTTCTTGTCCATGTTCATATAGGGAGTTATG
>CAYJMN010000036.1:0-52443 GCA_964371045.1 uncultured Chromatiales bacterium | reverse complement strand
TGACGAGCTTGATAACGCGCGTAAGAAAACCAGATGTCATCCAAGAAATGGACCGATGCGCAGCGCTGGTGGGCACACTCAGGGTGACGAGGTTGGCTGGCGCTGCCCGGACCAACCTGATGTCATCCATGAAATGGACCGGCGCGCTCTGTTAATGACATCCTCTGGCAGGTACCTGCGGAAATCGAACACTGGCACTTCGACTCCGCGCATATAAAACTCGCAGCAATATCCGAACATTTTGCCGTGCCCTCCGCTGCTCATGACATCAGGCGGTACGGATCTGCAAAGCTTGAATAATTCGGATGCCGCCTCCTGAGCCGCCACCGCGCAACAAATTCAGCTTCTCAGATTGAGCATCACCCGGTGGCGTGTCGAAGGACGACTCCACGACCGTGAACGGCGGTGCTTCAAGCTCACGCTGTGCCGCGGTCGTTGCGCTCAGGGTGACGGTGCCGGTTTACGCCACCCCAAATACATGTCACACTCGATAGAAACCGGCGTCAGTCTCAGGCTGAGTAGGCACACTCAACGCGGAACGACGATATCGCTATCGGTTGCGGCTATACGGCCCTGTTCACCTGTATCGAAGATCACCTCGCCCAGTGATGCAGGAAGCGAGACGGCGTCCCGTTCGCGCCTGCCGACGGCAACCTCGTGACCTATGCGCTCGAAAGAAAAGAGCACAGTCCCATCCTCGGCGATATCCGTCCTGCCGGTATAATCGGAAAGCATGCGCAGCAGTATCGGTTCAACCTCCTGCGCTTTCAACGGCACGGGAAGTCCGGTGTTCACACGATGCAGGATTTCCTGCAAGGAGAGCGGCCTTCCGGCTTCGTCAAACGCCGCCCGAAGGATGCGCCGTCGTATGTTGCGGATTTTGCGCAAGCGTTCAAGGCGTGAGACTGAGCGCATGCGCAGGAGCGGCACGGTGAAGAACAGAACGGAAAACAGCAGCGGAATAACGCCGAGAACCACCTGCACGACTCCCGCCGGAAGCTCGATGCCGGTGTTCGCCACAAGCAGCGTTCCGAGGCCCGGAGTCGAAAACATGACAAGCGCGAATAACAGGTTGAACGCATTCACCGCAGCAATCGCCGTGTTGCGTCCGGTACTGTTCCCGGTAAGTTCATAGGGCGCTTCATATTCATCCCAGAAAAGCTCGACCCGGCCTCCTTCAAGCCCACTGTCGCCGACTTTGAGAAGATGCTCGAAGGTCCCGATCAACACGCCATCGTCCGTGATTTCCGCCTCGCCACGGTACCGTCCCAGATAGGAGGCCATGCGCTCCGATGCTTCGTCGAAGGTGTAGCCGGCGAGCGCTACAAGTTCGGTAAGCGTCAATACACCCTTTTCACGCCTCAGCCAGGCGGCGACTTCCTTTTCGTCGGCGAAGGGATCAAAATTCGGACGCGGAGGGCCGAAAACGAAATCGTACACGGATTGAACCAACCGCTTTTTCGGTTCCGCCTCCCCATGGCCATAACGCTGTTCCTGCCGAAACGCCCGGTGACGATTGCCATCCCGATCCAGCGCATAGACGACGGCCATGTTTCTCGAACTGAGGAAAAAGATGTCGGCGAACAGATCCCCTACCCACCCGAGCTTGATGCTTTTCTTCGAATCCCTTCCACCAAAGAGAAGCGCGAGGACAAGGATGAGAAAAATGACGAGATAGACGATCAGCATGACGGTGATCCACACCTTGAATGCTGCGGTAAACGCTTTCCACAGCAGTTCGCCGGCATCACGGAGCTTATCCCCCACACTCTTGCTCCCCCTACGCCGGAGCGAGCCGCCGAAATCATACAGCACTTCCCCGCTCTCCGTGATGCGCAGACGGCAGACGAAGGTGTTCATGAGCACGTCGAGAGCATCCTTCACCGTTTCGTGCGGAAGACCTGTTATCGCGGTCGCATCCGCGGAGGTGATCCTGCCTTTCACGCCGGAGAGCCGCTTGGTGAGCAATCGTACAGCGCTTGTTGTGGTGACTGTGTCCATGGTACATTCCGTTATGTAGATTCCCAAAATTACGAAAGGCGACGAAAATAGTTAGCGGGCAGCCGTGCCGGCCTTCCCGGTATTCCGCTCCCGCCCGATTTGCTGCAACAGGATTCCGCCGACGATCAGCACCAGACCGAGAAGGGTTGATGGATAGATTGTTTCGCGCAGCACCCCGGCGATGATGAGCAGCGAAAGAAACGGCGAAAGAAAAACGAGATTGCTGATCCTCGCCGTGTTCGTCGCATGGTTGAGAGCGCTCATCCAGAGGACGAAGGTCAAGCCCATTTCGAACACGCCAATGTACACCGCGGCGGAGAGGCCGGTGAGCGGGACGGCGAAATCCATGCCAACCGCAATCGCGAGTGCGAACGTGTACACCGCTCCCGCGCTGAAGTTCAACGCCAGGCGCACCACGGGATCGATGGTGCTTTTCATGTTCAGAATCCAGTATCCTGCCCAGATTAGGGAGCTTCCGACTGCGAGACTCACCCCTTCGATATTCGTGAAGTGCATTTCCTGGAATTCCCCGCGTGTGGAGATGACGAACACACCGAGGAAACTCAGGAGCATCGCGGCAATATCCCGCGGACGCAACGGTTGACGCAAAAGCAGAGCCGCCATCAGCGACAGCACGATAGGCCATGTGTAATTGAGCGGCTGCGCTTCCTGCGCCGGCAGCAGGTCGTAGGCGCGAAACAAGACGAGGTAATAGGCGAACGGATTGAGCAGGCCCATGATCGCCGAAGCTGCGACATCGCCGGCACGCAGCTTGGTCCACTCCGATCGTCGCGACCCAATGAAGGAAGCAGCCGTAAGCAGGGTCGCCGACGTCAATGTCGAGTAAAACACCAGTTGAAGCACGCCGATCCCGGACAGGGCGAGCTTGAACGCCGTCGCCACGGTGGACCAGCAGAGGACAGCCGAGAGAGCATACAGCGTTGCGCGTTGTTGGCTTCGCAGTTTCATAGAAGCTGAATATAGCGCCGTATCGGCTAGCATGAAATCGGTGTTGGAAATTCGCCTTCCCTGATCCATTTTTAATCCGTTCATGCCGGTCCAAAATCTTCCCGGCAGTCTATCCTTATTCAACAGGAGAATCCCCATGAATAACGTCGCCTTCATGTGCGTGGCGCTGGTATGCGTTTTGTGTCATCGGGCGTCAGGTCAGAGCCCATCATCTACACCCGATCCAGCGCCACAGACGACGGTAACATCCAGATCCCCTGTTCAGGTCGGTGGACAGTTCTTCATCACGTACAGGGACGGCCGCAGCGGCGGCGCTCCGTTCAGCGATTTTTTCATCAACCGCGGCTACATCAACCTCCGCGCCGAAGTGCTTCCCTGGCTCAGAGGACGCATCACTCCCGACATCGCCGTCGATCGCGAGGGTGACGGAGAAGGCGATCTTGAGCTGCGCCTGAAATATTGTTATATCTCGGCCGATCTCCCGGCTATCGGATTTCTCACCGCGCCTTCGGTGGAGTTCGGTCTCCACGGCAGACCCTGGCTGGAATTCGAGCAGAAGGTCAACCTGTATCGCGTGCAGGGTCCGATGTTTCTCGAGCGCGGCGACATCCTGAATTCAGCGGACTTCGGCGCGTCGATACAGGCGCTGTTCGGCGGCGAGATGCCGGAAGAATATCAGAAAAACGTCTCTTCTTCTTACCCCGGCAGATATGGAAGCGTTACCGTGGGGATATTCAACGGGGGCGGGTATCACGCAATCGAGCACAACCTGAATAAATCCATCGAGGGACGCATCAGTCTCAGACCGCTACCGGACATTGTACCGGGCTTGCAGTTCAGCTATGCAGGGGCTTTTGGAAGAGGAAATACGCAGAAGGCCGTCGACTGGCGCATGAACGTCGGTTACCTGAGTTTCGAACACGAGCTGGTAGTGGCTACGGGTACCTATTTCATCGGTACGGGCGATTCCAGAGGCAGAGCCCTGAATCCCACAGGCGAGGCCGCGAACATCGAAGGCTGGTCCGGTTTCGCCGACGTACGCATTCCCGGTACTCCCGTCAGCATCTTCGGCCGTTACGATCATTTTTCACTGCCCGACGATGTGCCCGAATGGGAGGAAAATACACTGATCGTGGGCACAGCCTGGCACATCCAGAAGAAGACAAAACTGCTCATCGATTACGAGGTCGTCTCCGACACGGATGGCGATGAAGTCGAGAACATACTCAAACTGTCCGCGGAATTCGGATTCTAGCGGCCTGCGGGTTCACCTGAGGCGCAGGGGCTCGATACGCGCCGCTCTTGGCCGCCTCATTCTTCAATCAGTGTGGCGCGAAATTGATATTCGCTCGGCTGGCAACTGCTGCACAGGTCAAAAATCGTACGCGTGTGGTAGATGATTTCCTCGTACTCGGTGAGCATCTCGAGAAAAAGCAGACTGGTCCTTGTGGTCTGCTTTTCCTTTTTCGAGCGCTTGAGCTGACGTTTGTCCGCTTTCCGGATACGATCGCGCACTTCCTGCGTCTCGATGTTCACCTGCTCAAGACGTGTGAAGTCGGTCTGGGAAAGACTGTCGGCGACAACGGTCAGTTGATCGAGGAGTTCTTTCTCGATTTCCTTTATATCTTCGATTTGCTCCTCGTTGAGCGGTTGGTGATTGTTGCTGACGTGTACATAACACTGCGAGGTCATGTCCCGCAGACTGCGCAAAAGCAAGGACATCGAACTCATAATTTCAGCATAGGTCTTGTCGTCGACGGCGTCTTCACGTTCCATTTTCGAGGTCTGCAGGATGACGCGTGCCATATTTTTTGAGCGTTTGTGCAACGCCTTGGCGCGATCGCGCATGTCACGGAGTTCGACGCGGTCTTCCAGGATGAGCCCGCTGTTCGTGCCCTTGAGGATTTCACTGGTGGACGTAATGAGGGTGCCGATATCCGTCATCAAGGTGTCCATGGCTTCCTCAACGGTATCGGCGGTTGTGAGGCTGAGCGCCTCTTCCGCATACTCCTTCTCCCGCCTGCGATGGACGGTTACACCACGGAAGAGCAGAAACACAGCGAGAGCCGTGAGACCGATAAGACCAGGCAGTTCCGTGAAATAGATGATCGTCGCGACAATCCCGGCTGCGCTGGCTGCAATGATCGCAGTGAAAAACCACCCGCCAATCACGGTCAGCACACCGGAAACGCGGTACACCGCGGAATCTCTACCCCAGGCTCTGTCGGGAAGCGCGGTCGCCATGGCGACCATGAAGGTGACGTAGGTCGTCGACAGCGGGAGTTTCAGTGAGGTGCCGAGAGAAACAAGAAGCGCGGCGACGATGAGATTGACGGATGCGCGGAGCGTATCGAAAGCGGGCAGCTCGCCATTCTCATCGGGCTGCGGCCTGAATTTCGTCGTATCGAATCGTGCAGCGATCCATGCCTTCGTGGGCGGCGGTGTGATAAGGGAAAAAAAGCGGATCAGCGAGAGCACCAGCCGGACGATGGATCGCGCTGCCGCGTTGGACTCGAAGCGCTCGGCGCCTTCGCTTTGGCGCCCAAGGTTCACCGAGGTGGCCGTCACTGTGCGGGCTTTCTTGTTCACCCACAACGTGATTGTCATGATACCGCCTGCGAGAAGAAGAAGCAGCGTCTCCACCTGCACCGGTTCCGCCAAAGCTTCCATCGTCATATTGAGCGGATCGGAGCTATTCTGGGCGAAAAAGAATGCGGCCATACCCGCAAGTGGTGCCCCGATGAAGTTGACTAGATCGTTCGCCGCGAATGCCATCGCCAGCGCGAAGGTACCGGCCAGCACGATGATCTTGAAGATGTTCACCTTCGTAAAGAGAAGCAGCAAATGGAGAACGATTACCCAGAACACCATCGACATCGCGGAGAGCAACAGCGCATTGTTTTTCAGCCAGTCACCCTGGTCCGCGGTCAGGAATGAGGCGCCCTTCGCCCCTTTCACCAAAAGAAAAAAGGTAAGCGTGGCGAGTGCGAACCCACCCCACAGCGCTCCATATCGACGAAGCCGAAGATCGAGATCGAATGTGAACAGCATGCGCGAAAAATATTGCGCAAGCGACCCGACGATGAATGCCGCGAAAACGGATGCGATAATACCGAAAAGTATTTTGAGCACACTTGCCGTGTTGATAAACGCCAGCGCATCGGCGAAACTGCCGTCTTCGATTGTCAGAACCTTGATCAGCGAAATCGCGAATGCCGCACCGAGCAGCTCGAACACCATGGAAACGGTCGTTGAAGTCGGCAGGCCAAAGGTGTTGAAGAAATCGAGCAATAGAACATCCGTCAGCATCATGGCCGTGAAAATGAACATCACCTCCGGGAAGGTCAGCATGCCTGGATTGAATATCCCCTTGCGTGCGATTTCCATCAATCCGCTGGAGAAGGTGACTCCGACAAGGATCCCTGTACTGGCGACGACCATAACCACGGTCCGTGAAGCGACCTTGGCGCCGATGGCGGAATTGAGAAAGTTGACGGCATCGTTCGCTACGCCTACCATGAGACCTGCTACGGCAGCTAAGGCGAGAATAATGAGAACGACGTAAAAGATTTCCATAGGTGTATCAGACTATTTAAAAAAGCACTCCGTCGCTGTCCCGATCCCGAAGCCGGCGACATGAAAATTCCGGATCGACTTCCCGGTCACCGTATGACGGCCGGAAAGTCGATCTGGATAAATTCCACCGGAAAAGATGGCCGTTCTTCAATACGCAGGCATCTTCCTCCGAAATCAGTGCTCGTTACTCAGCTGTTTCGTCGTTGAGACGAGAACAACGCTGATTCAGAGCCTGTGTATGATACACAATCTCTTCGTATTCAGTCAACATCTCGAGCATGAGAAGACTCCCGCGTGTCGTTTGTTTTTCCTTCTTCGACCTCTTGAGCTGGCGCTTGTCGGCCTTGCGAATGAGTTCGATGACGCTCTCCGTCTCTACCATCACATCCTCGGACGATCTGTGAACACCCACACGGATTTCCGCGGAGATCGCTTCAAGTTGTCTGCACATTTCGCTTTCGATGGCGCGAATGTCCTCGATCTGCTCCTCGGTGAGTGCTTTATGGTTATTGCTGACGTGTGTATAGCATTGCGCTGTCATATTGCGCAGACCGCGCATGAGCAAACCAAGTGAACCCATGATTCCAGCGTAGGTTTTATCGTCAACTGCGTCGTCGCTCTCTTCGAGGTGCGAGGTCCTGAGCACCGAAGCAATCATGCTCTTGCCATGTTTACTCATTTGTTTCGCCTGGCTGCGAGCGGATTTCAATCCTGTCCTGTCTTCGGAAATCAATCCGGTGTTTGTTTTGTTGAGAATTTCCGCTACGCCGGCGACGATATCCGCGATTTCCGAGCGCAGCATCGTCATCGCCTCCTCGATGGATGACGGGGCAACGAGCAGACGTTCTTCTTCGGCGCTCTCCTTCTCACGCTTTTTATGGACGCGAATGCTTCTGAACAGAAGGAATCCGGCGAGCAGCACGATGCCGATCAGGCCGAACAGCTCCGTGTAGTAAATCACCACCGCGATCAGGGCCGCCGCGGTCGATGCGATCAGCGCGGTGAAGAACCACCCTCCGATCACCGTCAGCACACCGGAGATTCGGTAGACAGCGGAATCGCGTCCCCAGGCGCGGTCCGGGAGGGCCGTCGCCATCGCAACCATGAAGGTCACGTAGGTCGTGGACAGCGGCAGCTTCAGCGTCGTACCGAAGGAAATCAGCAGGGCTGAAACGATCAGGTTCACGGAAGCGCGGAGATAGTCGAATGAAGGATATTCGCCGTTCTCGTCAGGAACCGGTTTGTATTTCGATATGTCGAAGCGGCTATCTATCGCGCGTTTGACCGAGTCCGGTGTTATCAACGAGAAAAACCGGAAAACGCCGAGCACCATCCGTACCATGGACCGGGCTATCGCGTTGGACTCGAAGCGCTCCGATCCCTCGCCCTGCCGACCCAGGTTCACTTCGGTCGCGGTGACTGTCCGGGCTTTCTTGCTGAGCCATAGTGTCGCGGCCATGATGACACCGGCTATCAGGAGATACAGCGTGTTCACGCTGACAGGATCGCCCAGGGCTTCCATACTCGCATGCAATGGATCCGCCAGGCCCCTGACCTCTTCAAAGGCCGCCAGACCCGCAAGCGGCGCGCCGATAAAATTGACGAGATCATTCGCCGCGAAGGCCATCGCGAGGGCGAAGGTTCCGGCCAACACGACGGGCTTGAATATATTCACGCGCGTGAACCAGGAGAGCAACTGCATCACGATGGTCCAGAACACCATGGAGGCACCGGCGATGAGCAGCGCATTTTCTTTGATATACAATGCCTGGTATTCGTTGAGAAACGATGCGCCCTTCGCCCCTTTCACGAGCAGAAAATACGAAAGTCCGGCAAGCGCGAAACCGCCCCAGATCGACCCATACCGCTTCAGTTTCGCATTGATATCAAAGGTGAACAGCATCCGCGAGAGATACTGCACCAGCGAACCGGCGATGAACGCGACGACCACGGAAAGCACGATGCTGAATAATATTTTCAGCACGCTGGCGGTATTGATAAAGGCCAGCGCCTCGCTCACGCCGCCATCACCCGCGGACATCACCTTGACGAACGAAATCGCGAATGCCGCACCGAGCAGTTCGAAAATGAGCGATACCGTGGTCGATGTCGGGAGTCCGAAGGTGTTGAAGAAATCGAGGAGGATGACGTCCGTCAGCATTGTCGCCGCGAAAATGACCATCACCTCTGTAAACGTCAGCATTTCCGGATTGAATATTCCCTTGCGGGCGATTTCCATCATACCACTGGAAAAAGTGACGCCTGCGATAATTCCGGCGGAAGCCACGAGCATGATGACCAGGCGCGGCGCGACCTTGGATCCGATCGCGGAGTTCAGAAAATTCACCGCATCGTTCGCGACGCCGACGATCAGATCGGCGATGGCGGCGAGGAGCAGGATGGCGAGAATAATGTAGTAGAGTTCCATGGCCTAAGATGTTTGTGGTGTAATTCTTTCATCAGGAAAAAAATAGTTTCTTCAGTCTGTCATGCTTGCGTTGCGGCGAATGATCGAACCGTAGGTAATACAGATCACCTCTTACCCGATTGCCATTTCGGAAGAATCGATCTCGTCGTGGTTGCGGACGATGATCGCGGTTTCCTGGTACTTTCTCGCCGGGAAAGGAAGGCGCGATGCGCATTCTCCTGCACAGACGCTTTGAGCCTCGGCAGTTTCCTGCATAGCTGGTCCGTATGTGTCCCGCGCCTGGTATCATGATACCGGGCTCCTCATCGCCGATTCCGGCGTGTCGGCCGGGCCGGAATCGCCATGATTACGTTGAAGCATTGGAAGTGCGAGAGTGAACGTGCTGCCCGCGCCGGGCGAACTTTCGACCTCTATCGTTCCGTGGTGCGCCTGCACAATGTGTTTGACGATCGCGAGACCGAGACCTGTACCGCCCATTTTCCTGCTGCGTGCCTTGTCGACGCGGTAAAAACGTTCGAACAATCTCGGCAGATGCTCCGCTTCGATACCGTAGCCTTCGTCGCAGACCTGAATCAGCAGAGTATCATTCTCTTTCGGCTCCGCAAGTATCCACACACGGCGGCCATCGTCGCTGTACTTGAGGGCATTGTTGATAAGGTTCACCACCGCCTGCTCCAGCAATTGCGGATTGACGTCCGCTTTCAGCAACGGTGGACATTCCATGACAAGCGATATTCTTTTGGCGTCGGCGTCCATCTGACAACCCTGTACCGCGGCGCATAACACATCGACCACGGCGGTTGTCCTAAACTCTATTTGTTCTTTTTCCGCTCCCTGCTCGATGCGTGAAAGGCTGAGCAGGTCTTCGATGATGGAATTCAACCGGTCCGCCTGCCGCGAAATGATGCCCAGGAATCGGAGTGCATCCTCCTTATCCTGAATGACGCCGTCGATAAGCGTCTCCACGAAACCCTTGATGCTGGTGATCGGCGTCTTCAGTTCATGCGAGACGTTCGCGACGAAATCGCGACGGATATTTTCGAGTTTGCGCAGTTCCGTCACGTCGTTCAGCACTACCAGCGCGCCGATCACGTCGCCGGACTGGCCGCGAAGCAGGCTGCCGTGCGCCTGGAGGAAGCGCTCCTGCTCATGCTCGAGCAGCGTGATGTACCCCTCGATCGGCCTGCCGCTCGCAAGGGTTTCGCCCAGGAAACGCTGCAGGCCAATGTTGTGAATGATCTCCTGTATCGTATTTCCGAGCGCCTTTTCAGGGAGGATGTCGAGCATCCGCGCGGCGGAATTGTTGATGTTGATAAGATGTTCCCCGGTATCGAACGCCAGCACGCCTTCCATCATGCTCGACAGCACTGCATCCTGCTCGCTGTTCTGCTGCACGATAATGTTGATGCGATCCTGCAGCTGGGCGGCCATGGCATTCATGACCTCGGCGAAATCGCTCAATTCATCCGATTGGGGAACGTCAAGTCTGAAATCAAGGTCACCGGCCGCGAAGCGTCGGGCGCCCTGTTTGAGATCGGCAATGGGTTTCGTGATTTTTCGCGAAATGAAAAGGCTCACAACTCCGGCAAGCAGTGTGATGATCAAGCCGCCGATAACGATGTTCCACTGGATGTTGCGTATCGTCATCTCCACACCAAGCACTGGCACGGACGTGCGCAGAACTGCGATGGGCCGCCCTTCGAGCATCACGGGCACGGCCGCGTACATGGCGTTTCTGCGTACCGTCGCACTGTAGCGCGTGGATGCTCCGTGCTTTCCATGCAGCGCCTGGAGAATTTCCGGTCTGGCGCCATGATTTTCCATGGATGATGCGGGACGATCCGAATCCGCGACGACAAGGCCATCAGGAAGTACGACGGTGATACGGGTGCCGCTGTTTTTTCCGAGACGAACGCATTTCTTCTCCAACGCGACATAATTCGTGTCGAGAAGATGTTCTCGCACATCGTCTTCAAGCAGCATCGCCCTGGCTTCCAGATCGGCGGAAACCTGTTTCAGGAGAATCGTATTGACCGAACTTGTCGTGAGAAACGTAAAGGCGAACAGAGCGAGAAAGACGACAAGGAAATTCGATGAATAGAGCTGCCAGAACAGTCTTTTTTTCGGCATCATTATTCCATGAAACGGTAACCGACGCCGCGGACGGTTTCGATGTATTTACCTGCGTCCTCAAGCTTTTTCCTGAGGCCGACGATCTGAACATCCACGGAGCGGTCGGTGACGGGATAGTCGTCCCCGCGCACTGCTTCGACGATCTGTGAACGTGTGAATACCCAGCCCGGTCTGCCGGCCAGAAAATGCAGAACGCGATACTCGGTGAGTGTGAGCACCACCTCCTGATCGTCGATCAGCACCTCGTGACGTCCGGGATTAATCGTGATGTTGTGGATACGGAGCACCCCGCCCGAATCCGTTTTCTCCCCTTCCGACTTCCTTCGCAGCACGGCCTTGACTCTCGCCAACAGCACGCGCCTGCTGAACGGCTTCGTGATGTAATCGTCCGCTCCGAGTTCGAGACCCGTGACGATATCGGCCTCCTCGCTTCTTGCCGTGAGCATCATGATGGGTACATCGCGCATGTCCGGATTGCCTTTGATCGATTTGCAGACCTCCAGACCATCCACACCAGGCAACATCAGATCCAGCAGGATCAGGTCGGGCGGCTTGCTTTGAATACGCTTCAACGCTTCCTCACCCGAAGCGACCGATTCGACGGCGTACCCTTCACGGGTGAGGTTGTAGGTCAATAGTTCGAGAATTTCCTCTTCATCTTCGACGACAAGTATCCTGGCTTTCGACATCGATGCATCCGCGTGGTTTCACAATTCAATGATAATAATACGCTCACAATGTTAGCGTTTTGTTAGCGTCTTGTCAGTAATTCATGTGGAATCCATCCTGCGCAAGGCTGGGGGGATGTTTCTCAGAAAAGGGGCATTTGTCCGTTCATCGCCGGCTTTTGAAAGGCCGCCGTTGAAAGAGCCGGGAAAGGACGATCCAGCCCGTGCTTACGACAGGAGACGTGAAACATCGATCGGATCTGTTCGGCATACTCGCCTGTACCTCGCATGCGCGATCCGAATCGTTCATCATTGAGTCGCCCCTCGCGCATATCGCGGACACGGTTGAGAATCTTTTCTTTCCGATCGGGATAATGCCGGTCGAGCCAGTCGCTGAATATTTCCGCGACCGCATGCGGAAGACGCAGGGGAATAAAAAACGCGAACGAGGCGCCGTGGCGGGCGGCTTCCTCGACGATACCCGGCATTTCCTCGTCCGTCAACGCGGGTATGACCGGAGAAATGCTCACGCCGACCGGAATCCCCGCCTCGTGCAGACGTGAAATGGCGTCTAGCCTTCGGGACGGCGAGGTTGTGCGCGGTTCGAGTTTTCTGGCGAGTGCGGCATCCAACGTGGTTATGGAAATCACCACCGCCGCGGCGGAATAGCGGGCCAGTTCGGCGAGCAGATCGATATCGCGGCAGATTAGATCGTTTTTCGTGATGATCTGCACGGGATTCCTGCATTCGGCGAGCACTTCGAGGCAGGCTCTCGTAACGCCAAGTTTCCGCTCAATCGGCTGATACGGGTCGGTTACGCCGCTCATTTCCAATATTCGTGGTTTCCATGAGGGCCGCGCAAGCTCCTCGCGCAGCAGGACTGAGGCGTTTTCTTTGACGAGAATCCGCGTTTCGAAATCGAGTCCCGACGAAAATCCCAGATATTCGTGAAATGGCCGCGCGTAGCAATATGCGCATCCGTGCTCGCAGCCGCGATAAGGGTTGATACTCGCCTCAAACCCGATATCCGGGCTATTGTTGTATGCGATGATGCTGCGGCTATTATCACGCAGGTACTGCGTCCGGACGGAAGCGTCCCCGGTGTCGTCGTAGTCCGCGTCCCGCTCCACGGTGATGCGATCGAAGCGGTTCGGTGGATTGCCCCCGCTTCCCCTGCCCTTCGCGGCGCCCGTTGGTTGTTTTCGTATGTCCGATTCGTTCATGTTGGCAATCTCGTTCCGCAATGTATGACTTCCAATGCCGTCAAGCTGTGTCATTCAATCGACGCCTCGCGCAACTGCTTTATTCAGTACGTGCGCGCGATCCCCGCCTTCACACTCGTTGAATCACGCCTGTGCTTCAAGGAACGGATGCTTCGGCAAGGCGAGCGCAATCGTAGACCTCCTTACACATTTTCCTGCACAAACCTAGGTTAAAAGACCTGCCGGTATTATCTTACAGAACGGTCCCTTTTTTACGGGGATCAGGAGTGAAAACAACACCTTCGATACATCCATCACAAAGGACGACCTATGAAACGGATGCTCTTGCTCGGAGACGAGGCCATCGCACAAGGTGCGATCGATGCCGGCCTCTCCGGAGTCTATGCTTATCCCGGTACACCTTCCACGGAAATTACGGAGTACATTCAACGTTCGAAAACGGCACGCGAACATGGTATCCACAGCGACTGGAGCGCGAACGAGAAAACCGCCATGGAAGCGGCTCTCGGAATGTCGTATGCCGGCAAACGCGCGATGGCCTGCATGAAGCATGTCGGCCTCAACGTCGCCGCCGATGGATTCATCAACGCCGGCATAACCGGTGCCAACGGCGGGCTCCTCGTCGTCGCGGCGGACGATCCTTCGATGCACTCATCTCAAAACGAACAGGATTCCCGCTTCTACGGAAAGTTCGCTCTCATCCCCATGATCGAACCCGCCGATCAGCAGGAAGCCTACAATGCGATGTCCTATGGCTTCGATCTTTCGGAAAAATACGGTACACCGATACTCGTTCGCATCACCACGCGTCTGGCACATTCCCGCTCCGGGGTGGAATTGCGTGAATCCCGCGAACCCAACGAGTTGAAACTCCCCGGCGATAAAAGGCAGTTCGTACTGCTTCCGTCCATCGCCCGGCGCAATTACAAGCATCTGCTCGAAAAACAGGCGGGCTTCGAGGAAGAGTCCGAGAAGTCCCCTTTCAATACCTTCACCGACGGGTCCGATCGTTCCCTGGGCATCATCGCCTGCGGCATCGCGCACAATTATTTGATGGAGAATTTCCAGGATGGCTGTCCGCACCCCGTGCTGAAAATTGGACAGTATCCGGCGCCGCGGAAACTGATCCGCACCATGTTAAAAAGCTGCGAGAAAGTGCTGATTCTCGAAGACGGCGCTCCGTTCCTCGAGGAACAAATTCGCGGGTTGCTGGACGAGAGTTTCAACATCGTCGGACGCCTGGACGGCACAGTCCCCCGCGCGGGAGAACTCGACCCCAACAATGTGGCGACCGCGCTTGGCCGCACGGTCGTGACCGGCAAGCCCAAGCCCGACATCGTCAAACCACGTCCGCCCGAGCTTTGCCCCGGCTGTCCGCACATCGACAGCTACAATGCGCTGAACGAGGTGCTTGGCGAACTCGATCCGGGTCGCGTTTTCAGCGATATCGGCTGCTATACGCTGGGAGCGTTGGAGCCCTTCAACGCGATCAATACCTGCGTCGACATGGGGGCCTCGATCACCATGGCCAAGGGGGCTGCGGACGCGGGACTGTTCCCTGCCGTCGCGGTCATAGGCGATTCAACCTTTACGCATTCCGGTATGACCGGCTTGCTGGATGCGATCATTGAAAATTCCCCGATCACCGTCATGATCGTCGACAACGAAACTACCGGCATGACCGGTGGACAACCCTCCGCCGCTCGTGGGAAACTCGAAGAAATCTGTCTCGGACTCGGTGTGCCGGGCAATCATATCAAGGTCGTGGAGCCGCTGAAAAAGCATCACGAGGAAAACGTCCGCGTGATAAAGGAAGAGCTGTACTATCCCGGCATTTCCGTCGTCATCGAGCGGCGAGAGTGCATTCAGACGATCAAAATTTCGAAAATGCTGGAAAAGGAGGCCGCGAAATGAAACGCGATATCATTCTCGCCGGCGTCGGCGGCCAGGGTATTCTGACAATCGCCACGATCATCGGCCACGCCGCCGTGGCGCGCGGACTCTACCTGAAGCAGGCCGAGGTTCATGGCATGTCGCAGCGCGGCGGCGATGTGCAGTCGCATCTGCGTCTCAGCGACAAGCCCATCCATTCCGACCTCATTCCCGAAGGCAAGGCGGACCTGATCATTTCCATCGAACCGATGGAAGCGCTGCGCTACACCAGCTTTCTTGCTCCCGATGGCTGGATGATAGCCAACCGCAAGCCCTTCATCAATATCACCAACTATCCGGAACTTGAGCAGGTATGGTCGACTATCGAGTCCATCCCGCGAAGCATCCTCATCGACGCGGACAAAATCGCCCGCGAAGTCGCCACACCCCGCTCGATGAATATTGTCATACTTGGCGCGTCCTCTCCTTTTCTGGACCTTGCCGCCGCGGAGCTTGAAGCTGCGATCCATGCGATTTTCGAGCGCAAGGGCGACGCCATCGTCCAACAAAACATCGCCGCCCTGCGCGCTGGCCGCGCTTACGCTGAAGAGAAGAACCTCATGATGAATTAGCGCCGAGTGAAAACAAATTCACCACGCAGGGGCACGGCACGCCGTGCCCCTGCCGTTATAGCGTCTCTACGATTTCTACAGGATCCGCTGCTTATAACATCAAGGAGAAGCGCGCCGTTGCGCGTATTTTGATTTGGTCTACGTTCGTGCGTTATTATCCTGTCACTGATTTCACCGCACCTGGCCTTGACGAGTAGTCTTCGTGGGCGGGCGCATCTCTCCGAATGATTGATGCGTGCCGCCTTCCGGTCATTTTGGACTCATCGTCACGCGACGACGGAGACGTCCATCATGGGTTTCGACGTCGTCTCGATGTAGCGCAGAATCATCGGAGCGGTCGGAGGTGCTCACGAGAGTATTGGAGAACAGATATGAGAACGATTGCAGGAACAGGATTCAGCGAGCACCTTGACGCGAAACAGGCGGGTGCGGAAGCGGCGAGGCGCGCGCTGGCCAACGCCGGTCTCGAGCAGTGCGATGTGGTATTCTTCGGTGCTACGCCGACGCACGATCCGGTCCTCCTGCTCGAGGGGATTCGGGAAGTCGTCGGCGAAAGAGCGCGACTCCTCGGCTCTTCCGCGGCCGGCATGATCACGAACGACGCCTTGGGGTATGATGGGTATCAGGTCGGTGTCGCGGTGTTCGTCTCGGACAGCGTCCGCGTCGATTTCGCGCGCGTTGAGGGTCTGACGGACGCGGAATACGACTGCGGCGCAGCGCTGGGAAGGCAGATCCGCGACAGCTTCCGCGGCGACGAAGCCGGGATCGTGTTCATGTATGATGCCGTCAAACTGACGGCACTGGAGGGCGGGCCCGCCCTGAATCTTGCAACACCGCTACTCGAAGGGATGAAGAGCGTGATCGAGGACTGGCCGTCGGTCGCGGGTATGGGCGTGCTGGGAGATGCCCGTTTCATACAGGCGGCGCATCTCTGGCATGGAGACAGCGTCGGAAGAGAGCTTGTCCAAGCCGCGGTGTTCTCGGGCGACATGCGTATGGACACCGTGATTCTGCATGGGTGTAAGCCGGCCGGTCGGTACATGCGCATCACTCGCGCGGAACAGAACATCGTGCTTGAGTTGGACGGGCGACCCGCGCTGGAGGTCATCGATGCGCTGTTCGGTCCCGACTCGGGCGTCTCCCGCGAGGACTACCCCTTCTTCCTCACCCTTGGCGTCAATCGCGGGGATCGCTTCGAGGAATTCAAGGAGGAACATTACGCGAACCGACTCTGTCTCGCCCTCGATAAGGAGCGAGGCGGTCTCGTGATGTTCGAACCCGATCTGCAGACCGGCGACGAAGTGCAGGTCATGCATCGCAGTCTCGATTTCTCCTATATCGGGCAACGCATCGATACGTTCATGCAGACACTCGATGGTTATCGGCCTTTCCTGGCGATCTATATCGACTGCCTCGGCCGCGCGGCGGCGTACAGCGGAACGGAACGCGAAGAGGCGGAGGAAGTGCAGAAGCATCTTGGATCGTTGCCGCTGCTTGGTTTCTACACCGGCGTGGAGGTGGCGAAGATCGCCGGACACGTCCAGGCGCTGGACTGGACGGGCGTGCTCTGCATCTTTTCGGAGCCGGACCGCGAACCGCGATGACCGTCGCCTCATCCGATACGCCGAGTGTTTCGGCGGAAATGGAATACTACAAGCGGAAATGCGACGAGCTGGGCGCCGTCCATTTGAAGCTCGATTATCTCGTCTCGCGCCTCCGCTTCGAACTCCAGCAGCGGCGCGAAGGATTCGCCCTCATCGCCGGTCTGCAACGATCGATGGGCGGGAGCGCGGACCTCTTCGCGCTCTACGATGTCGCGACCGCGGCGATCAACACCGCGCTCCGCATGGATCGGACGATCTTTCTGGCGGCGGAACAGAACTGTTTCGTCCCGGTTCGATGGCGAGGCTACGCGGACGACGAAATCGATAGGATCTCCCAGGTCCGCATCGCGGGAGACGCGCAATTCGGGGAGAAAGATGGCGTTCTGATCGTCAACAAGGCGACGCCTCCGACGCCATTCATCGAAGAACTTCGTTCCGCATTCGCAATCCCGTATTTCATCCTGCTGCCGGTGCATGCGGAAGGCAGTCGACCCGGATTGCTGTTGACGGGGAGGCTTCTTGAGGCCACGGGGCTTTCCTCCTTCTCACCGTCCCTGAATACGAGCGATGCGGATACGCTTCAGGCGATTGCAGGCTTGATCTCCGCGCTCGTGCAAAGCCGACAGCTCGCGGAACTCCGCGCTGAGAGCGAATTGAAGGAGCTGGAATTGGAGAAGGGGAGGGAACTGGAGAAAGCGTATGAACGGCTCAAGACCACACAGGCGCAGCTCGTCCAGCAGGAGAAACTGGCGAGTCTCGGGGCGCTGACCGCAGGTATCGCGCACGAGATAAAGAACCCGCTGAACTTCGTCAATAATTTCGCGCAGCTGTCCGTCGAACTATTGCAGGAACTCGAGGAGGAGCTTGCCGCGGATACGCGGCTTCCCGCCTCTACGCTGGCCGGTGCGCTGGCGGATCTCCGCGCTAACGCCGGGAAAATCGCAGAACACGGCAAGCGCGCCGACAGCATTGTGCGGAACATGATGGACCACTCGAGCTCGAGCAGCGGAGTGAAGCAACGCACGGATGTCAACGCGCTCGTGCGGCAATACGTCGCCCTGGCATATCACAGCCTGCTGGCGCGCATCCCGGAGGCGGTCATACGTCTCGAGGAGTACTACGATCCGCAGCTCGCGGATGCCGATCTGTTGCCGAAGGAAATCGGCCAGGTCTTCGTCAATATCCTGAGCAACGCCTTCGACGCCGTTCTCGAACGGCAACTCGCCTCTGATGCGTCGTACGTGCCAGCTCTCGCCGTTTCTACCTGCATGCACGACGGTCTCATTGAGGTTCGCATACAGGACAATGGTCCCGGCGTCGCGCCGCATCTCCAACAAAAGATTTTCGAGCCGTTCTTTACGACGAAGCCCGCCGGGAAGGGCACCGGTCTCGGACTGTCCGTCGGCTACGACGTTGTGGTGAGGACCTGTGGCGGGAGTTTCACTGTGGAAAGCGCGGAAGGTCATGGCACCGCGTTCGTGCTCCGCTTTCCCCGATCAGAGGCACCGGTCGCGAACATGTGATGTGGCGGTAACTGATTGCGGGAGGGATCGTTCGGCAACTTCCGAATCGCGGAGTTCGTGTACAGGGTAATTACCTCCGATAAATACAATGTAGGGATGACGCATTGCACAGGACAGTGATGACAGTTCGAATGTGTCGTTCCGACGGGATTTGGACTTCGTCTCTCGTTCACCTGTCCTCAGGTTGCCGGCCGGGGATCGCGGGACGCGCCAGCCGAACACCGGGAATCCGTCTCGGGATTGGCGCTCCGCATCCTCTTGATCACCGACACCTTACGACTATGAATCCAGCCGATCCTCCCTGCTTCACTGGAGGACAGGCGAGTGACGGTTTGTGGGGAGATCTCCGCAACACCCGATTCGAAATCCCCCGGACAAGCGGAATTCCCACACTCTTCCTCCATCTTCCTCCATCATCCCTCCCTGAACATCCCGGAAATGCGACCCGACGCGAATGACCGTTTTTCGGGCAGAATATTTGCATTTGGAAAATATTCCACGTATGTTTTCACGTCGTTATCCACAAGAACCTTTCCATACGAATCATCTGCATCGGCAATGTAATCTCAGCCGAGGGTGATTCTTCACAATGTAGTCCTGTCCTTACGCATTCACGGATGCTGTTGAGACGTTCACTTCATTTCACTTTCACTGGAGCAATGCACCATGAAAACATATATACCCGTGTTCAACCATTCCCTCTTCCCGGCAGTGCTGCTCTTCGCCGCCGTGCTTTTCAGCACACCGGCGCTCGCGCAGAGAACCGACGGCAGTCTATCATCCACAGACGCGGGGGTTGTGATCCTTCCTGAGTACACACCGGAGCAGGTTCTCCGGGTGCACGCGGTTGCGGGAGGCATGATATCCCCGGCGGATGTTCCGGACAACGCCGCAGGCAAGTCAACGACGATTCCGCAGATCCTCGCGGTGTTTTCCGTCACCAACAACAATGATGCAGGTGCGGGCAGCTTGCGGCAGGCGATTCTTGACGCGAACGCCCTGGCAGGTTCGGATATCATAAGCTTTTCCGTGACCGGCACCATCACGCTCACGACCGGCCAACTTATCATCGCCGACAATTTAACCATCAGTGGTCCGGGTGCCTCGCAGCTGACGGTGAGCGCGGGTGGAAGCAGCCGCGTGTTCGTGGTGAATGGAGGTACGACCGTCTCAATGTCAGGCATCACCATCGCGGATGGCGCCATTGCCGATTTCGGTGCGGGTATCATCAGCAGCGGTACACTGACGCTCGACAGATGCGTCGTAACGCGAAACAACGCGACGGGATTTGTATCCGGTGGAGGGATTTTTTCAACCGGTACGATGTCGATCACCAATTCGCTCATCACCGGAAACACCTGCGATTTTGGTGCCGGTCTCGCGCAATATATTCCGGGCACCGCCACAATCAGCAACACAACCATCACAGGTAACACCGGCAATACAGGTGGAGCAGGAATAGGCGTTCTCTCCGGCTTCAACGGGGCGCAGGTGAACCTCACCAATTGCACCGTGACGAACAACACCTTTCCCGGCGGCGCAGGCGGAGGAATCTACGTCGGCGGCGGCGGTGCCAGCGCCTCGTACAGAAACAGCATCTTCTCCGCGAACACTCTTCCGAACATTTTCAATGGCGGGGGAACCCTGACCTCACTCGGTCACAATATCGTCAGCGACGGCTCGGGCCTTCTCACAAACGTCGGGGATCAGCCGAATACCGATCCCATGCTCGCGGCGCTCGGCAATTTCGGCGGTCCCACGCAGACACAGCCATTGATGTTCGGCAGTCCGGCAATCGACGCCGGCGAGAACCTGGGCGTCGCGGCGTTCGATCAACGCGGACTGCCGCGTATCGCAGACGCATTTTGTGACGGCAGCGCGGTGGTGGACATCGGCGCCTTCGAAGCACAGCAGTACGTCGTCACCAACGCGCTGGATGCGGGAGCGGGAAGCCTTCGCTCCGCGATCATCGCCAACAACACTGCAGGTTATGGCGTCGTATGCTTCAACATCGGTGTCAGCGGTTCGCAACAGTCGATCACGCCCGCTACACTGCTTCCGTACCTTAATAGACCCATCTTCCTGAATGCCTGGTCGCAAGGCGGTGCCGCCTACATGGGACCTCCGTTGATCGAAATCAACGGCAGCAGCATAAGCAACGGCTTCGGGCTCTACCTTAACAACACACCCAACAGCATTATCCGGGGCTTCACGATCAACCGCTTCGCCGGGAGCAACAACGGCGCCGGCATCCTGTTGATAGGTGCGAATGCCGATGGAAACTGGATGTATGGCAACTACCTCGGCTGCGATCCCTCCGGAAGCACCGCGCTCGGATCCTTGATGGTCGGCGTCTATCTTTTTGAGGGGACGGATAACAACATTATCGGCAGCAATGCCGATGGCATAAACGACGCGGCCGAAGGCAACCTCATCTCCGGTAATTCACGCCAAGGCGCGCGTATCTGGGGTTGGACAAGCGGAGCTGCGGGAAACAGGATTCATGGAAATATGATCGGTATGAACGCCGCTGGCACGAGCCCGCTTCCCAATGGTGAAGGAGTGCTTTTACATGACGGCGCCAACGGAACGATGGTCGGTGGCAACGCTCCCGGGATGCCGAACACTGTCGCGGGCAACAGCGTACTCGGCATCCGTATCACTGATGCCAACAGTTCGGGAAACAGCATCGTCGGCAACGTCGTTGCGAATAACGGCGGCGCCGGCGTGGGCATCGTGGCGGGCATGGCGAATGCGGTTAGCGAGAACAGCATCCATGACAACGCCGGTCTCGGTATAGATCTCGACCTGAACGGCGTCACACCGAATGACGCGGGCGATGGTGACGGTGGCGGGAACCTCAGGCAGAATTTCCCCGTGCTCATGAGCGCCTTCGACATCGCCGGTACGACAACAATCGTTGGTACACTCAACAGCGCTCCATCCACGGCATTTACGGTGGAAGTGTACTCGCAGACAGGCTGCGATCCGACGGGTCATGGCGAAGGCGGCACCCTTGTGCAATCGTTCGTAACGAACACCGACGCGGGCGGCAACGCCGCCATCAACTTCGCGTTGGCAAACGCCACACCTCTCGGCACAATGTTTACGGCAACTGCGACCGATCCCGCCGGCAACACCTCCGAGTTTTCCGCCTGCCGCCGCGTCAACCACCCGCCGGTCGCCAACGCCGGTACGGACCAGATTGTGGAATGCCTGTCGGGCGCGGGCACATTCGTGACGCTGATCGGCAGCGCGTCTTCGGACCCCGATAGCGACGCACTGATGTACACGTGGCGTGAAAACGCCGTCGTGATTGCGGGGCCGACGCCCTCTCCCACTACACCGGTCGCGTTTATGACCGGGACGCATATTGTGGAACTCACCGTTTCCGATCCAGAGGGATTATCGGCCACCGATATCGTCCGCATCACGGTGCGGGACACCCAGCCACCAACGATTTCCACACTTCCTCCCGTCACCGCAGCCAACGACCTCGGGATTTGCGGCAGGAACCGTTCAAACACCACACTGGGGCTGCCGACAGCGTCCGACGTTTGCGGTGCCGTACTTGTGACAAACAATGCGCCCGTCGTTTTCCCGGTCGGCAATACGACCGTCACCTGGACTGCCACGGATGCCTCGAACAACACCGCGACATCGACACAGCTCGTGACTATTCTTGACACACAGCAGCCCAGCATCACCGCACCGGCTGCGCTTGTACTCGCCAACGACATCGGCCTCTGCGGCAAGAACAAAACCAGCTTCTCGCTCGGAACACCCACTGTCTCCGACAACTGTCCGGGCGTCACCTTCTCGAACAACGCCCCGACCTTCTTCCCGAAGGGGTTGACTGTCGTGACCTGGACTGCGCTCGACGCCTCAGGCAACACGCGCACGGCGACGCAAAACGTCACCATCAACGACACCCAAGTACCCACGATTTCCACGCTTCCGCCCGTCACCGCCAACAACGATCCCAACATCTGCGGCAAGGCGCGCGCGAACACCACGCTTGGCACGCCCATCGCCGCCGACAATTGCGTCACGGTAACAATCACCAACAACGCGCCGGTGACCTTCCCCGTCGGCGTGACGACCGTGATCTGGACCGCCAAGGACGGATCGAACAACACCGCCACGTCCACGCAGCTCGTCACCATTATCGACGCGCAGCCGCCGACCATCACCGCGCCTGCCTCGCTGGTGCTTGACAATCAACCCGGTCAGTGCGGACGCGCGAAGTCGGCTATCACACTCGGCAATCCGATCACCGCCGACAACTGCGGCGTCACGTCGGTCACAAACAACGCACCGACCACCTTCCCGGTCGGTCTCACCGTGGTGACGTGGACTGCCCTGGATGCGCGCGGCAACACGACAACAGCCACACAAAACGTCACGATACGCGACGTAGAGAAGCCCACTATCGTGGCACCTCCCACTGTCACGGTAAACGCCAACTCGACCGTGTGCGGCCGGAGCACTGCTTTCGCGCTGGGCACCGCGACGGCTACCGACAATTGCGGCATCGTATTTGTGACGAACAACGCACCGTCGTTCTTCCCGGTCGGGACCACCATCGTAACCTGGACGGCGGTTGACCAATACGACAACTTCATCACCGCGACGCAGCAGGTGATTGTGCGAGACGCCACACCGCCCATGGTGACTCCAGTGCTTTTCCCGCAATATCTCACTCCGGTGAACCGTGCGATGCGCACTATCACCGCAAGCATAACACTCAACGACAACTGCCCGGGCAGCACGTTCGTGTTGACTTCCGTCACCAGCAACGAACCGGACGCCGGTACTGGTCCTGGCGACCTGCCGGGCGACATCGCCGCCGCGACGGGACTGGCCACGACGCAGTTCGCGCTTCGCGCCGAGCGTTCGCAATTCGGCTTCGGACGCACGTATACCATCCGCTACACCGCGAAAGACGCGAGCAACAACCAGGCCATCGCCACACGCTACGTGTACGTACCCTGGAACTTTGTCAAGGACGAAGAGATCGTGTTCTCCGACGAAGCAGTCATACCTGCTACACCCACGCTGGAGCAGAACTACCCGAATCCGTTTTCGAACAGCACCAGTCTGGTTTTCCGCCTCCCCGAAGAAAAGGTTATCTCGTTGAGCGTGCATGATGCGCTTGGACGTGAAGTCTCCCGTCTCGCCGAAGGTCGCTTCAATCCCGGCTCTCATGCCGTGATGTTCCAGGCGAACGATCTTCCGGATGGCGTGTACTTCGCGCGTCTTGTGTACGGATCACAGGTCATCCAGACCAAGATGCTCCTCGTACGAGACTAGCGACATAACACCCGTTCAGGGTAATCGAATTCAAGCAAACACGGCAGCCGAAAGGCTGCCGTGTTTTTTTTCCGATGTATACTGTTCCTGTCAATCTAAAGCCGGAGGCCTGACACGATCACTTGCCGCATCCATTCGTGTTGTCCTGCAAGGAAGCGGGTGCTGCTTCGATGCTACACGTTCGGCTGTCTGCTTCTTCACGATGCAGTGCGGATCGGATGCGCGTCGCATGGCATGTTCCGGATGCCGGATGCAGGAATCGCTGAACCGACTGCGAATGATTTTTCTCTCGAACAGAACTTCCCGAATCCCTTCAATCCAGGTACGGCCATCGTGTTCGTCATTCCTGAAAAGACGCACCGGACAAATCATAAAACGTAAATTCGCGTCTCCCTTCGTGATCTTCATTGTCCGCGACGATCAAGCGCGTCTTTCCTCCACAGCCGCGTTCCCTTCGGCCTCCGTCTGGTACGCCGGAAACTCCGCATGCGGACTGCGAATCCACTGCATCGGTTCCTCTTCGTTCACCTGCACACAGCGCAGCGCCGGCTCGAGCGTCAAGAAGAGCCTTATCCGCGAAGATTGCATAACGATGCCCCTGGTGTCACCCATCACCGTACCGACTCATACCCGCCTGCCACACCCTTCTTCGAGAACACAATCTGCCAGACCTGGTTGCGGCGGGAACGGAAGGAGCCGGGGGTGGTGAGCAGCATGTATTTCCACATGCGGTAGAAGCGCTCGTCGTAGTGCGGGGCGATAACGTCCTTCCAGTTGCGGTTGAAATTTTCGAACCAGGCTTCGAGCGTGGGAGCGTAATGGACGCTGAAGTTGTGCCAGTCCTCGATGAGGAAAAGGTCTTTCGCGGCGACGGCGACCTGGTGGGCGACGGGAAGACGGGAGCCGGGGAAAATATACTTATCCGTCCACGGGTCCATGTTGTTTTTCTCGCTGTTCCCACCGATGGTGTGCAGGAGGAAAAGTCCATCGTCGGCGAGATTTTTCTCCACGATCTTCATATATGTCCGGTAGTTTGACGGACCCACGTGCTCGAACATGCCGATGGAAACGACGTGGTCGAAGCGCTCGTTGAGTTCGCGGTAATCCTGCAGTCGCAGTTCGACCGGCAATCCGGCGCACAGCTCCGTACCAAGCGCCACCTGCTGATCCGAAAGCGTGATTCCAGTCCCGATGATGCCGTAGCGTTCCGCGGCGAATTTAAGGAAGCTTCCCCAGCCGCAGCCGATATCGAGCACGCGGTCCCCTTCTTTCAAATCTAGCTTGCGGCAGACGAGATCGAGCTTGGCTTCCTGCGCTTCGTCCAGGGTGGATCCGTTTTTCCAGTACGCGCAGGAATAGACCATGCGCGCGTCGAGCATGTTTCTGAACAGCAGGTTACCGCGGTTGTAATGCGAGCCGACATCCCGCGCGGCGCCGGACCGGCTCTGGATATTCACCGCTTTCGCCTTGAGCACGGGAAGCAGCAGCTGCAGAGGCTTGATCGCATGTTCGAGGTCTGCCAGGAGCAACAGGCGGATCAGCTCGCCCAGATCTTCGCAGTCCCACCAGCCATCGACGTAGGATTCCCCCATGCCCAGCACGCCATCGCGCAACAGGCGCTGGTACAACTGTGGATTGTGCACCGTCATATCCCAAGCTCGCGAACCGTCAATCTGCACATCCGCGTGCGCGAGCAGATCGCGAATCAGTTTTTCCGCTTTCTCCATGGTGAAGTCCTTTCAATTATTGAATGCGGGATCACACCACCAACGCAATCATCAATGGCGAAGCTCCTCCAATGTCACGACAGGCTGCATGGGAGGTTGTAAATTCTCGCATTGCGGATCGCCCGGATAATCATGTATGCTGAAATACGCATGACATGATACGCAACATGGGTGTCTTTTTCAAGCAGAATCGGAGCAGAGCGGGCACGCAGTTTCACCTCCGCCGCGGACGTTCGCGGGGTGCGATACGTGGAGGAATCCCGGCGGATCGACAGGAATCGGGATCGAGGGGCGAGGTGGAATGGTTTTTTAACTCAGGGCGCCGTTGATGTTTTATTTTTCGGCGCGATAGGTGAAGTTATTTTATTGCTTTTCTCAAATCCACAACGTATGTTGTCAATAGCTATTCTTATCTTAAATATCCTTATCTATTCGCGATTTCATCCGCCGTTCTGGAACGCCGAGAGAAACATCGCATGTATTAGTATAAGGTGTTTACGGTCTATTATGCGTTTTATCAGGCACACCTTGGCCGGATGATTCCGCATGGCGCGTGTTGTCACTGGTGAATGAGTCCGCAATCGCCTCCGGTTTAAACGCGAAGGTCCGTGATCTTTTACGAACGATGGAGATGGTAAGCGACACCCTGTTTGTAGATGCAATTTCTCCACAGAATCAGGATAGAAATGATAACACGAAAGAATCGAGCGTGACGCAAACGAAATCCACAACCAGCATCAAAAGACCCGTAAGTCTCACGGACCTCTCAAAACGTTCCTGACATTACGTTCCAAATGAATCTACGCACCCCCCAATCCAGGAGATTATCATGAGAGCAGCAGACACATTCATTCCCCCACGCAAGGGCAGAATAGCAACGGTGATTTCGCTGACAGCCGCAGTCTTCATTCTACTCAGCGGAACGGCTTCGGCACAATATTGTGCCGCGGGGACGATGATGTGCGATGAGTATATCGCCAACGTCACCGTTGCAGGCATCAATAACTCGTCCGGCTGCGGACTGGTCAACGGCTATTCGGACTACACAGCCGGGACTCCGGGAGTAATGCACGCAGACCATACCTACCCTGTAACTATCTACAATCCCGTACCATATACCGGGGACGCGGCGAATGTCTGGATTGACTGGAACAACAATCTGTCGTTCGCCGACGCGGGTGAGTATTTTACGACCACGACCACGAACAACAGCAATTTTTCCGGCTCGATCCTTTGCCCCGTCGGTACCGTGACGGGCGCGAAATGCATGCGTGTTCGCATGAGCTATGGCGTAGTTCCCGGCAATACGTGTGGGATCGAGACCTACGGTGAGGTGGAGGACTACACGATCTATGTCACCGTAATCTCCCACCCTTTAATCACATTGACAACCTACCCAAGCAAAGGCACGCCGGCGAATCAGAAGGTGGTCGCGACGATCACGGACGACGGGAGCGTCGCGGCGGCGGCGATATGGTACCGCAGGAATAACGGAGCGTGGGTCAACGCGGCCCCTGAATCTGTGACGGGAAGCAGCTATACGTTTACCATCGATCACACTGCCGTGGGCGGCGCAGCGCATGGCGATGTCATCGACTGGTACCTCGGTGCACGGGACGATCTGGACCATGTCGCCACAGACCCGCCGGGAGGGAGCGGCGCTACCCCGCCGGGATCGACTCCGCCGACACTCCTGTATTCATATCAAATAATGGATCCCATTTGCGGCATCTTCTCCATCGGTGGTGTATCGCCGGATTACCCATCGTTCACTACCGCGGTCGAGGCACTCATTCAGCATGGAATCTGCGGACCGGTAACCTTCAATGTCGCCGCGGGTACGTACACCGAGGCGATCACCATTCCTGAAATATTCGGAGCAACCTCGACAAACACCATCACCTTCGATGGCGGCGAGGGTAATGCCGCGTCGAGGATCCTGCAGCATGACACGCCAAACATGTACAATTGCGTCGTGACTCTGGATGGAGCGGATTATATCAGGTTGTCAAATCTAACGATTCGCTCGACCGGCACTACGTACGGATGCGGCGTGCTATTCACTAACTCCGCCGATCACAACGAAATCAGTATGTGCAACGTAGAGGTATTCGCGAACAGCTCGAACTGGACTATTTACGGTATACAAGCAAACTCCAAGACCACGTACCTTACTGGTAATGCCGCTTATGGCGATCATGGCAGTTACAACCTGATCAAGGACAACACGATCACCGGCGGCAACCATGGGATACTATGGTATGGTTTCTCAGCGAGCGATTACACTGCCGTACGAGGAAATCAGTTTATCGGCAACACCATAACAGGTTGGTATCGTAACGGTATACTCCTGGAATACGCTGGCGGCGGCGTTGTCGTTCGGGGCAACACCTCTGTTCAAAGGACCACCGGCACCTTCTACACGGCCGGTGGGTGGGCGTATGCTATCACTTCTCCGAACGACGGTCCAGAAATCAGCTACAACTACGGCTTCGCCGCAGGACTGTTTTACATTAGTCTCCCCAATTATTCTTATGCATCGGTCAACAATCGTGCGAAAGTGTACAACAATATGGGCGCGACCAACCATACCTGTTTGAACTACGGTCTGTATGTACTAAATCCACGCTATACCGATTGCGTATACAATTCGGTGTATATGAAGACGGATAACACCGCATACGGACTGTACTGCACCGCAGGAGGGACGACATACCAGAACAGGTTCGCGAATAACTGGATAGTGCTGGAGGGCAATGGTACCTTCTACGCTCAAATCGGGTTAGGATCGGGATCGGCAAATAATTTCACCACGTTCGACAACAACGCCTACTACCGCATCGGGACAGGGAGTACTGCCTACTACTGGAATGGAAGCGCCTACCCCACCCTTGAGGCCATGCAAGCCACATCGCCCGGCTTTAACCAGCACTCTGTGTATGGCGAACCGCTTTTTGTGAGCGGCACGGATCTGCATAGCGCTTCGATCGTCGGGTACAGGGCTGGCATGGACATCCCAGGCATCACCGATGATTTTGACGGAGAGACGCGGCATTCTCCCCCATGCATAGGCGCGGATGAGTATGTGTTCTGCACTATCACATGTCCGGATAACATCAATACCGCAAATGATCCCGGTGTCTGCGGAGCGGTGGTGACGTTCGCGCCTACCGTAAGCGAGGGCTGCGGCGCTGTGACGTGCACGCCGCCTTCCGGATCGGTCTTTCCCGTAGGAACAACCACTGTGACCTGCCTGACCGCCGAAGGCCCGCAGTGCGGCTTTGACGTGACGGTATACGATAATGAAGGACCGGTGATCACAGCAAACGCTCCGATCACGCTCTGGCCGATTGATCATGGCTACAGCACAATCACAGTCGCACAGATGGTTGCATCGATTGTTGACAACTGCGGCCTCCTCGCCGCCGCGGATGTTTCAATCATCGGCGCGACGAGCGATGAAGCGGAAACCGGTGAAGGCACGGGAAATACTCTGAATGATATCGTGATCGCGAATGACTGCAAATCGGTCGATCTCCGGAGAGAGCGGGCAGGAACCGGCAATGGACGAGTCTACAAAATCACACTTAGCGCCACCGATCTCTCACTCAACAATACGACCGCAGTGTATACGGTGTGCGTACCCCACAATGTTGGTCTTGCGTGTACCGAGGATCCAGCTATGTACACGGTAACCGGCCCCTGCGGCACACCGAAAGCTGGAAACGTTGCCGCGCTGCCGGGTAATTTGACTCTTGAGCAAAATTATCCGAATCCCTTCAATCCGGTCACGAATATCGTGTTCACCACCTCCGAAGCCGTTCATTCCACGCTTCGTGTATTCGACGTGTACGGGCAACTGGTGGCCACACTCGTGGACGGTCCCGTCGCAAGCGGCACCCACCGGTTCGACTTTGACGCCTCCGCGTTGCCCAGCGGAACGTACGTCTATCGTCTCGAGGCGGCGGGCAAAGTCCTGCAGAGGAATATGACGCTGATCAAGTAACGGCGAGTTAATACGCACGCAGTTTCGAAATGAGCAGGGACGGTAATCGAATAGGTTGCCGTCCTTTTTTTATCCGATGTAGAGCCATGACCAACACCTGAAATCCTGGATTGACTGACTTGTCATCCTTCCCTTCCGAACTCCCTTACGTCTCGACTAAATAACTCACAGGGCGGATGCTTTACGCACCCGCCCTGCATGAGGAGGTAATGTTGGATAGTGTGCTACCTGAGCAGCAGCATCAGGCGCTCGCGAACAAATTCACGTTTCGTGCTCAGAGATGTTGCGTGAATGCGATAGAAATAGCTTCCGGAGGGCGCCGGCGATCCTTGATCCGCCGTAGCGTTCCAGGTGACCATCTGTGTCCCTGCCTCAACGTTTTCGTCGACAAGCGTTGCGATAGTGCGGCCAAGCGAATTGACGATGGTCAAACGAACGTAGCTCGCTTCGGGCAGATGGTACCTGATCGTGGTGGACGGGTTGAACGGGTTGGGATAGTTCTCGAACAGCGCATACTCATTGGCAGGATGCATGTCCGACGATTTCTGCGTACGTGTGGAAGAACCGAAAGCCCTGTCTGAATCGCTCGGATCCGCTTCCCGTTCGTTCCCGCTCCCGCGTCCGGTGCGTCCGTCACCGGACCTGGCGGTTTCTTCGTCCTTGGGATCGTCGGGCTTGATTCCGAGGAGCGAAACCATACACGTGCCCTGGCATCCTGCATTGTAGGGATCGTTCGGATTCCAGTTCGCATCACGCACGATAAGCGTGTAGGTGTTCAGGTCGTGGCAAGGCACGGTGAATATGGGCGTGTTGATATTGCCGGGCGTCCAGTTGTATGTATACGGTGGTGTACCGCCATGCACGAACGCCGAGACTGTACGGACACCGTTTTCACAGGGAGTTACGTTGCAGATGACCACGAGGGGAGGCGGCTCGCTTATCGTGATCTGAACCGTATCGGCGCAGTTGTTCTGGTCTCTGACGAAAAAGGTATGCGTACCGGCGGCGCGGAGATACGTACCTGTTCCCATGTAGGGAGGCGTACCGCCTGTCGCGCTTACCGTCACGGTCGAAATGCCGCCGTTACAAAGAATTGGCGTGTGGACAGCCGCTGCGACGAGAGGCGGTGGACCGGTGACCGTCACCGTATCGCTTGCCGTACAACCGTTGGCATCCGTGACCACAAAAATATACGTACCGAGTGTTCGATAGAACGTGCCGGTGCCGGAGTATGGAGGTGTTCCGCCTGATGCCGTCACGGTGACGACCGCTGGATCTTTGCCGCATAACACGGGAGGTGCGGTGGCGCTGACGACGAGACGTGTCGGCTCGAGGACCGTTATCGATGTCGTCGCGATACAGCCGTTCGAATCCCGCACAGTGAAGATGTGCGTGCCCGCGGGACGAATGAAGTTGCCTGTACCGGTATACGGAGGCGTTCCGCCTGAAGCCGTCACAGTGATTGTCGTATTACCGCCATTGCAGAGTATCGGTGTCGCGGTCGATGCGGCGAGCAGCAGCGGAGGCTCGGTGATGAGCACTGAGGTCAATGCCGTGCATCCGTTCCCATCGGTCACTATGAATGAATAGCTTCCAGGTCCGCGACGAAATATTCCTGTACCCGAATAGGGCTGCGTGCCTCCGTAGGCTGTAATGGTCACAGTCGAACTGTCGCCGAAGCAAAGGATGGGTGTCGCGAACGAAGCTGCGAAAAGCTGCGGCGGATCGGGTATCGAGATTACCGTCATGGCCGTGCAATTGTTTGCGTCGGTTACCGTGAAGGTGTAGGTACCGGCCAAGCGTATGAACACGCCGGTGCCCGTGTACCCTGGCGTACCGCCCGAAGCGGTCACCGTGATTGTAGTGGTACCGCCATGACAAAGGATCGGCGTCGCGGTCGCGGTTACGACTATTGCCGGCGGCTCGGTGATCGTCACCACGGTTGTATCGAGGCAATTATTGGCATCTGTCACCGTGAATACATGCGTACCGGCAGGTCTGCTGAAGTTCCCGACACCGGTATACGGTGGCGTACCGCCGGTCGCGGTTATGGTCACGGTGGAACTGCCTCCGTGACAGAGAATCGGAGTAAATGTAGCCGCGGCAAGAAGCAGCGGGGGTTCGACGAGCGTCACAGCGACTGTGTCGATGCAGCCATTCGCGTCCGTCACGACGAAGACATGCCTGCCAGGTCCTCTACCGAAACGGCCAGTGCCCGAATACGGCATCGTGCCGCCGGTAGCAGTGACGTCGATAGTGGACGTGTCGCCATGGCAAAGAATCGGCGTCGCGTTCACGGCGGCGACAAGTTGCGGTGGTTGTCCGATGATGACAGAGGCCGTCACTGAACAGTTGTTCGCATCGGTCACACTGAAGAAGAAGGAACCGGCGGTGCGGCGGAACGAACCGACACCTGTGTATGGCGGTGTGCCGCCTGATGCGGTGACGGTGACGGTAGTGGAGTCGCTATGGCAGAGAACTGGCGCTGCGATCGCCGAGACAACCAACGCCGGCGGCTCGGTGATGTTGATGGAAGTCACCGCGGTGCAACCGTTCGAATCCGTAACCGCGAAGTTGTACGTGCCGGCTGTTCGGATGAAGTTCCCTGTGCCAAGGTACGGTGGCGTGCCGCCAGAAGCGGTAACCGTGACGGTGGAGGTACCGCCCTTGCAAAGAATCGGTGTCGCGGTCGATGCCGCGATCAGCAGTGGAGGCTCGGTGATGGTCACCGATGTCAGTGCCGTGCAGCCGTTCGCATCGGTCACGATGAAGGTGAAGCTGCCTGGACCGCGCCGGAAGACGCCGGTGCCGCTGTAAGGCTGCGTACCGCCGTATGCCGTGATCGTCACAACGGATGTGTCGCCCTTGCACAAAATGGGGGTAGCGAACGATGAAGCAAAGAGCTGGGGAGGATCGGGGATCGACAACACGACCGAAGCTATGCAGCCGTTGGCGTCAGTTACCGGGAAGGTGTACGTGCCTGCTCCGCGAATGAACACGCCGGTGCCCGTGTATGGCGGTGTGCCGCCGGAGGCAGTAACGGTGATAGTGGTAGTATAGCCATGGCAGAGAATCGGCGGACCTGTCGCCGCGGGGACAAGTGCCGGGGGCTGGGTGATTGTCACGACTGTCGTGTCAAGGCAGCCGTTGGCGTCTGTCACCGTCATAACATGCGTTCCTGCCGGACGGCTGAAATTACCGACGCCGGAATAAGGAGGCGTTCCGCCGTTGGCCGTCACGGTAACGGTTGAATTGCCGCCGTAGCAGAGAATCGGTGTGAAACTCGCCGCGGAATTCAGCGGTGTTGGCTCGGTAAGTGTAAGCTCTACCGTGTCGCGACAGCTGTTTGCGTCCGTTACGATGAAGGAGTATGTGCCAGGCCTGCGGCTGAAGCGGCCCGTACCCGAGTATGGCGGCATACCGCCGGTGGCCGTGACGTCGACTGTTGATGTGTCGCCATTGCAGAGAATGGGTGTCGCATCCACGTCGGCGATAAGCTGCGGCGGTTGTGCGATGATCATGGACGCGGTAGCTGTGCAGCCATTCGCATCCGTGACAGCGAAATTGTATGAACCTGCGGCGCGACGGAACGTGCCGACACCCACGAAGGGAGCGGTGCCGCCCGTTGCGGTGACGGTGATGCTGGAGGTGTCGCCGTGACAGAGAATGGGTGTCCCGATTGCGGCAACACTGAGTGCCGGCGGTTGTGTGATTGTCACCGACGCTATCGCGGAGCAATTGTTCGCATCGGTCACAGTGAAGGAAAATGTTCCTGCCCCGCGGATGAATCCACCCGTGCCCGTGTAGGGTGCCGTACCGCCGATAGCCGTGACGGTGACGGTGGTCGTGCTGCCGTTACAGAGAATCGGCGTCGCGCTCGCGGTGGCTATCAGCTGTGGTGCTCCTGTGATCGTCACCGATGTTGTATCCGGGCAATTGTTCGCATCGGTTACGGTAAAGATGTACGTTCCCGCCGGACGACTGAAGACTCCGGTACCGGTGTACGGTGGTGTTCCGCCAGTGGCACCGACCGTAACGGTCGAATTGCCGCCGAAGCATGAGATTGGGGTTGCGCTCGATGTCGCGGTCAGAAGCGGTGGCTGGGTGATGTTCACCGAAGCAATCGATGTGCAATTATTCACATCGGTCACTGTGAAGGAGAATGTTCCGGCCCCGCGAACGAAGGCTCCCGTGCCCGCGTACGGTGGCGTGCCTCCGGTAGCTGTGACTGTGACGGTCGTCGTCGTTCCGTTGCATAAAATCGGGGTCGCGCTTGCCGCCGCTGTCAGTGTCGGCGGCGCGGTGATCGTCACCGAGGCGATCGCGGTACAGTTGTTCGCATCGGTCACGGTGAAGGAGAATGTTCCGGCTCCGCGTATGAAGACTCCCGTGCCCGTGTAAGGCGCCACGCCGCCTGAGGCTGCGACGGTGACGATGGATGTATTCCCGTTACACAGGATCGGCGTCGCGCTCGCGGTGGCGTTCAGTTGCGGTGAGCCGACGATCGTTATGGTTGTCGTCGCCGCGCAGTTGTTCGCATCGGTGACCGTGAACGTGTACGTTCCCGGAGGACGGCTGAAGACACCGGTGCCACTGTACGGTGGTGTTCCGCCTGTAGCAGCCACGGTGATGGTGGCGTTGCCTGTCGTACACGAAACCGGTGTCGCGCTTGAGGTTGCGCTAACCGCCGTTGGCGGCTGGGTGATGTTCACCGAAACCGTCGCAGTACAGTTGTTCGCATCGGTTACGCTGAAGTTGTAAGAACCTGCGACCCGACGGAACGTGCCGACACCGGTATATGGTGCTGTGCCGCCCGTGGCCGCGACCGTGACGCTCGACGTGTCGCCGTTGCAGAGAATGGTTGACCCGACCGCGGTGACACTGAGTGTCGGCGGCGCGATGATTGTTACCGAGGCGATCGCTGTACAGTTGTTCGCATCGGTCACGGTGAAGGAGAATGTTCCGGCCCCGCGTACGAAGGCTCCCGTTCCCGTGTAGGGTGCCGTGCCGCCAGAGGCCGCAACGGTGACGGTGGATGTATTCCCGTTACACAGAATCGGCGTCGCGCTCGCGGTGGCGTTCAGTTGCGGTGAGCCGACGATCGTTATGGTTGTCGTCGCCGGGCAGTTGTTCGCATCGGTGACCGTGAAGGTGTACGTTCCCGGGGGACGGCTGAAGACGCCCGTACCCGTGTACGGCGCTGTTCCGCCTGTCGCTGCCACAGTGACGGTCGAATTGCCCGTGCTGCACAGAACCGGTGTCGCACTTGAGGTTGCGCTAACTGCCGTTGGCGGCTGGGTGATGTTCACCGAGACTGTCGCGGTGCAGTTGTTCGCATCGGTCACAGTAAACGAGTATGTGCCCGCTGTGCGGTTGAATACTCCCGTGCCTGTGTACGGTGCGGTGCCGCCTGTGGCTGTGACGGTAACCGTGGAGTTGCTCCCGTAGCAGAGAATCGGCGTCGCGTTCGCGGCCGCAGCCAGCGTCGGTGGCGCGGTGATCGTCAATGATTGCGTCGTCGCGGTGCAGCCGTTCGCATCGGTCACCGTGAACGTGTACGTGCCGGCCGTGCGGCTGAACGCACCCGTGCCGGTGTACGGCGGTGTGCCTCCGGCGGCCGTGACGGTGACGGTCGACGTATTGCCGTTGCAGAGGATGGGCGTCGCGCTCGATGAAGCGGTCAGCGCGACGGCTGGCTCCGTAATCGTTATCGTCGTCGTGCCCGCACACTGGTTCGCGTCGGTCACGGTAAAGGTGTACGTACCCGCTCCGCGCTGGAAAGCACCCGTACCGGTGTACGGCGCTGTGCCGCCTGTCGCGGTGATCGTGACGGTGGAGGTCCCGCCGTAACAGAGAATCGGCGTGGCGGTCGACGAGACGCTCATCTGCGACGATCCGACGATCGTCACCGATGCCGTCGCCGAGCAGTTATTCGCATCGGTCACCGTGAACGTGTACGTGCCGGCTGTGCGGCTGAATACTCCCGTGCCTGTGTACGGTGCGGTGCCGCCTGTGGCTGTGACGGTAACCGTGGAGTTGCTCCCGTAGCAGAGAATCGGGGTCGCGTTCGCGGAAGCAGTCAGCGTCGGCGGCGCGGTGATTGTCAATGATTGCGTCGTCGCGGTGCAACCGTTCGCATCGGTCACCGTGAACGTGTACGTGCCGGCCGTGCGGCTGAACGTACCCGTGCCGGTGTACGGCGGTGTGCCTCCGGCGGCCGCGACGGTGACGGTCGACGTATTGCCGTTGCAGAGGATGGGCGTCGCGCTCGATGAAGCGGTCAGCGCGACGGCTGGCTCCGTAATCGTTATCGTCGTCGTGCCCGCACACTGGTTCGCGTCGGTCACGGTAAAGGTGTACGTACCCGCTCCGCGCTGGAAAGCACCCGTACCGGTGTACGGCGCTGTGCCGCCTGTCGCGGTGATCGTGACGGTGGAGGTCCCGCCGTAACAGAGAATCGGCGTGGCGGTCGACGAGACGCTCATCTGCGACGATCCGACGATCGTCACCGATGCCGTCGCCGAGCAGTTGTTCGCATCGGTCACCGTGAACGTGTACGTGCCGGCTGTGCGGCTGAACGTCCCTGTGCCCACATACGGCGGCGTACCGCCGGAAGCGCTCACCGTGACGGTTGAGCTTCCACCGCAGGAAACCGGCGTCGCGCTCGCGGAAGCAGTCAGCGTCGGCGGCGCGGTGATCGTCAATGATTGCGTCGTCGCGGTGCAACCGTTCGCATCGGTGACGCTAAATGAATACGTCCCGGCGCTCCGGACAAACGTGCCCGTGCCGGTGTACGGCGGCGTGCCTCCGGCGGCCGTGACGGTGACGGTCGACGTATTGCCGTTGCAGAGGATGGGCGTCGCGCTCGATGAAGCGGTCAGCGCGACGGCTGGCTCCGTAATCGTTATCGTCGTCGTGCCCGCACACTGGTTCGCGTCGGTCACGGTAAAGGTGTACGTACCCGCTCCGCGCTGGAAAGCACCCGTACCGGTGTACGGCGCTGTGCCGCCTGTCGCGGTGATCGTGACGGTGGAGGTCCCGCCGTAACAGAGAATCGGCGTGGCGGTCGACGAGACGCTCATCTGCGACGATCCGACGATCGTCACCGATGCCGTCGCCGAGCAGTTGTTCGCATCGGTCACCGTGAACGTGTACGTGCCGGCTGTGCGGCTGAACGTCCCTGTGCCCACATACGGCGGCGTACCGCCGGAAGCGCTCACCGTGACGGTTGAGCTTCCACCGCAGGAAACCGGCGTCGCGCTCGCGGAAGCAGTCAGCGTCGGCGGCGCGGTGATCGTCAATGATTGCGTCGTCGCGGTGCAACCGTTCGCATCGGTGACGGTAAAGGAATACGTCCCGGCACTCCGGACAAACGTGCCTGTGCCGGTGTATGGCGGTGCGCCTCCGGTGGCCGTGACGGTGACGGTCGACGTACTGCCGTTGCAGAGGATGGGCGTCGCGCTCGATGAGGCGGTCAATCCTGCGGGCGGTTGCGCGATGGTCACCGACGTTGTGGCGGTACAATTGTTCGCATCGGATATCGTGAAGGAAAACGTACCTGCCGAACGAGTGAACGTACCCGTCCCGGTGTACGGTGGCGTACCTCCGGAAGCGGTTACCGTAACCGTTGACGTACCGCCGTTACAAAGTATCGGCGTCGCAACAACTGAAATGGTGCACAGCGGAGGCTCGGTGATCGTGACCGAGGTTGTACTGCTGCAGCCGTTTGCGTCTGTGACGACGAAGTCGTGTTTACCCGCGCCGCGGTTGAATTTTCCGACACCGGTATAGGGCGGACTACCGCCCGTCGCCGCGACGGTGACCTCGGAATTGCTGCCATGGCATAATATGGGCGTGGGACTCGAGGTTGCGTTCACTGCATTGATCGTTACCGGGAAGGGACAGGTTACCGTTTGGGTTCCATCACTGACCGAAACCGTCAGAATAAATCCTCCCTGACCATTCCCCGCATTGACGACGACGGATTGCCCTGTTGAAGATCCTGCGATCGAGGCGCCGCTGGTATTGTTCGACAGCGACCAGGAATACGTCAAACCCCGTACAGAGGTATTGAACGCATAGGCGATCTGCGTACCCGCGCAAACGATATCGGGCCCGCCCACATCACAAGCGATGTTGAGGCCGACAGCGGATCCCATGATCTGATTATCCCGGTTTCCAAGAGATACTGCATCCAGGCTGTTGAGACTGAAGTGGAAGGAACTGCCCGGGATGCTGCCCGCGCCCAATCCACCACCATAGCCTATACCCGTTCCAGCTCCCGCCGCGTCGAGACCCATCGCGAGATGTCCGGCCAATTCGACCAGTATCGTCGTCGATGCGGAACTCCATGTAAGCGTGTACTCCGCCTTCGCTTCCTGTCCGGAACCGTAACCGCCGAACGACAGCGACGCGGAATAGATGGCCGCGTTGCCGTAAATCTTGATGGTGCGATTGCCGAAGCGGCTTTCGTAATTCGCGACGCGCGTGGCTACGTTGTGCGAAAGCACCGTCCCCATCGCATCGGGGATGTTTACCGTGTAACTGTAAGGACCGGATCGTATCGATGCGCAAGTGGCAGACGTAGAGCTGGGCGGACCCGTGGCGGGACCGCACTCGTTGAGATCTACCAGTATCGTGGGTCCTCCGATGGCGCTCGATGCAGCCAGAGCCTGGTTGTAGGACGTAAGGAAATCATACGCATGCTTGCCATTTTTCGACGCTTGGTGCGTGAAACGTAGCGTATGCATGTTCATGTTGGTCGCAGGCACATTCGTGAACATGAGCCGCTGCGGTACAGACATACCTTCGTAATACGCTGAATTGTTATGCTGGACGATGGAATTTATCCAGTACACCTCCCCGAGTGCGTTTGGACTGTGGTTATTCGCGGCCTGCTTGAAGTCGACACTCAGCGGCTGCGAAACCGTAACCCCGATACAGCCGAGAAAAAGAAACAGCAGGGAAAACAAATACCGTCGTTGTAGTAGCATAAGTAATTTCTCCTCAATAAACGGTGCACGCTATCAAATCACTATTCCGCACCAGGGGCGAACCTGGCGCTTGTATCATATAGCAATCTACCCGCCGAACCTTTCACCATGCTGAACGTTGGATTACAACTTCCTTACAGAAGCCTTACAATTTTGTCAGAAAGCGACAAACGGGTAGGGAACACGAGTGCTACCGATTCGACGGTTCTCACGTATCGTCTTTATTTGAATGGAATACCCTCTATCCGTGAACAGGAACGGCATCCCCATCCACCCGGATGCCGGATAGTGAATGAACTTCCACAGCGGTTGACGTAGTTGATTTACCTGTCGGCGCCGTGCGACCTCATCCCTCAATGCCGCAGGATCAGTAATTGTTCAATACTTAAAGCGTTCCACCGCCACGCTATTGTCAGCATGGCCGAGGCATCGGACTCCGGATGTGGTGGACGATCGCGTCTGGCTGATGGGAACATCGTCATCGCCGCTGTCCACCGGTTCATTCGCCGGAGTGTTTCAAGGAAGCAATCGGGAATTCGACGCAAAGGACACGCATGCGCTGAACTACAATGATATTGTATCCCATTCACCGTTTACACGCCGTCGGTGGCGCTCCTTCTTGCTACCTTTTCACTGCTGTGCAAGCACCGGACAAATCGTAAATCGTAAATTCTCGTCTCCCTTTCCGCCTTTCCACGTTACACGTTACGTATTGCGCTGCAAATACGCCCATCCTTACCTGGCACGATGGTTACATCGCCGGCCCTGTCTCCTCGCACCAACGGACGGAGACGAATGAGAGTATCCACCATGCGCCCACGCCTTTGCGTGAGAAATAGATCACGCCAAACCGCGGAGCCGCGAAGGTAGACGATGTGATCGATTTTCCTGGAGTTTGCGTCTCATGTGTCCCTCTTGTGGCTCCCGACTCCAGTTTTCCGCCTCGGAAATGCGATGCGGAGATACGAACGATCAAGGAATCCTCATAGAATATTACCCGGAGGTCCGTACGGTCCATGCTGTTTGTGTGCTTCTTTTGTGGCTGAAGAGAGCGCCGTTATTCGGGAAGCTTCAAACTTTTGACCGGCAGATATAAGTGGTTGAGATCATCGCGCAGTGACCGGAAACCGTATTTCACATAAAATGCACGCGCGGTCGCGCCCAACGCATCCACTTCGATGGCATGCACGCCGAGTTGGGTGGAAAGCAGTTCCGCTCTCCGCAATGCGTCGACGAGCATGAGTTCACCAAATCCCTTTCCGCGCTGCCTGATATCGGAGGCAAGACGACAGAGTCGAACAACAGGTACGGGATGCCTCGGCGCTCCTTTCCTGCTTTCAATCGGAAGGTGCTCGCAATCGAACTCCCCGCTCGCAATGGTGTAATACGCGAGAACGCTGGGACTACCCTGCTCCACAAGTACGTACGTCCTGCTGAAGCCCAGCTGTGCATTCTTGCGCGCGTGTTTCTGGAGAAAGCTGTTGAGCGGCTCGACGCCGCAGTCGAAACCGGCACGGTCGTGTCCCTTCCCGAGCAGTTCGACCACCATTTCAAAGGCCATCGGACTGCGTCACAGCGTCCTTGTATCTCCGTGCGGCACGCTTCAGAGCGGCGTTGGGGGGCCGTGGATTTGCGAGGATCTCCTGAAAGCGCTCCCAGTCCGCCAGCGACACCACCGTCCGGTTATGCGTATCGATCACGTGCTGCGCATCGGTGAGCATCCGTGAGATGATGAACGAACTGAGCGACTGCCCCGACAGGGCGGCTGCTTTTTCAATCAACTCTTTCGATGATCGATCCACACGAATTTCGATACGCGCCTCCTTTTCAGAGGTGTTCACCTCTGTTGACCGGGGAATCGACGACCCGGACGCGAACTTCCCGCGCCGCGATATTTTTCCGGTGACGCTGTACGTCCCGGCATTCACCACGCTTGGCACACCCTCGTTACCTGAATGCACAACAGCCTGAGCGTCCGGTTCGTGCACCTCATGAGTTTGTGTTGAACGGGTCGTTGTGGTTCTGGTTTTACTTGCTCGTGATCCCATGATTCGGCCTTTCGATCTGTGTCCGCGCAACGTCGGAATGACGCCGAATTGAATGTACGGCATATTGCCGGTATTCGCAAGAAAGAATGAGCCCACACCTGCCTGTCGGTACAGCCAAGGCGCAGCGTCACATGGGATTTGGCGCGGGCATACGAACGCAGCCATGCAGTTACTCAGTCCGTATCGCTCGTGAGATAGTCATCGATGATCCGCATGATAACACGCTTTGGAGTCATCTCGTTGAGAACGGAAAGCAGTGCATCATACTCCGTGATATTGAATCTGCAGTCCTCAACCTGTTCCGCAAGCATGCTGTCCGCATGATCGACGCCGTATATCGTGTGTATACTGATCGGCCTATAGCGCGGGTGCATGTAAAGATCGCGTAATTCCATGGTCAGCTGCGCTACCTGTAGTTTGAGCGACGCGATGTAGACGCCAAGCGTTTCGGTAGGCAGGGTGTCAAGGGTATCTACATCGCGCTGCACTTCCGTCATTTCCAAGCGCAGCAGCGCCTGCAGGTCGCCTTCCTTGTAGGCAACCGTGACCTGCTTCATGAGATCGTCCCTCCTTTTGCGCTCTTGCGCATCCGCGGCGATGTCGGGGTGCAGCACCTTCACCAGTCCGAGATACACCGAGCGCAGGCTCAGCTTTCTCCTATGTTCCTCCATGTTGAGGCGCTGCTCCGCTTCGATTTGCTTTTTCGTCTTTTTTCTTCCCGGTGGATTTTCAAACTCGCTGTGCGCCATACGTTCCTCGAGTTCCCGGCTGAATCGCGCGAAACTCTCGTCGGATTCATCATACTGGCTCAAGTCGATGTCGATCCCGAACACCTTGCGAATTCGCTCCTTATACAAGTCCCTCGCCCGTGCAAATGCCTCGTGTCGATCATCTTCGAAACTGCTGCCCGACCAGCGCTCATAGACTGCGACCGATTCCTCATCGAGATTGATATACCTGGATGCCTCGGTCAACAGCTCAAGGATCATCGTACCGAGTTTCCCTTCCTGCGCCTTGCCGTATTTGAATCTGAGCGTCGACTGGTCAAGATATTTGACCAATTCAAGCTGCTTCGCGGAAAAGGTTTTCAGCAAATCCGGTACCGCGGCATTCCAGGCGAGGAGTATCTTTTCGAGCTGCGCGCGCCGCGTCTCGATATCATTCCGCAGTTTGTCGATTTTGCGGGTCAGTTTGTTGAATGAGATCTGCTCTCTGCTGAGTTTGTTCTTGTACGGCCCGCGAATGACCAATTCGCTCTTGTCGGTCCTCCGAGGTGGTTTGAATTCCGTCTCATCGAACAAGGAATAAATGAGATCGTCCATAGGCAGTCCTTCCGTTTTCGCGATTCCGCGTCTTCACCGGGTTGCAATCCATCAATATTATCGCTATCCGCCAACTCTCCAAATTTCGGGGCAGGCAACTCATCGGACAAGCATCACGTGCCGAGCGGGAAAGTGTTTGAACCAGAGCAAAGGAAGAACAGGGAGTATTGTTATTCATCCAAATCCCGCCGTTCTACACAACCGCCGACCACTGGATCCTGGTGAAGGCAGGAAAGGCCTGGAGGAATGCGCACGACAAATTCTCTGCTTGTCCGCCTTGCGCTGTGGTACACCGCTTCGATGCGAATTTAACAGGTCCGCATGATGGAGAAATGACTGCTGTTTCATACATTACCGCATTCATCGCCCCTGCTCCATCCATTCGCGGAGGTTTCAGCACATGCGTTTTGCGAGTCTTTCCTTATTCGTCTGCCTGTTCACCATGCAATTGCAGGCGCAGGACAGTACCTGGTTTCGCATTATCACACAGGAAGTTGGCTTCGGGCAGGACACGAAAGCCCTGCGCTTCAACGCCATCGATCTTGACGGAGACCGTTTTCCGGATATCGCCATTGTGCGCGGCACGTACAAACGTGGCGACATGCGCGTGTACATGAACATCCCGAATACCACCGTTCCGCCTGGCCTCACGCCTCCGCGTCGCTTCGTGGACAATACCGTCGCGAGCGGAGTCAACGTTCATCCGTCGCTGGACACGACGAAAAAGGTTGAGTGCATCAGCTTCGCAGACATGGATAACGACGGCGATGTCGATCTCATCAACGGCGTGTGGATGTACAACACCAACATCCCCTTCAGGGAGGATCGCAGCGAAGTGATGCTCAACGACGGCACGGGGGTCTTCACACATATCGCGAACGACGGCTTCGAGGCGCTCGTCGATCCCGGAGATCCGCAATGGGCGCACAGCTCTTCGGGTTTCAGTTATTTCGACTACGATCTCGACGGCGTGCTCGATGTGTACGTAGCGGGATACTGGCGCACGCCAAACGGTCCTTTTCATCCGGATCGATTGATGAAAGGTAATGGCGACGGTACCTTCACCAACGTCAGCCAGGAAGCAGGCGTCACGGCCGCATATCCTATGCAGGGTGCGAGCTGCGTCGATTGGAACAACGATCGCTGGCCCGACGTGCTGACCTCGCCCTACTGCCGCAGCAATGGCAGTCTGATGCGTAACGAAGGAAACGGCACATTTCGTGACGTCGGCCCGATGATGGGGTACAATGCCCGGATGCTGCAGGGCGACAACGGCCAGAATCTTTGCCAATGGGGTGCCTATCCCTGCGATTACGACAACGACGGCGACATGGATGTGCTGCAAGTGATGGTTCACGGCGGACTCGATGCGGGTGAAGGCCGGACAACCATCTCGACGAATCAGGGTCCTGCACAAAACTACAAGTTCGCGCAGGAGCTGAACCGTCTCCATCGATCGAGTCCGCAATCGACCCATCTCGGCAATATGGACGCGCAATGGCTGGACATGAACAACGACATGCTGGCCGACATCATCATTACCGAATGCGAATACATCGACGGAACGGACAGGCCGTATTTTTATTTACAGAGCGCGGATAATCAATTCTACGACATCACCCCGCAACTGGGCCTGATCGGCGACATACGCAGTCCCCACTCGCTCGAAGCGCTCGATTACGATCGCGACGGCGACTACGACATTGTGATCAATTCAAATCATTTTGCGGCGCAGGGGAATGCCGACCGCGCCGATATCGTATTTCTCGAAAACACTATCGGCGACAAAAACAACTGGATCGGCATACAACTCACCGGACCCGCGGGCGTGAACCGCACCGCTGTCGGCGCGCGCGTCATTGTGTACGCCGGAGGCGTGCGCCAGATGCGGGAAGTCGATGCCGGCCGCGGACATTTCTCCGGACAGCAGCCGCTGGAACTGCTGTTCGGTCTCGGAGGCAATGCGCGGGCGGACAGCATCGTCGTGCTGTGGCCCCGTCAGCCTTTCGCGCACACCCTGCTGACCAACGTCCCCGCGAACCAGTATCTGGATATCGACGGTTCGGTGCTGCATGCTGAAGGCGTTCCAACTCCCGTGGACCTGAAGCTCGATGTGTATCCGAATCCCGCCTCTTCCCAACTACGCATTTCGCACAACGCAGCGGAAGGTATGCTCCGTCTCTACGATGTTCTCGCCCGCGAAGTCTATCGCGGTGATGCGTCGACCATGTGGATTTCCGTCGAAACCCTCCCTGTGGGCATGTACACACTGCAGCTCGAGACGAGCGGACAACGGACGCGCAAACTTGTGATCGTGACGCGTTGATGCGTCACCGGCGCCATAGCGGAAGTATCGGACAAGGAACGTGCGTTTCACACACCTTCAACCGCGCCGATGATTGACATCGGGCGCATCTTTCGGGAGCCTACCCTGTTGGAATGGCGTCAGTCGATTATCGACGCCGATCTGGAAGGCGTATTCGACATATACTCTGCCGACGAAGTGGTGACGAAATTCCAATTGGCGTTCGAAGAGGAACTCACCGGGCACAAACTGGACGCGGAGACTATCGCTTTCTGGCGGGAGCAGCTGCGTGGCGAGATTGTCGAAGTGCAACGAATGCGGGAACATACGGCGATACGGCCGCTCGTCACAATAGGGAGCGTTATCGCCGGTATCGGTGTCATCCTCGTGCTGGAACATGTGATTCTCGGTCCCGATTTCGGTGATTTGCGGTACCTCGCGGCAGGCCTGTTGTTCGGCACCGTGGTGTACGTTTCGGCGTACATAGTCAGAGCCCGGAAAAAAAAGGATGCGCGCCTCCCTGAAGGAAACGGCAGACTGCATCAGTAAAGCAGTCGTCGTCCTTCTCGTGATTGCGGAGAGCGGAACGTCGGCGGGTTATGTATTGCGGATGATGGCTATTTCGACGCGACGGTTTCGCTGGCGGCCTTCTTCGGTCGTGTTGGTTGCGATGTGCATCGTTTCACCGTAGGTACGGATTTCCATGGGATTGCGCAGATTCACATGCTTTCCCCTGAGATAGGTCGCGACGTAACGCGAAACCTCGGTGGCGCGGTTGTAGCCGAGTTTGATGTTGTAAGAGTCAGTTCCGAGCGAATCGGTGTGACCGGATATCACTACGGTGGAATTGGGATAGAGTTCGAGTAGCACCGCGGCGCTGTCCAGCTTGCGCTGTTCTTCGGGACGAATGTTGAAGAGATCGAAATCGAATTCGACGGTGAAGGCATAGATTTTTCGTTCTTCCTCCGATACCGGAGTCAGTGAAATCACGCGTTGAACGACATCGCGCGGCCCCTCACGAACGGCGCCGCTGTATTCGCCGCCTCGAGAGTCGAGCGTCACATCCACGAACGCGCTCATGAATCCCGGGTGCGAGGCGGTGATGGAACAATTCGAGAGACCTTCGATCGGCGCCTCCGCTGTACCTCTGCCCTCGCCAATCTGTCTGTCATCGGCCGCATCGGAAATAACGATGGCGGCGGGGATACGCTCCTTTGTAAACGAATTTTCGGCGACGACACGCAGGATGAGCGGACGCTTCTCGGGCGGTGGCGGCGGCGGCGGCGGCGGTGCGATTTTTTTGATGCGATAGAGATCGAAACCGCCTTCGCCTCCTTCGCGATCGGATGCCACATAACTGATGTCCTCGCCGGGACCGCCAAAGAGAAACAGGTCGTCGTCCTCACTGTTGAAAGGCGCGGGCAGAAGTTTCGGCTGGGTCCAGGCGTCCTTCACGAGTTCCGACGCATAGAGATCGAAACCGCCGAATCCCGATCGTCCGTCGCTCGCGAAATACAGTGTGCGTCCATCCGCCGAAAAGGAAGGTGTCATTTCATTGTGCGACGTATTGATTTTTTCACTCATGAGAACGGGGGCGCTCCAGCCGTCTGTTCCGAGCGTGCTCATATACAGATCGCTCGCGCCGAGGCCCCGGAGGCGCTCCGATGCGAACACGAACAACTTGCCGTCGGGACTGACCGCGGGATGGTGGTCCCATTCGATATCGTTGAGCGGCAGTGGCAGGCTCCGCACGTTGCTTATCGATATTCCGTCATCACCACCAAGTGAACCGGTCAAAACATCACAATCGCCATGCCCGTCGCTTCTGTAGCATTGACCAAAGTACACGACGTCACCGGCGATCACCATCGCTCCGCTTCGTGCCGCGCCCCCCTCTACACGAACAGGAATGATCTCCGAAAATGATGAAGCGTTATTCGGGAGAAAATAGAGCCGGTGCTCCTCCTCGTCTCCTACCTCCTTGTTTGAGGCGAAATATAATCCCGACGGTATGGCGCAGGGAGCGAGTTCATCCGCATCGGTATTGGAGTTGGCGACAGGAGAAATATCGTAGCGATCTGAAATCTCGAGCAATGCAGCGCGGGGGCCTGCGCAACAAGCCAGAAGAACGGAGCATGCGACAACATAGAGGGTATGCACTGTTTTCATGATCACCACAAGCGGAATTTGAGAAATATCAGTCCATACGCCGTCTTGACGCTCCACGAATCGTTCGACGACACGTTGGTCAAGGGCAGGTTGATGCCCGCCTGCGGTGTGAGCATGATGCGGTTCGAAAGCTGAATATCGTAGCCGATGCCGGCCGCCAATGCGAGTCGCACGACTTCGCCTCCCGGAATATCGCTTTCTTCGAGAAGTGTAACGGTGTTTTCGCCATTGAAGTAGGTAAGGTCCGGCGTGAGGATGGTCTCGACATGGTTGTAGCGCGCCTTGAGCGGAAATCCGATTTCCAGGCCGCCTTGTACATAGAACGAGGTCTTGGGCGGATACCACGCGAACGAAGGAGTGAATGCGATATATCGCAGCGTCACATCCGAGGATTTATGATACAGCACATCGATATCCGGCTTCCCTCCCACCTGCACGGTCCTTCTGGTCTGCTCATACTCAAAAAGCGCGGAGACATCGTAATATGTCACCTTCGCGCGAATCGCGAACCCGAGCTTTGGATAATGCCGCGACAGGTCAAGCGCGAACATCGGATCTCCGCCCCTCTCTCCCCCAAAATCGCAGTTGCAATTCGGAGAAAAGGAACCGTCATGCCAGTATCCGTACCCTCCCACACCGAGGCCCAGCCAGGTGCGCACCGGACGCGCCGCAAGGATGTCGCTCTCGTAGGGCGTCATCTCCATGGATTGCGTCCGGACTTCGGTAACAAGGAGAATCAGAACGGTAACCACTAACACCGCATTGCGCATATCACCCCGCTGATGTCTTCCCGGCAAGATTACGAAGATCATTCCAGAAGTACAAATGTGCGTACAAGATTTTTTTGTCCGTATCGTAATACGATTCGATACGTACCCGCCGAAAGTCCCTGCGTCGGGATACGCAACCGCGTCGTGGCGGCGGGACATTCGACGTCGAGCAGTACGCGGATGATCCTTCCACTCGCGTCGATAAGCCGGATCGAAGTTCTCGCGGGTGTCGGCAATGTGAACGAGGCATGCACGTCGCCTCCCCTCGCAGGATTCGGCCATGGAGCGTGCAATTCCGCCTTCGAAAGCCGCGCTGGCGGGGAGACGGACGTCGTTCCCCTCCAGGCACCGAAGCCGGTGAACGCGGTGTAGGCGTCGTGATACGCGAAGCCGTAGCTCGAAATCCCGATCCCTCGCGGATCGCTGGTTTCCAGTCTGTTGAGCCCTCCGGGGACGTGCAGGGTGGCGATGCGCCACCCGTTGATCCAGGGCAAATCACTCCATTCGCCGGCATCGACGGGACGATGGTTTAACCGAACGTCATCGGTCGCCCCCGCCGGCGCGACGATGTTCACGAAACTGGAATCCACGACTTCGCTGCAACGCAAATCGACGGGCAAATCCCAGGCGCCGAACAGTGTTGAACCGAAAGATGGCGATATGTTGTTACCTAGACCAGATTCATCGCTCCATGCGGCGCAGAATCCCCAATATCCGACAAGATCACCCATTTCAAGGGGTTTGATTCTTCGGAACATCAGATTCTGGATGTCGCCCACACCGCGCATGCCTCGCCATAAACGGCACTCGTCCAGGTACCCGGTCCATGCCCCGCCGTCGGCGCTGCCTCCGATATTCCAGGATCCATTCACGGCCGTCATGGGTGTGAACGAGGCCACGATGGCTGCCAATCCACCGACCGTCACTCGCGCGGAACCTGCGTCAATATCGATAGAGAGTGCGATATGAGCCCACATCCGCCGGGTGATCAAATTGTCAGGGGACGGGAAGTCCACCGTCTGTCCACCGCTCGAGATCGTCAGTATGAGCCGATTTCTGGAATCATCGAAACGCAGCATCCATCCATCCTCCGATGAAACGCTGCTCCAGCGGGACATGATGCTGCCCGTGCTGATCGATTGAGCCCAGCATTCGAACGTGAACGACCTCAGCGCGGTGACTGGATTGTCGGGAATGAGGAGCCATGAGCCATAATCGACGAACGCGGCCTGATTGGGCTCCAGTACGGGATCGGCGACCAGCATGCCGGCGGGAAAATAATGGCAGGAGGCGTGACGGTCCAATGGCACGTGAAGCAGCATCGAGCCGTCACCGTATTCACTCGTGTCCGAATCCCATCTGGCGGAATTCGCGAACTGCGCAACCAGAACAGGTTTATCCGCGACGATCACCTGGGGACGATCCAGAATTGTTTCATACCAATCGCCTGCGTTCGTCAATGGAATCGCCGGCCCGGCGCCTATCGTCACCGAAGTTCCGGCCTGAGCCGCGACGATCCGGTACGTATCGCCGCGTTGTCGCGATCGAAACGGCATAGCGGCGTATTCCATACCAAGAAATTCGACAGGGATCATCTGCTCTGCATGCGGATTGAGAAAACCGACCGCCGGTGTGCTGAAGTCCGGGATCCAACCGGATTCCCCTCCGGAAAATACGGCGACTGGTTTGTCCGAAAGTATGCGAGAACCAGTCAGCGACCCCCCACCGCCGGCAAAACGGGATTTGATGCAATAGACATCGCCGCGATCCAGTGAAACAACGATCGGCTGTCCATCAGGCAAGCCGGATGAAGTGAACGCGTGCGGGATCACGGTCGCCGTCGTTCCATCCTCGGTCGCGAGCACGAGAAACTGCTCGAACGCGCCTTCCCAATTGTAGCCGACCGTCAGGTAGTCCGTACCCAGTGCATGCGCGGGTAGAACAGCGAGCCCGTCGCTGTGCCTCTCCCGCAAATTGATGGCGAATGCGTGTATCGGTCGATCACTGGTAATGCGCACACCCGCCTTGATGACCACCTCCGCAGCGAAATCATTCAATCGCGTGTCGAGATCCTGTACGCCCATGGCGCCTTGCGGGATCGTCACATGGGTGAGGTGTCCGTCGCTCAGTTGTTCGATCACGACATTCGCGCCTTCAGGGGCGGTGAGATACAATCTCAGCAATTCCGTCCCCGACCCGACGTTATCAGGCAAGAATGCAAGATAGAACTCTGTACCCGCCGTCGTCGCACGCTGATCGATGCAGGGCGTGGTGTTGATTTCAGGCAGCTGGACGAACGCCTCGCACTCCGCGACGGTGTTTCCGTCGGATTGGATAATAATTGCACAGCGCACGACGACATCGGCCGGTTGGGCGATGCCGCGCAGGGGCCAGGAGACCACCGTTTTCTGTCCGGAGAGCAACGGATCGGGTACGACAGGCAGCGTGGGCAAACCGCCCGCAAGCACGAGTTCCGGCGGCAGCTGAATCGTCGCACTCATATTTCGCATCGGAGTCGTGCCGGCATTGATCACGATCACCCGCAGCGCGAATGGATCGGGCGCGTATCCTGTGCCGTTCTGTGAAAGACCCAACCTTATGGTGTCCCCGCACTCAACCGCCGCGGTCGGCATTCGAAGCGGCGGAATGTCAACATTCAGCGTGCATGTCCGCTGCAATGTATCGGGTGAAATAATCGAGATATCGATACCAGCTGAAGTGAGCGTCTGAACCGCGTCGATGTCGAGCAGCCAGGTGACGAGCGCTTGTCCACCCGGTGGAAGCGTTCCGGGGATGTCCTTTTCAGCCGTCTCGCCTGTCGACAGGGTCAGCGGATGTGCGGTCGTCAACCGCAGACGGAGGTTTTGCAGCGGCACAATTCCGGTGTTGGTCACCATAGCTCGCACGGGCAAGGGATTCGGGAGGTAGGCCGAGGAATCGGAAGTGACCGACACATCTTCCGTCGAGCATGTGAGCGCGACGTCGGTGAGAAGAAGAAAACCATATTCGACGCCGATGCGGCGTTGCGCGCCGGCGCCCAGCGGAATAGTATCCCAGCTCAGCAGGACCGCGCCGTCGATAAGGGGGAGACCCGAAGGCTGGTAGTCCCAGCTCACAGTGCCGAGGTAGCCGTTGTGCTGCCAGTTTCCCAGGACGAGTGCGTCGGGCATGGTCGCGCTCGCCGCGCCCGTGCGAAAGCGCATACGATACGGAGAGGACGGCGACGATGCCTCGATCAGCCCGGGGACGCTGATATCGGTCCACCCGGTTTCACTGGAAATGAGTTGCTGATCGGCGCGGAACTCCGGATTGTCGTCGCTCCCGAGCATGACGTCATACACGTGCAGCAAGCCAACCTCCACCGGACGTCTGCCGTCATTTCGGAAGAGCGCCACCACGTCGACATACGCGAAATCGCCGTCAAGCGAAGGAATGAAATCGAGCTGAAGCACGAGCGAATCCCTTCCGTCGCGCAACACGCTGATGAGTCTGACGCGATCGGGCAGCGCTTCGATGGACCGCAGCGGCAACGCATGCATTCCGACGGGAGGCGCGGTGCGATTCCACAGATTCGTGGTATAGGTGTTCGTAGCATAGCGGACGTTGGTGTACGCAGTAAGACCGCCACTCGCCGAGAACAACAGCGGCAATCCGTACGGCGACTCGATGCGAAACTGCCCGGTTGTTTTTTCGACAGCGACGGAAATAACGCCGTTTGTCGCCTTCACAAACTCGAATCCCTGATCCTGCGCCTGTATCCGCGACGCGGCCAGAATCATGAGAGCGATAACAGCTAATGTGGTACGATACCAGCGCATTTCTTCTCCTCCAAAAAACCCGCTAAAATTTAAATATACGAGACTCTCACAATGGCGACAAGGTAAATCCATGACGAGAGGGTTTACGATTTACGAGTGACGATTGACGATTCTTTTCCCCTCTCCTTACTGGATGAGGGGTAGGGGTGAGGGCGGCGAATGACGATGGACTAGTGACCCGCATGCGCCGACCGACACTCATGCGGTTCAACAAGACTTGTGACATGGCTTCGGCGGGCGGGTGAGTGTGCGTACCAGTCAGCCTCAGGCTGATCAGCATGACGAGGTTGACTGACGCCTGGATCAACTAACATCTCAAACATTTCATAAGCAGTGACGAGGTACGAATTGCGATACCAATCCGTCCTGATATCCCTCATTGCCCGTTGCACTCGTTTCCGCATCTCCCTTTGATTATTCCCGCTCGTTTTACTACCATTCGTGCAATCATCGATTCAGCGACACTGCGGTCGTAACCAAAGGAGTACTATATGAACAGCTTGCGCGAGCGTCTGCATCATCTCGTGGAAGCCGATGCGGGAGATCACATCAGCGCGCGGTACGACAGTCTGGACATCTTCCTGATGCTTCTCATTATGGTGAACATCGTCGCGGTCATACTTGAAACGGTGCCCGAAATCGGAACGCCCTACGCGGCGGTGTTCCGGTATTTCGAGTTGTTTTCGGTTGCCGTGTTCTCTCTCGAATATATCGTGCGATTGAGCCTATGCACATTGAATCCGCGGTATGCGCATCCGGTGCGTGGCAGGATTCGCTATGCGCTGACTCCGTTGCTGCTGATCGATTTACTGGCGGTGCTTCCGTTTTATCTGCCTTTTTTCATCGTCCTCGATTTGCGCATGTTGCGGATATTGAGGATGCTGAGATTTATACGCGTCCTGAAATTCGGCAGATATTCGAAGTCGCTGCAACTGGTCGCGAGGGTTCTGAATGCCCGCCGCATCGATCTCATGGTGGCGTTCTCCGTCGTCGTGCTGCTCATCACCTTGTCGTCGAGCGTGATGTACGTATTCGAGCATGAAGCCCAACCGGAGTCGTTCACGAGTATTCCCAAAGCGATGTGGTGGAGTGTCGAAACGCTGACTACCGTCGGCTATGGCGACGTCTACCCGGTCACCATGGTAGGGAAAATGTTCGCCGCGATCATCGCGTTGCTCGGCGTAGGAATATTCGCGCTTCCCGCGGGGATTCTCGCGTCCGGCTTTGCCGATGAAATGAGCAAGCGCACTGAACCGGTTGCCTGCCGCTGTCCCCATTGCGGGAAAATGATTGACGATTGACGATTTACGATTTACGATTTACGATTTACGATTTACGATTTA
>CAYJMN010000035.1:42323-53003 GCA_964371045.1 uncultured Chromatiales bacterium | reverse complement strand
TCGGGGGGCGGGGGGGGGGTTGCTTTTAATTTTCCCCTTTTCGTGTTAACGGGGCGGGGGCTTTTTAGCACCAAGATACCTGGCCGCCTCTGCGTTTGGATTCCGCTTGTACTATTCGATTACAACCATGACGCGGGCCGCGGTGTAATGCGCCGTACGCAGCACATAGTGGTAAACACCGGGCTGCAGACCGCTGACCGGGAGGAAAGTGGAATGCCTTCCGGCGGGGAGCGAACCGAAATGGTGCTCGTGAATCACTCGACCAATGGGATCGAAGATTTGCAGACTGACGCGCTCCTCTGTCGGGAGAACGAAGGTGACGCTCGCTTGCCCCTGCCTCGTCTGCGACACGGGATTCGGAATGCTCTGCGAGACCACGAATCCGGGCTTGTCGTTGAGAAGACGGTCGCCAGGCAGACAGTAATTCACCAACTCGAAACTGCCGTCGACTTTGCCGAGGACGCGAGCATAGCCGCCGGTGAAGCGGAAATCGGTAAGCGTCAGCGTGGTGGTCAGCGCGTCGCCCACAAGGACGCGGCAGCGCAGCCAGCCGATCGGGCCTGTACCATTGGCCAACATGCCCCCAGTCGCGCCGAAGGTCACTGTGCCGGGAGCTGTTTCCCATACGATATTCGGGGTCAGGCCAGCACTGGGCGTGCCCTCGAGTATGACACCCATCGGATACAGCATGCTGCGATTGAAGCTCACGGATGCGGACCACCCGGGGACGTCGGCACCGCCGAGCGATTTATCGACGCTTAGCGGAATGTCGATAACCTGATCCACCTCGCCGGTAACTATTCCGAGTGTGAGCGTAGCGTCCACGATGGGCTGCGGAATGCCTTCACCCGTAAGCAGGCCGTTGGCCGTGAACGGGCACGGCAGTAGTGAGCGGGCGACGAGACTGTCAAGGAGCTGTCCGGATACTTGCGGGAGGAACTCTATCGTCACGGTCATTTCCGCGCCTGGCTGCAGTGTGGCAGGTGGAGTCGGAGTCTGCGAACGGACGACGAAGGCAGGATTGGCCACCAGCAGTTGACTGACGTTTAGCGGCAGCGAGGAGGTGTTGCGGACGCGCAGCGATTGCGTGCCTCCAGACTGACCCACGACTGTAGACGGGAAGGTTGCACTTTCAATGCTGAAAGAAGGAACGACGGCTTCGGCAATAAGCACAGTGCGACGCTCAACCGGCTGACCGAAGGCTGTGTAATCTGAGATAAATGTGACAGTGAATACCTTATTCCGCTGATCCGGGCTAAGCCGGACGACGAAATTCTCCGTTCCACCCGAAACGATGCTGCGGGGCAGAGTGGACGCAACGGGTGTAAGAATAGTGAAAAATGCAGCGTCGGCGCCCTCGAGGCGCATACCGTTCAGGGTAATCGTCTCGAGATACGTGCTGCTCGCTGTGAAGCTGAACGATCCGGCCTCACACCAGGGAGAGGGTGCGAGTCGAACGGTATCCGTTTGCGTCAGCGTGCCTTCCTGCGAACTGCCGGTGAGCTGGAAGATGGAGGAATCGGTGCACGGCGATGCTACACGCAACGCCAGCGCACCCGTGAAGCTGCCGGCTGCCGATGCGGTGTAGGTGAGAGTGACATCCACCGTTCGGCCGGGATCGATGCAGATGGGCAACGCCGGAGTCATCGTCACCTGCGGAGGCAAGGAAAGGGATTCGTAACAGAAGCGCACGCTGCCATTGTTGCGAAGCGTGACGGTGCGCTGCTCGGGCTGGCCGACTTCAACAACACCGAAATTGACGCTGCCGCCTGCATCTACCGTCTGCGTGACGCGGGCGGCTTCGAGAGGAATATCGAACTGCGGCAGAACGACGTCATCGGTGCGGATTTGAAGCGCAGCGTTGACGGGGCCGTCGGCTGGGGCATTGGCCGCAGTGTACTGGATGCGGAAAATACGCATGCCGGCAGGCGGTATCACTTCACCAATGCCGGGCACCGGAGTAAGATTCGTGAACGCCGCAAGTCCCGGACCCGAGAGTGAAGCGGACACAATGGTGATCGGTCCGCTTCCGCTGTTACGCAAGGTGTCTTCGAGTATCTGATTCTCGCATTGCACAAGCGTCTTGAATGCTAGCAGCGCGGGATACAGTTCGAGCGTTCCCTTCACCGCTTCGCCCTGCAGGGTCATGCAAATCGTGTCGGGACACGGTGAGGTGAAGATCACGCAGAGCGTGGCCGAAACAGGACCTTCGGCGGTGGGATTGAAGCGCAGCGGAACATTCGCGGTGCCGCCGGCGGTGATACCGATCGGAGCCGCACCCTGGACGCTAAACGGACCGGCGGGTGTGATGCTGATGCTGCCGATCACTGCGTCGAAACCGCCGGTATTCTGCAGCGTCACCTGACGCGTCGCCACGCCGCCAACGTTCACGGTCGGGAAAACGGCGGGATTAGGCGCAGCAAAATAGGACTGCTCTACATACTCGCCGTTGAGCGGGATGCGAAATACCGACGAACATCGTGTGGTGGTCAGCTCGATGATGTCGGTGAATACGCCGTAGGATGGCCGCAGGAAGACGACGTCGAATGTGTAAGTTTTGCCAGGCTGAATGGTTTCGGGGCCGGTCATGGACGTCGAGAAGGCAGTGCCGCCGTTCAGCAGCGCGGGGGTAACCGTCTCCGGCAGCGTGCCGGTGTTGGTGATGGTCACACGTCGCGGAGCAACCGTCTGGCACACGGTGCTGCGGCCGAAATCAATCGCGCTTTCCGACACGATGATCGCGGAAGAATCGCGCGAACTCGCGAGCGCCACGTTGAGCAGCGGGTAGGCGGGATCGTTGCTGTGAATCTGAAGGGTCCCCGTGCGCGAACCGATCACGTCGGGGGCCGCACAGATGCGAATCGTACGCTCGCCGTTCGGACCGATGTTGAATGGTGTGCTCACAGCTGGGGAAATCGAGAACACTGTTCCGGATTGTAGAATGTTCAGACCGCTCACGAGCACGCTTTCCGGACTCTGATTTTTTAGGATGATATCCTGGCAGCGGCTTTCGTAAATGCACGGGTCAAGCGTGAAGGTGAGGCTGCCGCGGTCGGTGCTGAGACCGTCAGTATCGCCGGAACCGTGTACACCCAGAGCGATGGAATACTCGCATGGAGTGCCGGCTATGCGGATGATGCCGTGGAACGGTCCGCGAGCATCGGGCGAGAAAATAACCGCGAAGGTCATCGTATCGCCGGGATTCAGCACTACCGGCAGCGCCCGCTTCAGATCGGTACTGAACACCGCGGCTTCTTCGACGACAGTGATATCGGTCACCGTCATGGGCTGAAGACTGGTATTGTGTATGCTAAATGTCCGCGACTGGTCGACGAACAGACGAGTGAAGAACGCTGTTGCGGAGTCCCCTTCGACGACGAATTCCGCCACGGTGCGTTCGGCGGTCACATCGATGTCTGTTCTGCCCGCCTCTATGTCATTATGCGTGAAGCGGAGGATGGCGTTGGAACGGCCGGGTACGGGACGATTGAATTCGACGACGATGGGATAATTGCTGTTGGCCTTCGCCGTATCGTTGATCTTCGGCTGAATGATCGAAAAATGCATCCTGTCCAGGCCAGACACGCTCACGCTGTAGAACACCAGCGGTCCGTTGCCCTTGTTCTTGATCCATACGGTATCTCGATGCGCTGTCGGGCAGGTCTGAATCCCGAGATCCGCGCTGGACGGAGCTTCGATTTCCGGATTCGGCACACAGATAGCGTTCACTTCCACGTCGACTGTGTCGGCGCAGCGGGAATCCCATTGTACGAGAAGGCGCGTCCTGATTTCACCGAGCTTGTTCGGCGAGAAACGCAGTGTGAGACCGAGCGTCTGGGTAGGAAGCAATGCGCGGGGCATTGCCGGAGGATTGACGATCTGCAGCATCGGATCTGTGGTCAGCAGACGGATGCTTGTGATGCGCGCATTCGTCGTTCCGACATTCGTGATGGTGACGTCGCGCGTTGCTACGCGGTTCACGAACACGGGACCGAGCTGTATCGGACCCTTGGGTAAGATTTCGAGCTTCGTCTCAATGCCGCGGCCGCCGAATCTGAGGTAAAGTGTATCCGAGCATGGACCGGAAAGGATTCTATAGCGTGCGCTGAAATTGCCGGCACGGAAGGGAGTGAAATACAGGCGGAAGGCCTTGGAGCTGTCCTGTTTCAGGAAGACTCCCCAATCAGGCGAACCGAACATCGGGTCACCACTCACATGCTCCATCACCCCACCGGACACGAAGGTATTCCCAATGCTGGTCAGAATGATCGACGTGTCTTTCTGTCCCCCTGCGCAAACCTCACCGAAATACACCGAGTCGACCGAAGCGCGAAGCCTGGTGCGCTGTCCAAAGCCGGTGAGCACGATCAGCGATGTGTCCGGGCATGCCGGGTTGCCATGGATCACACTGTAGACGCCGCGGCGCATGCCCGTATCGCTCGGTGAAAAGCGGAAGTTGACCGCTACGCTGTTCGTTACCAGCGTACCCGGAGCGGGAGTGAGGATGGCGAAGTCGTTATGGCCGCTCGAGAACTTCCAGGAAATGAACGTGGGTGGACGATTGCCGACCGCAGGTACTACCGTCGGAAAATAGACCGTGTCTTTCAGACATGTTCCGTACGATAGATGCTGCTCGGCGATGAAATCGAGCGCTCCGTAGTTGCGCTTCACCTTCAGGTTCACCGTCCACGGGTTGTGATCGGGATCGTTGTGGTAAATCGTCATCGTCGCCGAGGCATCGCCGAATACATTTCGACCAAGGGTCCAACGTACCCGTACCGCTTTCTGCTTGCCGGGTTTGATTATGATCGGGAATGCGAAAGGGCTGACAAGCGTCAAACCGGGATCGGTGAAGAAAATGCTGTTCATGGGGAGGAAAAGATCGCCCGTTCCGGTATTCCGGAAATAAACGTCCGCTTCGACCGTTCGCTCGCACTCAAGAACACCGAAATCAATCTGCGTATCGGAGACGGAAATGTTGGCTCGTGGTGGCGAGCCGCTGAAGCGTATCAACCAACCTTCATTAGTAGCTTCGTCGCCTCCGCAGGCCCAGCCGTTGAGTTCATCGATGAAGTCGATACCCGTCATGGGGCTGGTGATGGTTGTGGACGTTCCCGTCACGGCGAACGTGGTCCACGTCGCGCAGGCGTCAGTCGTCCTCCCGGTGTAAAATTGCGCGGCGCCGAGCCAACCGTAAAACGGGTGAAGAAAATCGACTGCACCGATCTGGTTGACTCCGTGGACCATATTCCCGGGAAGGATGCTGGAAAAGCGCGAGAGGTCGCGTATGCTTTTGTATGCGAGTGGCGTTTTGCTTACATCATCATATCCGACGATGAAAATCTCGTTCGCGCTGACGGCATCAAGATCAGTGTAAATGTGCCGGTAGACTGCGGGAACATTGAGGATGTTGTATTTCTGATACCCTGTACCATTGTCGATGAGGAGCAAGCCCAGTTCGCCGGCCACGAACAGCGTGCCGTTGGAATACGTGCAGGTGTTGAGCGCTGCGGTGAGATTCTGCGTCTGGGAAAGCGAAGGAGATCTGTCTGTCCAGATCTTGCCGTCGAAAGTTTTGAAAACCTGCATCGGATGGACTTCCGCCAACAGCGGAGCAACCGTAAGCACGTCGCCGCCGACAATGATGCCCTCCCGCTCGCTGATAAGGAAGACGTCGCGCAACGTGGGTCTGGCGGCAAAATCCGGATTTATTACCAGAGAGTCCGGCGTCCATGAGAAGCCGCCATCCTTCGTTCGGTATGCCATTCCGCTGTCGCCAACGACCACCGCAACCCGCTCGTTGAGGATGAACACCGACCGCCACACGGTATAATCCGGAAGCTCCGGGTCGAAGCGATGGATCAGGTTTTCCACCGCCGCCCAGTGCACGCCGAAATCAGCGGTCATCAGGACGCCGGAAAAAAAAGCATTTGTGGTAGCACTTATGTCCGATTTGCCAACGGCAAGTCCAAACCCGCTCGGGTGCATATCGATGTCATACAACATCGGATGCGGAACCGGGATGAGCTGCGGCGACCATTGACCGGTCTGGGATTTTATGGTCGATGTAAGCAGGAACAAACAGACGAAAGCGGCGAAAATTCGTATATAATTTGTCATAACCTCTTCACAGCAAGGTGGGACACATGCAACATGTTACAATATGGAAATATTCGGTCGGGTTCAAGTGATGTACACACAGAGGAGATTTTTCTCCACCATGCGTTGATAAGGAGATCTCGTGAACGCATGGAGGTAGAGTGTACAGAAAAATCAGTGGATGTAGTGAGGCAGTACAGCCGGAACAAGGGTCGACGACACTGTTATTGCGTTTTTCACGAAAGAATCCTATCCTTCAACTGATTTTCTCCTACGTACCGTCGAATCACTCTCACATAGAGTTTCGAAATAGCCAGGTCCTGTTTTCGCAACACCCACGACTGGTGCCGTTATTGTCGCAGGAAGCCTGTCGGTAGTACCGTCCAGGAATTTATCGGATGCTTCACGTTTCAGGGGTACATCATGAAATCTGCCGCTGTAACCCTTCTGCTTCTGCTCCTTCCTGTGGCTGTATCATCACAGATTATCTACACCGACATTTCACCGGATACGCTGATTGCGGATAATAACACCGCACCCGGGCAATACGAGCTCGATCTGGATAGCGATGGGGGCATCGATTACTTCTTCATGCACTTTTTCCTCCCCGTCCCTGTCTATGTCCTTTCGATCTACACTGAATACCACACATCTCACGAGATACTGGTAAACGGGAATTCAAAGGTGATTGCGCATGATCGTCTGGCCCCCATCGCGGATGCTTCGGGGGATTGGATCTGCACGGTCGATGGTAATAATAGCTCTGGCATGTCGTTTGCCAGTGAATGGATGGGCAATGGGGACAGGTACATCGGCCTGAGACTTTTTCACGATGGGGGTTGGTACTACGGCTGGCTCCGCGCCGCTGTAGCTGAAGATGCAAGTGGAATCATTCTCAAGGAGTACGCGGTGCAGACTCAACCTGATACTCCGATCATGGCTGGAGATCCAGGTACCATAAACATTGATCAAGCGACCGATCCCATGCACTATCACATCAAGATTCATGATCGCTTCATAACCGTGACTCTTGACATGCCACGCATGTTGAATGCGTCAGTGTACGATATCATGGGCACAAGGAAAATCCAGCGCAGCGAACAATGTACACACATGACGCTGAACCTCGCAACGCTTTCCACTGGTGTGTATTTCCTTCGCGTGTATACCGACAGTGACGTAGCGGTGAGGCGCTTCTATCTGGCGAGATGATTGACGCGCAGTCCAGACCCATCGAACCAATGTTGATGAAAATTCGGGAACCGGAGAGTCGGGCTAAGGAATAGGAATTTAATATCAGACGCGCGTAGTCCTCACTCCGGAGGCGCTGTCTTCGCAAACCTCCTCTTCAACCCGGCGGCGGCGGCGATGATGACGATCAGCGCGAGCGCGGCCGCGAGGAGAGGCAGCAGCACGGCGAGTACGGTCAGGATGGAGGCGCCGCCAAGCTCGGCGGTGGAGACGATGGGATTTGTTAGTCCGCCCGTAATGCTTGTGGAGCCGGCGCGCAGTGCGGTCGTTCCGCCCTGGACAAGCACGGCGAGTCCACCGCCCGCGATGATCGCGAGGGACCAGCGAAGAAACGGCGACATGTCGCCGATGACGGACAATGTCGTGATCGTGCCCGCGATCAGCGCAAGCGGACCCATGATGGTGTCGAGAAGGTTGTCAAGCCAGGGGATGTAATACGCGCCGATTTCCAATACCGTCGCAATGGAGAAGGCAACAAGCGCAGGCCAGCTCCCGATCCACTCGAAGCCGTCGACGAGGCCGACGTGGCCGGCGAGGGATGCGATGCTCAATCCGAGCAGCGGCACAAACACCCGAAATCCGCAGGCGGCGCTGAGGCCAACGCCGAGAGCTACACTGAGGATCAACTCCATGGGATCCCCTCCGCTGATTCCGCCGTCAATCACAGCGCCTCCTCAAAGCGGTGACGAAAATGTATCGCCTCCGTTCATGTCGCCGGACTCGAATCCCTTCTGAAACCAGCGCTGCCTCTGTGCCGAGGTTCCGTGCGTGAAGCTGTCCGGCACGACATATCCTTGCGCGCCTTTCTGGATACGATCATCGCCGACGGCGCTCGCGGCATTCAACGCTTCGTCGAGATCTCCTTTTTCGAGCAAATTCATACGCGAAGCGTAATGCGCCCAAACTCCGGCATAGTAATCCGCCTGAAGCTCCATACGGACAAGGTATTTGTTGAACTCGGTTTCGCTGAGACGCGAACGCAGCGCAATCACCTGTTCGCTCGTACCAATGAGCATCTGAACATGGTGACCCACCTCGTGCGCGATGACGTAGGCCATCGCGAAATCCCCGGGCGCATTGAAGCGTTCCTGCAATTCGTTGTAGAAGCTGAGGTCGATGTACAGTTTTCGATCCCCGGGGCAGTAAAACGGCCCTGTCGACGAGCCGGCAGTTCCGCATGCAGACTCCACCGAGCCGCTGAAAAGCACAAGTTTGGGCATTCCGTATTGGGCGCCTTTTTCCTGGAACAGCTGCGTCCACACATCTTCGGTTTCCTTAAGGACGACACTGACAAAACTTGCAAGCTCTTTCTCCTCCGCGCTTTCCTGATACTCCCCTGTCTGCCGCTCATCGATTCCCGACCCGACATCCTGCAGCTGTCCGGGGTCGCCGCCGAGCAGATAGACCAGGATCATTATTACTACGGTTCCGATGCCTCCGCCCACAAGCGCTTTTGAGGAGGTTCCGCGGCGGTCCTCGACGTTCCCGCTTTCCTGTCTTCCTTTCCATCTCATTATATTCTCGCCTCCTGTCGACCAATGATACACCAACAATGCATGCGCCCTGGAGAAGATTTCCCATTGCTCCTTCAGTGTCAGGTGCCCACTTCATGGTACACGACGCCCAGCGTGTTTGTGGGATCTGGTACTGTAGCTGAGAAATCGTACGCCTTTACCGAAGTTAGCGAAAGGAATCCATAAATCAATAGTAGCCCCGCGAGGCGATCGGTTCAGGTGGCGCATCGGATTGCCCGGTTCGAGGCGGCTTTCAATGATTCGCAGCCTCGGCATCATTACATCACCTGGAAGGAAACTGTCGAAACCTTCGCGGAGGCGGCCGGAACGACACGGGATTTCGATTGTGTTGTAGTACTCAGGGTCCCTTCACATAATCGAAGGATAATAGCAACGTCCGTCCCTATAGAATACCTGCTCAATATCGTGGAAGCGAGTCGCTACGATTCTCCTATGTGCTTCCACATGACGGGGGCCGGGTTTGAACGTGGAACCGGGACGACTGCATCTCTTTGAAACGTATCCAATGTCAGGGCTGTGTTTTTTTCAAATAGCGTTTAATCATTTTGGATAATGTTTTCGGTTCAAGGGGTTTTGACAGATAATCATCAAAGCCGAGCGAAAGGATCTCCGATTTTTCCTCATTGAACGCATACGCCGTTTGAGCGATTATCGGGATATCGGGCCTGAGCTTCTTGATAATCTTCGCCGCTTCAATTCCATCCATGACAGGCATGCGAATATCCATCAGGATCAGATCGATATCGGACGTATTACGAACGGCATCTACCGCGTGCGCTCCGTTATCCGCCTGAATCACATTAATATCCCATTTGCTGAGAATTGTGGAGATATACTGTGAACTTATCCAATCATCTTCCGCGATCAGGACTTTTCCTCTGGCCCCCGCAAGTGGAAGCACGTTCGATCTGATACCATCATTGTACGGGACATCAGCCGAGACATAGGGCAAGGTAAAATAGAATGTCGTCCCCTTCCCCAGCTCCGACTCAACCCAAATTTTTCCTCCCAGCAATTCCACCAGCCCTTTGCAGATGGCCAGCCCAAGCCCCGCACCGTCGTATTTTCTGGAAAGGGATATTTCAACTTGCGAAAATCTGTCAAAGATCTTATCGTATTGCTCGGGCGCTATCCCGATTCCTGTATCTTTTACATAGAATTGGATGGTATCGCCTGACAGATCATAACCGTATTCTATACTGCCGTTTATTGAATATTTAATTGCGTTATTCACCAAATTCGTCAAAATTTGGTGCAGCTTGCTCTCATCGGAGTACATCGTTCTGAACTTGTCATCGAGATTATTATAGTGCAAACTGATATTTCTTGCATTGGCAATAGGCGCGAAAAAGGTGTAGATATCCGCGAGAACTGTGTTAATGACTATAGCGCTTTCCTCTATTTTGACCTGACCGGTTTGTATCTTTGAAATATCGAGCACATTATCTACGATTTCAATAAGCCGTTTTCCGCTTTGATATATGATAGCTGTATATTCCTTGATTTCCTCTTTGCTGAGATTAGCTTCATTCAGCAACGACGTAAATCCTATGATTCCATTCAGAGGCGTCCGTATTTCATGCGACATATTTTGCAGAAAGGCGGTTTTTAGCTTGTCGCTTTCCTCCGCATTCGCTTTGGCGATGATCAGTTCCTCGGCACGCTTTTCCTTCTCCTCGTTCTGAAAGGCGAGTTCCTTGTTCGCAACGATCAACTCCTCGGCGCGTTTTTCCTTCTCCTCGTTCTGAAACGCGAGTTCCTTGTTCGCGACGATCAACTCCTCGGCGCGCTTTTC
>CAYJMN010000035.1:6355-42223 GCA_964371045.1 uncultured Chromatiales bacterium | reverse complement strand
TCCTCGGCGCGCTTTTCCTTTTCCGCGTTCTGAAACGCGAGTTCCTTGTTCGCGACGATCAGTTCCTCCGCGCGCTTTTCCTTTTCCCCGTTCTGAAATGCAATTTCATCGTTGATCATTACCGACTCCTCTGCCCGTTCTTTATAATCTTCGTTTCGAAATTCAAGCTCATAATTGTCAACAATGAACTCACATGGCTGTTTCTACTTTTCATATTTGTCGAGAACTGCACATTCGACGCACGCACATTGTCTTATGCGAAGAATGCGTCCTTTATCTTTTCGCCTTCAATCTCATTCTTCCTCTTGACGATTCCGACCAATCCATTATGCATCCCTGCACGTACTTTTCGGGTTCGGGCTGATCCGAATCATGATCGCCTTCCAAAGCGGCAATGTAACGTCAATGCGACGCATGACCTGACCAGGCATAGCCGCTTCAGATTACGTTCGACTGGTTTGCGAATGGCAGGGAAGCAGGCGCCTGCAGGCCTACAATCGCTTCAGAACAACTTCAATCACCCGTAGCATCTGTTTCGGTGATCAGGTTTCGCCGTATATCGCTGTCAGCGTGTCAATCCCCCAGGATGTTCAGGCTAATCCGGAAGGACGGAAAGGGATGTTGGTTGGTTTTTCCTTGTCCGGCACAAATCACGGTGCTCGCTGCAACCGTAGCTTCCGTTTTTTTACAGGAAACGGCCGTCTCGACACCTGTACCCGCACTTGAATTGGTCTCCTCAAATCAGATTTATTATTATGCAGGAAACGTAAAGAAGAATTCATTCAATAGCAAGGTAAATTTTGCATATAAATATCGGATGGAAGTTAAATAAATAACGGCGCGTTGGTGCCTCTCCGGCATCCAGACTCGAGTTCTCGGGTCCCCTGTCATCTCACCTGGCCTGTTTGAATCATTTTCTTGATGTTTCCATATTTCTCAATCGGTACGGATAACTCAATTCTTTGTCAAACGCCCTCCTCAAACGCGCATTCAGATCGCGCCAGCCCTGTTTCTCGTCTTCAATGTGTGAATAATGAAACATTTAAAAATATTTATATAACACATTCCGTATTCGCCGCACATATCTTGCATTGATTGCGACGCTCATCTTTCACAACGACTGCGCATCAACAGATGTGTTGTGATTGCTATGGCCGTTTTGGCGTCTATGTCTCTGACACTTATTGTCAGGTTCATGTTACGCAATATCGACGAAACGATTCAAGACCCGAACAACATGAACTGACGGACTCGGTATGACAACTATGCCGGAGAGACATAACGGAACGATGTAAATTGAATATTGAAGTTGAAATCGTAAACGCTCCCGTGTGATTCGCGTTATATCGAGGTGGGATGTGAAATCCGTACTCCGTAGATAGCAGCCCCCTGTCGCAACAGTAGAGGTTGTTCGGAAGGTTGATTATAAGGCAAAACAGGAGATATCGTCATGTTGTATATAATCGCGGTCGTTCTTTTGGTTCTCTGGATCCTTGGACTGGTAAGTTCCTATACCATGGGCGGTTTCATCCATATTCTGCTCGTGATCGCCATTGTCGTTGTACTTCTTAGAGTCATTGGCAACCGCCGAGCAGGCTGAACGAATCGTTTTCCGGCCGGGCGGTGTCGCCCCCCGGGTAAGTCAGCATAAGGAAGATCTTCCTGCATAAACCCGTCACAGATACGTCGGCTTCTTACCTGCCTGTGTCGATGGCATCCGTTCCCATGAGCGGCGTCATTCATTGCGTGCCTGTTCCTTCAGGAGTTCTATCTCATTCCCTTCTACCGGCATCCCTGCACCGACGATTTTTTCTCTACCCCTGCCGACACCCGATTATCCACCACATTCCCGATACGCTCACCTGGCCCGTGCGCAGATTGTCCGATAGCTTCCTTGCCGCGCATTGCCGGATCCAGTCCGAGTGTTTGGCACGTCATTCGGAACAAACCATCTGATCCGGATATCACATGCGGTAACATCCTCCGACACCCATACGGAACAAACTTATTCCGGCAAACAGGTAAAAAAAGCCGCAGAATCCGGAGTCGCGCAAAAGGAAATATCACTGCGGAAGTCGGTGTCGCCGGCACATGGCCGGATTGCACCGATGCCGGCGTGACCGCGTGAGCCGCCCGTCGGGGATTCGCGGAGTGAGATGCGACTCTCCGATATATGAAACATCGGGAGCCCACAACTTCAAGTCGACAGAACCTCCATTACATTTTGGACGGTGAGACACTGGATTGTCAGGTACGCCTTGCATGAACGGCAGCGGGCCCGGCGACTCCGTCCGCGATGCCGTAAGTCCGATCATAGTTCCTCCCGCTCCCTGATCCCAATTCCCGCATGTACACGGGCCGTTGCTCCGGCTCTGCCGGATGGTGATTCTTGACATTGCCGTTCGGGGATGACATATTTGCGGAATCGAAACAGATGTACCTGCAGGACCCTTTATTCAGACGGCCACTCGGGGCCACCGCGGGTCGCGCGTCCACGATCTATGGAGAATGAAATGAATGCTTCCGCACCTTCCCGCGTAACGCGTCCGCGGTTTTGCGCGCGTCCGACTCCCTCACTACTCACCTTTCTTCTCATCGTGTTCTGCTGCTCCTGCCTTGCCGCGCTCCCCTGTGCGGCGCAGACGATGCTCGTTGATTTCGGATCATCTCCGGGCGGGAACATGTTCAGCCTCGCCGGCTGGAATACGGTGATCAAAAGCAGCGCCGTCAATTATACAGCCGATGGTCCCGGCGGGCTCGTGGCAGATCCGACAGCGGACGAATATGTCGATTATCAGGGAGTTCATGGTGTTCCACGCAGCTTCTCCACGGCGGAACGCATCATCGTCACCTGGTACAATCGTTCGGACGAGGTGATCCGCTTCACGTCACGCGTCAGTTTTACCGACGCAGATCAACCGGATGGCGGAACGTCTCACGGCAGGTGGTATACGATGCGCGGCGCGGCCAATTACCGCGACACCTGGACGGAGATCGGACCGAGGGAAACGGCGCAGACCATGTTCGCAATCCGCGGGCAGGGTGTTCATAAAACCGACAGCACCTACAGTCTTGTCAATGTCAATCTCGCCATCGAATGGGGCTCGAACGATTTCAAGCAATATCTGGTGTGCAGCAGCATCGAACTGTACAACGATGTGGATCAGACTCCGCCCGGAGCACCCGGCAATCTCCGTACGACTGGCGTAACCGATTCGAAAATCACCATCGCGTGGGACGCACCATCCGATAACGTAGGCGTGAATGACTATCTCATTTACCTGGACGGCGAGATCGAAGGCTACAGCAGGGAGAACTCCTACACCTGCGTTTTTCTCGAACCGGGTACGGAGGCGCGGCTGTCGGTGTCCGCCCGCGACATCATGCAAAATGAAAGTCCGCGCTCCGCGGAGCTGACGGCGCACACGGCCGCATACGCTGGAGCGCCATCGCTCATCGGTCCCGAAGGCCTGCAGTACCTGGGCGCGTTGCGCCTGCCGGAGGAATTCAACTGGGGCGGTGAAGCGATGGCCTACTATCCGGACGGCGACGGCGGTTCATCGGGTCCCGGCGCGGCGGATGGTTTTCCCGGTTCGCTGTTCGTCACGGATCTCAATCAGGTGGAACATGGACATGTCGGAGAAATCGGCATACCGGCGCCGTCGATCGTGAGCACGGGCAGCATCGACGATCTTCCTGCTGCGACAATGCTCACAGCGCCGGTGAACATACGTCCGCAACCGATCAACAATTGGGACTTCGTGGATATCTGGCGTACGGGGCTGGAGTACGTGGCATCGGAACAGCGGCTTTACAGCGCCTGGAGCGTCCATTATACCGTCACCGGTGAGAAACACGCGAACATCAGCTGCACTTCCACGGTCGGACTCGCCTCGGCGACACGCTACGGGCCGTGGTACATCGGCGCCGCCAGCCAGCCTCCGATCGATGCGCAGCAGGGTGACTACCTCTTTTCCCTGCCCGAGGCATGGGCTTCCACGCATGTCGCGGGAAGGCAGTTGGTCGAAGGACGCAGCCGTGACGGCGGTCTGAGCGGACTCGGACCGACACTGTACGCGTTCAAGCCCGTCGGTGCGTCGCCGCCGGCTGTGAACAACACACTCGATTTCACGACACTGCTGCAGTATGGACCAGTGGAAGCCTCCGACAACTACCATTACCCGAACGCGCTCGACGGCTACAAACACGCCGACGAATGGCGCGGGGCCTGCTGGCTCACCGCCGGCGCCCAATCCGCGGTCGCCATGATCGGACGCAAGGCGCACGGCGACAACTGGTACGGATATCATGGCGAGCACATGCTTCACGACTGGATCATCGCCGATGTCCCCTATTACGCCTTCGATGAAACTGATCCTGACGGCAAGGGCTGGCGCGCCCATCGCATGCGCCCGATGATCATCCTCTACAATCCCGATGATCTCGCCGCCGTGGCTGCAGGAAGTCTTGAGTCGCACGAACCGCAGCCTTACGCAGCGGTCCGACTCGATGAGTCGGCGTTTTTCGGCGGAATGCGCGAAATATTTTCCACGACCTTCGACGCCGACCATCACCTGCTGTACGTCGCGGAATTCCTGCATGAAAGCGACGGCGTGCTCGTCGTGCACGTGTTCCGCATCAATCCTGTCGCTGTGGGTATCCCCGGTGGTGAGGCATCGGTGCGGGAATCCGTCTGTTTGATGAATGCGCCTAATCCCTTCGATGCAGCGACCGAGATCACCTGCTTTCTGCCGCGCGCCGGCGCCGTCACGCTGAAGGTATACGATATACTCGGACGCGATGTCGCGACCCTCGCGGACGGACACCGGTCGGCAGGGCTTCACACGATGCATTTCGATGCCCGGCAGTATGCTCTCCCTGCCGGATCCTATCTGGCGGTACTCGCAGCCGACGGCGCATTGCGCTCAAGGAGAATGCTGTTCACGCGGTGAAAGGCGGAGATTCGTGCTTCCGGGTATCCAGCGCCGCACGCCCCAGGCGACATGCAGGCCGCTATTCGGCTTGGTGTGCGCAAAAAATCATGGTGAAGCGTCGGAATCGATGCAGTGTTTCCCGCGGGCTCCGCGAAATAATGGCGACTGTTATCTAATCGATATCGATTTCCCGCGGAAGCACAGACATCGAAAGGAGAAGATCATGGACACTTCGTCACATAAACTCGATCGGGCATTTCTGCTGCATTGGATCGTTGGTACCTCCGTCGCCTGGATACTGGGCCTTACCGCCGCCTTCATCGTCGCACATTTCGTCGCCAGCGTCTTTAGGACCAGGGAATCGAATCTCGTCGTCGGCCTGTGTCTCGGTGCCGCGGTCGGCTTCGCTCAGCGTCTCGCATTGAAGAAACGGCTGCCGGTCAACGGCTGGTGGGTGCTGGCCGGCTCTGTCGGGCTCGGAATTCCCTTCATGCTTCTGGAAGCGCTCGATGCGAGTGGAGTGCCGGGAATCGAGGCGCTTGAGAACCAGCTCCTGAGCCGCACGCTGATCTGGGGCGTACTTGGAGGTCTGCTCAGCGCCACGCTGCAGCTGCATTTTTTGCGGCCGTTCTTACGCGCTCCCGTCTTGTGGTTCGTCGTCAATTCCGTGGGCTGGGGTCTCTGCTGGCTGCTCTGTTCCCTCCCGGACTCGCTCGCGCTCATCGGTGCATTGATCGGCGGCGCAGTGGCGGGTTCAGTGACGGGAATCGGTCTGCTGCTGATGTTCCAATTCCATTCCCTCGACCATGTACCCCTCGAATAACTGAGGAGGCCTCCGTTCCGGACAACTTGATGCAAGAGATCGCGACTTTATTCAAGGAACCATCGCCCAATGACGCGTTCCTGTGCTCTCACCCTCATTTACTCCCTCCAGTGGATTGATCCACACGGGAAATGAAGAACTTTCCATGGGGTATCGGTCTGATAATCCCTCATGCCGGCGCTTCAGGGGTATTTCAGGCGTCAGAAAGCCGTAGCCTCGACCCGGCGTGGATTCCGAATGCTTGCGAAGTGCCCGTTCCCGCCCCTGTACTGCACGTACAAGCTGACTTGTATCGACGCTACTCCGATTTGCCGAAGCCTCCAGAAACAATCCACTTTTTTTTTCACGTTCCGTGAATCATTTTTATATAGGGTTGCATCATACTCCTGATACACCTGCGAGCGGAATGCTCCGTTCGCTTTATAAAGAGTTTCCGGTTGCATACTCGCAGGAAACCGGAGCAGAAATTTCACCAGCACCTCACACCGTTCATGAAAAAAATCCTCCTTCTCCTCACTCTCGGCGCGCTGGCCCTGGCGATCGCCGTAGCGCTACTCGCGCCGACGGAAACTCCTCCGTCACCGCTGTCCGAATTGCAGGAACGCATGAAGGACAAACCGACAAAATCGGTCGATCACTCACAGTTCGTCCAGCTTCAACGACAGTTTTCCAGACCACAGGATGTAACGACCGCCTGCATTACCTGCCACAACCAGCGCCATACCGAAGTGATGCAGTCCAATCACTGGAACTGGGAGCGTGAAGAGTTCATCGAAGGCCGCGGCGTCACCTACATCGGCAAGAAAAACGCGGTGAACAACTTCTGCATAGGTTCCATGGGCAACGAACAAAGCTGCGCGAAATGCCATATCGGTCTCGGTATGACTGCGGCCGGCTTCAGCTTTACCGATGCCGAAAATATCGACTGCCTGATTTGTCACGACAACACCGAAACCTACGCGAAAGCCCAGGAAATGGGCGGCGCGCCGGTTTCCACGCTTGACTTCGGTCATATCGCACGCAATGTCGGCCGCCCGGGTCGCTCGAATTGCGGCGTGTGTCACTTTTATGGCGGTGGCGGCAACAACGTCAAGCACGGTGATCTCGAAGAGGCTATGTTCCAGCCCTCGCGCGACGTCGACGTGCACATGGGTATCGACGGCGCGGATCTCTCGTGCGTCGATTGCCACACCACGGAAAAACACAACATCGCTGGCAAATTGTACTCGCTCTCCTCGATGAACAGAAACAGGGCGACCTGCGAACTGTGCCACGGCGAAACTCCTCATGAGAGCGACATCCTGAACGAACATACAATCAAGGTCGCCTGCCAGACCTGTCATATTCCAGTGTATGCCAAGGTCAACGCCACAAAAACGCATTGGGATTGGTCCACGGCCGGAAAGCTGCACGGCAGCGAACCGTACGAAACGGACGACAAGGACGGTAATCACACCTATCTTTCGATAAAGGGATCCTTTACCTGGGGCAAACAGCTTCAGCCCGAGTATGTGTGGTTCAACGGCACGGCGTCGCATTACCTGCTCGGCGACACCTGGGATGCGTCCGTCAACTCCATAGCCCTGAACAGGCTGCACGGATCGTACAAGGATGAAGACGCGAAGATCATTCCCGTGAAAATCCATCGGGCGCTGCAACCGGCCGATCCGGTAAACCGCATGCTGATCATGCCGAAGTTGTATTCGGAAATGAAAGGCGACGGCGGCTACTGGAAGGATTTCGACTGGGTGCGCGCTTCCGAGGTCGGTATGAAGCACGCGAATCTGCCGTTCAGCGGACAGGTCGGCTTTATGAAAACGGAGATGTACTGGCCGATCAATCATATGGTCTCGACAAAAGAGGCAACGGTGCAGTGCACGGAATGCCACACCCGCGACAACAGCCGTCTCGCCGCGCTCACGGATTTTTACATGCCCGGCCGGGACTACAACAAGATTGTTGAAACCGCCGGCCCAGCCATGCTCCTGCTGAGTTTGCTTGGAATATTCGCTCACGGGATCGTTCGCGTCGTCGTTCGTCAGCGCAATCGAAAAGGAGGTCGCGCATGAAGCGGAAACAGGTATACGTCTACCGCGCATTCGAGCGGTTCTGGCATTGGAGCCAGGCGGTGTTGATCATGTTCCTCGCCGTCACGGGATTTGAAATCCACGGCTCGCTTACGTTTTTCGGCTTCGAGAATGCGGTGACCTATCACAACACCGCCGCATACGCTCTTATCGTGCTCATCGTATTCGCCATCTTCTGGCATCTGGCTACAGGCGAATGGCGGCAGTACATACCGACCTTCACGAACATCCGCGCCCAGCTGAACTACTACGTATTCGGCATATTCCGTAACGCACCGCATCCGACAAGAAAGACGGTGCTGAGCAAACTGAATCCCCTGCAGAAGCTCGTATATTTCGGACTGAAAGTGTTTATTCTCCCGGGGATGCTCCTGACGGGGTTGATGTACATCCTGTATCGCTATCCGCAACGGCACGGCATCGAAGCGCTGAACGTTGAATCGCTGCGTTCCATCGCCATCCTGCATACCATAGGCGCCTTCCTGCTGGTGGCGTTTCTCATCGCCCACCTCTACCTGATCACCACCGGAGACGGCGTATTCGGCAATCTCAGAGCCATGCTCACAGGCTTTGAAGCGCTGCACGACGCGCCGGAATCGGAACCGACGACGACAATCCAACCATCGACCTCGGAGATATCCTCATGACACCCAAAGCGTATATGAATCCGTATTTCGCCGGCGTACTGCTTGGATTGCTGCTCACGGCGACGATCTTTATCACCGGACGCGGACTTGGCGCAAGCGGCGCGATGAAAAGCGTGACTGTCGCGACAGTCGAGACGGTTGCGCCGTCGCATGCCGGTTCGACCTCATACTATAAGGAATACCAGGCCGAGCATCCGGATGGCGCCTTGAAAAACTGGCTTGTGTTCGAAGTCATCGGCGTGGTCATCGGTGCGTTTCTTTCAGGGTTGCTGGCGAATCGCTTGTCGTTCAAGCTCGAGAAAGGTCCGCGGACCACGAGCAACCTCCGCATAGCCGGTGCGCTGTTCGGCGGGGCGCTGTTCGGCTTCGGAGCGCAACTCGGACGAGGCTGCACCAGCGGAGCGGCACTCAGCGGTATGGGAGTGCTTTCAACGGGAGGCATCATCACGATGATGGCGATTTTCGGCGGTGCGTATGCATTCGCTTATTTTTTCAGAAAATTCTGGGTATAGGAGGATACGATCATGGGACCACTTGTACCCGACATCATCGGACAGAATCTGAACTTCGTCGTCGCGCTGTTCATCGGCGTCGCTTTCGGCTGGATACTCGAGCAGGCGGGCTTTTCCACATCGAAAAAGCTCGTCGGTTTGTTCTACGGCTACGATTTCACCGTATTGCGCGTATTCTTCACGGCGGGCATTGTCGCGATGTTCGGTGTGATCATGCTTCAGCATTTCGGCATGCTGGATATCAATCTCGTGTACATCAATCCCACGTTCCTGTGGTCCGCCATCGTCGGCGGATTGATCATGGGTCTGGGCTTCGTCGTCGGAGGATTCTGTCCCGGCACCAGCGTGTGCGCCGCCGCCATCGGAAAGATCGACGCGATGATATTCGTTGGCGGTTCGGTACTCGGTGTGTTTGTCTTCGCCGAAGGATATCCGCTGTTCGAAGGATTGTACAAGGCCGGCAATTGGGGCAGTCCGCAAATCTTCGTGACTACCGGCCTGTCCAAACCTCTGTTCGTCTTCCTTCTCACCGCAGTCGCGCTCATCGCCTTCTGGGCGGTATCGCTTGTGGAGGCGCGGGTCAACGGAGAAAAGCGTCCTGTATTCCTGCTCACCCGCGTCTCGATTTCCGTAGCCGCAGTCGGAGCCGTAATTGCGGTATCGGCCATGGTGTTTCCATCGCAGAAGGATCACCTGCTCACCCGCGTCCATCACCAGGAGGGCTCCGGTGCATCTCCGCTAAACATGATGACAGTCGACGAATTCGCTTTCCGTCTGTTGGACAACGATCCTCGCCTGCGCATCATCGACTTCAGATCCGCCGAAGAAATGAAGCGCAACCCCCTGCCGAAATCCGTCGCCTTCACCCGCGACAATCTCTTCGAGAAAGAACCGATGAAGCTCCTTGCACAGCGCCGCATGCTGAACGTCTTCATTGCATCAGACGAAAAAACAGAGCGTCGTTTGGCCACGCTCGCCGGCGAGCTTGGGTACAGAAACGTCCGCGTACTTGAAGGCGGAGTGAAAAAGTTTGAATCCGACATTCTCCGCTTCGACAGCACGCAGATCGCATCCACGCGGCAGGAAATCGACACCTTCCGTTTCCGTAACCGTGCACGTCGCGACCTCCCCGCCGTCATCGCAGCCGGCGTCAATACCGCACCTGTTGTGAAGACGATCAAGAGGGCTGTGGGGGGGTGCTGAGGCGGTTGTCGATCAGGATAATCCGGCTGGTGGCCGAACGGATCAGGTCACGAACAAAGGCGTATGCATCAAAAACCCGGCCATCGAAAAAAATCCCTTGCCTGGGTTGAGCCTGCTTGTTTTCAATAGCCGCCAATACACTCTCGATTTTCCGGTCGGTCAGAGCTTGCGTAAGCTCCAGGTTGTCAAGCCGGTGGAATACCTGCGCATTCGTCGGCAGAAACGACCTCATGGCGATAAAAGCTTTCATAATCTGAATACTGACCCGTACTGCGGTTTCGCTTCGCAATGCGGCGGAGAACATGGCTACCCATTGCTCCGTGAATGCAAAAGGAAGATACTTTTTATGCCTGCCTCTTTCGTTCTTTAAGGTCGCAGATTGCGACCTTAAAGACACCGCACGTGCAATCCCGCATGGGTGATCTGATCCCGAGCCATTCATCGTTCGCAAGAAGTAAGGGGTTTGATATCCGCGTGCTGCCTGCAGTTCTTGTGGTCCAGCACATCTGCGCCGGACAGGTAGTGCGAGGTCGTCAGGTGCGGCACCCTGTCAGCGTGCTGGTGACACCGCACGAAAGCGGCCGGAGCGGATTGCGAATGACAGGCCCTCAGACCGCTCTATTCCGAAAGGAGAAACGGGTCATTGCCGCAGGATCTTCTCCATGGCCTTTCCTTTCGCAAGCTCATCGATCAGCTTGTCCAGATAGCGTATGTGTCGCATCAGTGGATCTTCGATTTCTTCCACGCGAACACCGCACACGACGCCTTTGATAAGCGAACTATTTGGATGAATGGCAGGAGCTTGAGCAAAGAAGGTTTCAACATCGTTCCCCTGTTCGATTTGCCGCTGTAGTCCCGCGTGGTTATAGCCCGTCAACCAGCAAATGATGCGGTCAACTTCGTCCTTCGTACGGTTTTTGTTTTCCGCTTTTTGAACATAGAGCGGGTACACCTTTGCAAATGCCATCGTGAATATGTGATGTTTGGGCATTGTCATCCTCCGGTGATGTCGGGTTCATTGTGCAGGTTGTCTTCAGCATACCGATGTTCGAGGTACGCAGCCGCCGAAGCATCGCAGATACGGAGGCGATCCGCAAGCGCGACGTGCGGCCGATCTGGTCGATCGCGGATTACGTTCCGGTGTCGATTTCAGCCACCATGAATGTTATGGCGTTACCGAGCAGAACAACCCGCGTGCCGCGCAATTCACATCGCACAGAGCCGCCGCGCTTGGAAAGCTGTTGAGCTATCAAGGTTGTCTTTCCGAGTCTCGATGCCCAATACGGCGCAAGTTCACAATGTGACGAACCGGTAACGGGATCTTCCGGGATGCCGAATTTCGGAGCGAAAAAACGGCTAACGAAATCGACATCGTGACCGGGAGCGGTTACGCAGACGCCGCGCAATCCCAACTCCGTCAGCTTTGCCATGTCCGGCGACATGGAACGAATAACTGCTTCGCTCTCGAATACGGCGATGTAATCATCGGCGGCCAGAACTTCGACCGGATCACGGCCAAGCCCTGCAAGCAATGCCGCCGGGGGAGGGCATGGTTTGGGAGGCATGGAGGGAAAGTTCATTGCCAGCATGCCATCGCTTCGCTCGACAAGAAGCGTTCCGCTGCGAGTTTCAAATTCGATCGCTTGTTCAGGGTAGCCGAGAATTTCAAAGATGACATGGGCGGATGCCAGCGTGGCGTGTCCGCAGAGATCAACTTCCGCCACGGGTGTGAACCAGCGGAGATGAAAACCTTTCCCGGCTGGAACGAAGAAAGCAGTTTCCGAGAGATTATTCTCCTCGGCAATCGCCTGGAGTATGCTATCGTGTAACCAGGCATCGAGCGGGACTACGGCGGCCGGATTGCCTTCGAAGATTTTGCGCGCGAAAGCGTCGACTTGATATTGCTTGATCTTCATTGTCCAAACCTCTGCGATTGCGGCATCCAACAACCTGAAGATGTTTTCTTCATATCACCCCTGTCTCGCGCAGTCGCGGAATAATTCCCGGCGGCGAATTCGGCGTACGTCTTTGACGCATTCGTGTTTGGGTGGCTTCCAGCTTCACGGCGAGGTGATATATGCTTCCAATATAACACATTTCACCTGGCGACCGGGGGACTTGGCACCCCTTTTCGGCGCTGGAAGAGTACATGAGTGCGGATCATTGTAGTTTTCATATTCTTCCACCATCACAGGTCCTGGACTGTGCTCAAATCGTAGCCCGCAGGAGGAGTTGCGTCGCGCAGGAATGACGGACGCTGTGACATGTCGCCCACCCTCGATATCCCGACGAAAAAAGGGGTGCCGTTCCGACGTTACGCGGTGTTTCAAGGATGCAAGCCCAATTCCGGAACGTAATAACCGGAACATCTTCGGCATCTTTGGAAAACCGCCCGTCGATCGGATCCGTCACACTGCTATCGGTTTCCGCCGCCTTGAGCCGGAGCGTCCGATGCGGAGCCGGGTCGAACTATACAGTGGCGCGTTCGTGTGGGTTTCTCATATCACGAATGTGGGTACAAAATGTCGCAACGTCAAGATGATGTTTAGCACCCTTTCGGGCGAAGCTCTGGATACGGCGACAATCCTGGAAACGCTGTAGTTGTTGACTAACCCAACGTATCGAGTATTACCCCGACCTGTTGCACACCGCAGTCAGGTGGATATTCGATTCACATAACTGTTCGCATGCCGAATGCAAAGCAGCTCCGTGAGTGTCGGATCGTCATTTCAATAGTGTGATATCAGAAAGGAGATACGGGGAATATTCTGTTCCACAAAGCGTGTCCGAAGGATTTTCACGGGTACAGCAGGGGCTGGAAACGGCTTCCTGACTTGAGGGTTTGATACGAATCCTCTTCCTTCCACTGCCATCGTCAGCTCCCATCAGTCGCTGCCGGGAGGAGCATCGACGAAGGTACCGACGCTGCAGGCAGTAAACGGCAAGGCGTTGGTCAGGCGCCAACCTGAAACTACGCGCTAATCCTGTCCCACCGTGCCATCCTCCTCACGCTCTCATAGAGAAACGTATTTCGAAACCTTTCTAGACTCCGCAGGGCTATCATGCTGCTACATTGGACCCATTATCGACAGCAATCTTAGATACGCGGATCTCACCTCTTCATCCTCATGTAACTGAAGCGATTGCTCGTAGCATTTGCGTGCATTCGCATAGTCGCGCCGAAGTTCGAGTTCAATAGCCTGCGCATAAAGTTCGGCCGCTTCATCACGTTCTGTCGCAGAATCCATTATAGAGGGCCCTTCATGGCTTCCATCCGGCATTTATTGCAGTTTGTTGCTTCGTCAGTGAGTGCGAAACTTCGTCATTAGGGATGCCAGCTGTTTTCAGCCTCGGTTCAAGGTTGGTGCGGTGGGCATCGCCCATACCTACGATCAAATACCCTTTACTGACGGCTTGTTGGATCTTCTCCCACATGATTTCTTCGCGAGCTGGGTTCAACGTCTGCAGGGTCGCTCCCAGGTCACCCGATAAGGTGTCACCCTCGGCCTCGAGTTTTGCGTTGCCGCTCTCTGCGCCCAACTGTTCGATATAGCGCGAAGCATACTCGTGAAGCACTAATGTGAAATCCTTGATCACATCAAGATTCTTGAAATTGTCGGGAGCGGTAAGCTCATAAATGCCAATCAGATTGTCCGTATCCTTTGCTTTCATGAACGCATCCAGTACCGTCTGATTTTTCACGTAGAATTCCTTCAACGCGCGCCCGCTACTGATAAACAGTGACTCGACAAAATTTGGTGGACCGAAATCGTGCTGCGATAAGTCAACGGCAAGGTGGATGCCCATCGAAAGATAAAGCGCGGTTCGCTCACCGTAAGAATATTCGTTGGTTGAAGCCCGGCTTTGCCATTCTTTCTTGTTTCCAGAACTCATCGTGCCTGGATCGCCTGCAATAAATTCATTCCTCGTAATGGACGCGCCGGTTAGCGCCTTGATGACGATATTCTCCAGGTCCGGACTGAACTTCGGACTGTTGACCAAGCCGCCTGTTGGCATCCCGGCATTGATTTGCGTCAGTCGCGATTGCGTCCCCGTGAAAGGAATTTGGAGTGCCTTTACGCTTGCCAGTTCGTTGAACGGCTCGTACATGAAGCGGGAGGTCTGCAAACCAAGCACAACATCCTCGACGTTTCCATCAGGGTTATGATGCATTTCACCGAGTACTGTAAGCGCTGTCTCCGGCAGCCGGTACCAGAATGTGCTGCCGGACTTTGTAGTCACATCGCCGATGTAGTCAGACTTGCCATTGGCGAATTTCTCAAGTTCGGCGGAGTCAGCGAACACCCTGCGTACGCTATCCTGAATGAGCTTCGCAACAGAGTACTTGCTTCCAATCGATTTGCCTACTCCGGTTTTGTAATATGTTTCGTCGACGCGCAACGCGCCGCTGTTGACCCTGACCTCACGCTGAATGGGCGGATTGGAGTGGCGGGCGAAACGAGCATTGAGCTTCGAGGGCGGGCGGCTCTGTCCGCGCGGTGGTTCCAGGGCCTGTTTGCCCATCCGCTCAGCTTCCGCTTCCAGATGTGGATCAACGTTGATTGCGACATCGCCCACCCTGACACCCTTCTGTTCCACTCGGCCCTGCTTTCCCTGCACTACATGCCATCCTTCATGAGGAAGATGCTGGTCCTGCCCTGGCCCCAGGTGGATATCATTCCCTTGCGCATAGGCAAGCGCATTCAATTCGGTCGGTTTTGGTGAATCCCAATGAACTCGTATATCCGATAGGTCGAAACCCGAAAGTGCCTCGAGTCCCGCCTTTAGAGGATTTGGTATGCCGGTATAATTATCTGAATGACCCTGGTAATGATCTGACCGTACCGGCGCATCATTGAACCTGAATTGACATTGCACCGGATTCGGCAACAACTGTCCTGAGAGGTCTTTTTTAATCTTCGTCTTACTGTTGCTCAATGCGGCAGCATATACTGAAAGCCGGCTAAAATCGTGTGTCAAACGGCCACCTTCAGTTGTCGGGTTTTCCCCGACACCTCTCATTTGCGTGTCCACCGGTCGCTGTAAAGTTTGATACCCGGTCGGGTCTTGCGAGCGATTGATCGGATTCATTTCATTGCTCTGCAAGCGGCGCACCCGACCAAGTATCGAATATGCGTTGTGTGCGACCTGCCGAGGCACCTTTTGCATCGTTACGAAAGCATTCATTGTTGATTTCCTTCGGCTTTTTGTGATGCTTGACCTATTAGAGCTGAATGGTGCGCCGTTGTTTGGCGCATCCCGTCGAGCGGCACATCAAACGACAACGCTGTATCTCCTGCGTGGCCAAGAATCCGCACTCATGAACTCAACGCTTCGTCTCATTTCGTAATGGTGATTGTTGCGTGTGGGTGGCCGTAGACCACATATGCCAACCACGTTGCATCACCCGCCTGCCGCGCTTTCTCGCGCGCCGCGACAGTTGCCTCGGCAAGCATTGCACCTTTTACAAGCTGATCGTACAGCTCTTCGGTAAAGCTCCTGGCGGGATTATCCCCCACCGACCAGAGTGTGCCGATAAAGGCGCCCGCACCCCGCCGGAGAAAAGCCTGGGCGAAACCTCCCACACCCGTCAATTTATAGCCCGCGCGCCCGGCCTGGCATGCGTTGAGCACTATAATCGGTGAGTTACCGTCGCCCTTGAGATTGGTGTGATACTCTGCCGTTGTCGCGCTGAAGTAGTCGGGGAGGTAGGCCCCGCTTTCGATGCGTCCTTCCATCATGAGTTGAGCGTTCGAGATGTTGTCCTGCTCTGCGACGCCGTGGCAAGCGAAATGGAGCAGATCGAAGGCGCCGGGTTGCGAGAGAAGTTTGCGAACAGCGCTGGATTTGGGTTCAATCTTATTGGCCCCGAATTTCTTTTCCAAAAACCGGGCCTCCAACTGTGCCTCCGGCAGTTCATAGTCGGGGTGCGGGTAAGCAGGGATCACGTAACACGCCTTGCCTTTACGAATGCTCAATGCATCTGGTGGCCAGCCTGCCTCGTGCAACCATCTCACCAAGCCCATTTGACCAAGGAAGAGAGTATCAGCCGAGAGCGGCTTTCCGGGCTGGCTGAGATGCACCAACTCCCAAGGGATAAACGGTTCCTCTGCGATGACCATGATCCTCTTGATCTTGTCGCGGTAATCCCAGAGGGCCTGCTGAAGATCCGTCGGGAGCAGTTCGTCGCACATCGCCGCGCCAATCGCACGCAGCTCCTCAATGAAATCGTCAACGTCATCCTTATTACTTAACCAGCGGGTCTCGATCTCTTCGTACAGTCTCGCCACGAATTTCTGTCGGTCACCGATAATGGGCTTCGACTCCCCCCACTTCAGCAGTTTGAGATCGGGCGATTGCAGTTGGAAGTGGTAGGAGACTTGACCGCCATTGCGCCGCTCGGTAATGAAAAGTTGGTGCAGTGGAGCAATCAATTTCGGCGCTTCAGAAGTTGTAGCCGTCACCACGGCACGGCGGGGGTTCTCGCTCCTGGCCTTGACTACCTGTGGCTTGAGAACGAGCGTGACGAGCGGTACCTGGCCTTGTCGCGCAACCACCCAGACTTCACCCTCGCCAATGTGTGATGCCTTGAGGATGAAGTAGAGTTGCTGCGGGGAATCGGGTATCGGTGGGTCAATCTCGATCCAGCCATCGTCAACGGTTTCGAAGTTGACCTTTGGAAGTACCTGTATAAGCAGCTTACGACCTGGATCGATCTTGGCCATGCCTTCCGTCGCTGACGCATGAACCAACAAGCCGATAACTTCTCGAGAGATCATCACCTCGACGGTCGCTGTCCGCTTGAGAATAACTTCCTGATCCATTTCGGCGCGGAAGTGGCAGGAGATTGTCCGTACCGCCGCGGCGGAGGTATCCGGGGCGGAGGGCGCGCTCTTCTTCGGTGAAGCGGCGCGCTTGCCGTCCCGACTCCGAGTCGAGCGCGGCCGTGACGCAGCGCTCACGGACGAATCCATTACAGCCGCCGAAAACGTGGGCATCGCCCGCCGGGCGCGGATGAAATCCGTGTTCGGGCTGCTGGAGACTACAGCGCTATCCGGGGGAAAAGCCAACATTCGCGCCAGCTCAACCAAATCGGATCCACTTAGCAGTTCGGTTTCGCCAGTCACTACACCGACCGGTCGATCACCGTCGAGTACAACGGCACGCATGGCTGTCGCAGTTCCTTCAGTGGGTACGGGCAACGTCATCGAGCCGCCCACTGACCTGTTAACGGAGGCGTCGATCTCATGCAAGTTGAATGCAACCGAAAGAGCCGTCCGATCCGAACACTGTGTTCCGATATCCAGAATCTCTTCCGTCGTAAAAGCGTAGTTGAGCGTGTCGCCTTGATAGTCGCGTCTGACCACGACAAAACTTGGTATTGCTTCCTCAATCGCCTCGATCGCCTCACACACCGGCGTGGTCGCGGCAATCACAAAGATATCGGTATCAACTTCCGCTGGCACCTCTCCCCTGGTCACTCCACCCATCACGACAATGTCAGGCCGCGGCGAGGACCCACCGGGAACATTTAATCCGCTGGCCTTCACCACACCTCCGAGCTTGCCACGCCGAGTGGTGGGCAGCGGAATTTCAACCAGTAGACCCGCCCCAGCCGGTTGAGTTAGGCGCAGCCAGCGTGCGAGCGCGTTGATGACTTCGGGCCGCACGAAATAATTGGTGTGGTAGACCTGCGGATTGCTGCCAAAATCAAGGCTGTCCTTTATGTATTTACCAAGTTGCGGATCAACTCTGGTCATCGACGCTGTATTGACCACGAGATCATTGGGTTCCTTCATCAACTGATCAACGAAGATGTCGGTAATCCACTGCACCAGGCGGTGCGACAATTCCTTCGGCTCGTGGTCAGTGCCGAGGAGACGTGGTTTGAAATCCGAAGTGATCGCGCAGTAGTAGCTCTGCTCAACGGTCGGTTGACCCACCTGCTCCTCGTTGAGCGTTTTGATGAAATCGCCATCTGGTTTCATCGCCGCGAGACCAGGCACGACTCGCTCGTCAATGGCGACCGTGGCGCAATACTTAACAAACGCACCCAAGCCGTGGATAATCTCGTTAAGGATAACCGTGAAGGGCCTCGCCTGCGGCATCATCCCGATCAGGCGCGAAGCGGCGACCGAGAGATCGGTGTAAAGATTAATCAGGGTATGCCAATTCTCTGGTTCTGCCAATCGAGTACCGCCGTTGGTTGCGGCGACGAAAATGATGCGCTCAAAACGGGCCGGGAAATTGGCGAGCGGAAGCAGATGCTCAGTCAAACATCGTAAAACTAATCCGCCTCGGCTGTGCGTGATGACATCGAATCGCGGCGGATGCGGCCAATCAATGCTCTGCAAGCGTTTAAGCAAATCGGTGGCGTTTTCCAAAGGATCGTCGCTGAGTGTTGCGTGATCAAAGCCGATCACCGCATCGTAATCGGCATGTGCGGCCCGAAGGAACTCTCTGCCCCAGGGCGTCGCGGCAAGCGAGCCATAACCACCGATGGTGCTGCTGAAAGTGCCATGCACGAAGAGGAGGACGCGCGCTGCTCGATTCGCCGGCAACTTGAGCAAGGTTGGATCCGTGATAAGCTCCCACCTCGCCGGATCAAGCTCAGTCATACTGACCAGACCGCGTCGCACGTTGCGTTCGAGGAATTTCATTGCGTGACCGAGTGCAATGCGAGCGGTGAATTTGAAAATGAATGCCTTGACGTTATCGAAAACGAAGTCTCCAATGATTCCGCGCTTGGTAGTACGCTGTTTCGGAATTTGAGGAGGCAGAAAAACAGTAAACGTCACGAGACGTTGCGGCGCGGCGGCGTGCCCTCCACGCTTGGTCGAGCGAGTCGCCTCGATTGAAGAGGTGTTCGCGAAGTGCCACGAAAACATTCCATCCTGCTCAAGCAGAACAACCGCGTCCTCTGACGCTGCGAGAATGAGCGCAAATTCACTGGTGTTATCAGCGGGCTCCGACAAGGTGCCGCGACGCCGCGCTCTGACTGAAACGGAGGGGATGGGCGTGAGTTCGACTTGATCTACCAGCTGCATCTCTTGATTGCCGAACGCCGCGATGATCGCCTCGTTGGCAGTGACCTGCGAGGGCTCCGGCGGCATCGGGACAGGACCTGAAACGCGGACTCGCGTAGCTCGCCGTTTAGGACCAGCGTGCGCGGCAAGATCGACGACACTGTACGTGGGCGGGACTGTAATACGCAGTCCACTGGTGCGTTTGATTGTTTTCATAATCCATCTTCCATGGTTCGTAAGAACAAGAACCGCTGATCAGTTTAACCGGCGCGGGTTTATTCAGATATATGCGACAATCGAGAAATGCTTGCCATCATTGCGATTAGTGTGGCAGTGTGGGATTATGTTTTCAAAAGCTCGATTGACATTTTTTCTTTATTCGTCTCGCGGACACTGCCATCTGATGCAAAAGCAAAACAGAAAGACGCTCGTGTGTGGTCCGGGTTCATGATCTTAGTCAGGTCATCGCAATAACGCGGTCTCGACCTCTCCGCTTACGGTATCCTTCACAATACTCAGGACCTCGTTCACAGCCAGTTATCCGGCCATAGGGTGTCATGTCTGCCGCGAAAAGAATAACAACGGAGTGGTCCTCTTTTCGGATGATCAACGAAGCCACAGACCTTCGCGGGCCTTAATCCCGCGATGTCTTCCATTAGGCTTTTACCGCGTGTCGAGAAGGTCCTTGACTTTTTTATCTTTCGTGTTTCGTACTCCGATTCAGTGTCGGGCTTCATTCCGCATTCGCGGCCAACGTTACCGCCAATGGCGCCTGGCGTGGAAATATGTTGATAGTAGTTCGAATTTCAGGATTGTGGCATCGCAGTCGTTCCGCACGCCACACTTCCTCTATACACGCCGCACCTTGACGCTGTAGTTGCCCACGCCCCTGGCTCGGTTGTAGTGCCGCACCTGAATATAGTAGAGACCGGGAATCAGGCTGGCCCGGATGCGAGCGTTTGTCGCGACGCCACTGTCATCGTCCTCGGCGATCAAGCTAGTCTGGCTGTCAGGACCGAACAGCTTCATCACCACGTCGGTATTCCCGCTGGTGTCGATTACATGATCGCCGCCTTTCGTGACGGTGAACTTGAAAAGATCCTCTTCGCCGGCTTTGCCAATCGAAGCCGGGGTGCGCTTCGTCGCGTTGACCTTTATCTCGGTTGCATCGTCCACAGTGGGCGCGGTCTTGGGATAGGCTTCAGCACCGGCGATATAGGTCTTGTCCACGTTTGAAAGCACATGGTTTGCATGTGTTCCAACACCACTCTTGACCCATGATCCGGGAAAAAAGTAGAGCATGATCGAGTCGGCATCGAAGGCTGTGCCGCGAATCTGATTGGCGTTGTACTTATTGAGGACGTTGTGCCGAATCATCGCCGGGGTCCAGTTGTTGGGCGGTCCGGACAGGTCGTGCAATACTTTGGCTTCATTCCACTCGATGCCGCCGGCCGGGTTCTGGTGCTCATGCGCCAGACCGATGGCGTGGCCAAATTCATGACCCGCCGTACCGCCATCGAGAAAGCCGAGATTCATAGTGGGTTGATTCAGCGGAATTCCCTGGTTGTCGGTGCCGACATACGACCACGCGCCGTCGGTCGAGTCGAATGCCACGCGGATTTCAGCATCCGGGGCGTTATTGAAATCAAACTTCAGATTGGCGAACAGGGTCCACCACTGTGCCTGTTCCTTCGCCTTGGCCTGTTGAGCGGCTGTACCGCCAATGAAGCGCACATGCAGCGTAGTCCCGTTCATCCACAGTTTGCCTATCGGAATTATGGCGCGAAGTGTACCGGCTCGGCGTACAGTGGATTGAAAGCGCATCTGGTCGGCGGGTAGAACCCGATCAATACAAACCTTGAGTCGCTTGGCCATGATAGTCTCCTTTGTAGGGGTTGTAGAAAAAACACTAGATCATCTCGCGTCGGCAAGTCATTCCGCGTTGGCAAATGGCAGGACCTCCATTTGCTCTGGCGATCCGGGATCGGCACCGGAAGCCGCGACGACCAATGATTGAACGTCGCGGTCGTAGTCGGAAATGTTCGTCCAGGTGGAAATTGCTATCAGCTGGAACACCACTCGATTGATGAGTTTTTTTATTGGCGGGTTGTCGAAGCGTATGAAGCGCATGCATTGGTCATCCGGTTTCCAACTACTTCTATTTGCTTGTCTGCCGTTCCGTATTGAGCGGAGTGTTATGGTCAAGCCGATTGATTCATCTTCAACACTGTAATACCATTGTCGGGATTTCGGACACGGTATATGGAACCCGTATTCGACGCGGCATACTCGTGCTTTCATGATGTCGACAAGACTCCTCAATAGCCTTCCACGGGTGCATCGGCGTCATTGCGACACGATGGGACGCGGACCCCGGTTTCGTACGAGCATCGGGAACGTCAACATGCGCTCTAATGCTGCATGGAGTAGTGATATCCGTAGCAGATTTCGAAGGCGATGCTCCTACTTCCGGGGCTTGCTGTTGCCCTTCCACCGCCGCGAATCGCGAACGTCCGATGCCGGTGCACCATACTCGCTGTGGTCTCTTGATGAATAACGGCTACAGTATAGAAAACCGCTCAGGTAATTGCAAGCTCCGATTCATATTGATCGTCCCAACCGGGCAGGACATGTCCCCATGACGCATCTCGCAACGACACGTCTTTCTGTGATCCTGCTGGTGTGACTACGGGAGGGATCTCTCTGATTGGATATCCACGCAGGCGCACTCTCTGTCCGTTGGTCCTGGCTCCCGGGGAATCGATCGGCGAATGAATTGATGGATGTCTACACGCTCGATGGCGCGAGCTGCGGGCATACCGATTGTTCCCGCCCTCTCCATCGCCTCGCGTAACGCCGGATCATTCACGAACCTGTTTGCATTTTCCGCGTTGTCCCACCCAAAGATTACTGTGATGATTTTAGGGTCGTCCACATCGCGCAGAACCTGCTTGACGCCTGTCGAGCCGGCGGCCAGGCGTCGGGCTTCGTCAAAAACCTGGCGCCACCTTTCATAATCGGCGACGGTGTGGCGGACATTTACATATACCTTTGGGTGTTCTCCTTCAGCTACATGATGTGCTGTCCCTGAATGGAATCGCCCGAATGGTCTATGTGCCATGTGTTTGAATTGCTCGACACTATGAACGTCCGGCGGGGTATTCTCTCTCTGTCTCCTCCGCTCCATAATATCGCACAGGAGGAGGTCGTACTGGAAACCCGACTCTTGCGCACGACTGCAAATGCTAAAGTACCCGCCGAGAACTTACCGGGGGCGAGGTACTTCGTAGCGCAGCTCGGCGAATCCTGTACCGATAGCCCGTACCGATAGCAGGCGCAAGGGCGGACTGGTGATGGAACGCGGCAACAGCGGCTTGCCAGCTCCCAGGGTCACCGATCCTATCTGCACGAACATCTCGTCCAGCAGGCCGTGGTCGTAAAATTGACCCACCAACTCCCCGCCACCGACGAGCCAGACATTCTTGCCGGCTGCCGCCTCGACCATCCGGTCGTGTACCGGGCGTACGTCACCACTGGCGAAGCGAATGTCGGCGCCGGGCACCGGCGGAAGCGTACGCGAGCTGAATACCCAGGTTGGCTGCTCGTACGGCCAGGGCTCGGGAGCGCTCGCCTCCGGCCCGACGGCGTGCCGCAGCATCCATTCGTATGTGGCCGAACCCATGACGAGCGCGCCGACGTTGCGTATGAAGTCCGGGTAACTCGTGGCCCCGATATCGCCGAGCGTGAACAGCCAATCCAGTGAATCGTCCGGTGTGGCTATGAATCCGTCGAGGCTGGCGGCGGTGTAATATTGGGTTTTCACGTGCTTGAACCTTTCGCAGGGTTTCGATGCTGTATGAAGCGTTCAGTAGCGCAGCGGTCGCGGCGGTGCTTGTACAAGCTCCGACGGTTTGTCCGCGCAAGTCAATGGCTCATGGTCCTCGCACTCGCCCACCGCCGGTGTACGCCGCACCTGCCCTCGTGCCGCGTCACCGGGGTATCGATCACGTTCGGTCGATTTAGCTATTTTCCTTGCTGCCACTATTGGAAACTGCGACCATGATGCCAAAACCGATCGCGATTACGACTCCAATAATGGTCCAGACCGTCCCGATGTCGGCAAGAACACCCGATTTCCAGAGCGCCGCGAAAATACCACCGATCACGATGATGTATCCAATAAAATATATACCAGTCCATTTCATAACAAACCTCCTGATGCGTGTTGATCTTGATAATCCATAATGTACGAAAACATCTGTCGATTTGCATTGACAGGGTACGTGCCGCGTTCAAATGTCCGGTTGCAAGTCAAGTTACAGTCCCCGTCTCTTGTTGACATTCCCCGCGAATTCTCCTACATTTTGCCGAAGAATCGTATCCATCTCATTTTCCGATATCCAACCGTGGAACTTCTTCGCAGGACACTATGTCCAAACGCGGGTTGAATTACATCGTAATGGATTACATTACCATCCAGAAAACCCCGATATGTATATCCAACATTAGTTCTCCCACTCGGGAAGACCGTCCCCACACGATCGACCGGAAGGTAGCAGCCGACATCATGTGTACGCGACAGCCGGATCGGGAATTGCGTGAGGCAGTGTTGCCGCAGTAGAACTATACAAGCATCGTGTTTGCATAACAGCTTTATTCAATGACATCCGGAGGACAATACAATGACCATCGATATACATTGCCATGTGGTAGGCAACGGGAAGGACATCGACAATGCGGACAAGGACGTGTACGTCTACGCCGAGGACAACCAGCACTGGTTCACACGCACGCTGTGGAACATGATGGAAGCTGACCTTATCAGGACGGAAGGAGACCTGAACAGAGACAAGATGATCTCCACGAACGAATATATCGAACACATCTACCGCATGCTCACCACTTCCAGCCATATAGACGGCATGGTGCTGCTTGCGATGGACGCAGTCTATTCACAGAAGACTGGCCAACTTGACAAGGAGCGCACGGACGTCTGGGTCACGAATAGATTCCTGATCGAAGCAGTGCGAAAACTCAACCTGCGTCTGGCCGAGGAAGGTAAACACGGCAAACGTTTTTACATGGGGGCTTCAGTGAGCCCGAACAGGACGGACTGGCAGACGGAATTGCAGTTCGTACTGGATCAACCGGAAACCGTACTGCTCAAGTTGATTCCATCCACGCAGCATATATCCCTTCGCGACACGCGACACAAGGACTATTTCGAGATGCTCGCCGAGGCCGGACTTCCGCTTCTCTGTCACGTCGGTCCTGAGTACTCATTCCCCGAAGGTATACGAAGGAAGGAACTGGATAATTTCCGTTTCCTCGAGTACCCGCTATCGTATGGCGTGACCGTCATCGCAGCGCATTGCGCGTCGCCTGTATTTCCCCTGGTGGACAAAAACGAGATGCGCGAATTCACAGCTTTCATGCGAGAGATGAATTCAGATGGGATCGTACGAGTTTGGGCCGATACATCCGCGCTTTCGCTTGCTACGCGTCTTCCCTTCATACAGGAAATCGTGGAGTCCTATCCTGCGGAATGGCTGGTGCACGGAAGCGATTTCCCAATCCCGATCGACGGCTGGGTGCATCTTCCGCTGGTAACGCATGATGTAAGCATAGCGGAATTCATCCGCATACGTAAAGCAAAAAATCCCCTCGACAGGGACGTACTTATCAAGCGCGCGCACGGCTTTTCCGATTCGATTCTCGCTAATGCGGAGAAAGTACTGCGCTTGCCTTGACGCGTTATCCTCCTGAGGGTGATTACCAGTCAGCTTCAGGCTGACACCGGTCCATATCATGGATGAATACGTGCACGGATGTTCGCGGATCCGCCATCGCCCTGATCCTCAGACACTCGTACGGCTGTGCTGTCAGACTTCGGCGGACAGGTGAGACGGATCAACGCGGATAAGAGTTTTTGAAACCCGGATACGAGAGACTTCAGGATTTGGAGGCAGAAAATTTCTTCTCCGTGCATATCCGTGTTCATCCGTGTAATCCGCGCACGTATTCTCGTTCACCTTCGCTTTGATCTTCAGACAATCGACGGCTGCGCTGACGAACTTCGGCGGACAGGTAAAGCGGAGTTTCGCGGATTTTCACAGAAACGCGCCTGACCCCCGGGGGACACAAGAAATATCCACACCATCCACGTGTCATGTCCGAAATGGACCGGTGTCAACCTGAGGCTGACTGGTGGGTACACTCAGGGTGGCGATGTTTTTTGGCCTCTGGATCAACTCACATCTCCAAGGTGTCATTAGCAGGTCAGTATGCAGGGCAGGATTCGTAAAACGGTAATACGCATGTCAAAAGGACATCCACTGACTGCGTTGCATAGCTGTTGCGAATAATAGCGGCAAAGAATTATTTCCGCTTGCATTTTCCGGTGCATTGCGTATTTTGAGGCTCGGTCAAAATTTTCACGTATACATCTCACGATTTAACCAACACGGAGGAACGATATGGACAGCGTCGTACATTTTGAAATGCCCTATACAGATCCCGCACGGATGTCGGAATTTTACACCTCGGCCTTCGGCTGGCGGACCACGCAACTCGGAGAAGAGATGGGACATTACGTCCTGGCCACAACCACTGAATCCGACGAAACCGGTCCGAAAAATCCCGGCGCGATCAATGGCGGATTCTACCCGAAAAATCCGGACATGCCGGCACAGATTCCATCGTTCGTTGTCGCAGTAACCGATATCAGGGAATCGATGAAAAAAGTCGAGACCGCGGGAGGCACCGTGGAGGGCGAACCGATGGAGATCCCCGGTATCGGACAGTTTGTCCGTTTCACCGACACGGAAGGCAATGTCGCGAGCATGCTGCAGCCACTGCCTCGTGGCTGATCAACATCGTCGTAGCCGCGGAGACTCGTATGACACTATCGACGGAACGAACGATGTTACAGGAGCGATGAATGGGATCAGTTCGTCGACCGCTCTTCGAAATCCGGATCTCCCCTGTTCATGGCTTCGGAGCATTCGCCGCGCGACGCATCCGCCGAGGGACGCGAATAGTCGAGTACCTGGGCGAGCGCATATCGGCAGCGGAAGGCGACAGACGTTATTCCGATAACCTGGCGGAACATCCGCATGTCCTCCTGTTCATCGTGGACCAGCGGACGGTCATCGATGGTGGAGTGAATGGCAGCGAAGCCCGATTTTTCAATCACTCCTGCGCACCGAATTGCGAAGCGCAGGTAATTGCGAAACGGGTGTACATCCTCGCATCGCGTACCATCGTGGAGGGCGAGGAGCTGACCTACGATTACCACCTCCAACAATCGGGACAACGCGACGTCGAAGCCGAGATGAAATACGCGTGTCGCTGCGGCGCGGTAAGCTGCCGCGGCACGATGCTGGGACCTCCGAAGGTCTCCCGGAAAACATCGCCGCCACGGAAACGGAAGGTATAACACAAAAAGGATCGTGAACCCGATTCCGATGCGATGATCCACCCTCGTGAACACAGGAGTCCGATGGCGTATGTCTACGCGACAGATCACATTTTTGTATTACACCGGCATCCCGGGAGATGCTTTCGCGGACGTGGCCGCGACTCTAGAGGGAAGTTGGGACGAGGAAGGTAGGCACTCGCGGGATTGGTCGGCGACGCCGATGGAGAGGATTGCTTCCGAAGATCTCGGTGTGGCTTTTCGTGGCAGCGTCGAAATCGATGAACAAGAGGCCGGTGTCGATTTTCAATGGGGTGTGCGTTTCCGGATGGATGGGAAGTCCGTTTGGGCGATCACGACCGAAACAGGATCCATGGAGCAGCGCGAACGCTTCCGCTCTTTCCGCTTCGACAGCGCTCCCCGCACCGAAATCTATCGCCTCACGCAGTGTCGTTATCTGGGCGCGAACAAGGAACGACGTACCGACGGTTCGGTGGATATGCGTTTCAGAGTCTGGGCACCCAATGCGAGGAATGTCGAACTCGTCTTCGGTACCGTCTGGGACGCCGACGATCCCGCGCGGACCCCACTCGCTCTGAATACCGGCGTCCGGCCGGACAGGATCGCAGGCGGCTATATCGCGGACGAGGGATCGGGTATGCATCCCGGTTTCGAGCCCATCCCATTGAGTAAAACGGAAGACGGCGTATGGGAGACGCCCGCAGGACATGCCGCGCTCGGCGATCCCGAAGCCATGTATGGACGCCTCTACATGTACCGCGTCACGCGGGACGACGGTTCGGTCGTGTTCCGCAGCGATATCTATTCCCGTAGTCAAGCGGGTTCCGGTGCGACTGATCCACATGGCGCGCCCTATTCAGGCCAGCTCGACGAACTCGAAGGCCGGGTGAGCTGTTCGGTGGTGATCGATCCCGATACGATTGTCAGGACATTCGATCCGCCACCGGGGCCCCAACCGGCCGAGGCGATCGCCTGTGGTGAATTCTGGGCGGACGAATTCACCGACAGGCAGCTTCCTCGACGTGTGGAGGATCTGATCATTTACGAACTTCATCTCGGGTCTCTCGGATTCGGAAGCGATCGGCCCGGTACGCTCAAAGACGCATTCGGTATGCTCGATCACATCGAAGCTCTCAACGTCAATGCCATCGAGCTGCTGCCTCTTTCGGAGTTCGCAGGCGGAGCGGAAAACTGGGGATACGCGACCTCGCATTACTTCGCCATCGAACACGGCACAGGCGGCCGCGATCAGTTCAAACATTTTGTCAAGGAATGTCACCGCAGAGGGCTGGCGGTGATCATGGACGTAGTGTACAATCATTACGATCACAACGCGGACCGGGCGGAGCGCTTGTTCGATTCCCCGCTCCCGGAGAACGATATCTACTACTGGTACGAGGGCCGTTCTTCGGACTACGAATATCTGCGCGAACGCGGCTGGGGCGATGCCTGGTATCGCGGCGGCTACATAGAGAACGATTCGACCGGCGACGCTCCGGCGTTTCACCGGGAAATGGTAAGGAAAATGCTTATCGACAGCGGCGCGGTCATGGTCGAGGAATTTCACGTGGACGGTTACCGCGTCGATCAAACGACATCGATTCACCAATATAACAGGGTAGGTGCGACAGGCAGGGAGGCTGGCAGCGCCAATATCTTCGGAGCAAAATTCCTGCGCGAGTTCGGATGTACGATGCGTCTGCTGCGTCCAGATCTTCTGCTGATGGCCGAGGATCATTCCGACTGGGACGAAGTCATCAAACCTGTGGAGACCGGAGGAATGGGCTTCGATGCCCGGTGGTATTCCGAGTACTATCAGCAACTGTCGGGTGATACGAATGCGGCGGGAAGGGCCGCGTTGCTACGATCGGCCGCGACGAGAGGCGCCGACTCCGAGCTGCGCCTCGACTGGTTCGCCGGCGCACTGTGGAATTCGCAGTTCCGGAAAGTCGTCTACAGCGAGTCGCATGACGAAGCCGGAAACAGTACGGGACCATTTTTCGATCCAACCTGGGAACCCGGCGACGAGGAGTCCAAACGCCGCACCTCGGCGCGTACCATCGATGTCGCTGTGGATTCCGCGCCGCTCACCGGTGACACGCGGAAATACGCCGAGGCGCGCTGCCGTTTCGCATGGGGTGTGACGCTCCTCTCCGCCGGTACGCCGATGCTGCTCTTCGGCGATGAAGTCGGCGCGCAGAAACGTTTCAAATACAACGCCGTCCTCGAGAACAAGGAAAATCTGCATGGTCTCCGCGAGGGCGCTGGCGGGAAGCTCTACCGTTTCTATTCCGATGCAAACGCTCTTCGTTTGCGATATACTGGACTACGCAGTCGGAATATCGACATCGTGCATGTGCACAACCGCAATCGCGTTATCGCATTCAGGCGTTGGGACGAGCAGGAATCGTACCTCATCTTCGCAACCCTGGCCGATCGCGCATACGCAAACGGTTATATCGTCGGAAACGGACGTATCGCATCCGGAGCCTGGAAGGAGATCTTCAACAGCGATTCCATCCACTACGGCGGTGATAATGTCGGCAACGGTGGAGGGACGATCCCGTGTCACGACGGCCGCATCGAGGTCGTACTTCCATTCGCGGGGGTTGTGGTGTTGAGATACGAGGGAGATTCTGGAGAATAGACGGTCGGGCGGTGCGAGATCCGCAACGCCACTCCTGATGGTTACACAGGCCCCCTGTTATCGTTCGGTAGTCAGGGGCCTTGTATACGCCATTTCACCGTCAATGCCACGCCATTCCGGGCTTTCAACTGCGTACATTCATCCGTGATATCCATGGTTCGATAAGCGTCACAGACGTCACAGGTCCTTGACCGGAAGATCTTTTCCGGCCTTCGGACACCACATCGCGGTCATGCGGCCCTTTTCGAAAACGATGCTGTGAGCATCGTCGTCGAAATCGAGACGTTGCGGCCGACGCAGACTCTTTTTCTTCAATTCGGTGATTGTGTTTACGAAGTGATCGCTCCGATACCCACAATCGCATCTGAATGACGATGGATCAATCTCGGCCGGCATCCGAAATTAACCTGCTTTCTGTTGAGTGAACGTGTTAGCGCAGCGGCACGATGTTTTCCACACCTGCAGTACTTACAGGTGCATACATCCATAACCGCATTGTCGTTCAGTCAAATCTAATGATCCTGACCGCCAGCCCCCGGTGCTCTGTAAGGGACATCCTGTGCCTTGTGCAGCATTTCGAGGGTCTCTTCCACGGTGAGCAAGACGGTTGTCTCGGCTGAACGAAGCGAACCGCCCGCGGAGATCCCGACAGAAAACGCCGCGGCCGAGACGTTATCCGGCGCTTCGATCAGCACGTGTCCGTCGTGCTCACCGAAACCATACCAGAAACCATGCAGTTTTCCGCCAAGCTTCTCCACGATGGCCCGGGCGACCTCGCGGCGATCCTCGGGCTTCTTTATGATTCTCGCCCAGGCTTCGGGCGTGTAACTGAAACGCATGAGATAGAACGACATGGGACCTCCTTATATATGAATTTGATACTGGCTCTACTGGACGCGTACTGCGCCATCCGACCTGTGCGACCCTCAAGGGTTGCTGATGTTCGGGCTTTTAGCAAACCACTTCAATCGAAACAATTACGTCTTTGTGTCTATGCTGTTGAACATCGAGCTTACTTACTCTGAATTTTCCGGATACCTTCGATACAACATGAAATACTCTTGTGTCAACCTAATAAATTGCATACGCACGGATTTGGGAAATAAGCCAGGCATCGCCGCTACGAACCAGAACATCAGTGAACCTATGATGCGCCAAGGTGGACAAATCAGCGAATTCCACGCCTTCAATTAGTGCTTCACCATCGACAACGGCGACATCGTCCGTCACGAAATTTACCCGGATAATGCGACCTGTGTGTGTCGAGCCCTTGGCGGGACCACCTAAAAACTCACCGAGGAGCTTCCGAATCTCCTCGTGACCGCAAGCAACATCACCGCGAGGGCTTATCAGTACCGCGTCTTTTGTGATGCAAGCGACAATAGCATCGACATTTCCCATCTGCCAGGCGTGGTCATACGCAGCCTCTGTCTTGAGAATTAATTCCCCGTTCCGCTGTTTATTTGCTTTTTCCATTGTAGCCGTTCGGTTCTTTTGTCTTGTTGGTATTGTCTTTCATGCGAAACCTGTCTGGAATGATCTCGCAATTATCAGTGATGTTAACGTCACCATTTTTGTTGCGTATTTATGTTTGCCGAATGATGTACCGTTCATTACGCACACCGCGAATGATCGAACTCAGCGACAACGGGAAGAGAATGTTGTCCTCGCATTGGCATGTTGATATTCACTGATCCTCATAGTTGTATTGTTTTGGCGGAGTCCCCGTCTGCGTCACGATCCGCGGAAACTCCCCCCTTGCATCCGACTGCTTCGCACGTGGTTGAAACGCGATTCCGAACACCCAATCGTCCCCGAAATCGAAGTGGTAGAAGAGTTTGTGACCTTTCGGTAACGGAAAGATTTCCGCGAGAGTTGTTTTCTCGCCTTCGTCGGATTCGACAGGAGAAAGGGGCTCGCTGAAGACAGTGCTCTGACCACGCCAGGTGCGGCCAGCAACGAACTGATGAAGGTGATCGTTATCAAAATCGACCAGTTGTTGAATCATGAAGTGGAATGCGCGGAGCGTGGTATCCGCCGGGACCTCGATTCTCACAGACCACGAGGGTTCGATTTCACGCCACTCGGCGACCTTGATGTCGAACGTCATTATCGCAGGAATCGCTTCATTCATCAATGGGCTCCACGTTGAGTATATGGTTTCCGAATATTCCCGATTCAAGGAATACCCACCGGTTTGAGTGAGAGTTGCCGATTATACATAGCCTATTCGTTGTTAAAACCAGATCGACGATTTATATGCGAGGAACACTGTGTATCTTTTCCGCACGAAGTATGTATCATCTTGTTCACAGGTTGCAGACACGACCTTTCAAGATTCTGCCGTCCGCTGTTATCCTCACTAACCGCAATCGCCCCGGATTCTGTACGCCCGACATCGCGCGTCGCGAGCAGATGATTCCAAACCCCCGATCTGACGTGGTTTATCAACGAAGATTGTACGGAATATCGAAATCGTTTCCGGAAATTGCAAACCCGAATTCGCGCAATCGCGCGAATTGCCGGAAGCAGATTCATACCTGACGCGAGGCTGGAACGTCACCTGACACGATGGGTCGCGACGTATTGTGATGATTGTGAGACACTCCTTCCAATCATGATCCGCCTCCTCAAACCATGCTCGCCGGTGTGACGCCGCTCCGCGCACATTGAAATGCCAGCGTCGGGAAGCGTCTCACCGTGGACACGGGTAAAGCATGCGTGACCTATGTCGGCGGATCCACTGATGCGGATCGGTCCCCTGTGCCGACACTTCATTTCTTTCACTCCACGACGATCTTGTCCACAAGGTGTTTGATCCTGTCCTCGGTATCGATGGTCGGAGTTGATTGCATGCGGGACTCGACATACGCTTGAATTCCCGTGGATACGAAACCGTGCCTTACTGTTTTCTCGATCGTTATTCATCATGACGGAATGGCGGTGCTCAATTCAGGTCGGGCAGTTGCTCCCGAGTCAACAGGAGTTTTACCGAGCGGGCCAGACCGGGTATCCTCGCAATAAAACCGTGCTTTTCAAGATTCACGATCATCTGGTGTACCGCCGGTGCCGATACTTTGAAATAGCGCTGGATGTCCGCCTCCGATGGAGCGCGACCGTTCAGCTTCGTGTAGTAATAAATGAACGCCAGGTACTGGCCTTGTTTGATTGTATATCCTGATTTCATACTTGAGATTCCACCGGGAATGTAATATCGGGTTTCCACGAACGCCCCCACACCTTTGGTATTTCATTCAGATTACCCGGGGTGGGTGATTGTTGCGCGCTTTCGATTGTGAAAGGGCTTCATAGAGTTTCGTCGGAAGTGTTTCCGCCAATCCGACATTCACAATGCAGTATCCGCCAGAGGCGGAAATGCTCATCGATCACACGATTGCTCGATGCGGACGTCCGTTCACGCCCCGGCCTGCGTCACTTCCAGGTCCCGCAGGAGACCGTCCTTGAGATCGTAAATCCAGCCGTGCACGGCGAGCGGAAAACCTTGCTTCCAGGCGTTCTGGACAACGTCCGACGAAGCGACGTTCCGCACCTGCGACATGACGTTACGTTCGCACAACCGATCCCAGCGGTCGTCAAAATCCTGGATACCCTCGAGTTCACTGTCGAATTCGCGGGCTACGATACCCAGATGTTGCAGCCACAGTCCCGCCGCGCCGCCGCGCTTGCCTTCGAGAAAGGCATGAATACCGCCGCAATGATAATGTCCGCATACGATGATATGCTTCACTCGCAACGTGTTCACCGCGAGATCGATCACGGCCATGGCGTTGACGTCCGACAGAGGCACGATATTGGCGACATTGCGGTGGACGAACAGTTCGCCGGGAGCGCGGTCGATGATGGCATTGGCAGGCACCCTGCTGTCCGAGCACCCGATCCACAGGTATTCCGGATCATGGATGTCGCATAACTTGCGGAAAAAATCAGGGTCGGCGCGGAGCTGACCGCTCGCCCATTCCCTGTTGCTGGAAAAAAGTTCGGGTAAATATTTCATCGGGTGTCTCTATCAAATAACAAGCTCATCTGCACACATCACGTATCCCGGCCGGTAAATCAACGGAGGATACCGCGTCGCGGCTGTCAGTTCGTGCCGGAACCCGGGCCACCCTTCTCACGCTTGTCGGGACAGCCGTCATCATCCTGGTAGCCGTTGTAGTTTTCCGGAACGCGAGGGCATGTGTCGACATCATCCCTGAAACCGTCGCTGTCGGTGTCATGACTCACAGGATTGGTGTCGAGCACGCGCAATTCCACGAAATCGCTCAGCGTGTCGCCATCCGAATCGGCTTTCAGGGGATTCGTCAGTACAATCATCGCCTCTTCGAAGTCCGTCAATCCGTCTGCGTCGGTATCCGCTTTCAGGGGATCCGTTTGTGAGGTGTAAAGCTCGTAATCATCCGTGAGACCCTCACCATCAGAATCCGGCAGCAGCGGACTCGTACCGATTTCGAGTTCCTTGCCGTCGGGTATCCCGTCTCCGTCGGTGTCGACCTTGTTCGGGTTGGTGCCCAGCACGATCTCATCGCCATCGGGCAATCCATCGCCATCGGTGTCCGGAAGCAGGGGATTGGTATTCCACGTCTGAATTTCGTCGGCATCGTTCAGGTGATCGCCATCGGTATCGAGCGTGTCCGAACGGGTTCGATATTTCACCACTTCCTCGAAATCGGTCAGACCATCGTTGTCCGTATCAACACGGAACGGATCGCTTTTCAGCTGTATCAATTCATACCAGTCGCTCAGTCCGTCTCCGTCCGTGTCCTGATCGTAGGGATTCGTTCCGTAATCCTCTTCCTCGTCGTTTGAAAGGCCATCACTATCGATATCATTGTCGGGAAAAAGATATATACGCAGTCCGGCGGTGAGAGAAAAATAGAAATCGTTCGCCGTCTCCGCGGCGTTCGGATTTCTTTCTCCTCCCGTTCGTTCCGCATAGGTATCGCGCACCTTGTCCGACGGAAACGCATCGAGATCGCCGGCCATGGTGAGGTTGGTCCGCACTTCCGCGGCAAAAGCGACGCGCCGGGAGAACGACACCTCGATACCGACGCCGGCAGGAAACACCCACGTCTGTTGCTCAGGTTCGTCCGGCATGAGATACAAACCTCCGAGACGATAGTCCTCCGGATTGTACCATAAGCGTCCCGCGCCGCCGAGAAAATATGTATTCAAAAAACGCCCCGGAAGCATGTCGAGATACACCATACCTGCGATTGCCTGGAACTCTGTACTCCGATCGACCTGATTGCCGGTATGGCCGAACTGGACGTCGAATGCACCTTGTGTATTCCGTCGCCAGCGCCGATTGTACGGCAGCAAACCCTTTTCAACCTGCATACCAAAGCGTACATACGATCCGACCGTCCAGGACATGGACGCCCAGTAGTTTGGTCCCACGCTTCCGCCGGAAAACTCGCCACTGTATTTCGCGATTCCACCACCGGCGGTGATGGCGAGCCTGCCTTCCGAATAGCGCGGACGACCCGGATACACAATTTCCTGGGAAACAAGTTGACTGGGCAGCAAGGCCTGCAGAAACATCCCGAGCATGACTAGCAGTAGTGGGGACGCAATTCCATGTGATGCGACGGCAACATGCGACCGTACAGCAGGTTCGGTCTCTCTCCCGGAACACCTGGATCGTTGTTGTAATCCAGCGGCAGGTCTGGTGGACCGTCCAGGACAGCGCCGTGCGTAATCGAACCGCGGAACGCGCATGCGCTGCGTTATTCCCCTCATCGTGCCCCCGCCTTTTTTCCCAATGTGAGCACGTGCATTTCTACACGACGATTGATCGCCCTGCCGAATTCGGTGTCGTCATCCGTGAGAGGCCGGTTCTTTCCGTACCCCTTCGCCTGAATCCTTCTTGGGGAAACACCTTGCGTGACGAAGAAGTTTTTCACGGCGAGGGCGCGGCGCATCGAAAGATTTTCGTTGTAATCGTCGCTTCCTTCCTTATCGGTATGACCACGAACCTCGACCACGAGATCGGGGTAGACGGTGAATATCTGAACTTTCTCCATCAGTTCCGCCAGATATTCTTTTCGAATGACGTCGCGGTCGAATTCGAAGTGAATATTCCCGAGCATGAATGTCTTGCCATCCTCAATCATCTCGGCCGTGAATTCAGGTAAGGGATGTTCAAACTCGAAACTGGAAAAATCATAGAGCATGCCCGTACTCCAAGCTGTATCGACGCTCTGATACGGTACGATATGCTGCACATACCTCGGATCGTATTCGAAATATCGCGCCAACAACGGCCTGGGATCGGGACCATACACTGTACGCCTTTCCTTTTGCCACACTCCTCCTTCGCCGGTACCGGGCGCAGTACCTCTGCCCCAATCTCCACCTTCGCCCGTACCGGGCGCCGTACCCCTGCCACGATCTCCGCCTTCGCCAGTACCAGGCGCAGTACCCCTACCCCGATCTCCGCCTTCTCCTGTGCCGGGACTCGTACCCGCGCCGCGATCTCCGCCTTCTCCCGTACCGGGACCCGTGCCCGCACCGCGATCTCCGCCTTCTCC